>JAYCWP010000036.1:0-175977 GCA_037257225.1 Lawsonibacter sp.
GGGATTTGAAATGCTGAAAAACCTTGTATTTCCAAGCATTTTTAAGCATTAGATGTCACTTCCCGATGTCGTATCGGGTCTACTCCTAAGGGTGAGGCTGGGGGTTCGATTCCCTTCTGGCGTGCCAGCTCGTCGTAAGCGACATATCGCTTGCGACGAGCTTTTTCATTTCATGGCAAAGCTCATCGTGCGCTCGTTCTGCTGCTCCTCGCTTCCAAACCGAACCTACTATCGCTGGGCTTCGATTTGGTATTACCGCTTCGCGGCGCTTTTATTGTGCACATGAAAATATCGGCGTTAACTGATAGTTGCACGTCGAAACAAAGTTCGCTTTGCTCCGACATTTTTGATTTCTGGGAACAGAAGGGCGCTGTCCGCTGGCTCCTTTGTTCCTCTTTTCCAAATCAGGTCTGTCTCACTGCACTTCCGGTTTAGGCTAGCTTATGAAGGAATTTCGCCGAAGAGTGTCTTTTTCCATCAAACCCTGCTTCTGACAATGTTTTTCCACATAATGGTAATATAATGACTCCTACACAGCTGTGCGGGCCTTGGAAGGCCTGCCGGAACAAAGGAGGAGCGGCGTATGCAGGCCAAGGAGACAGTGCGGATCAGATGGAACAGACTGCGGAGACAGCGGGGGGCGGGGGAAAAGGTGAGCGTGGATGCGACTGCTCTGCTGCGCTTTGCGGATACGGCGATCCATTTTTTGCTGGCAGCAGTGCTGGCCGGTGCATTGGTGTTCGGAGACTATGCCCCCTTTGGAGTGGCGATGGTAGGTGCGGCAGGCTCCGGAGTGTGTGGCGCAGCTGCCTTGGTGGGAGCTTGCTTTGGATATATGGTGCTGCTGGGCTTTGCGGATGGGCTGCGGTACGCCGCAGCATCTATTTTGACCTTTGCGGTCAACTTTGCCTTCTATGATATGAAACTTCTCCGAAGGCCCTGGGCGATGCCGCTGATCGCTGGACTGATCAATGGCTGTACCGGATTCATCTACCTGTCTGAGGGGGGGTGGCGGACAGTAGATGTGATCTATTTTTTGACTGAGATGGCCATGACTGTGGCAGCTGGCTGGTGCTATCGGCAGCTGTTGGTTCCCATGCGGGCGGGACGGGGGGTGGAACTGCTCTCTCCGGAAAGACGTGCCAGTCTAACCGTGCTGCTGTGTACAGGGTTGATGTCCCTGTCTGCACTGTATCTGGTGAAAGACGTTTCCCTAGGGCGTGCGCTTGCGGTGGCGGCAGTTTTATCGGCAGCTTGGCAGGGAGGAATTGCTGCTGGAGCGGTGCTTGGTATAGCCGCTGGACTGTCCATGGATTTGGCTGCCAACGGGGTCCCGTTGTACGCTATGGCGTTTGGACTGTCCGGATTGGCTGCCGGGGCCTTCCGGGGGAAAAGGAGACTGCGGGCTGCTGGTGCCTATTTGCTGGCCAATGGAGGTGCGGTGCTGTGGACTTGGGACCGTGGGTTGCCCCTGTCCGTTCTGTATGAGGCGCTTTTGGGTTCCGCAGCTTTCCTCCTGCTGCCGGAGCGGCCTCTGCGGCGGCTGGGGACCTGGTTGGCTCCGGATGGAAGTGTCTCTATCGATCAGAGAGCCCAGGCCCGGGTCAAACAGCGGCTGGAGGATACTGCCCAAGCCTTCCGCACGCTGTACGACACTATGCGCGCCTCGTTTTGCCCGCCCAGGAACGACAATGATATGGCTACGGTGTTTGATCGGGCGGCCTGCCGAGTGTGCAGGGGCTGCACGCTGCGCTCCAGCTGCTGGGAGCGAGACTATGTGACTACATTCAATGCGCTGAACGATGCCACTCAAGCTATGCTGGACCGGGGCCGTGGGGAAGCGGAGGATTTCCCGGGTTATTTTTCCAGTCGATGCCTCCATTTCCGGGCGTTCCTGGCTGCGGTGAATGAAGAACTCACCGCCCTGCTCTATCGACGCCAGTACAACAGCCGTATTCAGGACAGCCGGGCAGCAGTATGCCGTCAGTATGGTCAGCTTTCTGCTGTATTGAGTGCAGCAGCTGCTGAACTGGGTGAGGAGTTGATCCCAGATCCCGCATCTGACCGGCGTCTGCGGCAGCGGCTGGCTGGGATGGGAGATCGTGTGCGGGGCGGTGTGTTTCGGGATGGGCGAGGGCGGCTTCGGATCGAACTGGAGGGCCCGGATTGCCCTCTCTTGGCATCCCCGGAGGAACTGGCGGATTTGGTCAGTCTGATGGCAGTTCCCATGCGACTGGAGGAGCAGGATGAGGAGCACCTGACGCTTATTCAGCAGGAGCCGCTGATGGCGGTGGCTGGGATCGCAGCGCAAAAGAAAGATGGTGAAACGGTCAGTGGGGATGCGGGTACCTACTTCAAGCGGAAGGATGGTACGCTGTATGTTCTGCTGTGCGACGGGATGGGCAGTGGTCCCCAGGCCAACCGGGAAAGCAGTCTGGCCCTGCGGCTGCTGGAACAGTTTCTTCAGGCCGGTGTAGAGACGGAGCACGCTCTGGTTACGCTTAACTCTGCTCTGGCGCTCCGGGGAGAGGAGGCCGGGGGATTCACCACGGTGGATCTGCTCCAGGTGGATCTGTTTACCGGAGATGGGATAGTGTTTAAGCTGGGTGCAGCCCCCACCTATGTGCGGAAGGGTGGGACGGTGAGGCGGATCTCCGGGACCTCTCTTCCAGCGGGGCTGGAGGCAGAGGAAAGAAGTGCCCCCGACCGCTTTCCCATCCACCTGACCCCCGGAGACTGTGTGCTCTTAGTGAGCGATGGAGTAACAGGGACGGAGGACGATGGCTGGCTCCGGGAGCGGCTGGCCAAATTCGACCAGGGAAGCCCAAAGGAATTGGCGCGTGAGTTGATTACTCATAGCCCGCAAGGGGCTACCGATGATCGTACTGCCCTGGTGATCCGGCTGGAAAAGAGAGAGTAGGGGAAAATCCAGGAGAAAACGGGGAGAAATATGGGCAGACACTTGTAAAATGTGGGGAAACGCATTATAATAAAAGCCTGTCCAGAACTTGGACAGGCTTTTTCAAACTCTGCGCTGGCCTTGTTGTTGTTCTCCCATAGGGAGAAGTTGCTGAAGGCTGCCAGAAATGAAGTACAAATCGCAATTAAATAAACTGAAAATACTTTGAGGAATGGAGAGAACTACTATGGACCGCACCACCATTGCCGCGATCTTCGCGGATCAGGAGGCGCTGGGCGGCCAGACGGTTACCGTCTGCGGCTGGGCCCGCACCATCCGGGATATGAAGACCTTCGGCTTCATTGAGCTGAACGATGGCTCCTGCTTTAAGAACCTGCAGGTTGTCATGGATGCCAATGTGCTGGAGAATTATAAGGAGATCGCAGGGCAAAACGTGGGCGCGGCCCTTGTGGTCGTGGGCCAGGTGGTTCTGACCCCCGGAGCCAAGCAGCCCTTGGAGGTAAAGGCTGCCTCTATTGCAGTAGAGGGTCCCTCCGCTCCGGACTATCCTCTTCAGAAGAAACGCCACGGGGTGGAGTTCCTGCGTACCATCCAGCATCTGCGTCCCCGGACCAACCTGTTTTCTGCTGCCTTCCGGGTGCGGAGTGTGGCTGCTCACGCCATTCACTGCTTCTTCCAGGACAGGGGCTTTGTTTATGTCCACACTCCCATCATCACTGCCAGTGACTGCGAGGGTGCCGGAGAGATGTTCCAGGTGACCACTCTGGATCTGGAGAACGTTCCCAAGAACGAAGATGGCTCTGTGGACTACTCTAAGGACTTCTTCGGCAAGCGTGCCAGCCTGACCGTCTCCGGCCAGTTGAATGCGGAGAACTTCGCTATGGCCTTCGGCAACGTGTACACCTTCGGCCCAACCTTCCGGGCGGAAAATTCCAATACCCAGCGCCATGCCGCCGAGTTCTGGATGATCGAGCCTGAGATGGCCTTTGCAGATCTGGGCGATTATATGGACAACGCTGAGGCTATGATCAAGTATGTGATCCGTACGGTGCTGGAGAAGTGCCCTGACGAGATCAACTTCTTCAACTCCTTTGTGGACAAGGGCCTGAAGGAGCGGCTGGAGCATGTGGCCTCCTCCGACTTTGCCCGGGTGAGCTACACCGACGCGGTGGAGATCCTGGAGAAGAACAACGACAAATTTGACTTTAAGGCGTACTGGGGCTGTGACCTCCAGACGGAGCATGAGCGCTACCTCACCGAGCAGGTGTACAAGCGCCCGGTGTTTGTCACCGACTATCCCAAGGAAATTAAGGCCTTCTATATGCGCCTTAACGACGACGGCAAGACCGTGGCCGCCGCCGACTGCCTGGTCCCCGGCATTGGCGAGATCATCGGCGGCTCCCAGCGTGAGGAGCGCATCGATATTCTGGAGACCCGGATCAAGGAGCTGGGCATGAACCCGGAGGACTACTGGTGGTACTGCGACCTGCGGCGGTATGGCTCCTGCCGCCACGCTGGGTATGGCCTGGGCTTTGAGCGCATGGTGATGTATCTCACCGGAATTGCCAATATCCGCGATACCCTGCCCCACCCCCGTACGGTGGGCAATGCGGAGTTCTAAGTCCTCATATTGCACATCTAAATATGGACGCGGCGGGAAGGATTGCCCTTCCCGCCGCATTTTTTTCTCATCGGTCACAAATTGGGCTGCTCGGTCGTATACCAGATGAAAGGAGGCGGTGCCATGACAGAGTGGAGCCGGCCAGATCAGGCGGAGCGCTTCATCCGGGAGTATGCCGACCCGATCCTGAGGGTGTGCGCCGCATATTCCCTGGGGCGCGCCGACGCCCAGGATATTTGCCAGGATATTTTCCTCACCCTGCTGGAAGAGAAGCAGTCTTTTCAAGGTCCGGAGCACGAGCGGGCCTTTATTCTGCGCTGTGCCATCAACGCCAGCAAGGATCTGCTGAAAAGCAGCCGCTTCCGCCGCACCGCGCCTCTGGAGGAGGCGGAGCGGGTGGCAGCCCCCTCGCCCGGGGAGGTTCATGAGGTCTGGCAGGCGGTGGAGCGGCTCCCGGACCGGGAGCGGATCCTGGTCTATCTATTTTATTGTGAGGGCTACGGCCTGGAGGAGGCCGCTGGAATGTGCGGCTGCTCCTACGCCGCCGCCCGCCAGCGGCTGAGCCGGGCCAGAAAGCGGCTGCGGTCAGAATTGGAGGTGTACGATGGCTGACTTGAACCATTCCTTTGACCACTTTACCTTCACACCGGAAGAAAAGGAACAGCTGACAGACCGCCTGCGGCAGGCGGCAGAACAGGAGGAGCGTATGAATGAGCCAACAAAACGGATCATCCGTCACACCGGGCACCGGTTTCTGATCGGGATCGGGGCGGCGGCCGCGCTGACCATGGGGGCCCTGGCGGCCACTGTGGGGGGCGGTCTGCTGGACTATTTTGAGGCCCGCACCCCCGAGGATCAGGGTGTTCTGGAGGATAGCATCTACCAGCTGGGGCTCAGCGAGAGTTGGAACGGCTGGACGGTGGCACTTACCGACTGTGTGGGGGACGATGTCAACAGCTATGTGTGGATAGAGGTGACCGCCCCAGAGGGGACGGTGCTCTGCCCCCCGGAGGACGGACAGTTTTGCTCCGGCTACACCATGAGGACAGCGGAGGACTATTCCGGCAGCAGCATCACATCCATTCCGGACGATGACCCTGGGGATGAGCGCATCTCTTTCTGCCTGAAGCTGACTGCGCTGCAAGGGACGCTGCGGGGGCAGACCGTGGATCTCACACTGGAGCCCATTGTGGACTGCTGGTGGAGCGATCCGGGGACCGACCGGGCTGTGCTCCACAAGGGGGATGTGACTAGGGCCATCAAGGACCACACATGGCATTTTGAGGACGTGGCCCTGAACTATCCGGACCAGGCGGTCCGGCTGGCCCCCGATGTAGAGATCCCATATCGGGACGGAACCGCCACGCTGACTGGGCTTGAGATCACCCCGCTGACCGCCACTGTCCGCATCGAGGGGGGCTCCTGCTACGACCACCATGGACGGGCGGCAGGGACTTCAGCTGGAGCGGCCTCCGATCCCCACACTTGGTTTGACTGCTGGGATGCGCTGGAGACAGTTCTGGTGATGAAGGATGGCACGAGCCTGGAGCTGACACAGCTCAACGGAGGCAGTGGATGCCAGGATGGGGTCAGCAATGATCTCTATGAGGGCGTGCCCTATGTGGAGAAGCGGGTCCGATATGCCAAGGCCAGCGATCCCCGTGTCATCGACCCAAGCCAGGTGGATCATATTCTGGTGTGCGGTGTGCGGGTGGAACTGCCCGCTTGAACGGTGTTTGGACAAGACTTGACGTTATCCGCAGAGAGAATCAAAAATTTTTCCTTTCGGTGTACAAAATTCGGCACATATCCTGGGTTGTCCCGCATATAGTAGTCTGTATACCGACCAAACAGGTCGGGTTCAGATGAAATATAAACACGGAGGAATGACCCATGGATGACAATGCAGTACGGACGATCACACCGGAGGAGGGGCAGCGCACGCCCCGAGACCTGGATGACCTGATTTTTCAGGGGGAATCCTGGTGGGTGAGCGACCGCTGAGGATTCTGCCTGCTGCGCCGGAGCAGTGGCCAATGGTGCCAGAAAACTGGGGCGCTTGGAACTCACGATATTCTGAATTTTGGCTGATAAAAATCGGGCGAGCCGCTGTGAAACGGTTCGTCCGATTTTTTATGTTATCTTTGTCAACGACAACATACAAACCGGTGGGGGAGCGGAATCTGAAAGACGGAAACGAAGCGTCATCGAGAAGTTTGCCGCAGCCGTGGAGGGGAGGGCTGTACCAGCCGTCATATCCAGGCGGTCAAAAAACACCCGAACAAGGGGTTCCATGCCAAGCGTGAGATCACATCTTGCTCTTTGCTGACATCTATGTTATGATATCATCACGGTTTGAAACGCTCCCGGATGCAAAGGCTACTTGCATCTGGGAGCGCTTTTTATCTCGATTTCAAATAGACACAGGAGGCTATATGAACAACAAACAGGTTTTCAGAGATTTTCTAAAGTATGTTTCATTCAATATCTTGGGACAAATCGCCTATTCCTGCTATACATTGGCAGACACCTTTTTTGTGTCTGCCGACATTGGGACCAATGGACTTACTGCGTTGAATCTTGCGTTTCCTGTATTCTGTATTATAAGCGGGGCTGGACTGATGATTGGCATTGGCAGCAGTTCACGTTTCTCCATTCTGAAAAGCTGCGACGAACCCAAAGCTGCAGACCAAGTATTTACAAACGCCTTGATCCTGGTTCTTGTATTTGCATCGCTATTCTTTTGTTCTGGGGTTTTCGCCTCTCATCACCTGGTCAAGATTCTCGGAGCCGACAGTCAGGTATTTGAGATCACCAATCTGTATCTGAAAGTGCTGATGGTGTTTGCCCCTGCATTCATGCTCAACCATGTCCTTCAAAGTTTTGTCCGAAATGATGGTGCTCCATCTCTTTCCATGGCCGCCATGATAACAGGCAGTTTCTCCAATATTATTTTGGATTACTTGTTCATTTTTCCTCTTCGTATGGGGATCTTCGGAGCCGCTCTTGCGACTGGACTTTCTCCGGTGATCAGTATGCTTGTATTGCTGCCGTATTTTGTGAAAAAAAAGAATGGCTTCCATCTGACAAGGCCAGATCCTGCCCAAGTAAAACGAAATACAGGGACAATCCTGTCCAATGGTACTCCTCCATTTTTAACGGAGGCCGCATCCGGTATTGTGATGTTTTTATTCAACTCCATTATTTTGAGAATCTCCGGAAACGTAGGGGTTGCAGCCTTTGGCGTCATCAGTGTGATCTCTCTGGTCGTCATTGCGCTGTATACCGGTTTATCACAAGGGATGCAGCCCTTGATCAGTCAGTATCACGGGGCCGGCAAGCACGGTCAGGTACAGATACTTCTGCGCGCCGCCCTGATAACATCCATTCTGCTTTCTCTGACGATCTATGCGATCATTTTCTTCTATACGCCCCAGCTGGTTTCTGTTTTTAACCGGGAACAGGATCTCATTCTGGCCGGTTATGCGGTTCCAGGATTAAAACTTTACTTTATGGCATGCCCATTCATCGGATTCAACATTGTCCTGTCTACTTATTATATTTCCATCAACCATCCACTTCCGGCACAAATCATCTCTGTTCTGCGCAGCTTTTTCGTGTTGATTCCCATGGCGTGGTTCCTTTCCAGCCTTTGGGGAATGACTGGTGTATGGCTGGCATATCCCGCCACAGAGATCCTTGTTTTTTTCTTCGCACTGACGAAGAAGCCTTGCCGCACTTCGGAAGTTTAGTCTATGCCCTGACGAATAGATCAGCGTGGGATGGGGGCACTCCCCGCGAAAGGGCTTTTGCTGATTTTGCATCTATGCCCTTCAAACGATCTATTTTGAAGCCAGTAATGGGGTTTTCGGCCATTCTTCTGTAAAATCGCAGACGTTTAGATTGCATTTTTTGGGTATATGATGTATCATAAATTCAGTATTTTCAGCAGCTTGTAACACAGTATCTGCTATTTTACAAACTGTTGGTACGAATATTACAAAGGAGAAGGAGACTATGAAAAAACGGCTACTTTCCATTTCTCTGGCATTGACAATGGTGCTGTCGCTTCTTCCAACAGTTGCAACGGCTGCGGAATCCACAGTTGACCCAGAAGTGCAGCAACCGACCTCCACCATCACGGAGGGCTCAAGCATCCAAACAGGAGCAAATCCTGAAAATGAGCCTCTTCTTGATGACCAGACAGTATCTGTTACAGATAACAATGCTGCTCATACCGCAGTCAAGACAATAGAAGTGCTGGATGAAGCGGGACTGAGACAGGCTGTCACTCAGGCGCAAGCGGAGATTGTTTTGAAAAATAGCATCACGCTGTATCAAAGCCTGGTAATCGATCAGCCTGTGACCATCGATGGACAGAAGAACACGATCACTGGTGTTGTCGATCTACAGAATGGCACCCTCCGGAATGTTGTTCTTACTGCTGCTCAAAATAACCAAGTGTTTTTTACAATCGGCAGTACAAAAGAAAACCATATCACGATGGAGAACGTCACGGTCAAGTATCCCTGTGTAGAGACGTCAAAAACCGTTTCGAAGGTCTTAAACGGCAATAACGCTGCGATCTTGATCAATAACTGCCTCTTCATGAATGAAGGACAGAATACTGTGACAGAAAATGCGTCCGAGTGGTCTTTCGGCCTTTCTATGGACACCCAGGGCGAAAGCGGCAGCTTCACATTCACAAACAACCGTTTTGAAGGCGCATTCCGCACCATGCTGCCCAGCATCAACGGTACAGTCACCATTCAGAAGAACACCTTTGTCAATCATGTTTACAGTGTGAATGTAGATGCAGGCGGTTCCGGTCAGGAAGCGACTTGTATTACCACTACGGACGCGGCCAATCATGACTTTTTGATTTCCGGAAATACGTTTGATAATGCGGGAGCATTTTATTTCCAGAAAACTCAAAATGCCAAAGTGATGGATAACACCTTCAATTTTGATCAATTTGAACATTTTATCCAAGTTGCAGGTAAAGCAGGCCATCCGCTCAATTTGACAGACAACCAATTTATGACTGGAAGCAATAAGATCGTGGTCGTCGATGTCGCTGATGCGAGTGTTGTGTTGCCAGCAGGTACACCCGCCGTCAGTTATTGGGCCTGGGCAGATACTCCTCAGGAATCCAGACCTGCAGATTATCGTTCTTATGTCTATGAATATAATGCAGATGGAAGCAGGATGTTCCGTCCCTCTACCTCTGCTGCCCTGAACGCATTTTTCAACCCCGTTCCCGGCAATATCGGTGTGGCTGACGGTGACATCATGGTGCTGGAGGACGATATGGAGATCAGTACCCCTATCGTTATCAAGAACAATGTTACCCTCGACCTTGGCAACCACACCCTCACCGGCAATGACTGCCGTGTATTTCATGTTAAGTCTGGAATCCTGAATCTGACTGGAAACGGTACTGTTACCAGTATCAAACCCCCAAATGGCACACTTGTTGACACCAGTTCTGTGATCCGGGTCGGCGATAACAGCGAAACAAAGGCGGCCGGGCTTGTGATTGGCAAGGACGTCACCATTGAAGCTCCGGACACATACGGTGTGGGAGCTTTTGGTACCAACCACGGAAAAACGATCACAGTTGCGGGCAAGATTCATGCCGGCCCCAATGCCGCCCTGGGTGGTAATGGCAGCGAAGGTCTGGGCGATACCGTATTTACCGTGGAGCCAACTGCTGTACTTACTTCTGACCAAAGTGCGGCCATCTACCATCCTCAGGTTGGAACCCTGACCATTCACGGCGGTACCATCACAGGCAATACAGGAATCGAGATGCGTGCTGGCAGCCTAACCGTCAACGGCGGTACTATCACGGGCGGCAGCGGCGAACCCACAGCCGATCCCAATGGCAATGGCACAACCAGCACCAACACCGGTATCGCCATTGTCCAACATACGACTAAAAAGCCTATCCAGGTAAATATCAACGGCGGAACTATTTCTGGCGGTGCCGCAGTATATGAGAGCAATCCGCAGAAGAATCCTGCTGACGGCAGCAATGCTGTCTCCGTCAACGTACAGAACACAGTCTTAAAAGGCGACGTAAAGGCCGACGGATTCGGCAGTGTAAACCTGAACGAGGTAACCGTTGAGGGTACCGTTGCCCAGAGCGGTACCGGCAGCGTAAGTCTGAATAAAACTACCGTCACCGAAAGTGTTACCAAAGCTGAGGACAGTGGCAGTATGGGAATTGTGGACAGCACCATTGCCTCCGGCAGCGCCCCCATCGGTGCCACCATTGTAAACTCTACCGTGAACGGCGAAATGATCAACACTTCCCCCACGGAAGGTCAGGTAGCCATGGTTGGCAGCAAAACCTATGCGACCCTTCAGGATGCTATCACTGCCGCCACCCCCGGTGATACGGTCACCTTGTTGGCAGACATTGATACTCTGGACAAATTGAATGGCTCCGATCCGGTAAGCGGAAGCAACATTTCTCTGTTGGGTATCCACAAGAGTATTACAATCAATGGAAATCACAAGGTAATCTCCATCACCATGCCAGAGACTGCGACCAACCGTTCTCAGGCGCTCCAAATCACCGAAAACACCACGGTCACTCTGGATGGTGTAAAACTTGATATCACTGGAGCAGACCGAGCTGCGGACAAGGGTGATGCTATTGATGTGTACGGAACTTTGAAGCTTGCAAACAAGTCCGTGATCACCCTGAGCAATGTGGCGAATGGCTTTGTGATGCAAGGCGGCGAGAATGCCAAGGTCACTGTAATTGGTGGTTCTACGATTACTGCCGATGGCATTAAGGGCCACTTCTCCAACGGCGGGATCTGGGAAATCAAGGACTCGAAGGTGTCGATTGGGAATTGCGGCACCCACGGCCTGAGTGTTGAGAAGATCACCGTGGACAATGCGACTGTTACCGTTGATCAAGCGGGCTACACCGGGATCTATGCCTCTGAGATCACCTTGCTGAACAACGCAAATGTCTCTGTGACCAACAGTGCAACATCTCCCAACCTGGAGACAAATCCTGCCTATCAGGGCAAGGGTGCGGTCCAGCTGAAGAATGATAACGGACAGCTGACCGTGGAGAATTCCACTTTGACTCTGACTGGCAATGGAAACGGCCAGGACGCTGGTCAGCAAACAATCTATGTGGGCGAGGGAACCGTGACCATCGAGAACTCCTATGTAACTGGTGAGATCGTTCAGACCCGTGCCAACAAGTACATCGTCACGGTCAAGAACGGCGACGTCGTGGTAAAACAGGAAATTGTCAGCGGTAAGTATACCTTGCCTGACACGCCCAGTAAAAATGGCTATACATTCCTCGGCTGGTCTGACGGTTCGGACACCTATGAGGCCGGCGCCACAGTTACCATCACCAAGAATACTATCTTTACCGCCCAGTGGCACAAGGACAGTTCCGGCAGTGGAGGTTCCAGCAGTTCCAGCGGCGATTATCCCGTATCCGTAGATACGGTCAAAAATGGCTCTGTGATCGTTACCCCTAAGCGCGCTGACAAGGGCGACACTGTAACGGTCACCGTAAAAGCTGACAAGGGTTACGTTCTGAATGAGCTGGTTGTTACCGACAAGAACGGCAATGCCATGAAGCTCAAGGACCTGGGGAACGGCAAGTTCTCCTTCACTATGCCTGGTTCCAAGGTCACTGTAGATGCCAGCTTCAAACAGGTGGAAACTGCACTTGAAGGCCGATTCTCTGATGTCACTAAGAGCGACTATTACTACAACGCAGTGCTGTGGGCTGTGGATCAGGGAATTACCTCTGGCACAACAGCCACCACCTTTAGTCCCAACGCTTCCTGCACACGTGCTCAAATGGTCACCTTCCTGTGGCGGGCCAACGGTTCTCCGAAGGCTGCTAAGGTCAATTCCTTTACCGATGTAAGCGCAGATGCCTACTACTATGATGCGGTTTTGTGGGCCGCAGAAAAGGGCATCACCAGCGGTACAACGGCCACTACGTTCAGCCCTGATGCCGTCCTGACCCGTGCTCAGACGGTTACCTTCCTGTGGCGGGCCAACGGCTCTCCTGTGGTGAACTACGCTATGAACTTTGCAGATGTGGATGGCAGCACCTACTACGCTGAAGCGGTACGCTGGGCTGTATCCGAAGGCATCACCGCAGGCACCAGCAGTGACAGGTTCAGCCCTGATGCCGATTGCACTCGCGCCCAGATCATGACCTTTATGTATCGGAACGCGCAGTGAGTTGGCAGCAAAAAGCCCCTATAAAGCAGTAAAGTCACCCCCCCGGCTTGGCCGGGGGGGTGACTTTTATGTCTCTATATGATCTGCTGGGGCCTCCAGTTCGGGAGCCGCCTGAGAGAGGATCTCCATGAATTCCTCGCCGGTGATGGTTTCGTGCTCGTAAAGGTAACCAGCCAATTGGTGCAGCTTTCCTTCGTTGGCCCGCAGTAACTCCGCAGCCCGGCGGTATTGCTGGGAGACAAGTTCCGTAACCTTTTGATCCATCCGTGCCTGGGTCTCTGGAGAACAGGCGAGAGAGGTGTCGCCTCCCAGATACTGGTTGTTTACTGTCTCAAAGGCGACAAAGCCGAACTCCTCAGACATCCCGAAGCGGGAGATCATGGCCCGGGCCAGCTTGGTGGCCTGCTCGATATCGTTGGAGGCGCCGGTAGTCACCGAGTGGAACACAAGTTCCTCTGCGGCCCGTCCACCGGTGTAGGTGGCGATCTTGTTCAGCAGTTCCTCCCGGGACATGAGGAAATGGTCTCCCTCATCCACCTGAAGGGTATAGCCAAGGGCGCCGGAAGTACGGGGGATAATGGTGATTTTCTGTACTGGAGCCGAATGGGACTGCAGGGCAGCTACTAGAGCATGGCCTGTTTCGTGGTAGGCCACAATCTTTTTTTCCTGGTCGGAGAGCACCCGGCTCTTCTTCTGATAGCCGGCGATGACGACTTCTACACTCTCCTGGAGATCTTCCTGAGTGGCAAACTGGCGTCCGCTGCGCACCGCCCGGAGGGCGGCCTCGTTGACAATGTTGGCCAGTTCTGCGCCAGAGGCTCCGGCTGCCGTCTTAGCAATAGGCTCAAAATTCACATCTTCTGCCAAGCGAATCTTCTTTGCATGGACTTTCAAAATTTCGATTCGTCCCTGAAGATCGGGCAGTTCCACTGGGATGCGCCGGTCAAAACGGCCGGGCCGCAGCAGGGCAGGATCCAGGCTGTCAGGACGGTTTGTGGCGGCCAGTACCACCACGCCCTTGGATCCGTCAAAGCCGTCCATCTCGGTGAGCAGCTGATTCAGGGTCTGCTCCCGCTCATCGTTGCCGCCGACTTGTCCATCGCGCTTCTTTCCGATGGTATCAATCTCATCAATGAACACGATACAAGGAGCTTTTTCGTTGGCCTGCTTGAATAGGTCGCGGACCTTAGCGGCACCCCGGCCTACGAACATTTCCACAAATTCCGAGCCGGCGATGGAGAAGAATGGGACGTTGGCCTCGCCGGCTACGGCCTTGGCCAGCAGGGTCTTACCAGTACCCGGAGGGCCTACCAGCAGAGCGCCCTTAGGAAGCTTGGCGCCGATTTGGCGGTATTTCTCCGGGTCGTGGAGGAAATCCACGATCTCACTGAGCAGTTCCTTGGCCTCGTCCTCACCGGCCACATCAGCAAAGCGGATCCCGGTGGAGGAGGGGACGTACACCTTGGCTCCGGAGCCGCCCCCCATGCCGAACATCATGCCATCCCCGCCCATGGCTTTTTTCATCCGGCGGTTGAGGAAATAGCCAATCAGCAGGAAGGGCAGCAGGGGGAGTACCCACCCCACCAGGATCGAGGTAAGCAGACCAGGTTGGGTGTCGATCTCCTGAAATTGGGCGCCGTTTTCGAACAGGCGGTCTGTCCGGCCGGGATCGTTTGTTACAGTGGTGCGATAGATATGTTCGGCGGCCTTGTCGGTAAAGGTGATCTCATCCCCCTCGATTTCCACCTGACCTACATTATGGTCATAGGTCATGGACATGAACTGGTCATAGGTCACATCCTGTACCGGCTTTTCCAGTACGGCGGGGAATAAGGTCATGTTTAGGATCATCAGGATCAGCAGGGCCGCTAAATAGTAGCAGATCAGCGGCCGCTTGGAGGGCTTTTTTACTTCTTGCATCAAATCCAATCCTTTCTTGGGACGTTTTGAATTCTCAGATATACTGAAAAATTAACAGGTTAACTACGTGCAGTGTACCTCCAGGCGCTGGAAAAATCTATGGGAGTATGTGAATATTTTGTGACCAGTATATGAACGGGCGGGCGCGGAGCCTATGGCACCGCGCCCGTGGAGAACTATTTTCGACCTGCCGTCCAGAAAAACAGATCCAACTGAGGAGACAGCCACCGTTCCGCTGGACTGAGCCAGCGTTCCAAATGGTCAACAGTCAGATCGACTACCGCCTGCTCCAGGGTAATACCACGCTCTCGGCAGGACCGATCTACCTTCTGGACCCAGTTCCAGGTATCCGAACTTACCTGGAGATCTAGTCCAGCCTCCCCCTGGGCACAAGGGAGATCCAGGGCCTGACAGAATGCCTGAACCGGCACCATAAGCACTCCGTTGGCCCGGATGACTGGGCAGTTTAAAGGGATGCTGCGTCCCCCAGAGAACAGGGAGACTCCTTCTGTGAGATGTGCCTGCTGCCGGTTGCCCCACAGAAGCAGGATGCCGTCCGGCTGCTCCGCACTGGCCCAGCCGATGGCTCTGGCCAGCTCTCTGGCAGGAACATAGATATCCCCTTCTAACTCCAGCGGGATTCGGGAAAAGGAGATGGGTTTCCCCTCCAGTGTCAGCACAGGGCCTGTCCCACAGGCGGGCTGCCGGGCCCAAAATTCTTCCAGAGTCCAGTCATATTCATGGCACAGGCGGGCTGTCTCCACTCCCACATAGCGATAATGCCACGGTTCAAAAAGGTATCCGGTGAGGTCCTCCTTTCCTTGAGGAAAGCGGAGGATAAAGCCATATTCCCAGCTGTGTTCCACCAGCCAGGCGTACTCCGGCGTCTCCTCAAAGCGGGCGGATAGGCTGGCTACATTGATGTCCAGGGCTAGGCCGGTCTGATGCTCAGAGAAGCCGGCCCGGGCGGAGTAAGTGTCGGCAGCCTCTACTCCCTGTTGGGCAGCATAGCGCTGATAGACCCGCTCCTGGGCATCGTAAGAGCGGTAGGGAGAGGCACTGTACAGCCGCAGGCCCTCCTCCGCTGCTGCATCCACCATCCGCTGAAGGGCCTCGCAGGCCTCTGGCCTCAGGCGCCCCCCTTGAGAGGCGGTATAGCTGGGCGGTAGGAGCTTCAACTCAGGTACATAGTCGGCCGGCAGGGGATGGTACTTGTTTACCAGGGCGGTGAGAGAGGCTGGGGCGGCCACTGGCTCATCCACAATATAAGGTGGAGTATCCAGGCCGATATTTACCCGGACTACCGCTTCTTCGGGGGAAAAGTCAGGGAAATAGTTCAGTTCTGCCTGATAGCGAGTTAAAAGCTCTGGGTGGGCAAAGTTCAGGCGGAGGAGAGCGAGCCGCTGCGCTGCCCCCTCCCCCTGGAGACAGGCCTCGATTCCCGCGGGATCCAGTCGGAGCCACAGGCTGTCGGACTCCTCCTGGCTCAGGCCAAGGGCAAGGAGCCGATTTAGAGTGGACAAATACTGATCTGTTGATGGCGGCATGTCAGATTCGGGTACAGCGGGCTCCTCGGCTGTATGCCCTGGCGTGAAGGACTCCTCTGCCGGGCCAGTCAGTACGGCCTCCTGCGTATCGGCCTCCGCAGCCTGGGTGCAGGGTAAGCTCCAAAGTGTAATACTAAGGGTCAGCAGCCCGGCCAGTGTCCATATCCATCCTGTTCGCTTTGATTGTCTCATTGATTTCTCCCAGGCATCAGCCTTTTATCGTGTTTGTAATTGGGACAGAACTTGCTCAGCCTGCTGCCTGGGCAATCAACCACTGGAAAAGGGCGGTGCCGTCTGCTGTGTCCTCAGCCGCTCGATCCAGCCGTTCTGGGTGGAACTGAACGGCAACTACGGGCAGCTGGGTATGTTCCACAGCCTCGATCACTCCGCCTTCGCTCCAGGCAGTGCGCCGAAGCCCCTCACCCAGGCGATCTGCAGCCTGATGGTGGGCACTGTTGATCAGGACGCGGCTGCCCCACAATTTGTGGAGCAGGCTGCCCGGTTCGGTACAGATGGGGTGCCACAGGTCACACGTTCCTTGATGGAAGGGACGCAGGATATCGCCCAGATCTTGGATGAGAGTGCCGCCCAGAGCGACATTTACTACCTGGAGCCCTCGGCAGATCCCAAGGATAGGTCGGCCTGCGGCCAGATAGGTCCGGACCAGAGAGAGTTCTGTCTGATCCCGAACCAAGTCCGGGGGCCCGGAGCCTTGATCCGCTGCACCATACCATGCAGGAGCCAGATCACCCCCACCGCACAGCAGAAGCCCTCTGCAGGTTATGTCCAGTTGGGGACAGCGATTTACCATTGGTCGGCCGCCTGCCTGGCGGATCGCCGCTTCATACCGTGCCGTCCGTCCCTGTGTGCCGGAAATCAGGATGCAAACTTCCTCCATCGTGCCTCCTTCCACCAGAGCAGAGGGAGATTAGTCCGTTGCTCCATCCTGCATTCCCCGGATACGGACCAGAGATGCAATCAGTTCCACTGCGCCTTCGATGCCGGTGACACTGGAATCCAGAGTCAAGTCATACCGGCGCATCTCTCCCCAGTTATGCCCTGTGTAGTAGTTGTAGTAGTTGGCCCGGCCTCGATCGATTTCCCGGATCCGGTCTATCATATTCTGTGTGGAGATATGGTATTCCTCCACACAGCGGGACACGCGGTCTTCCAGAGTTCCATGGATAAACACCTTCAAGCACCCAGGACGGTCTCCAAGGACGTAGTCGCTGCACCGACCTACGATGACACAGGGGCCTTCGTCCGCTAACTCCCGGATGATCTCTGCCTGGGCAAAGAAGGCCTGGAGACTGATGGGGACACCCTGTTGGGTATAGGAGGGGACGCCGATCCCGATGGGGGAGAAGGACAGGTGGAAGCGGCTTCTGGCCCGCTCCTCTGCCCGGGCGATAAACTCCGGGGAAAGGCCGCTCTTTTCCGCGGTCTTTTGGATCAGAGCACGGTCATAGCATGGAATTCCAAGCCGAGCGGCCAGCCGCTTGCCGATGAGACGACCGCCGCTGCCAAATTCACGGCTGATAGAAATGACATAGTGACTCATATTTGGCACACCTCCTGTCTGCAATCGGCCAAACCGCCGCAGCTGTAGCTGTATATGAGCAGGAGCAACAGTTCCTTGTATATTATTATATCGTATTTTCCGGAAAATGACAATGGAAACCTGTTTGAATGTGAAATTTAGTTGAAAAAGAGAGACCGCCCACAGGCGGTCTCTGATATCATATCTTGATTGACTTTCCATGACCAGGTCACCCAGGCTCTGAATCTTTGGATGGCGGCTGTACAAGATTGGAAAGTGTTTGGCGGCTCTGATACTGAGAGGGGGTCATCCCGAGAGTGCGTTTGAACGCCTTGGAAAAAGTGAGAGGATCGGGGTAGCCGCAGGAGCGGGCTATTTCTCCTATCGACAGTGTGCCCTCCAGCAGTAATTGAGAGGCTCGTTCCATACGGAAGCGCATCAGGAACTGTTGGGGAGAGACGTGGAGGGTATTTTGAAACACTGTGGTGAGATAACTGCGGTTCAGTCCAACATAATGGGCCAGCTTTGCAACAGTCAAATCTTCTTGAAAGTGGCTGCGGATGTACTCTGTGGCCCGCTCCACATAGTCGGTTCCAGTTTCTCGTTTCCGGCGATTCTGCCCCTTATAGGAGCGGGAAATCCAGCCTAAAAAGCGATATAACTCGCCCAACAGAAGAAACTCGTGGCCCCAGCCCACAGTTTCATAGCAGACCATCTCTTGGACACAGCGCTCCAACAGTTCAGGGGTGTCGCAGCAAAAGACCCGATTTTTCTCTCCCAATCCGCAGCGGGCCAGGTATTCTGCCGCACGTGTGCCAGTGAAACCCACCCATATCTGCCGCCAGGGTTCCTGTTGGTCGGCTCGGATCGAGACTACCTCGCCAGGAAGAACCAAAAATCCTTCTCCCGGGCCAATGGCGCAGTGTGTGTCCTGGAACTGATAGTCTCCCCGGCCTGCCAGACAGAAGTGCAGCACATAGTGTTCCCGTACTGCTGGACCGGCTGATTCTCCCGGGCTGCTGCTCTGCTGCCCGCAAAATAGAAATGTCAGTTCTTCCTCTCCTTGGGTGTGCTGTGCTAACCAGGATCCATTCATCCGGGTGCCTCCTCTGTCCAAACAGATTATTTCAGGCTGATCTTATGACGCACGATGCTCCTCAGGGTTTTTCTATTATACCATATTCCAGGAATTAATTCAAACACTTTTTAATTTTTGTGATATTTGTGCATTTTAAGGCGTATTTTTCTCCGCACGCTCCCCTCGGGTCCGATTCCAATAGGCAGCCATACTTTCGCTGGGGGTTCCGGTGACTTCTTGTTTCAGATATGCTTGCAGGGAGCCGGGCTGCCAGTTCCGGGCAGCTTCCAGGTCTGGAAACTCTACCTCGGCATAGAAAAATGTCTCCGGATCGTCAGGATCCACTTGGTTGACCTCCAGTACCAGACCGTTTTCCAAGAGATAGCGACGTTGTTCCTTTTGAATCAGTGGTTGGCCGATGAGTTGTTTCAGACGATGAAACACATCAGGTGTGATCTCAAGTTCGATTTCCTCCCGTGCCAGCCCGTCTGATCCAGACTTTCCCTTGAAGCAAAGGATGCAGCGGCTTTGGCTCCCACTGTCCTCCAGGCGGATGCGTACAGTGGGATGGGTAGAGATATATCCCTGCTCCATCCAAATCATTGCTTCTGCCTCCAGGCCATCTGGCCACCCTTGGGTCAACCACTTGCGTTCGATCTCCATGGTTTATGCTCCTTTCTGGTTTGCAGCCAGCGTTGGCCGATGTTGTTATCATACCATGAAAAAGGGGCGGACGTCCATACAGGCAGGACATCCGCCCGGAATCATAGCGAAATGGGGGTTAGTTCTCCATGTGGCGCCCAAGAAAGGCGGCGGCAGACTGGGCCAGCTTATATTCTACCTCGCCGCCCTCAGGTGCACCATCCGGAGCGGCGAAGATGACGCAGCCCAGTACGTCTCCCTCTGATAGAATGGGGGCTGCGGTGTCCAGAGAGAATCGGCCTGGAGCGGCGCACAGAGGAATGTGGGCCTCCCCGGCTTTGTGCTGATAGATCTGCCGCCCCTCCATCAGCCGTTCCAATTCCGGAGAGATCGCTTGATCTGCAAGCTCACGCCGGGGCGCCCCCGCCACGGCCACCGTGCTGTCCCGATCGGTGATCACCACAGTCCGTCCAGTAGTCCGGTTCAGAGTATCGCACATCTGGGAGGCGAACTCAGTTACACCACCCAGCAGAGAGTATTTTTTGAAAATTACGCTTCCATCTCGATCCGTGTAAATCTCCAGAGGGTCCCCCTCTCGGATCCTCATAGTCCGACGGATCTCTTTTGGAATGACAACCCGGCCTAAGTCATCGATCCGTCTTACAATACCCGTTGCTTTCATCTATATAGTTCCTCCTACGGTAGTTTTTTGGAAACAAAATATAGTATCCGCAGGAAATGGCCGGATATGCAGTGTGTGCCAAGCGGGAAAAAACGGTCCGCTGTCTGCGTAAAACAGACAGCGGACCATTGATATAGCCTGGTAAGGGCTGAAAGATGACGGTTTTTACTGAGATCCAGCCGTCAAAAAGACTGGCGTTCCAATTTATGCAAGACCGCCTGAAACCAATCGGGCAGGGGACACTCCAGCTCCACCGGGCAGCCAGTGGAAGGGTGGATGAATTTCAAACGGCGGGCGTGGAGGCACTGACCGGCCAGGCCGGGCCATGGCTTTCGGCTGCCATAAACGGTGTCTCCAAGGAGCGGGTGCCCCACAGAGGCCAGATGAACCCGGATCTGGTGGGTACGTCCTGTTTCCAGGCGGCACTCCACATGGGTAAAGCCGCGGTATCTTGCCAGTACGGACCAGTGCGTTACGGCGGGACGGCCGGTTCGTGGCTCCACCGCCATCCGTTTCCGATCCACCGGGTGACGGCCAATAGGGGCGTCTACGGTGCCGCTGTCCTCCCGGAAACTTCCCACCGCTACCGCCTCATACACACGAGCCAGGGAGTGGTCCTGAAGCTGAGCGGCCAGGGCCAGATGCGCCCGGTCATTTTTGGCGGCGATGATCAGGCCGGAGGTGTCCCGGTCGATGCGGTGGACAATGCCGGGGCGCAGGACGCCGTTGATACCGGAGAGGGTATCGCCGCAGTGAAAGAGCAGAGCATTTACCAGCGTTCCATCCGGATGCCCCGGAGCGGGGTGTACCACCATGCCAACCGGCTTATTCACCACGATGACATCCCCATCCTCATATACTATGTCCAGAGGGATATCCTGAGGAAGGACGTCCACCGGCTCTGGGTCGGGGAGAAGGACCTCCACCACATCGCCGGCAGCGGGGCGGGCATTTTTTTTCAAAGGTTTCCCACCGCAGGTCACAGCTCCCTCCTCCAGAAGGCGCTGGGCGGCAGAGCGGGTCAGCCCATCTACGCTGCGGGCCAAAAAGGCATCCAGCCGCTCGCCAGACTGCTGGATGGTCAGGGTTAGGGCGGTCATGAGCGGTGCTCCTCAGGGTGCAGGCCCTTCTCAAAGCGCTCATAGCCCCACACATAGTAGGCTGCGGCGGCGATGCCCCCCACTACCACACAGATGTCTGCCACATTGAACACAGCAAACTCCATAAAGAGTACATGAAACATATCCACGACATAGCCCTGAAACGCCCGGTCGATGAGGTTGCCCACCGCGCCCGCCAGCAGCAGGGCCAAGGAGATCCGGCCGAAGGGGTGGCGGAAAAAGCCTCGCACCAGTGCTATCAGCAGCAGGACCGACATCACCAGGGAGATCAGGGTGAGCAGCCAGGTGTGTTCAGAGAAAAGGGAGAAGGCCGCCCCGGTGTTCTGCACATAGGTCAGATCCAGGATATGGGGCAGGAAGGGAACATATTCTCCAAGGGAAATGTTTTGGACCACAAGATACTTGACCAACTGGTCCAGGGCCACCAGGGCCACTACAAGTACGGCATACAGCATGGAGGGCTCTCCTTTTCGACAGTCGCTTTCTTTGAATCATCTTATTTTATCATGTTCCGCTCTAAGCGACAACGGGGAATTTTCGGGGGTTCAGTTGACAGTCCGGCAGGGGGGTGCCTACAATGGGGGGAGACTACGGACAAGGAGGAGATTGGGATGGAGATACATGGCTTACAGAAGATGACGTTGCTGGATTATCCAGGAAAGGTAGCCTGTACCGTATTTTTAGGAGGGTGCGATCTGCGCTGTCCCTTCTGCCACAACGGAGAGCTGGTGGAGGGGGAGGCTCCCGCCGCCTTAAACGACAGGGAACTGACCGCATTTTTGAAAAAACGGCAGGGCCTGCTGGATGGGGTGTGCGTCACCGGAGGAGAGCCCCTGCTCCGGCCGGAGCTGGAGGGGCTGCTGGGCCAGATCAAGGATTTGGGTTTTCTGGTGAAACTGGACACCAACGGCAGCCACCCGGACCGGCTGCGCCGCTTGACAGAGGCCGGCCTGGTGGACTATGTGGCCATGGACATCAAAAACAGCCCGGAGCGGTATGGGGAGACGGTGGGGCGGCCCGGCCTGGACCTGGCGCCCTTTCAGGAGAGCGTTGCTTTCCTGCTCTCCGGGGCGGTGGACTACGAATTCCGCACCACGGTGGTGCGAGAATTCCACGATAGGAACAGCTTCCGGGACATTGGGCCCTGGCTGTCCGGGGCCAGGAGGTATTACCTTCAAAGCTTTGTAGACCGGGATACAGTGCTCCGGGCGGGGCTCCACCCGTGGGATAAGGAGGAACTGGAAGTGTTTGCTGGGTTGGTGCGGCCATGGGCAGAGCAGGTGGAGCTGAGGGGGGTGTGACAGGAAATCACCGGCTCCGGGGGAGAAGCACCGTAAATACGCTGCCCTGGTCTGGGACGCTGTCCACCAGGATTTGACCGCCGCACAGTTCTATGATGCGATGGACGATGGACAGGCCAAGCCCCAAACCTTTCTCGGTGTGATTGGGCTCTCCCTGGTAGTACTGATCAAAGATGTGGGAGATCATCTCCGGAGACATCCCGATCCCGGTGTCGGAGATCCGCACCTGGATCTGTTCCGGAGAGCACTGGAGGGTGACAGATACTTCGCCCCCCTCAGGAGTGAATTTGATGGCGTTGTTCAGAAGATTGATCCAGACATGGCGCATCAGCTCCTCATTCCCCACATAGGAAACGGGCTCCAGATCGGCAGAGAAGGCGATGCGCTTTTTTTCCCAGGTACTGGAGAGCAGGATCGTGCACCGCTTGATTTGCTCGTCCAGGGGAAAGGGTTCCTTTTCTGGAATCGAGTGCTGGGACTCCAAACGGGACATCAGCAGGGTGCTGTTGGCCAGGTTGGCAAGACGGTGAGCCTCCTCGGAGATGATTTGAAGGTACTGGCTGCGCTCCTCCTCCGTGAGGCCGGGCTCCTGAAGCAGTTCGGCAAAGCCGGAGACAGCGGTAATAGGTGTCTTAAATTCGTGGGAAAAGCTGTTGATGAAATCTTCACGCAGAGTCTGAACTCCCTGGAGTTCCTCGGCCATCTTGTTGAAATCCTCATAGGCAGCAGCCAGCGGTCCGCCCCGGCGAGGGTCCAGGCGCAGGGAGAAGTTCCCCTCAGCCACACCGCGCAGCCCTCCGGCGAGTCCGGTGAGGAACTGATTGAATCGATAGTTTAGACCGCAGCCCAGGGTGACCATGGAGCAGATGATAAACAGAAGCGATCCCATACCGTGGGATTGAGATTCAGGGAAAGGCGTTCCGGTGATGAGCCATGAGCCTGCGATATACAAAGCGGTGCAGATCAGATTGGATAGAATGGCCAAGATGACAAATTCCTTGGTCAGCCACAGTAAAAGGCTGACATTGGGCCCTTGTTTCCGCTTCATTCCAGCACCTCCGCCTTATATCCAAGCCCCTTGATTGTGATGATCCGGAATTCTTCTATGGTGCGCAGCTTATTGCGCAGGCGGCTGATATGGGTTTTAACTGTGTCCTCCCCACTTTCAGAGTCAAAGCCCCAGATATCATCCAGCAGCTGATTCCGAGTGAAGATCTGTCCAGGGTAAGAAAGCAGCTTATAAAGAAGTTCGAATTCTTTTTTTGGCAGCTCCAGCACCTGATCCCCACGGGAGACAGTGTAGGTACTGGAGTCCAGTACCACAGGGCCGATCACGATCCGCCGCTCGCTGGCGATATGGGCCCGGCGGAGCAGGGCATTGATCCGCCAGGTCAGCTCCTCATAGTTTACCGGTTTGGTCATGTAGTCATCTACTCCGGAAGAGAAGCCGCGGCGTTTATCCTCGAAGGACTGCTTGGCGGTAAGCAGCAGTACAGGGATGCCATTGCCTTGGTCTCGTAAAGTCTGAACCAGGGTATAGCCGTCCATCCGGGGCATCATTACATCGGCAATGATCAGATCCACAGGCTGCCGCTCCAGCAGTTCCAGAGCCTCCACACCATCCTTGGCGCAGACCATGGTAAATTGATGTTTCAGTTTGGCACAGGTGAGCAGTCGCATGGATGCTTCGTCCTCCACCAGTAAGATGGTTGCCATCTCCATCGCTCCTTTGTGTCGAAGTCAGGAAGCCGCACAAGGTATCGCACCAAAGATGATGCTTCCTGAAAGGCGGTATGATCCGCCTTATTTTGATTTATGTATTTATATATCATTATAGGGGTAAGGTTAGCCTGCGTCAAAGCCAGATGCTGCAATGCCCCTTATAATTTGAGAGTAACGAAGTTTTGTAAACCCAAAGTAAACTTCTGATATATTTTTTTGCGTTCTGTGATTTCGACGAAGGACACATGATAATAGATAGAGAAAACGGTGAGTATGCACAGAATGGATCCTGGCCTTGTTTACGTTGAGTTTACCTTCAACGTCTATGATGGATTATGACAGAGACAAAACTAGAACAAGTGACTGATGTTTTAAGATGGAGGATTATCCCATGAGACGAACATTTGCGCTGTTGCTGGCCGCCGTGATGGCTGCCGGCACATTGACTTTACCGGCCACGGCTGCCGAGAGTCAGAAAGAAGAACTTGCGGGCAGTACCTCTCAGGAGGTCCAGGAGGAGACAAAACTTCCGCCGGATCCGGAGGGAACGGTGACGTGGGCCAATCTGGATAGCCGGATTCGGTCGGGAAGTCTGAGTGCCCGGGTGCTCTCAGCGAACATCAGTGGGATCGAGGGAATCGACTATGATATGATGTATGAGGACTTGCGTCGGCAGCTGAATGACATTGCCAATGCTCAGTGGTACATCACAATGATGGGTGGGGATGATAGTTCCCTGGCCAACGCATACGATTCACTGCGGGATACCTTTGATGATCTGAAGGATGGCGAGGTACAGGCAGATAACGCTGATGTGGTCTGGCAGCTGAACAGCACAGTGGATCAGATGGTGGCAGCTGGGGAAACCCTGTACATCACTCTGGTAGGAATGGAGCAGCAGGCCGCTGATGGACAGCGGAGCCTGGCCGCTCTGGACCGGAGCCTGGAGGAGCTGCGCCTGCGTCAACAGCTGGGCCAGGTATCCAAGCAGACTGTGACTGAGGTGGAAGCACAGCGCACCCAGGTAGTCAGCCAGCTGAGAACTCTGGACACCACCCTTACTACTTATAAAGCTCAGCTTCAGACCCTGATTGGAGTGGAGCCCACTGGGGAGATTTCCCTGGGCGCGCTGCCGATCCAGGGGGAGGATGGGTGGACCGCACCGGACTATGAGGCTGATCTGGCCTCTGCAAAGACGGCCAGCTGGACCCTCCGCAATGCGGAAAAGACTCTGGAAGATGCCAAAGAGGACTGGGATGATGCCCAGAGCGATTACCGCGGGCCGCGTAAGAAGTATTTGCTTCAGGCTGCAGAGCACACCTGGGAGGCTGCACAGCTGACTTGCCAGTCTGCATTCCAGGAATTTGAGACTTCCTTCCGTGCCCTGTATGACTCCCTGGCAGACAAGGAGAACACACTGAATAGTAAGCTGTCCGCTCTGGCTTGGCAGCAGACGGTTCTAGAGACCACCCAGAAGCGTTATGACCTGGGTCAGGTATCCAAGATGAAGCTGTTGGCTGCCCAGGATGAGCTGGCAGCCGCCCAGTCCGCAGCGGACGGGGCTTGGAGGGATCTGTTGTCCGCCCGCACCAGCTACCGGTGGGCGGTCGAGCAGGGGCTGATGTGAGAGAAAGGATGGAAGATCGTCCCATGAAACGTACCATTTCTGTTGTGCTTTGTGCTGCTATGGCCCTGACACTGGCCGGCTGTGCAGAGGAGAAGGAACCCATGTTGGATCAGACGGTGACAGTCGAGACTACTGCCGCCGAGACAGGTGAACTGAGTACCGAGAGCACTTATATCGGTACCATTTCCGCAGAGGGTACCGCCAGCGTAGTCTCTTTGGTCTCTGGTAATGTAGAGGAAGTGATGGTCTCAGTAGGAGACACGGTTTCTGCCGGAGATCCCCTGTGCCGCATCGACGACGAGAGTGCTCGTCTGTCCCTCCAGAACGCCCAGGCGGCTTATCAGAGCGCCCAGGAGAGTTATAACAGCGCCCAGGCGGGCTACGGCGGTGCCGACCTGCCGGTGCTGGAGGAGCAGCTGCGTATGGCCCAGGATAACTTCGAAGACACCCAGCACCTCTTTGAGATGGGGGCCGCCTCCCAGGCGGAAGTAGACCAGGCCAACCAGGCACTGTTGTCTGCTCAGGCAGGGGTCGAGGCGGCTAGAGCTGGCCTGAGCTCCGCACGGGCGGGGATCCAGTCCGCCCAGGTGGGCGTAAATTCCGCCCAGTATCAGCTGTCCCTTTACAATATGACTGCTCCCATTTCTGGGGTGGTTGAGGCAGTTAACCTGACGCTGAACAACTTCGCAGCCTCCGGAACGGTGGCCTTTGTCATCTCTAACGGCAGCAATAAAACGGTCACCTTCTATGTCACTGACCAGGTGCGGCAGACCTTGACCGCAGGTCAGGAAGTCTCGGTGGTCAGCGATGGACGCACCTATCAGGGTGCGGTCACAGAGATCAGCGGCGTGGTGGACGCAGCCACTGGCCTGTTCAAGGTCAAAGCGGTCATCAATGAGGCCCAGTCTCTGCCGGACGGATTGGCTGTGGAACTGACTACCACTGCTTACCGTTCCAGCGGAGCTGTCCTGATCCCCAGCGACGCAGTTTATTTTGATGAGGGCAATGCCTATGTCTATGTGGCCCAGGATGGGACCGCAGTGCGTACTGAGGTATCTGTGGGACTGTACACTGCGGATACCATTGCCGTCACCAGTGGCCTGACCGCCGGGGACGAGGTGATTACTACATGGTCTGCGGGACTGAAGGACGGCGCACCCATCCGCCTGGCTGGGCAGGAGGATGCGGGAGACGCTGATGATGCCTCTGGTGCACCGGATGCTTCAGGCAGTGCCGCCGACGGGACGGAGGCGCCGTAATCCATGAAACTGATTCGAATGATCCTGCGCCGGCCCACCTCAGTGATTCTGATGATCCTGGCCGTGGTGGTGTTCGGCTCTGCCTCCCTGACTGGGATGCCCCTGGAGTATATGCCTGACATGGAGATGCCCATGGAGCTGGTGATGGTCACCTGGCCTGGGGCGGACGCCGACAGTATTGACCGGCTGGTGACTCAGCCGATCGAGGATGAGTGTGAGACCTTGTCTGATATTGACAGCGTCAATTCTTACTCCTTTGATAACTACGCCATGCTCCAGCTGACCTATAAGTACGGCGTGGATATGGATGAGGTCTATTCTGACCTGAAAAATTCCATGGATAATCTGATGCCTACCCTTCCGGACGACTGCGAGGATCCACTGATCATGGAGCTGAGCGCGGACTTTATGCCCACTATGATCCTGTCCGCTGTGGCCCCCGAGGGGATGGATGCGGCCAGTTACCTCAACGACACAGTGGTGCCGGTGATTGAGAGTGTGGGTGGTGTAGCCCAGGTAGAGGTCACTGGAGCCCAGGACAAGTATCTGCGCATTGTGCTGGACGAGGCGGCGCTTCAGCAGTACCGGCTGCCCATTTCAGCAGTGGGATCTGCCATTGCAGCGGCTGATTTTGATATGCCGGTGGGCGACGTTACCTTGGGAACCCAGGACATTGCCTTGGGTGTCTACGGCAGTGTGGATGTGAACGCTGACTTCCGGAACCTGCCCATCCAGACCCCGTCGGGACAGATGGTGACATTGGGGGATCTGTGCACCTTCTTCAATGTCTATGAGAAGGATGCAGAGAATCTCAGCCGCTACAACGGCGGCGACAGCGTCATGCTCAGCGTGACCAAACAGGACAGCGCCGCTACTGTGGACGTCTGCGAGGACGTCATGGAGATTCTGGATCGATACAGTGTGGATGGCCTGAGCTTTGAGGTCATTTACAATGAGGCAGACAGCATCATGGAGACCCTGAGTGAGGTGCTGAACACCCTGATCACCGGCATCGTCCTGACCATGCTGGTGCTGTTCCTCTTCTTCGGCGACCTGCGAGCCAGCTTGATTGTAGGCATCAGTATGCCTCTGTCCATCCTGCTGGCGGTGATCCTCCTGAACTTCGCCGGCTTTGCCATCGATTTGATGACGGGCACATCTCTCATCATTGCCATCGGTATGATCGTAGACAACTCCATTGTCATTTTGGAGAGTTGTATGCGTTCCAGAGAGAACGGCCTGGACTTCCGAGAGGCGGCGGTGGAGGGCACTTCCACCATGATCATGTCTACCCTGGCCGGCACGTTGACCACCGTAGTGGTTTATATCCCCTTGGCGATGGCACAGGGTCTGGTGGGGATGATGTCCGGCCCCCTGAGCTGGACCATCCTGCTGACTATGCTCTCCTCCTTCCTCAGCGCTGTGGTGGTAGTCCCCCTGGCTTTCGTGTGGCTCAAGCCAAAGGCCAAGGAGGAACTGCCCATCAACCGACTCTTGGCCCGGTTCCGGACCTTCTACCGCCGGGTCATGCCTGGATTGCTGCACCACCCCGGCAGGGTGGTATCGGTAGGCGCGGCCTGCTTCCTGGCAGCCATTTTGCTGGCCAGTCAGATGGAATTTGTCCTGATGCCGGACAACTATGACGGCAGTGTCAATCTGGAGGCTACCTTCCGCTCCGGCACCAAGCTGTCGGTTATGGATGAGCGGATCCAGGAACTGGAGGACGCCCTTCTGGCGGATCCAAACTTTGAAAAGGTGACCTTGAGTGCCTCAGAAAACGCTGCTACCTTTACCGCCTATGCGGTGGACGGCTGCAAGCGCAGCAGTGAGGCGGCAGTAGAGGAGTACACCAATCGCTTCGGTGCATCTCCTGGTATGGATCTGGCGGTCACTCCCACCAGCGGCGACTCCAGCATGGGCGGCATGATGGGAGGGGGCAACACCAAGGATGTGACCCTGGTAGCCGACAGTCTGGATATCCTGGAGCAGGGCGCAGAGCAGGTAGCAGACGCTATGGGCCAGGTTCCCGGCGTGATCCGGGTAGCCAATGAGTTTGATCAGAGCCGGGTCAAAGGGCGCCTGGTGGTGAACTCCCAGAAGGCCCAAGCCTTGGGGACCACAGAGTCTGCGGTGGCAATGCAGGTGTATTACCTGCTCAACGGCATGACCGCCACTACTCTGGACGATTATGGTGACTCTGATGCGGAGTACGATGTGGTACTGGAGTATCCTGAGGGAAAGTATGATGACATTACTACCCTGTTGGATTACCCTGTTGCGACCCAGAGCGGTCGTATGATCACCCTGAGGGACATTGCCGATGTCGAGTACATTACCACCCTGCCCAGCATTACCCGGCAGGACGGTCAGTACAGCGTCACCATTACTGCGACCACCACCGACACGGCCAAGTACACCGCAGCCAGCGCCATTGACAGTGCAGTGCGGGGCTTGGCCCTCCCAGAAGGGGTCTCAGTGGGAACCGGGTCATTGGACTCTACCACAGAAGAGGCGACTCAGAGTGTGAGTACGGCGCTGCTGTCTGCTATTTTCCTGGTGTTCCTGGTTATGGGCATCCAGTTTGACTCCCCCAAGCTGTCCATCATGGTTATGCTGTGCATTCCCCTGAGCCTGGTGGGGTCCATTGGTCTGATGTTCCTGTCCGGCCGCCCCATGAGCATTCTGGGCCTGATGGGCTTCCTGATGCTGGTGGGCATCGCGGTGAACAACGGCATCTATTTGGTAGACGGCACCAATCAGCTGCGCCAGACCATGCCTCTGGGTGAGGCTCTGGTGGAGGCAGGCACCACCCGCCTGCGCCCCATCCTGATGACCACTTTGACCACCATCATCTCCATGGTGCCCATGATCTTCTCCACAGACAGCGGAATGAGCATGATGAAGGATATGGCTTATATCATCATTGGCGGCCTGGTGGCCTCGACGGTACTGGCCATGTTCCTAATGCCTGCCTTCTACCTGCTGATCCGGCGTGAGAATACGGATGGAACCAAGCGGAAAGCGCTGTTCAGCCGGAAGAAAGACAAGGAGACTGCGGCGGTTTGAGCCAGTTTTGGCAAGTACGATCAAGATAGCCCCGTGTACAAGACCGGGCGCTGATAAACGACAGGCTGGGCAGCCCTAGAAGGGCTGCCCAGCCTGTCGTTCTGTGTGCGTTGGTTTGGATGAAGGAATCGGGCGACTATTCAGCAGAAAATATGGGCAGTTGATTGCACCTGTAAAATGAAGTATAATCGGGGCATAGAGAGGTGGGACGGGATATGGACACTTTGATCGAATTATATGATGAGCGTGCGATTGAAAATATTCTGGCCGCGGATATGTTTCACCCTCGGAGGATTGTCTATCTCTGTCCAAGTGAAATTGTTCAGGACAGACGCAGGCAGGAGACATTAAGAGATTTTTTTCTCCATAGAGGCTGGGAACCGGAGTTGATCTTTCTGGAGAGCAGCTTGTTTAAGGCGGATCGGATCCTTCACCAGTTGCTGATGGTGCACAGAAAATACCCAGACTGTGCGGTGGATGTCACCGGGGGGAGCGATGCGGCACTGTTTGCGGCTGGAATGCTGACCGCTCAGACCGGAGTTCCTGCGTTTACCTATTCCCGGAAAAAGAATCGGTTTTATGATATTTCAGGCGCTTCGTTTGCCGATGATCTTCCGTGCGACCTTTCATACTCCGTCGAGGATTTTTTTATGATGGCGGGCGGCACGCTGCTCCCGGGGCGAGTGGACAACTCTGTTTTGAGAAATTATATCAAGGATTTTGATCCCTTCTTTGCATGTTTTCTCCGTTTTCGTTGTGATTGGGCCAATATTATTACCTATATGCAAAGAATCTCACCGGTGGAATATGGTCAGACGCCGCCGCTTGCAATCAGGGGCCCATATACTGTGAAGGGGGAGCACGGTGGCCGGATTGCGGCAAATGAAGAGGCGCTGCGGGCATTTGCCCAGCTTGACTGGATCCAAGAACTTGACATCGTGCCAGGGGAGTCTGTCTCCTTCCGGTTCAGGGATCACAATACCCGGGCCTGGCTGCGGGATGTGGGCAGTGTGTTGGAACTGTATGTCTACAAGGCCTGTCTGGATTCTGGGATTTTTGGCGATGTGATCAGCAGTGCTGTGGTCCGCTGGGATGATGTTTTGGGGCATGGAAGTGTTTCCAATGAAATCGATGCAATGGCGACAAGGGGTGTGATCCCTCTGTTTATCAGCTGCAAGGTAAGTGATATCAAGACAGAGGCACTCAATGAACTTGCGATTCTGCGGGATCGCTTCGGCGGAAAAGGGGCGAAGGCCGCCATCGTGACAACACGCCCCTGTCATGCCGCCGCGCGGCATCGGGCTGCACAGCTTGGGATTACAGTGATTGACTTGGAAGAGTTGAAAAATGACCAACTGATTCATCGGCTAAAGGTTGTGATGAAAGTTCAGCCATAGAAATGGCATAGAAGTTCCGCTGCAAATCGCTGCAAAATGCCAGGGCGGGCAGTCCTTGATGGACTGCCCGCCCTGGCATTTTTGGATCCATTCCTACTCTGTGAGAGATAGACGAGGGAGCAGCGTGGCGGAGAGCGCTGCGGAAGTCAATGGGAGAGCCAGGAGGCATACTCCTCCGCAGTGCGCACCCGGCCCACTGCGGAGAGAGAGGTGCCTTGGGGAAGGAAAAGGTACTGGGCCAGCTGGAGCAGTTCTTCCCGGGTCACCTTCTCATAACACTCCAGAAGCTCATCTACTTCCCGCACCCGACCGTACAGAAGGCCGGAAGCGCCAAGATGGCTCATGCGGGACTGAACAGACTCCAGCCCCATCAGAAGGCCGGCTTGGGCCTGCTCGCGGGCACGATCCAGCTCCTCCTGGGTAGGGCCGTGCTCAGCCAGGTCGCTGACGATATTCCGCACGGCCTCTAAAGCCTGAGCCTCCTGCTCGCCGCCGGTGGCGGTGTAGATTCCAAGCAGACCGGTATCTGCGTGGTCAGCCACATAAGAATATACGGTATAGCACAGCCCGCGCTTTTCGCGCAGCTCCTGGAACAGACGGGAGGAGCATCCTCCACCCAGGATAGAGTTGAGCAACAGCAGTGCATACCGCTTGTCATCTCGATAAGACAGACCAGGATAGGCCAAGATCAAATGGTTCTGCTCGATGGCCTTTCGGCGCACGGTGACAGCGGGGTGATAGACTGCATCACGCACCCGGTTTGGTGTGGAGGCGGGCAGGGCGGTAATGTGACGCTCTTCAAAGCGGCCAGCCAGTGCCACCACGATGGAACTGGGGCAGTAGTGTTCTGTCTGCCACTGGCGCAGGGATTCCCCCGTCATCTCATTCAGCGTAGAGGCACGGCCCAATATAGGGCGGCCAAGAGGGCGCCCTTTATAGACGGCCATGGACAGCCGGTCAGCGCACAGGTCTTCCGGTGTGTCCTCATACATCCCGATCTCTTCCAGAATCACGCCGCGCTCCAACTCCACATCTTCCTGGGCGAAGCGGGAGTGAAACAGCATATCGCACAGCAGGTCGGAGGCACGGTCCAGATGGCGGTCCAGGCACCGAGCGTAATAGCAGGTGCTTTCCTTCGTTGTATAGGCATTGACCTGACCGCCGATGGCGTCAATCTCCCGTGCCAGGTCAGCGGCGGAACGTTGGTCGGTGCCCTTGAAGGAAAGGTGTTCAATAAAATGGGCTGCGCCGTTTTCTGTGGCACGCTCGTGACGGGAGCCAGCCCCTACAAAAAAACCGAGGGCGGCGGAGCGGGCTCCCGGAATATATTCAGTCAAAAGTCGGGCTCCATTGGGAAGGGTGATGGTACGATACATGGTTCTTTCCTCACTTTGACAAGTTTCGTGGATAAAGTATACCACATCTCTAGGGAATTCGTCTATCCAAGTTTCTCGTTTCTGCATATCTTTCCGGTATGGCCTGAAAAAATCACAGCCTGCGGGTATAATGCCCCCCGTGCCTGTCCACAATAGGCTTCGGAGGTGGTTTCCATGAAACGGAACCGATTGGAAAAACTGGGCGACTTTGTGCTGGGAAAGGGCTTCTACATAGTCCTGTTCCTGTGCGTCGCCGCAATTGGAATTTCGGGCTATTATCTGATTCGCTCCGTCAGCGGGAGCGAGCCGGCTGAGGAGCCGGTTACAGCAAACCCTAGCATTACCCTGCCGGACAGCAGCGCAGCCTTTCCGGAAGAGCAGCCTCACCAGCCCCAGCCAGAGCCAGAGGCTGCGGTTCAGCCAGATGATCCGCAGCCGAAGAAGGATGGAGAGGCAGAGACGGCCGCTCAGACGGAACCACGTGAGGTAGTCTATACCTGGCCAGTCAAGGGACAGGTTTTGCGGGGCTTTACAGTGGAGACCCTTGCCTATGATAAGACAATGGGGGACTGGAGGACCCACAGTGGGATCGACATCGCCGCCGAAGAGGGAAGGAAAGTGCTCGCTGCTGGGGAAGGCCAGGTGGCTGAGGTGTACAATGATGCCATGATGGGAACGACGGTGACCGTCCTTCAACCAGATGGGGTGACCGCAGTATATTCCAATCTGGCCCAGGAGACTGCGGTAGCGGTGGGTGATCCGGTGGATACCGGAACCGTGCTGGGAGAGGTGGGATGTACCGCCCTGGCTGAGAGCGGCCTGGAACCGCATCTGCACCTGGAGCTGCTGGCAGACGGTGAGCCGGTAGACCCGCTGGTTTATCTGCCGGATATAAAATGAGTGATGCGTGCAACGCAGGAGGGCGGCTGTCTATGACAGCCGCCCTCAGAATTTGAATCAGGCGTGCCGCAGGGCGGCTTCCTTTAAAGCGGGGTAGCGCTTGATGGCGTCCAGGTAGGCCACCACGATCGCCTTTTTGGAGGAGCCGCCATAACGGCGGTTCAGTTCAGCCTCCAGGGTCTCCTTCCTCTCCCACAGATTCTGCCCAACAAAGAGACGGGAGAGAAATTCCTCGGTCAGATCCACGGTATGAGTACAGCCAAATTGAAGGATCTGGTCAGTATCTGGGTCCACCTCAAAGGCGAGGTAAAAGGAATTGAAGATCTTGGTGATGGCGTTGTCCAGGTTGGTGCGAGACTCGCCAATCAAATACACACTCTCTGACATCACTGTGTCTCCTCCTGACGTTTGCTTAGACTATATCCTCTATTATGCCGTCTGAGGCGGTAAGAAGCAAGTACTTTTTAGGACTTACAGGCAGTTTCTATGGAAAAAGTCTAGAGCATTCTGATAGAGGATACCAGAGGCCACAGTCTCGGGGATGTTGCGGGAGAGGAGATACTCATAAATGCCGGCCGCCTTGGTGGGGGAGTCCAGACACTCAGGAAGCTGGGCGCCATCAAAGTCAGAGCCGAGGGCCAAGCACTTCTCAGCACCCAGAGAGAGGAAGCGGTCCACATGGCGGTACAGATCATCCAGGCTCTCCACATTCCGATCATCACGGAGGAAGGCCACGAAATAGTTCAGGCCGATGAGGCACTCACGGCGCACCATCTCGCGGATCATATCATCGGTGAGGTTGCGCTTGTGGGCGGCCACGGAGCGGGCGTTGGAGTGGGTGGCGGTAAAGGGCTTCTGGGCTACCTCCAACAGGTCAGCGAAGCCGGCGTCATTCAGGTGGGAGACATCCGCCAGGATATTGTACTTCTCCAGTTCGGGAATCAGCTTCTTGCCGAAGTCGGTCAGGCCGTGCTCGCTGACGTGGCCGGAACCGATTTCATTCTCACCGTTCCAGGTGAGGGTGATGGCCTTGACACCGTCCTCTGCCAGCAGGCGGACCCGGTCCAGGTCGCCAGCCAGGGCAGAGCCGTTTTCTACACTGAGGAAGGCAGCAGTCCGGTTGGACTGGAACGCCTCTTCCATATCAGCGCAGGTGCGACAACGTTTTACGCGGTCAGAGAACTTGTCCATCTGGCGGATGAAGTTGTCCCGATTGGCCTCGTAATAGCGGATGGCATCCTCACCGCGGCATTCATCGGGGATAAAAATGGCGTAGAACTGGGCCCAATGGACCCCTTCGGGGATGCTGGTCAGGGACAGGACACGCTGGGGATCATCCAGAGTATCGGTCCCAAGACCGCTGCTGTACTTGCAGTCAGTCAGAGTATCACAGTGCAGATCGATCAGTGCATAAGGTTTCATAGCTATCATTCCTGCCTTCCAAACTTATGGTGGGATGAGGCCGGTTGGCTCTCTCGGCAGGGCAGATGCCACGCCGGGGAAGATCGGCCGTTAGGTGGAGCCCCCCGAACCCCAGTGGGGCCGGGGGGCGGGACATTGCAGGAGGTGTGCGTTACTTCTGGAACATCTGGGTGAAGATCACGGCACACTCCGCACGGGTGGCGGAACCGGCAGGCGCCAGGGTGGTGGCGCTCCGGCCGGAGATCAGGCCGCTGCCCACAGCCCAGCTCATGGCATTCTTGGCCCAAGAGGACACGCTGGAGGCATCGGCATAACCGGCCAGGTCGGCGGTCTTAGATACATCCATGCCCTTCTTCTGGGCGTAGCTGTGGAGGATCACGGCCAGCTGCTCACGGGTAACAGGAGCATTGGGCTCCATGCGGCCATCAGGATAGCCGGCAATCACGCCCTGAGCCTTGGCCCACTGCATAGCGTCGTGGAACCAAGCGTTGGCAGGTACGTCAGAGATGGCAGCTGCACCGGAGACGGCGGGCTTGCCTTCGCGGGCGTACAGAACCTGGGCGACCATAGCGCGGGTAACGGTGCCCTTGGGGTCGAAGCGGTTGGCGGAGACACCAGCCATCAGGCCCATGTCCACAGCGTCCTGCACCGCATCATAGAACCAGTCGTTCTTGGAGACATCGGCGAAGCCGGACTGCTCCACAGCGCCCTCCAGAGCGAAGGTGGCGTGGATGGTCTGGTCGCTGGTGACATTCTTGAAGGTGTAGGAGTCCACAGCGCCCACGCTCTTGCCGTTGACGGTCACGTCAGCGATGGCGTAGCCCTTGTCAGCGGTGATGGAGTAGGTCTTGGAATCGTTCTTCTCCACACGGACGGTGCCCTTGGGGCTGATGGAGCCGCCCTTTCCGGCAGAGGCGCGGATGGCATAGGTGGGATCGGAGTGATCGCTGCCGCCGCTGGAGCTGCCGGTGTTCTCATGGAACAGATCAGCCAGGATCTCGGCAGGAGTCATATCGGCATAGCCATCAGGATCGGAGATCACGCCATTCTTCAGGTTCCAGCTGAACTTACCAGCATAGTCACCATAAACCTTGGTATAGCTGTCAAAGGTCAAGCACAGGACCTGGTCACCGTAGCGCTCGCTCCACTGGGGGAAGTACTTGTTCATGTACTGGTTGGCCAGCTTATAGGCCTCGCAGTTCTTGTCAGGACCGATGGCACTGATCTGCACACCGGCGCCGTTGGTGGTGTTGGGGGTGGAGTGCATGAATACGATGGAGCCATCCTTGCAGGTGCCAAGGGAGATCCACACATGGCCGTTCATGGAGAAGATGTCGCCAGGCTTGAACTCATGGCCCTCATAGATGCGGCGGCCATCGCCGTCCTCATCGACCCAAGGCTTGCCGGTGGTTTCATCCATCAGCACATCGCCCATATCCATGTTGCCCCAGCCCTCATTGGAAGCGAAGACACCAGCCTGCTTGGTAGCGGACATCACGTAACCCTTGTTGTCGGCCACGGTGCTGTTCTCGGTATTCATCAGGTTGTAGACAGACCAGCCAACATAGCCGGAGCAGTCAATACCAGCGTAATAATACTGGTTCCATGCGTTGTGGGGATAGTAACTCTCAGCGGGATTGGGATTCTTATAGTGGTAGGTCTTGTCCTGGCTCTGGAAAAAGTCGATCCAGCTCTGGGACAGGCCGATGGTCATGGACTGGTTGGAGGAGTTCACATCCTGCCAATCCCAGGTGCCGCCATAGACGTACAGGGCAGTGCCCACAGGCTCCATAGCGGTAGCCAGGAAGTTCTTCAGGGTCTTCTTGCCGGGGGTGCCGGACACAGGAGCCTTGTACTCTTCAGCGACAAAGGCTTTGTAGATGGTCTCGGCCTGATCGCCATTGACCATGACCTTGACGGTGTCGCCCACGGCAACTGTAGCAGCCTTGACGGAGGAACCGCCGGCCTTGGAGGTGATCTCGTAGGTCTTGGAATCTGCGGTGTTCAGGGTCTTGCCGTTCACGGTGATGGTGTTCTCGCCGATGGCGGTGACCTCACCCATGACCACATCGTTGTGATCCTTGTCCTTCAGCTCAACGTCAACGACCTGAGCCTCGTCCTTCACAGTGATGTCGTAGATATAGCCCTCCTGGAGCTGGTTCTGGATCTCGAACTTGCCGCCGTCAGCGGGAATGGTGTAAGTCTTGATGTCGCCATCGATGAAGAAACGGTGCTTGAAAGATTCCTTCTCCTTGCTGGTGACGGTGCCATAGTTCTCAACGCCCAGATAGACAGCTTCCATGGTCTGCTGGGGGATCTTGGCATCCTTGAACAGGTCGGCCAGGATCTGGTCGGCGCTCATGCTGGCATAGCCTTCGGTGTCGGTGAGAATGCCATTCAGATTCCAGCTGAACTTGCCGGCGGCATCGCCGCTGTACTTGGTATAATCTTTAAAGTTCTTATAGACCTTGTGATAGCGCTCCCACCACTGGGGATAGTACTTGCTCATGTACTCCTCAGCCAGCTTCACAGCCTGGCAGTCCTCGGAATCGCCCACGCCGTTGATCTGGACGCCGCCGCCGCCCTGACCGTTGATGCTGTCAGAGGGGGTGGAGTGGAGGATGACCAGAGAGCCGTCTTCACACTTGCCCAGGCAGATCCAGACGTGGCCATTCATGGAGAAGATGTCGCCGGTCTTGAAGTCCTCGGGTTTGAAGGGGGCTTTCTGCTCCCAGGTTCCCCAGCCCTGCTCATTGGCAAAATTCTTGGCCTGCTGGGTAGCGGACATGACATAGCCCTTGTCACCGTTGGCGACAGAGCCATTGGTGGTATGCATGGTGTTGTAGACAGACCAGCCTACAAAGGCGGAGCAGTCAATGCCGGCATAGTAGTACTGGTTCCACTGCTCATGGGGATAGTAGCTCTCGCTGTGATCAGCATTGTACTTGTAGGTGTAATTAGCGTCCTGGCTCTGGAAGAAGTCGATCCAGCTCTGGGACAGGCCGATGGTCATGGCCTGGTTGGAGGAGTTCACGTCCTGCCAGTCCCAGGAGCCGCCGTAGACATACAGAGAGGTGCCAACGGGGGTCAGAGCAGTGGCCAGGAAGTTCTTCAGGGTCTTCTCACCGGGGGTGCCGGACACAGGAGCCTTGTACTCCTCAGCAACAAAGGTCTTGTAGACAGTCTTGGCCTGATCGCCATTGACCATAACTTTAACGGTGTCGCCTACCTTGACAGTGGCGTCCTTTACAGAGGAGCCGCCGGCCTTGGAGGTGATCTCATAGGTCTTGGCGTTGGCGGTGTTCAGGGTCTTGCCGTCCACAGTGATGGTGTCATTGCCGATGGCGGTGACCTCACCCATGACCACATTGCTGTGGCCCTTGTCCTTCAGCTCAACATCGGTGACCTCGTTGGCGGTCACATCAATGTCATAGACGTAGCCTTCCATCAGCTGATTCTGGAGGCTGTAATCCTTCTCGTCATTCACGGTGAAGGTGCGGACGTCGCCGTCCACGAAGAACTGGTGCTGGAAGGTGGGCTTGTGATCCCAGTTGGTATTCCGGTCACCGTAGCCATTGACGCCCAGATACACGGCCTCACCGTGATAGGTGTCAAACAGGTCGGCCAGGATCTCGTCAGCGCTCATATTGGCATAGCCATCAGGGTCAGCGAGAGTGTTCTTCAGATCCCAGCTGAACTTGCCGGCGTTCTCGCCCTCATACTTGGTATAATTATCAAAGTTCTTATAGACCTCATGATAGCGATCCCACCACTGGGGATAGTACTTACTCATGTACTCCTCAGCCAGCTTCACGGCCTGGCAGTCCTTAGACTCGCCTACGCCGTTGATCTGGACGCCGCCGCCGCCCTGGCCGTTGATGCTGTCAGAGGGGGTGGAGTGGAGGATGACCAGAGAGCCGTCTTCACACTTGCCCAGGCAGATCCAGACGTGGCCGTTCATGGAGAAGATGTCGCCGGTCTGGAAGTGCTCAGGTTTAAAGGGCTTCTCCTGGCTCCAGGTGCCCCACTTCTGAACCTCGGCAAAGTTCTTGGCCTGCTTGGTGGCGGACATGACATAGCCAGTGTTGTCAGCCACAGTACTGTCCTCGGTGTTCATCACATTGTAGACAGACCAGCCGACAAAGGCGGAGCAGTCAATACCAGCGTAGTAATACTGGTTCCATGCGTTGTGAGGATAGTAGCTCTCGCTGGGGTTGGCGCTGTTCTTATAGGTGTAGTTGGCGTCCTGGCTCTGGAAGAAGTCGATCCAGCTCTGGGACAGGCCGATGGTCATGGCCTGGTTGGAGGAGTTCACGTCCTGCCAGTCCCAGGAGCCGCCGTAGACATACAGAGAGGTGCCAACGGGGGTCAGAGCAGTGGCCAGGAAGTTCTTCAGGGTCTGCTTGCCGGGTACGCCGCTGACAGGGGCAGTGTAGTCCTCGGCAATAAACATCCGGAACAGCTTGGTTACATGGTCATCAGAGTCTACTACGATGCGGACGGTCTCATTCTGCTTGAGCTCATTAAACTTGATGTCCTGAACAGTGGCCCCGCCGGCCTTGGAGGTGATGTCATAGAGCTCGGCATCCTTGTTGATCGTAAAGGACTCATTGTCCACCTTGATCCGCCAGTCGCCGTCATCATCGGTCCACACTTTGGTCAGAACACCGGCCACATCGCCCTCTTCCATCTCGGCGGCGGTGATCTGATCGCCATCAATGGTGACGTCGTAGATATAGCCCTCCTGGAGCTTGTTCTGGATCTCGAACTTGCCGCCGTCGGCAGGAATGGTAAAGGTCTTTTCAGCACCATCCACAAAGAAGCGGTGCTTAAAAGTTTCCTTCTCATCCTTGGTGACCTTGCCGTAGTTCTCCACTCCCAGGTAGACAACATCCTCACCGGGTGTCTGCGAGGGGAGGGCGTTTGTCTCTGACGCGTCGACAGCAAAGGCCGGTACTGCCAGGGACGACAGCATGGACGCGGAGAGAAGCAGGGCACAAAGCTTCTGTTTCATTCGTTGCACATTCCTTTCCTGATTGTTGAATTGCGGGGTATGAGCTTACAGCTCGGTATATTCCAGGACCTCCTTGGTCCTTAGGAATTCTTCATAGCGCAGGCCGCGGTCCTCGGTCTCCATCTCGCCCACCTGGTTGTCGTACGGGTCGGCGCGCCAGTGGTCCTTGGGGACATCAAAGTCGCCCTGGAACTGGGTGTTGGCCACCATGCGGAAGGTGTCCAGGTTGCCGAAGTAGTGGAGACGGCGCTCTTCGTTGTTCTCCCGGACCGCACCGACTCCGAAGGAGGGATCCGCGTACAGCCAACCATAGGGTGCGGCATAGAACTGGGCCCAGTCGTGGGCACCGCAGAAGCCGGGCTCTACCTTCCAACCGCTCTGCCACCGGGCGGGAACACCGGCACAGCGGCACAGCGTGATGAACAGCAGGGCGAACACGCCGCAGTCGCCGGTGCGGCTCCGCGCGCAGTTCTCCGCAATGTTTTCCAGGCTGAAATAGGCCGGCATAAAGTTGTAAGAGGCGTTTTTGGTGATGAAGTCATAGATCCGGCGGGCCTTCTCCAGGTTGGAGTCTGCGCCCTGAGTCAGAACCCGGGCCAGTTCACGGAGATAAGGAGTGAAGAGGATATGGGGAGCCTCCTCACCCAGCCAGCGCTGGGCATCCTCGGGAAGTTCGGGGGCGCCAGGGGCGGTTTCCGGCCGGGTCAGATCGTGGTAGTGCAGGGTCTGAGTGAAGGAGAACTCTACCTCAAAGGGGTGGTTCTCTTCCATCACTTCCTCCCAGAAGATGACACGCTGAGGAGCGTCCTCGGGAGAGATATGAGTGGGCTCGGGAGAGACCCGCTCGATACGGATGTCACTCTGGGCATCACACGCACAGGGCAGAGGCAAATAGGCCCGTACCCGGCGGCCCGGCTCAAAGCACTCATCCTTCATCTGGACAGTAGCCCGGCAGCGCACACGGCTGGCGGCAGTTCCCTCTGTGCGGAGTTGATTTGCAACCCGGTCCAGACGGCCTTCGGGATCTTGCCCGTCTGCTCCAGCGGCCCGGACGCCTGCCCGGGTGGCGAAGGCTGCGTTTGTTTTGCACAGAGTCTCAAAGAAACGGTTGAAATAGTGAGGAACGCCGTGATCATAGATCCAGTCGATCTTCCACTGATCCTCTAAGGCGTCAAACTCTGCCTCGGAAAAATCAGGAATATGCTCCCGCACCAGAGCCAAGGCCTCTTCCTTGGTATAGGGGTAGTCCAGAGGCAGACGGAGAATGAGTTCACGCTGAACGGTCAGGCAGCGCTTGAGTGCCTCAGGAGTAGTGGGGGAAGCCAGGTGGCGGTCAATGGCGGCCACAGCTCCCTCAAAGTCTCCGTGGAGTTTCCGACGAAGTACATCGTTGGGCAGTCCGATGTGGAGATAACGGAAATTTTCGTTGATGTTCATGGTTCTCCTTTCCATTTTTTCCAGTGGTCAGGTGAAAAAGGGTAAAAAGGTGCGCCGGACCTCCCGGGCCCGGCGCACCGGTGTCGCATCAGACGAACATATGAAGGATGGCGCCCATGCCCAAACCGAGCAGGTTGCCGATGGCCGCGCCCAGCACGCCCATCAGAACGCCGATGCCGGCGAAGGACGCATCATAAGCAGTGGCCACAATGGGTGCCGATGCACTGCCTCCGAGGTTCGCCAGAGAGGCGGTGGAGACCATGCACAGATCCCAGTGGAAGATCTTGGAGAGGACGAACATAACGACCACGTGCAGCACCAGAACCAGCATGCCGTAAACAACCCACATGGGAGCGGACAGCAGATCGGTAACAGTGGCAGTGGAAGCCAGCAGAGAAACAACAGCGTACAGATAGACGTTGGACAACTCCTCCACGGCGGGCAGCTTGCCCAGAGGAGTCATGGCGCAGATCAGGCCCAGCACGGTAACAAACACGGTGGTGCAGGTGCCCTTGTCGAACATATCCAGGCCCATGTTGGCCAGGCCGGCGTTCATAGCGGCGCCAACGGACTGGGAGATAGCAGAAACCAGCAGGGACAGACCGATCAGGAAGATCCAATCGCCAGAAGAAGCCTTGCGAGCCTTATCTTTCTCAACTTCCTCATTGGCAGCAGCAGCAATGGCGTCCAGGCCAGAGGTGTTGGCCTTGGTGGCCTTGTTCCACTTGTTGGCATAGCGGACGGCCAGCAGCAGCAGGGCGATCCACACAGAGTAGCAGACGGTATCCAGAGCCAGGGCGCAGCTGTAGGCGCCGGCGTCAACGGGCAGAGCATCCTGCATAGCGGCCATGTTGGCGGAACCGCCGACCCAAGAGGCGTACAGAGCAGCCACAGCAGCCCAAGTCTTCTCGCCGCCGCCCAGGGGGCCCATGAAGATGGGATAGAACACCAGGAAGCCCAGGCCCAGAGTCAGAGAGCAGGCCAGGAAGATGGCGATCATCCGGCCGCCCAGCTTGGCCAGCTTGCGGAAGTCACACCGCAGCAGCATGACGAAGATCATGGCGTACAGCAGATTGTTCTTCAAAGCGGAGTAGACTGCGGAGCAGGCGTCCGAAGCATACAGGCCCATGGTGCAGAAGACCATGTTCAGCACATAGATCCACACCAGGGGAGGGATCACATTAAAGACCTTCCACTTGGCGTATTTCTCCAGAGCCAGCAGACCGCCGGCCAGGAACATCAGAAATGCGATGTAAGTAAAGCCGTTTGTGATGGTAAACATAGTTTTATTTCCTCCCTGTTTCTAGTGATTGGGAATCTGCCTCCCGGCACACGACCCGGGCGACAGTAGGAAGCGGGGCTTCCTAGTTTTAATACACCTCTCTCTCCTTAAACTTGGGGCGCTGCAATCTTTCCTCCTTCCAGTTGGTTTTACATACAAAAAAACCAGCAAAAACAAGGAGCACGTAAATACGTACCCTCATTTTTGCTGGATTTTACCTGTGGTGACGAGACGGAAAAATCCCCTCAGACAGCTAAAGCAGCGATTCATTTGGCAAACACTATTATAGCAATTTCCACGAAAAAGTCAAGTGCTTTTTGAGGGGAGATGTGGAAAAAGATAGTGCAAGGAGAAAAACTACCTTTTATAAGGCAGTTGAAGCCTAATTGCAGTACAAAAAATGGTGTGACAGGCTATAAAATACGGGACAAATAGCACAAGATAGGGGAGAAAAGCTATTCACCCAGAATATTCATGAAGTGTATATTGTTTCATTCTGCTTGACGGGCGGACAGGACCACCTTTATAATGAATCCAGAAGAAAAAAGGAGCGGTGCGGTTCGGCCGCAGTCTCCGAAGTATATCAGAAAGGAGGAGAGGGATATGGGACAGAAGGCGGTTCTGCTGGCCGGCCTGCTGACTGTTGCCCTGTCCGCCTGTGGTGGGCCGATTGCGCCGGAAACGGAGAGCCCGAAGGTGGAAGTTTCGTCTGCTGGTTCTGCTGCCAGCACACAGGAAAATCCGAGCGGAGATGGTTCCGCTGATTCTGCAGAACGGGTTGGTGCGGTGCTGTATATCGGGATTGGAAACCAGTTTGCGGAGTATCCGGTGGAGTATACGGGTGAATTAGATGAGAACGGACAGATTCCACCAGAGGAGGTATTGGCGGCGATGGCCAGTCTCACCGGCTGGAACTTGGATCTGGCAGAGCCGATCTTCTCTGGAAAGGGTGGAATCACAGTCTCATTTGCAGAGACTGCTGCCCTGTTTGCTGGCCCACCGGAGGAACAGAGAGAGGAGTTTCATGTTTATGATGCCCTCCAGCTGGATCAAACGATTCTGGACAGTGTGAAAAAGACCCTCCAGTGCTGGGCCATGGACCCGGAATTGGGAGATCCGGATCAGGTGGATATCTGGTTCTGCGGAGCGGATGGCGGTGACTTGAAACTCCCTGATACAGGTGTGGTCATCCCGGCGGACCATCCTTATGAGCAGTTCCCTCAGCCTGGAGAAGAGACAGCGATGCCCTAGCTAATATGTAAAATAACGATAAGAGGCCCCGGCGATCCGCCGGGGCCTCTTATCTGTGTGTGTTGTAAAAGGAGAGGGAGAAATGGGAGAAATTTTAAGACTTCGTGTTTACACTCATATCCTAACCGATAATTAAGGCAAAACCGTGACGATGATATGAACAGTTTGTAAACAGTTTGCGAGAAAAGCGGCGTTTTTCCTGCTGAAATATATGGAATTATTCCAAAGGCCCGCAGGACCATGCGGCCCGGTATCTTGACGGAACCGTGTGAGGCATGCGATAATATACTGATAAAAAGCGCAGATCCGGCGGAGCGCTGCTGGCTCCGGCGGGACAAGGAGGCATTTTGCATTGATTAAGGCATTGGTTCAGCGCTGCCTGGGCGGAGCGGACCCCACCACTCCAGAGGTCCGGCAGCGGTGCGGAACATTGGCGGGGTGCGTAGGGATCCTGCTGAATACATTATTGTGTCTGGGGAAATTGGGAGCGGGGCTGATCACTGGGTCCATTGCCGTAGTGGCGGATGGTTTGAATAACCTGTCAGACGCGGCTTCGTCGGTGATCACTCTGATTGGGTTTCGTCTGGCAGGCCAGGCGGCAGATGAGGAGCATCCGTTCGGACATGGACGGATCGAATATCTCAGCGGCTTGCTGGTGGCTATGGCCATCCTGCTGATGGGATTTGAGCTGGGGAAGAGTTCGCTGGAGAAGCTGATCCATCCAGAGGAATTGTCGTTCTCCTGGCTGGCCATTGCCATCTTGGCAGTATCCATTGGAATGAAAGTGTGGATGTTCCGGTTCAACCGCACACTGGGAGATGCCATCGCCTCCCAGGCTATGCAGGCCACAGCGGCCGATTCTCTCTCCGATGCAGTAGCCACTGCTGTGGTGCTAACTGCCGCCCTGGTGGATCACTTTCTGAACCTTCAGGTGGACGGCCTGGCCGGACTGCTGGTGGCGGCGTTCATTCTTAAGACGGGATGGGAAGCAGCCAAAGACACGCTGGATCCACTGCTTGGCCGGCCTATGGATCCGGAATTGGCAGAGGATATCGACAAGCTGGTGCTGTCTCACCCGAATATTCTGGGGATTCATGACCTGGTCTATCACGACTATGGCCCTGGCCGGGCTATGATGTCCTTCCATGCGGAGGTTCCGGCGGACACCGATTTGCTGGAGATGCACGACATTATCGATCATATCGAGCGGGAACTGAAGGCCAAGCACCATATTGAGACGGTGATCCACACCGACCCGGTAGTCAATGATGAACGCACAAGTGCCCTGCGGGAGCAGGTGGAGGCGGCGGCCAGAGCAGTGGATCCAGTCTTGTCTATCCATGATCTGCGGATCACTGCTGGGCCCTATCACACCAATGTGCTGTTTGATGTGATGGTGCCATACGGTTTTCGGCTGACCGACACCCAGGTGATCCGGGAGCTGCGGCAGGCGGTGGAGGCCATGTCAGAGAAGTATTCCGCGGTGATCCAGGTGGATCACTCCTACGTGGAGCGGCGGGAGGATACCTGACGGGGGATATTTACAAATTATTCACCCCAAACGCAGGGATCCCGTCTATAATATAATAATAGATCATAATAAAAGAGAAGATCCGGGTGGGAGGGGCAGAATACGCCTGCCCGGGATACCAACGAAAATGGAGGGTTTCGCCATGTCCCAGAAGGTGCTCATTGTAGAGGACGACAGCAATATTGCAGAGCTGCTCCATCTCTATCTAGAGAAGGAGGGGTTCAAGACCAAGGTGGCTAAGGATGGCGGAAAGGGTGTGGAGTATTTCCGCTCTTTCCAGCCGGACCTGGTGCTGCTGGATATCATGCTGCCCATTATGGACGGCTGGACCGTACTGAAAAAGATTCGGGAGGAGTCCGCCGCCCCGGTCATTATGCTCACGGCTAAGGGTGAAACTGAGGACAAGGTGACCGGCCTGGAGGGAGGCGCGGACGACTATATCGTGAAGCCTTTTGAGATGAAGGAGGTTCTGGCGCGCATCCATGCGGTACTCCGCCGCACCGGACAAGAGGAAGAGCAGGGAGATCAGAAACTGTCTTTTGACAAATTGGTTATCAACTTAGACTCTTATGAGCTGTTGGTGGATGGAAAGCGGGTGGATACGCCTCCCAAGGAGCTGGAATTGCTGTATCACCTGGCTTCGGCCCCCAACCGGGTATTTACCCGGAACCAGCTGCTGGATGAAGTATGGGGGTTCGACTACTTTGGCGACTCCCGGACTGTGGATGTCCATATCAAGCGCCTGCGAGAGAAACTGGAAGGAGTCAGCGACCAGTGGCGGCTTAAGACCGTATGGGGCGTGGGTTATAAATTTGAGGTGGCTCCTGCCAACGGAGCCGGCTGAGAAAAAGAGGGGGGATTCCCTTGAGAAGTCTGTACAAACGGGAATTGACCATGATGGTGGGCATCGTCGCCCTGTCCTTTACTCTGTTGTCCACGGCGTTTATGCTTCTGTCCTACCGGTACATCATCTCAGAGACCCGGGATCGACTGGAGCGGAACGCAGGTTATATTGCTGCGGCCACCAGTGATTACCTACAGAACGTGGACAGTCTCAGCTTGCTGGACGGGATCAAATGGACGTTGTACCAGAGCACCATGGAGACGGTCTCTGCGGTTTCCGAGGCATCTGTGATCGTCACCAATACCCAGGGGGAGATCCTGTACGCCACGGACAGTGACCTTTACCACAAGCAGATCCCAGAGCGAGTGGTTCAGCAGATCATCCAGCAAGGACACTACAACGGTATTACCAATTTGGGTGGGATCTATGGTGCCAACCGCTATATCGCAGGACTTCCGGTGCAGACCAAGTTGACCCCTAACCTAGCCGCCAACCTGGGCCTGGTGCTGGTGTCAGGGGATACCAGCGGCCTGTCGGAGATGTGGAGGGCTACGGCCACCATCTTCTTCTTTGCTACGGTTGTGGTATTGCTCATCGCAGTGATTGCTAGTTCTATCACCTCGGCGCACCAGACGCGTCCTCTTACAGAGATGGCGGAGGCCGCCCGGAAGTTTGGACGGGGTGAGTTCGATGTACGGGTCAACAGCTATAAGGACCGTTGTGACGAGATTGAGGAATTGGCTGAGGCATTTAATTCTATGGCCAACTCCCTGGAGAAGGTGGAGAGCCAGCGGGCAGACTTCATTGCGAATGTCTCGCATGAACTGAAAACCCCTATGACCACCATTGCTGGTTTTGCCGAAGGGATCCTGGACGGCACGATTCCGCAGGAGAAGGAGCGGGAAGCACTGAATGTGGTGGTGTCTGAGACACGGCGGCTGTCCCGTCTAGTCCGCCGGATGTTGGATCTGTCCCGGCTCAACGCGCTAGCGGAGACCGTGACTGCCCAGGAGCAGTTTGACATTACGGAGATTATGTCCCGAGTGCTGGTCAGCTTGGAGGGGCGGATCACCGGCCGGGGGCTTGATGTAGATGCCCAGTTCCCAGAGGATCCGGTTATGGTATGGGGAGATCCGGATGCTGTAACTCAGGTGTGCTATAATTTGCTGGACAACGCAGCCAAATTTGCTGCGCAGGGGACGGATATCACAGTCCAGATCGCGAAGAAGGATGGGAAAGCACTCATTACAGTGCGTAACTTGGGCGCAACTATCCCCCCGGATGAACTGCCCCTACTCTTCGAGCGGTTCCACAAGGCGGATTATTCCCGCAGTGTGGACCGGGAGGGCGTAGGCCTGGGTTTGTATATCGTTAAAACGATTTTGGGCAATTTGAAGGAAAATATTACCGCAACCAGCGAGGATGGGGTGACCCAGTTCACCTTTACGCTAACGCTGGCGTGACGGCCGGTCTAGGCCGGAGAGATGGGAAGTGCCGCGATGAAGGAACAGCCAAACGATCTCTGGAGGGGTGGTCCATGGGAGCAGCCCTCCCCCTCTTTTCCTCCCCCGCCGCCGGTGGTTGTCCCTGCCCGGCGTCCGCCGGTCCTTCGGCGTCGGCAGCGGCGACGCGCTCTGTTTCCGTTTCTGACCCTATTTCTGCTGGTGGTGGGTCTTTCTCTGGGCGCAGTGGCGGTGCGCTGGCTGCTTCCCTTGGAAGAGGAGCCTTTGCCGCCCTATCTGTCCGGAGAGGAGGAACGGGATCCATTTGCTGCGCTGGAACGGGCAGAGACTGGGACTGGAGTTCGGGTCCAGATCTCCCAACGGGAAGGGGAGGCCATGGATGCAGTGGAGATCTATGAAAAGTGCGTCCCCTCGGTCGTTTCGATCCAGGCTGATGGGGAGGAGGAGTACAGCACAGGGACTGGTGTAGTGATGAGCGAGGATGGGTACATCCTCACCAATGCACATGTGGTGGCAGATAGCCTGCGGATGTCAGTGCTTTTATCCGATGAGCGAGTGCTGGAAGCCCGCTTGGTAGGAGCAGACGCCGGGGAGGATCTGGCTGTATTAAAGGTGGAGGCTGGAGACCTGACACCGGCAGAGTTCGGCGACTCGGACCGGCTGCGCTGCGGCGAGATGGTGGTGGCCATTGGGGATCCTCTGGGTTATCGCACTTCTATTACACAGGGAATTATTTCTGCTCTTAACCGTACAGTACCTGTGGACGGGGTGGAACTCCAGGTCATTCAGACCAGTGCACCCATCAACTTTGGAAATTCCGGCGGGGCCCTCATCAATGACCGTGGACAGGTGGTGGGCATCACGACCCTGAAGGTGATGGCCCAGGACAGCACGGTGGAGGGACTGGGCTTTGCCATCCCGATGCAGAAGGTAAAGGAAGTGGCGGATTGGCTCATTGCTGGGCAGCCCGCTATGGGCTTTACAGTGGATTTCAGCGGCGGAAGCCTGCGGGTAGCCGCGCTGGAGGATAACAGCAGCGCCGGACGAGCTGGATTGCAGGTAGATGATGTGCTTTTGGCCCTCAATGGGATACCGCTGCCGACCATTCAGGAACTGCGACAGGTGAAAAATACCCTGATTCCAGGTGAGACCGCTGCTTTGACAGTGCGCCGGGGCGGGGAGGAGAAGGTTATTTCCTTCCCTGTACAGTGTGAGACGGATTTCCCGGATCGTGTCAGCTGAATTTGCTGGAAAACACCGCACCGCAAGGAAGAGACTCGGAATATGATCTCTGTGCCCCAACTGGCGCGTATGAAGCCAGGGGCCTATGTGATCAATGCGGCCCGGGGCGGGATCGTGAATGAGAAGGATCTGTATGAGGCCCTGGTCTCCGGACATATTGCCGGCGCGGCCATGGATGCGTCTGAGGTGGAGCCTATGACGGCAGAAAATCCTCTGCGGACTTTGGACAATGTGATCATCACGCCGCATATCGGAATGTATTCTAAGGAGGCCATTGGTGCGGTGAGTCTGATTTGCGCCCAGAACGTTGCCGCCTGCGCGGTGGGGGAAGAACTGAGGTTCCAAGTGGTGTGATTCAGAACGCAGTGCTTTCAATTTCGTCATGGGAAAATGTCCTCGGGAGGTAAATTTGGACCGCCCGAGGACATTTTGGTAAAAATAGACGGATGGGGAGGGAGACAGACCCTCTGGTTTTTTCTTGGATGATACGGTATAATGGCCTCGAGGTGTTCCGGCTGCTGGAGTGACGAGATAAGCCGCAGCGTGGACATGCGCTGGAGCACATTCGGACAGAACTTTAAGGGAGTATTCTAAGAAAGGCAGAGAATATGATCGATTTGATTTTATTGGCGGCGGGCCCTGCCCGCCGGTTTGGACAGGAACGACTGCTGGGGGAGGCGGGCGGAGCACCCCTGTACCGCCGTGCCTTCGAGGCGGCGCGCCAGGCGGCAGATGCTATGATGGGTCTGCGGGTACTGGTAGTGACGGCAAAAGGAGTCCTGGATGCTCCGATTCGAGAGTTTGGTTTTAATAAGGTGGTGGTACCGGAAAACCGCACCCTCAGTGCTTCGGTGGCAGCGGGAGCCCGAGCGGCCCGGTCGGGAGCCAGCCGGTGCTTTCTTCCCTGCGACCATACCGGATTTAATGGGGACCTGCTTACCGGCTTTTTGCAGGGGTACATCCTCAGTGGCCGCACCCTGGGGCGGACCCGATGCGGCGGGCAGGAGGGTCAGCCCACCGTGTTTGCCCCTTTTCTGCTGCCCGGCCTGCTGGCCCTGGAGGGAGATGCGGACGGCTCTGCTCTGTTCCGGGGGAGAGAAAATCTAACCTTCTACTATGATGTCCCCGCCGAGGCCTTACGGGAGGGCTTTGGCGGACAGGGGGAGGCATCTGGTGAAAATCATTGACGCCCACTTGCACCTCTTCCCGCCGGAGCCCCGTACCGACGCTATGGCGGAGGCGGTGGGGCACCAAAACTCTGTGGAGCATCTGCGACAGGTCTATGGAGAGCTTGGGATGGTCCACGGAGTGGTCATGGGCAACCGCACCCTGGAGACGGGGCGGCACTGCTATCCGGAGGATCTGTTCCACTACTGCGTGGGCCTGGACAGCCTTGTGCTGGATCGGGGGCGTTCTATTCCGGAAGATCTGCCCGACCAGGTGGAGGAGCATCTGAAGCGGCCGGCCTGCTGCGGAGTGAAGCTGTATCCGGGGTATAACCGCCTGTGGCTGACCGACCCGGTGTACGACCCTATCTACCGGTTGGCGGAGCGCTATGACAAGCCTGTAGCCGTCCACACCGGCCTGACGGCCTATGCCAGGGCACATTTGAAGTACAGCCATCCCCTGGCTCTGGATGAGGCGGCGGCGGACTACCCACGCACCCGGTTCGTCATGTGCCACTTCGGAAACCCCTTTCTCCAGGAGGCGGCCGCCGTCCTGGAAAAGAATCCCAACGTCTGCACCGATCTGTCCGGCCTGCTGGAGGGCCGGGTGGAACTGGACCGCTATTTTGAGGAGCAGGCCGGCTACGCTGGGCTGCTGAAAAGCTGGCTGACCTGTACCTGCAGCTGGGACCGGATCCTGTATGGGACGGACTGGCCCATCGTCAATCTGGGGGAGTACATCGGCTTCATTCAGCGCCTGGTGCCGGAGCGGCACTGGGACGAGGTGTTCTTTGAAAATGCGAACCGGGTCTATGGCCTGGGACTGTGACCGGAGGAGGATGAGGAGATGTTGCCCAAGGATCCTGTGATCCTGTTGAGCTATGTGAATATGAAACTGCGGGACGGCTGCGGCGGTCTGGAGGAGTTGTGCGCTCTGGAGGGGGCGGAGCTGGAGGAGTTGACAGCTCGACTGTCTGCGGCTGGCTTTTACTATGATCCCGAGCAGAATCAGTTCAAGGTATAGGAGCAGATGCGGCGGGAGGCCCGATAGGCCTCCCGCCGCATCTGTGGTCCGAACTCAGCCAGGCGGACTGATGATCGCCTTGGAGCGGCTGTGGTTTGGGATGGTGTGTTGTGTGTTCTGACTGAACAGTCTGTCCAGATGAAACAACATCAACTGGATGGGGGAAAAAGTGTGGACTTATCTGTCTCCTCTTGCTTTTTTTTCGCCCCACCACTATAATACCTGTATCATGAGAGTTGTACGCCCAAAGGTGTATTTACGTCCCTTCGGCGGTCTAGCCGCGGGAAAAATGGGCTTCCCGGCCCGATCTCAGTGGATAGGGAGGGATCTTCACCGTGCGTCGTGCTGCGTTTCCACTGCTTCTATTTTTGTTTGGATTTGTTTTGGGGCTGCTGTGCCTGTTTCCGATCCATACCGGGTCGTCTGAACTGGACGCAGCTCCACTGACTTCCGATGTGCGGTCGGAAGAGGAGTCGGCACCCGCCCAGGCGGCCTCAACCAGTGGACTGCTGCTGACCGCAGCCAGGACAGCGGAGGCATTGAAGGCGGAGGATTATATGACTCTGGGGGATTTGGTACACCCGGAACGGGGGTTGACCTTCAGTGCCTACTCTACTGTGGAACTCAGCACTGACCAAAATTTTACTGCCGACGAGATCCGCGGCTTGGCTGAGAATACCAAGGAGTATGTATGGGGCTATGAGGATGGGCGGGGCGCCCCCATCCGGATGACTATGGAAGCATTTGTCCAACAGTATATCTTTGCGGTGGATTATACCCAGGCACCCGAGGTTGGGGTGGACCAGGTGGTACTCAGCGGAAACGCATTGGAGAATGTGGCCCAAGCCTATCCAGGGTGCCGGTTTGTAGACCTGTGTTATCCAGAATTGGATCCAGATTTAGGGGGGATGGACTGGTGCTCCCTTAAGTTGGTATTTGCTCCTTTCGAGGGACAATGGCGGCTGGTGGGCCTGATCCACAGCCAGTGGACCATCTGACCGGGTGGACGGCCCGGTAGAGGATAAGAGAAATGAAGAGAGGTCGCTTGCCTTGAAAATCGTGATCGTAGGAAATGGCAAGGTCGGTTTTTCCTTGGCCGAACAGCTGGTCCGGGAAAAGTACGATGTCGTCATCGTGGATATGCGGGAGGATACCCTCCGCCGTGCCGCTGATGCACTGGATATTATGAGTGTAAAAGGGAATGGAATCTCTGCTGCTACCTTGATCGAGGCGGGGGTTCCAGAGGCCGATCTGATGGTAGCGGCCACAAACTCGGATGAGATCAACATGGTGTGCTGTCTGACTGCCAAGCATCTGGGGGCTAAGTACACCATTGCCCGCATCCGCAATCCGGAGTATAACGCTGGACTGAGTGACTTAAAGCGGAATATGGGCATTGACATGGTGATCAATCCAGAAAATGCGACGGCGGTGGAGATCTCGCGGCTGCTCCGGTTCCCCTCTGCAGCCAACATCGAGACCTTCTGCCGCGGACGGGTGGAACTGATTGGATTCCGCCTTTTGGAGGAGGACTTCCTGGTCAACCGGCCCCTTCATGCCTTGTCCGATCAGGTCAAAAAGCTCTCGCTGCTGTTCTGCGCCGTAGAACGGCTGGGGGGAGAGGTGGTTATTCCCAACGGCTCCTTTGTGCCGAAGGCGGGAGATAAACTCTATCTGATCGGGCGGCCCTCCAGTTTGGATCAGTTTTTCCGTCTGCTGGGCCGATACAGTCCTAAGGTGAAGAGTGTCTTTATTGTGGGCGGAGGAAAAATCTCTCTGTATCTGTCGGATGTGCTGGAGAAGATGAAGATGCGGGTCAAGATCGTGGAGATCCAGGAGGAACGGTGCCGATTCATCAGTGAACGACTCCCGCATACTACAGTGATCTGTGGGGATGGTACTGATCAGGAACTTCTGGAGTCGGAACGCTTGGCAGCCACAGATGCCTTTGTTGCCCTGACTGACCGGGATGAGGACAATTTGATCCTCTCTCTGTATGCCATGCAGAAGGGGGTTCAGAAGGTGGTCACCAAGTCCAATCGTCAGAATTATGCCGGCATTGCACAGACGATCGGGCTGGACAGTGTGATCTCCCCGAAGCTGATTACTGCGGCCCAAATCCTCCAGGTGGTCCGTGGGATGCAGAACTCCCAGGGCAGTGTGATGAATACGCTATACCGCATTGCTGATGGCTCGGCCGAGGCGATGGAGTTCACAGCCAGTGCTAAGACCCGTCACCTGGGGGTGCCCTTGAAAGAGCTCCATCTGCGGAAGGGGATCCTGATTGCTGTGTTGGCCCGGGGTGGGGACATCATCATTCCGGAGGGCTCCTCCAGCATTCAGGAGGGGGACTCTGTCATCCTGATCTCCCGCGATCTTCGGATCTTGGATCTGAACGATATCTATGAGGATGAGGGTTCTTTTACTGTCTCAGGAGGGAACAATGAACATTAAACTTGTCCTGAGACTGGTGGGCCGGGTAATGGCGGCGGAGTCCTTTGCACTGCTGCTGCCTATGGGGGTAGCCCTGCTGTACCGGGAGAGTCCTGTGCCGTTCCTGCTGAGTATTCTGATCATCTTGGCCATCAGCCTGCCTCTGGCCTCCATGCATACAGAGAAGCATTTTTTTCTCCGGGAGGGCTTTGTCTCTGTGGGACTGATCTGGCTGGTCACCGGTGTGGTGGGCGGGCTGCCCTTCTACTTCTCTGGATATTTTGAGTCTTTTGTAGACTGTATTTTTGAGACCTGCTCTGGCTTTACTACGACAGGGGCCACCATCTTGGTGGACATCGAGGCGCTGCCGCGGGGGATCCTGTTCTGGCGTTCCTTCACCCACTGGCTGGGCGGTATGGGTGTGCTAGTGCTGGCCACTGCTATCCTCCCATCTCTGGGAGTGCCATCCCACTATCTGACCCAGGCGGAGAGTCCTGGGCCGGTTTTTTCCAAACTAGTCCCCAAACAGTCCCAGACCTCCAAGATCCTGTACACGATCTATTTCGCCATGACTTCCGTGGAGGTGGTCCTGCTGAAGTTGGCAGGGATGCCTCTGTATGATGCGTTCATCCATGCGTTTTCTACTGCAGGAACTGGTGGTTTCTCCAATCGAAATGCCAGCGTAGGTGCATACGGCAGCCCTGTGATCGAGATGATCATTGCCGTATTTGCGTTGCTGTTCTCGGTCAACTTCAGCGTGTACTTTTTAGTACTCCACCGCCGCGTGAAGGAGGCGCTGAAAAGTGATGAACTGCGGTTCTTCCTGGGAGTTGTGGCGGTGGCCACTGTGGTGATCACGCTGGATCTGCTGCCTATGTACCAGAGTGCGTTGGAGAGCCTGCGATATGCCTTGTTTCAGGTGGCCTCTATTATTTCTACCACCGGCTTTGCCACAGCTGATTTCGTCTTATGGCCTCAGTTGTCCCAGCTTGTGCTGGTTCTTCTCATGTTCTGCGGAGCTTGTGCCGGTTCCACTGGCGGCGGAGTCAAGTGCTCCCGGGTATTGATGCTGCTGCGGGCCATTCGCCGGGAGATCCACCAAATTGCCCATCCCCGGTCCGTGGAAGTGGTCAAGCTGGACGGAAAGGTGGCGGAGGAGTCCACAGTCCACTCTGTTTTGGTTTTTGTTGGGTGCTACAGCCTGATTCTGCTGGGTGCTACCTTGGTCGTATCTCTGAATAATATGCCTTTTGATGTATCCTTCTCCGCTGCTCTTACTTGCCTGAGCAACGTGGGTCCTGGCTTGGCAGCCATTGGGCCTACCGGGAACTTCTCTGGATTCTCGGATCTATCTAAACTGGTGCTGTCTCTGTGCATGATTGTGGGGCGGTTGGAGATTTTCCCGATTCTGGTTATGTTCAGTGCCCGCACTTGGCGGCGGAACTGAGCCCTGTACAATTAGCCTGTCGAAATGTCTGGTTTGATATTTCGACAGGCTTTTTTCGTCAAAACAGATCTGAATATGAGTGTTCGGACGGAATCATAATTGAGACATGAATGATATTTAGAACAGACTTATATATATGAAATATAAACTAAGGAAAAAATAAAGTGAAAATTTGTGTTGCGATTCCTGTAAAATATGTTAGAATAAAGACAGAACCGGAGCTGCCATGATAAGAATGTGAATTACATCAGACTAAGGTGGCAACTACGGAAAGAAGGAGCATGAATTGATATGGAGAACTTATATTGGATTGGCTTCCTGGGCGCGGCTGCGGCAATCCTGTTTGCGTGGCTACAAAGCAGGCGTGTACTGGCCTTTTCAGAGGGCAGCGATGCCATGAAAAAAATTGCCTCTGCCATTCGTTCAGGGGCCAACGCATACCTGTCTCACCAGTATGCCACCGTAGCTAAGGTTTTTGCGGTGGTGTTCCTTCTGCTGCTGGTTATGGCCTTTGGCACAGGGGGAGAGATGCTTTCCAAGTTTACGCCTTTTGCATTCCTGACAGGTGGGATCTGGTCCATGCTGGCTGGTCTTGTGGGAATGAAAATTGCCACAAATTCCAATGCCCGTACTGCTCAGGCTGCCAGTGAGAGTCTGAACAAGGGACTGCGAGTTGCCTTCTCATCCGGCTCTGTTATGGGCTTTACCGTGGTTGGCCTGGGGATGCTGGATATCTCTCTTTGGTTTGTAATCCTCCGCCTGGGAGCTGGAATCGATGACCCGGTGACAATGGGGAATATCATGGTCATGAACGGTATGGGGGCCTCCTTTATGGCCCTGTTTGCCCGGGTCGGCGGCGGAATCTATACCAAAGCTGCGGATGTGGGTGCTGACCTGGTGGGTAAGGTAGAGGCTGGCATCCCAGAGGATGACCCCCGAAACCCTGCTACCATTGCAGACAATGTAGGGGACAACGTGGGCGATGTGGCTGGAATGGGCGCTGATCTTTACGAGTCCTATGTGGGTTCCATTTTGGCCACCTTCTCCTTGGGAGCCTGTGCCGGGTACGGCTGGAAGGGTATGATGCTGCCCATCCTGTTGGCGGTATGTGGTATCCTCTGTTCCATTGTGGGTACATTCTTTGTTAAGACAGAAGAAAATGCGACTCAGAAGTCTTTGCTGCGTTCTCTGCGCACGGGAACCTATCTGGCGGCCGTGCTGTCTGCCCTGGCCGCTGCACCGCTGACTTGGTTCGTGCTGGGGGATTGGGGTGTTTATGCCGCAATCCTCTGCGGACTGGCGGGTGGGTGCGCCATTGGCTATTTCACAGAGTACTACACCTCGGATACCTATAAGCCTACGCAGAAGCTGGCCGCCGCCTCTGAGACGGGTTCGGCCACCGTTATCATTGGTGGCCTGTCTCTGGGCATGATGTCCACCATTGCCTCCATCCTCATTGTGGCTGCCGCCATCCTGATCAGCTTCTATGCTGCCGGCGGCGGGGCATCCTTCAACCAGGGACTCTATGGCATCGGTATCGCTGCTGTGGGGATGCTGTCCACCCTGGGCATCACTCTGGCTACGGATGCCTATGGTCCAGTGGCAGATAACGCTGGCGGCATCGCCGAGATGTCCGGCCTGCCTGAGTCTGTGCGGGAGCGCACCGATGCCCTGGACTCCCTGGGCAACACCACTGCGGCTACCGGAAAGGGCTTCGCCATCGGTTCGGCGTCCCTCACTGCTCTGGCCTTGCTGGTATCCTATGTGAATATTGTGGCGGAGAAGTCAGAGTTGGCTCTGGACTTGTCCCTCACCAATCCCCTGATGCTGGTGGGCCTGTTCCTAGGGGCCATGCTAACCTTTGTGTTCTCCGCACTGACTATGAATGCAGTCCAGACAGCGGCCCAGTCTATTGTGGTTGAGGTCCGCCGCCAGTTCCGGGAGATTGTCGGCATCATGGAGTATGAGACGGATCCGGACTACGCCTTCTGCGTGGCTCTGTGCACCAAGGGTGCCCTGCGGGAAATGGTAGCCCCCGCTCTGCTGGCGATTATCGTTCCCATCCTTACCGGTCTGCTTCTGGGTCCAGAGGGTGTAGTTGGCCTTCTGGGCGGCGTATCCGTTACTGGGTTCGCAATGGCAGTGTTTATGTCGAACGCCGGCGGGGCTTGGGACAACGCCAAAAAGTACATCGAGGCTGGACACCACGGTGGTAAGGGCTCTGACTGTCACAAGGCCGCCGTGGTGGGAGACACTGTGGGCGATCCCTTCAAGGATACATCTGGACCGTCCCTGAATATTCTCATCAAGCTGGTCTCTACGGTTTCCATTGTGTTCTCTGGCCTGATTGTAGCGTTTCATATTTTGTAAAAGAACAGTTGAGCCTTAAAATGAGACTCAGATGGACAAACAAAGCTGCCCTGCATCTCCTAATTAGGAGATGCAGGGCAGCTTTGTCTTTTGTGTAATCAATAAAATGAAGCAAATAGGATAGACTAGATAAAAATCCAAGATACAGGAAGAATACAAACGATTGTCTTGAAAAAATATTCTAAAGTTCCAATTTTTCTCCATTGAGATCCCGATATCCTGCAATTCAGAGAGTATTCCAAAGTCTCACATGGAAACGGCGGGAGATTTCCCCTGGGTTGCCCCGGATGGAGACGGTCCATACTGAGAAAAGGCGGCTCTGTCCGGCCGCCGGAAACAGGATGGCCGAGGCAGTCTGTCGAGCCATCCGGGGGAGGGATGAGATTGGAAGAGAAGAAAAAACCACAGCGCTGGCCCGGGCGAGCGGCAGCAGGAGCGGCAGTCCTGGTCCTGTTGCTGACCTGTCTGCTGCCGGGGAGGATAATGGCCTGGGCAGCACCGGACATGCCAGCTGCGGTGGCGGCAGCAGCAGTGTCGGTCCCGGGAGAGAAGGTAATCCCACTGGGCCGTGCAGTGGGCATCAAGTTGTTCTCAGACGGTGTACTGGTAGTGGGGCTGTCCTCTATCGACACGGCGGAGGGTCCGGCTTCGCCGGGAAGAACCAGCGGCCTGAAGGCAGGAGATGTCATTACCCGTATTGACCAGACGGAAGTGAATACCATCGAGGAAGTCCAAAATCTGGTGGCCCAGAAGCAGGATGCGCCTATGACGCTTCAGGTCCGGCGGGATGGCTCAGATCTCCAGCTAACGGCCCGCGCGGTTCGGTCCCAGGCAGGGAACTATCAGCTTGGTGTGTGGCTGCGGGACTCTATGGCGGGGATCGGGACAATGACATTCTATGATCCTCAAAGTGGTGTGTTTGCGGCTCTGGGTCACGGGATCAATGATGTGGACACAGCCAAGCTGATGCCGCTGGAGAAAGGCAGCATCATGGAGGCATCTGTTTCCGATGTGAAGCGGGGCAAGTCGGGGGAACCCGGTGAGCTCCACGGGGCATTCAACCTCACAGAGGACTTGGGACAGCTGTATGCCAATACGGACCGAGGGATTTTTGGACGATTGGATGGGGAGCAGTTGACCCAGGGGCTGGAACCGGTAGAGGTAGCTGCACGGGATCAGGTGCATGAGGGAAAAGCCGTCATTCGATCCAATATCTCCGGTGAACAGGTGGAGGAGTACAGCATAGAAATCACCCGTCTCTATCCGGAAACAGAGGGAGAGACCCGTAATATGATGATCCGGGTGACTGATCCACGTTTGCTGGAAGCCACCGGTGGGATCGTGCAGGGGATGAGCGGATCCCCCATTATTCAGGATGGCCGCCTAGTGGGAGCTGTGACCCACGTTCTGGTGAATGACTCTGCTCGGGGGTACGGTATCCTGGCAGAGAATATGCTCCGGGCGGCGCAGAGCGCTCAGATCAGCGCCGCATAATGGGCAGACAATAAGCGTGGACAGGGCGGGGCTTTAGCCCCGCCCTGTCCAGTACTGGGAGACTCTTGAAATTCAGGCTGGGCTATGGCATAATGAACGTAAGAAAATAGCCGATGGGCTCCACGGGGGAGGGACAGACGCAATGATGGTTTCAACAAAAGGCCGCTATGCCCTGCGGGTGATGATCGATCTGGCAGAACATGATGACGGCCGGTTTATCCCATTGAAGGAGATTGCGGCTCGACAGGGGATCTCGGAAAAATATTTGGAGAGCATCGTCAAGCTGCTGGCCCGCAGTGGCGATCTGTTCGGAATGCGGGGAAAGGGGGGCGGCTACCGCCTGACCCGTGCCCCGGAGGAGTACACCGTGGGCAGCATCCTCCGCTTGACAGAGGGGGGACTGGTCCCGGTGAACTGCCAGGGACTATCGGAAGAGGGGCAGTGCGGCCGGTCCGCCGACTGTCCTACCTTCCCCCTTTGGAAGGGTCTGGACGATGTGATCAACCAATATCTGGATGGCATTACGTTGGCAGAGCTGCTTCCCCCAGAGGGGAAAGTGCTGTGCCGCTGCGCAGATAGGGATAAGGGCTGAGATATTGAAATCGAGAACGTGCGCGGCGCGGAAGCAATGCTTCCGCGCCGCGCACATTTTGTTATGGGAGTCACTGGGCCACGATAACTCGGATGCGGCCGCCTTGGTTCTCTGCACGGTCGTACCATCCGGTGAAGGACAGACCCAGCTCCTGGACCCGGTCCAGGGTGGATAGGAAGTAGTCCTTGTCCCGGCGCTCATAGACGATGACCTCGTCGGCCAGAAGATACTGTCGGCTTCCGGATACCAGCGTGCCACCGCTGATTTTATCAGCCTTGACGGAGGTAAGCGGGAGGATGCGGTCGGGCGCAGCCGGGTCGCCATCCACTAGGATGGGGCCAGTTTGTACAGGATAGCGGGTGCTGGTAGAGGAGATGGAATAGGATGTGCCACCTACGTCGTATTCGTAGGAGTAGCTGGAATAGAGGCCCTCTCCCAGTGATTCCATGTGGGTGAGTACGCCGTAGCGGTAGGCATCACCGGTGGCGTTGTTGAGCACCATGCGGTCTATTTCTCCGCTGCCATTGAGGGAGTAGTAGGTTATCTTTCCGCTGGTTAAATCCATTCCAGCCAGGCGGATGGGGAAAATTTTGACTGCAGTTCCGCCGGCGGCATCCAGGATCTCGGCGTTGGGTGCGATGGATTGGGATCCGAGCTTCAATCCGTCGGCCGATACCCGGCCGGACAGGGAAGGAGAGCTGAGACGCTTCAGGGTGATCTTGCCGTCGGAGCCGATGTTGATACCAACCGGGTCGCCTGCCTTCAGATAGTTGGCAGTCCAGGGATAGCTGTATGTGCTGCCGTCAGTTGACAGTATGGTGACAGTGTCAGCGATGTAGGAGCCGCCGTGTCCGTCATCATAGGAGCCGCGTTCTGTCCGAACTACGACGCCGCAGCGCTCGGCCTGGGCGGCGCTGGGAGCAGCTACTGCGGCCACTCTGCCAGTGCGGCCCAGCAGAAGGGTGACGGTGTCCCCTATGCCGTACTGCCCCAGGTCAGACAGAGCATAGGCGGCGGAGGCACTCTCAATGGAATAGGTCCTCCCAGCGATTTTGACCGATTCGGGAGAGGCGGCGGAGGGTGTCAGCTCCTGAATCACGCCAGTAACCCGGTCGGAGGAGACCCACAGGGCACGCATGGCCTGGTTCCAGTAGATCACATCGTTGGTCTGAATCGCGGCTAGGGTGGAGACTTTTCCGTCCCGGGTCACAGTAACACCGGAGAGGGAGAAGGGGATGGCGCTTTTCCAGTCACCGGAGGCCACTAGGGGGCCATTCATTTCACCGTTTACCAGGGCCACCAGATCCACCTCGCCAGCCGCGTTGAGGGAGTAGCCAAGTGTGGTGAGATAAGGTTGTCCTTCCTTGTTTTTGGCTGACAGGAGGTTATAAAACAGATACATGGCATCATGCCGGGTGAGAGGGGTAGAAGCGGTCTGAGCGGCGAGGCCCTTGTCCAGACTCAGTCTGTGGTATAGGGCCATCTGAGGACTGGGATAGGCGCCGGAGTAGTCCTCGGAAGAGTATCCCAGCAGCCCCAGGGCGATGGTAGCCCCCTCTGCCAGCGTGATGGAGTTGGCGGGACGAAAGGTGCCGTCAGAGTAGCCGGAGATCAGCCCGGCGGCTATGCCGGCTTCCACAAAGCCTGCGGCCCAGTGGGTATAGGGTACGTCAGGATAGGGAGAGGTAGATGCTTCGCCAACCTGATCTCCTCTGGGACTTGCCTTCACAGCCATCGTGATGAATTCGGCCCGGTTGACAGTTCGGGACAGGTGGAGGTCACCGTTGGTGTCGCCAGCCATGATCCCAAGGGCGGTGATGACCTGAGCTGCCTCTTCCTGAGAGGGGATGCTCCCAGCAGCGAGTCCTGGCAGGGCCAGACTCAGAGAAAGGCAGCAGGCCAGCAGGCTGGATATCATACGTTTTTTCATAGACCAAAAACTCCTTTTGAATGAGGAATTGGGATGCGTGGTGAAAGGGGAGACTGTTTGCCATTAGAGCAGACCTGATGTTTGATTTGTCTCAATCATACCGCAGCGCATCGATGGGATTTAGTTTTGCCGCTTTATTGGCGGGCAGATAGCCGAACAGTACGCCGATTCCCACAGAGACGCCGAAGCTGATGGCCACAGAGCCAAAGGTGGGTGTGGCGGAGAAGGTAGCTCCTCCCCCCATTTGAGCGGCCAGCATCCCGCCTAACAGAGCTCCTACGCCGGTGGCAAGCAGATAGCCAAGAGCGATGCCCAGCAGCCCGCCGATGGCAGAGGTGGTCCCTGCCTCGATAACAAACTGGCGGCGGATATCTTTCCGCTTGGCTCCCAGGGATTTGCGGATGCCGATCTCCCGGGTGCGCTCGGTGACGGAGACCAACATGATGTTCATAATGCCGATGCCGCCCACCAGAAGGGAGATGGCAGCGATGGCCACCAGAACGCCGATAGCCACGCCCATCATGGCATTGATGAGGTTGGCCTGCTCCTCCATAGTCTGGGTGAGATAGGCGTCCATATCCCCCTGAAAGCGGTCATAGAGCATGCTGTCAATGATCTCTTTGGCCTGAGCGGCGGTCTCTCCAGAGGTGCTGGTGAAAACGTACAGGGTCACATACCGGGCACCCATGAGTTCTAGAGCGTTTTCGTAGGGGATGTAGATCTGATCGTCTGGCCCGCCCTTCAGCATCTCACCGGTACTCAGCTGATCCAGCACACCAATGACGGTGTAAGATGCGCCATTGATGGACAGCGTCTGGCCCAGGGCATCCCCCTGAAAAGCTTCCTGAGCTAGATAGGATCCGATGACGCATACGTTGTTCCGGCGCTCCACATCCAGGAAGGAGAGGAAACGCCCAGAGGTCAGCTTCTGACCACCATCCATAGTCGCCTGGGTCTCATTTTTAAACATGACCTCGCTGACACCGTACAGCTGGGTCTTGTCAAATTTCTCATCCCCACGGCGCAGAGTGGCCTGGAAGGAAACATAGGGAGAAACACCGGTGAGGACATCAGGGTGCTCCTCTACCAGCTGGTACATATCGTCCGGATCCAGATCCATGGTGGAGCCGTCACCCCGGCCCCACACATAAGTTTGCATCATGTTGACTCCCAGCTTCTCTACCTGTTCATCCACCATCCCCTGTACCCCGTTGCCCAGGGCCAGGATGACGATGACCGAGGCCACGCCGATGATGATGCCCAGCATGGTCAGCAGGGAGCGCATTTTGCTGGTGGTCAGGGACTTCAGCGCCAGGCGGAAGGACTGTCCAAAATTCATGCCGTTCCCTCCTGTTCCGTCCCGTCTCCCTCCGGTGCCTCATCGGGTTGGACCACTGCCCGGGGGTCGTGGGCGTCCCCGTCATAAATGATCCTGCCGTCCTGAAGGCGGATGATCCGGTCGGCCCGGACGGCGATGGAGTTGTCATGGGTAATGAGTACCACCGTGTCCCCTTCCCGGTTCAGCTGCTTTAAAAAGCCCAGTACTTCCCGTCCGGTGCGGGAGTCCAATGCACCGGTAGGCTCGTCAGCCAGGATCACCGATGGATTGCCTGCTAAGGCACGGGCGATGGAGACACGCTGCTGCTGACCGCCGGAGAGCTGGGAGGGCAGGTGCTTCCGCTTGTCTGCCAGTCCGACTCGTTCCAGAGAGCGAATCGCCCGCTCCCGGCGCTCCTCCGACGGGACCCCTGCGTACAGAAGGGGAAGTTCCACATTTTCAAGCACAGACAGCTTTGGGATCAGATTGTACTGCTGGAAGATAAAGCCCAGCATTTTGTTTCGGATCTCCGCCTGCTGGTCATCGTCCATGGTGGATACATCTACGCCTCCTAGATGGTACGAACCGGAAGTGGGGACATCCAGACAGCCGATGATGTTCATGGCGGTGGACTTGCCTGAGCCGGAGGAGCCTACGATCGCCACGAACTCCCCCTGGTCGATGGAGAGGCTGACGCCGTCCAGGGCGTGGACCGTCTCATCTCCCATGGGATAGATCTTATAGACGTCTTTCAATTCGATCAGATGTGTCACGAAGCTCAGCCTCCCGAAGCCATCACGGCGGTAGATCCGGCAGAGCCCTCCGGCGATTGAATGGGAACCAGGACAGTCTCCCCCTCCTCCAGGCCGGATAGGACCTCTACATAGTCCTGACTGCTGCGGCCCAGCTCCACCTGGCGTGTCTCCAGCTTGGCGGGATCGAGCACGGAACCGTCCTCCCCCAAGGCCCCATCTTGGGCAACCAGGACCGTATTGCCGCCGGAGACAGCAGGGGTGGGGATACAGAGTGCCTGCTGTGCCTGCTCTACGATGATGTCGGCGGACACGTTCATGCCGGGGTTGAGGGCTCCGTACTCTGAGAGCAGAATGGTGACCGGATAAGTGGTGAAACCATCCGTAGTGGTCCCGTTGATGTTTACCTTCTCTACGGTACCAAGGAAGGTCTCGCCGGGAAGGGCCTCGGCGGTGATCTCCACGCTCTGGCCGGGCAGGATCTTGCCGATCTCCAGCTCACTGACATTCATTTTCAGCTCCAGCTGCTCCAGGTCGTAGATCACAGCCAGCGCCCCGGACTCGCTGCCATCCAGCTGGTCCCCGGCCTTCAGATTCTTTTCTATCACTGTGCCTGAGATGGGGGAGGTGATGGTGTAGTTCTCCAGGACCTCCTGGGCGCTCTGGAGGGAGAGTTGTGCGTTCTGGAGGGAGAGGGCGGCGTTTTGCAGGGCTGTCTCCGCAGAGGAGCCGCCCAGCGTGGCTAGAAGATCTCCGCCGGAGACCCTGCTGCCCACCGAAACGTTCAGGGCAGTGACCTCGCCCCCGGACTGAGCGGTGATGGTCTGGTTCAGGCGGGCCTCAAAGGTACCGCCCGCGGCACAGGAGACGGTTCCCACTTTGGTGGTGGCACTGGTGGACTCGGTGAGTGCACCTGGATTATTGACCCGGATTTTTACCTGCCGGATCAGGGCGCCGCCGCTGCCCACTTGATCTGCTCCGGCTACATACTCCACAGTGCCTGGCAGGATCTCCATAGTACCTGCCAGGGTGACCTGGGCGCTCTGTCCCACAGAGATTCGGGATGCGTCAGCAGACTGAAAGGGGAGTGTGAGGGTCATAGAGGCAGTGTCGGAGATGTCTGCAATGGGGGAACCAGCGGAGACCAGATCCCCTTTTTTGACATACAGCTTCTGCACGATGCCAGAGCCGGAGGCCCTGGGCCGCAGGCCATCTGCGGTGCTGTCATAGGTCAGCTGGGCCTGCTGGACGGCCAGCTGGGCCTGCTCCAGGGCGGTGGCGGCACTGCCTGGATCGATGCGGTAGAGCAGTTGCCCCTTTTCCACCTGATCACCGTCCTGGAAGGGGGACTCCAGGATCTCGCCGGAAACCAGTGCCCCCACCTGGTAGGACTCGATGGGAGTCATAGTGCCGGAGCCGTCCACCGAGACGGTCAGATCCTGACGCTGAACCGTAACAGACTGATACTGTCCGGAGGAGGCTGCGGGGCCGCCGAAGAGCATGGGGCGCAGGAGCAAAAAGAGTATCACTGCGGCGGCGAGGATCAGGATCAGACGCTTGAGCCATTTCTTGCGCTTTTTGGGTAGCTGGAAGCGGGGACCGGAGGAGATGTGCACCGGTACCTCCGGCTGTACCGGTGCTTCCGGGGTAAGTTGTGTGGTTTCCATGGCATTGACTCCTTACTATGTACAGATGTCCAGAGCGCCGTCTGTGGGCGCAGTTCGGGGCGGGACGCCCCAAAAGTTGTCTCTATCTTACTGCGGGGGGATTAGCTTTCCCGAAAGAAAGGCTTAAATTTTCATTAAATTTTGCCTGGCGGCTTTACGGTACACCTTCCACCTGGGGGAAGGTCAAGGAAAAAATAGCAGGGCGAGTTATTTCAGAAGGAAAAACACCCCGAGGCGTCTGGATGGACGTCTCGGGGTGTTGAGTGGGTTAATCAAGGCAGGAGAGGATGGCCTGGGCAGCGCCGTCATGGCTGTTGTCTGGTACTGTGTAGGCGGCGGCTGCCTGCACCTGAGGGGAGGCATTCCCCATAGCGATGGGGCGGCCTACCGCCCGGAGCATCTCCAGGTCGTTGGCGCTGTCTCCTACGGCAGCGCAGCGCTCCAGAGGGATGCCCCACATCAGGGCGAGGAGGGCCAGGGTGCGGCCCTTGTTCACCCCGGCGGGGACCAGCTCGAAGTCGTGGTCGTTGGAGGCGGTGAGAGATACGCCAGGCAGAGCGGCCAGTTCATCCAGGGGATAGCCTCCCGGCTTTTGGTCTCCGTGAAGTTTGGTAAGTGGTAGGTTGTGTGCTGCCAGATAGGCCAAGGGATCCGGAGTGTCAATGGCGTGGCGGTGAAAGACAGAGTGTGGGTAGGTGCGCTGGAGGGAGCGGCGGGAAAAGGGATCCAGAAGGATTTCCTCTGCGGCGAAGATCATCAGTTCGATGTCCTGATCCAGGCACATTTGCAGGGCACGCCGCCCGGTTTCCTCCGGAAGATCCCACCGGCGCAGGTGGCTTCCAGTGCGGGCATCGCACAGGGCAGCGCCCCCAAGGCAGACGGCCAGGTTGTCGCATCCTGCCAGCTGTGAGAAGTACGCCGCCTCTGCGCCGGAGCGGCCGGTGGAAAGCACCACCTTGATCCCGGAGTCTCGGGCAGTCTTTACAGCTTCCAGGGCAGCAGGGGAGACCTCCCCAGCCGGATCCAGGAAGGTGCCGTCCAGATCCAGGGCGATCAAATCGATTTTTCCCATGAAATATCATACCTTTCAGCCCGCCGGAGCAGAAGCGAACCGTTCCGGCGGGCTATGTCAGAAATTGCAGGGGGTGAGGCTAAATCACACAAAGCCCAGCAGCAGGCCGACAGTATGGACCAGGAATGCGGCAATGTATGCCATGCCGATCTGCCAGACGATGGAGAATATAGTCCACTTGGCGCTGTTCATCTCACGGGCAAGTGTAGACACTGCTGCTACACAGGGGACATACAACAGAATGAATACCAGCATGGAGAGGGCGGACAGGGGGGTAAAACCGGTCATGGCGGCAGCCACCTGGGCGCTGGTAGCGGTAAGAGCGAAGCCGTAGAACATAGAAAGGGAGGAAACGACCATCTCCTTGGCGACAAGGCCGGTGAGCAGAGCCACTGCCGCTTGCCAGAAGCCGAAGCCTAGGGGGGCGAAGATGGGGGCAATCCAGCTGCCCAGAGTTCCCAGCATAGATTGGGCTGCGTCATCCACCATGTGCAGGGAGAAGTCGAAGGACTGAAGTAGCCACAGTACCATGGACATCAGCAGGATCAGGGTGCCAGCCTTGATGAGGAAGCCCTTTACCTTTTGCCATACATGCGTGGCAATATTTTCAAAGGAAGGCAGGCGGTAGGGAGGCAGCTCCAGCACGAAGGGAGCGGGTTCTCCGGCAAAGAGGGTGCGCTTGAAAAGAATACCGGACAGGATTCCTACCAGCATACCGAGCACATAAAGCCCAAAAATTACCAGCCCGGCCCAAGGGCCGAAGAAGGCACCGGCGATCATTCCGTAGACGGGCAGTTTAGCCGAGCAGGACATGAAGGGGACCAGGAGAATGGTCATCCGCCGATCCTTCTCATTTTCCATGGTTCGGGCACCCATAATAGCAGGGACAGAGCAGCCAAAGCCCATGAGCATGGGGATAAAGGCTTTTCCGCTTAGTCCGAAGCGGCGCAGTAGCCGATCCATGATGAAAGCAGCCCGGGACATATAGCCCGAGTCCTCTAGGAAGGACAGGAAAAAGAACAGAAGGGCGATTTGGGGCAGGAAGGAGAGTACACCGCCCACTCCGGCGATGATGCCATCACACACCAGACTGATGAGGACAGGGGAGACGCCGGCGGTGGTCAGGGTCCCGTCCAGCCAGCCGGAAAACAGGTCGATCAGGGCGCTGACGCCGTTTTGCAGCCAGGAGCCAAAAGGACCGAAGGTGATGACGAACATGGCCAGCATGGCACACAGAAACAGGGGGAGGGCGGTGTACTTGCCGGTGACCACCCGGTCGATCCGCTCGCTGAGGGTGGGGCCGGAGGCCGTGTGTCCCTTGACCACGGAGGAATTGACCACCCGCTCGATGTATTGATATCGGCTGTCGGCGATGAGAGTCTCACGATCGCCCAGGTCATTGGAGCCCTCATACTCAGCGATGATCCCTTGCAGCTCCTCTTGCACTGCCCGGGGCAGATGCAGGGCCTCCTCCACCAAGGTGTCTCCCTCCAGCAGCTTGATGGCTGACCAGTGAGCTGGTAAGTGGGCGGCATAGGCGTAGTCATGGAGAAGTTCCCCCATGCGGTGGTGGATATCATGGGTGAAGCTGTCATACAGGTCATCCGGTTCAAAGGTATAGCCCAAATGCATCTGCCGGTGAGCCATCTGGAGCAGCTCGTCCAGTCCCTGTCCCGTCTTAGCGATGATAGGGACCACGGGGATACCCAGCTGCCGGGAGAGGTGGTCTACATCGATAGTGTCTCCCCGGGCTTCGACCTCGTCCATAAAGTTTAAAGCCAGCACCAGAGGACGCTCCAACTCAAGAAGCTGGACGGTCAGATAGAGATTGCGCTCCAGATTGGTGGCATCCACGATGTTCAGGATGGCGTCCGGCCCCTCGCCGATGATAAAGTCCCGGGCAACGATCTCCTCCATGGAGTAGGGGGACAGAGAGTAGATCCCCGGCAGATCCACCACGGTCAATTCACGGTCGCCCAGGCGGGCAATGCCTTCTTTTTTCTCTACGGTCACCCCAGGCCAGTTGCCCACATATTGGTTGGAACCTGTGAGGGCATTAAACAGGGTGGTTTTTCCGCAGTTGGGATTGCCGGCCAGAGCGATACGCATCGGGCGGCTGTCGTGGGCACTATGATCATAGGGACGCTCGTGCTGCTCCAGTTCGTGGACGTGGTCCTGAAGCTGTTTGCGGGTCCGCTCTGGATCGGTGCGGCGGGAGGACGTTTCACGATTGGTGGGGCGGCGAGGTGCGCCAATTTGGATTTGGGCGGCATCGTCCTTCCGCAGGGACAGTTCATAGCCGCGAAGGGAGACCTCCAGCGGGTCGCCTAAGGGAGCGACCTTGGTCACTTTCACTGTGGTTCCCGGGGTCAGACCCATATCCACCAGCCGGTGCTTGACCGCCCCTGACTGATTGCCTACAGACAGGATCATGCCGCTCTGTCCGGGGGCGAGATCCTGGAGGGTGCGGGGGGAATTGGACTGTTGTTGTTCCATGATGCTCCTTCTTTCCGATCCCGCGGTTGGCCCAGGGATCGATTGGCTTTATTTTAACGAAAAAAATGGGAATTTTCAAGACGAAGGAGAAACTTTGGAGAAGGTGGAAAAAAGATAGGGGCGGACTGGCACACCGAAAGCAAATATGGTAAAATAACAGATAAACTTTTTCAGAGAGATCACAGTTCAGAAAGGAACGGATGAGAATGAAACGCTTGATTGCGATCCTGGCGGCAGCGATGATGCTGTTGACCGCCTGTACCTCCGGAGGCGGGAGTGCCTCCGTCCCTGCGGCCTCCGCTGGAGCGGAGCAAAGCGCCCAGGGGACCTGTGCCTTTACCGACAGCCTGGGGAATCACATAGAACTGGAGCAGCCTCCCAAGCGGGTAGCGGCTCTGCTGGGCAGCTATGCCGAGACCTGGCTGCTGGCTGGAGGAGAGGTAGTTGCGGTCACTCAGGACGCCTATGACGAGCGGGGGCTGGAACTTCCGAAGGAAACTGTGAATCTGGGAGCAAACCAACAGCCTGATCTGGAGTCCCTGTTTGCCGCCGAGCCAGACTTGGTTCTGCTCACCCCGGATTTGGATGGACAGATGGCGCTGAAAGATAGTCTGGAGGCCGCCGGGATCCCTGCTGCCTGGTTTAAGGTGGAGACCTTTGCTGACTATTTGAATATGCTGAAGATCTGTACGGATTTGACTGGACGGTCCGATCTGTATCAGAAAAATGGGCTGGATATCCAGAGTGACATCGATGCAGCGATCGCATCCGTACCGGAAGGGGACGGCCCCTCTGTGCTGCTGCTGCGAGCCTATTCCAGCGGGGTGCGGGCTAAAAACAGTGACAACATCGCTGGGGCGATCCTGAAAGATCTGGGGGCGAAGAATATCGCCGACAGCGACAGCAGGCTGCTGGAGGACCTTCAGATGGAGGCTATCTTGGCTGCTGACCCGGAGTTCATCTTCGTCACTACCATGGGTGCCAGTCAGGAGGCTGCCCTCAAGAGTTTGGACGAGCTTCTCCACAGCGACCCAGCCTGGCAGACCCTCACCGCGGTGAAAGAGGGCCGTGTGGATGTGCTGCCCAAGGATCTGTTCCACTACAAGCCAAACGCCCGCTGGGGCGAGAGTTATCAGATGTTGGCGGAGCTGATGTATGGAAACGGCGAGACGGCATAAGGGCCTTCTGATGGTGGTTCTCCTGGCCGGGACTGCCGCTGCTGCCCTATTGAGCCTGTGTATGGGTTCGGTCAGTCTCTCGTTGGGAGAGGTGACCGCTGCCCTGCTGGGGCGGGGCCAGGGGGTGAGCAGCTCCATTGTGCTGTATGCCCGCCTGCCCCGGATGCTGGCTGCCCTGGTGTGCGGCTGCGCTCTGGCGGTGGGGGGCGTTATCATCCAGGGAGTGCTGGGCAATCCCCTGGCGGGACCTAATATTATTGGGGTCAACGCCGGAGCGGGGTTGGGCGCTATCCTGTGCTCCGCCATGCTGCCTGCCTCTATGACGGCAGTTCCGGCGGCAGCCTTTGTGGGGGCGCTATGTGCCTGTGTACTGGTCTATACCCTGGCCCGGCGGACGGGGGCCAGCCGGATCACCCTGGTGCTGGCCGGTGTGGCCATCAGCAGCATCTTGTCTGCCGCCATCGATGCGGTTTCCATCCTCTTCCCAGAAGCTGCGCTTGGGGCCAATGCCTTCATGGTGGGCCGGCTGGCTGGCGTGACACTGGAGATACTGAAGCTGCCTGCCCTGCTCACTGTTCTGGCGTCCGGTGCGGCATTGGCCCTGAGCTATGAACTGGATCTGCTCTCCTTAGGGGATGAGGTGGCTCAGTCGGTGGGGCTGTCTACCCGTCTGGCCCGGAGCATCTTGCTCACCCTGGCGGCGGTGCTGTGCGGCGCGGCGGTGAGCTTTGCTGGGCTGGTTGGCTTTGTGGGGCTGCTGGTCCCTCATGCTGCCCGGTTTCTGGTGGGGACCCGGCACCGGGATCTGATTTTAGCTTCCATGCTGCTGGGGGCGCTTCTGGTGACCGTGTGCGATCTGCTTGGCCGGGTGCTCTTTGCGCCCTTTGAGCTCCCGGTGGGCATCTTGCTGTCCCTGCTGGGTGGGCCCTTCTTCTTGTGGCTTCTATTCCGACAGAGAGGGGGGCGGCGGCTGTGATGGAATTGAGAGAGGTGACCGCAGGCTATGGCGGGGCCGATGTGGTAAAGGGAATCTCCCTGTGCTTTCGGCCGGGGGAGGTCACAGTACTGGCTGGCCCAAACGGCTGCGGCAAGTCTACCCTGCTCCGGGCTGCGGCCCGGCTGCTCCCCCTGCGGAAGGGGCAGGTCCTGGTGGACGGTGTGGACACCGCCGGCTGGAGCAGCCGGGCATTTGCCAAGCAGGCAGCCTTGCTGCCCCAGTCCCGGCCTGTTCCTGAAATCACCGTGGAGGCCTTGGTACTCCACGGTCGGTTCCCATACCTGGGGTATCCCCGGCGCTATGGCCCGGCGGACCGGGCTGCGGCCCGCTCTGCCATGGAACGGGCGGGGGTACTGGAGCTGGCGGAGCGGAATGTATCCCGCCTGTCCGGCGGCCAGCGTCAGAAGGTCTATCTGGCGATGGCTCTTGCCCAGGATACTCCTGTGCTCCTATTGGACGAACCTACCACATTCCTGGACATCGGCTGTCAGCTGGAGCTGGCTCGCCTGATGCGGGAGACGGCGGCTGCGGGTAAGGCAGTGGTCATGGTGCTCCATGACCTGAACTTGGCTCTGGGCTGCGCCAACCGGGTGGCAGTGATGGAGGAGGGCCGGATCCGGGCTTGGGGGACACCGGCAGAGATTTATGCCAATGGTGCGCTGGAGCAGGTCTTTGGCGTGAAGGTCCACCGAACAGAATTGTCGGATGGGACAGAGCAGTATCTGTTCACCCACAAAGGGCCATGAGCCCGAAAGAACGCCACAACAGCGGCAGGAGGATGAGAAATGAAACAAGCCTTGCTGGCAGTTAGCTTTGGGACCACTGTAGAGGAAGCTCGGGCCCTGGATCTGGCGGGGGTGGAGCGGGCTCTGCGCCGTGCTGCCCCGGAACTCCCCTTTGCCCGGGCATATACCAGCCCAACGGTGCGGCGGATCTTGACGCGGAGAGGGGAGAAGATCCAAGGATTGGAAGAGGCGCTGGAAGCCCAGGCAGCGGCTGGCATAGAGGAGCTATATGTGGTGCCTACCCATGTTCTCCCCGGTGCAGAATATGACCGTATAACGGAGATGACATCCAGGTTCCGTTCCTGCTTTTCGGCGCTGCACTTGGGCAGACCTCTGCTGTGTGATACAGCGGGGGTGAGGGCCTTGGCCCAGGTGCTGGATAGTCTCTGGCCTGCGGGGCCTGGAACAGCAGCAGTTCTGGTAGGCCATGGGAGTGAGCATCCGGGCAACCTGGTGTATCCCGCACTACAAGGGGCACTGGATCTGATGGGTCGTTCAGATTTGGTGGTCGGGACTGTGGAGGGCTGGCCCGACCAGGCGGCGGTGCTGAAGCGGCTGGAGTCCCTGGGAGCGGAGCGGGTCATCCTGCTGCCCCTGCTGCTGGCGGCGGGGGTCCACGCCAGGGAGGACATGGCCGGCCCCCAGCCGGACAGCTGGAAGAGCATTCTGGAGGCCGCTGGATTTCAGACTTGGGTGCGGCTGGAGGGGATGGGGCGTCTGCCCCAGATACAGGCTCTGTATCAGGCGGGGCTGGAGCGGCTGCGGGAGGGGGCGGCGGACGGTGTCCTTTGAACACTATGTGACTGCTGGAGGAAAGCGGCTGCGTTGCGGATATACCACCGGGACCTGTGCCGCTCTGGCGGCTGCTGCGGCAGCTAGATTGCTGCTTACCGGCCGTGCCCCAGAAACAGTGTCTCTGCGCACTCCAAAAGGATGGAACGTGGAAGTTCCGGTAGAGACACCCTGTTTGGAGGGCGGGACGGCCTGCTGCTGTGTGACAAAGGATGGCGGCGATGACGTGGATGCGACTCATGGGCTTCCTATTTGTGCCAGGGTGGAGGCGATAGCGGGAGAAGAGATCCGCCTCCAGGGAGGCCCAGGGGTTGGTCGGGTCACCCGCCCCGGACTGGACCAGCCGGTGGGGGAGTGGGCCATCAATCATATTCCGCGGCAGATGATCCGGGAGGCGGTGGATGCTGTCCGGCGGGAACTGGACGAGCCCGGCGGGCTGTGTGTGACCATCTTTGTCCCGGGAGGTGAGGAGGCTGCCCGCAAGACCTTCAACCCGCACCTTGGGATAGAGGGAGGGATCTCCATTCTGGGCACATCTGGAATTGTGGAGCCCATGAGTGTCCAAGCCATCGTGGAGACTACGGCTTTGGAACTGAGGCAGGCTGCTGCCAGTGGGGCCAGGCAGCTGGTGCTTACCCCAGGGAACTATGGTATGGAGTTCCTGGCCCGGGGGGGTGTGTCCCTGCCCCGTGAGATTCCAGTGGTTCGCTGCTCCAACTTTATTGGTGAGGCATTGGACGGCGCCGGAACAGAGGGGTTCTCCTCTGTTCTGCTGGTGGGCCACATAGGAAAGCTGGTGAAGCTGGCTGGAGGGATTATGAATACGCACTCCAGATGGGCGGATGGACGGGCAGAGCTGTTCTGCGCCCACGCCGCCCTGTGCGGGGCGGACCGAACCACCGCCCGGGCACTGATGAACAGTGCTACCGCCGACCAGTGTCTCGCAGTGCTGGACCGTGTAGGGCTCCGTGAGCCGGTACTGAATTCCCTGCTGGAGGCGGCCCAGAATCATTTGGACCGGCGGGCGGCAGAGCAGTTCGTTGTGGGTGCAGTGCTGTTCAGTAATCAATATGGCCTTTTGGGGATGACCCGGGGCGCAAAGGAGATCTTGAAACTATGGCAGACAAGTTAGGAACCTTTTACGGTGTGGGGGTGGGCCCCGGAGACCCGGAACTTCTGACCCTGAAGGCAGTGTGGGTGTTGGAGTCCTGCCCGGTGCTGGCTGCGCCCCAGATGGCCTCTGGAGAGATGACCGCCCTGAATATCGCACGGCAGACGGTTCAACTGGAGGGCAAGACTCTCCTTCCCCTGCGCTTCACCATGTCGCGGGACCGGGAGGAGCAAGCGGAGGGACACCGGCGGGCGGCGGACGCGGTTCGTCCCTATCTGGAGGCCGGTCAGGATGTGGCTATGGCGATTCTGGGAGATGTATCCATCTATTCTACCTACTGCTATGTGATGGAGCTTCTGAAGGCGGAGGGCTTTCCCTGTGTGATGGTGCCCGGCGTGCCCAGCTTCTGTGCAGTGGCTGCCCGGCTGGGCCGGAGCCTGACAGAGCCGGATCGGCCGCTCCATATTCTTCCCGGTGGCCCCGGGCTGGGCGAGACCCTGGATCTGCCCGGGAGCAAGGTGCTGATGAAGGCAGGCAGAAACCACAGGAAGCTGTTGGAGGCGCTGGAGGTTCGGGGACTGCTGGACCGTGCGGCCATGGTGGAGAACTGCGGCCTGCCTGAGGAGCGATCTTTTGAAGATCTTTCGGGAAAACCTGATTCCAATGGGTATTTTACGACAATTATAATACCATAAACAATGAAAATAGGTGGAGCGTGGCTGGACTGATCCTTTGATCGGGGCATATTGGAGTGCCTTTTAGCCAGGAGACAAGGAGAACAGATATGGTGCATTTTGTGGGGGCTGGGCCTGGCGGTCCAGATCTGATCACCCTTCGGGGAGCGGAACTGCTGGGTCGGGCAGACTGTGTGGTGTATGCTGGAAGTTTGGTGAATCCAGCTCTGCTGGGAATGGTTCGGGAGGGTATCCCGGTATATAACAGTGCCCAGATGACTTTGGAGCAGGTGCTGGAGGTGCTGGAGGAGACCCACCGCCGGGGGGGCGATACCGTCCGCCTCCACACTGGGGATCCCTGCCTATACGGAGCTATCCGGGAGCAGATGGATGCCCTGGATGCCCGGGGTATCCCATGGGATGTGACGCCGGGAGTATCTTCCTTCTGCGGGGCGGCGGCGGCAGCAGGGGAGGAGTACACTCTGCCGGGAGTGAGCCAGTCAGTGATCATTACCCGGATGGCCGGGCGTACCCCGGTGCCTGAGGGGGAGGATATTGCCTCCCTGGCCGCCCACGGAGCGACCATGGTGATCTTCCTGTCTGCCGGGATGTTGGAGGCGCTGTCGGAGGAACTGCAAAAGGGGGCCTATACGGCGGATACCCCGGCAGCGCTGGTGTATAAGGCCACCTGGCCGGAAGAGAAGGTGGTTCGCTGTACGGTGGGCACCCTCGCCCAGGCGGGTCGTGAGCACCGGATCTCTAAGACTGCCCTGGTGCTGGTGGGGGATTTTCTGGCCCACAGCTATCGGCGCAGTCTGCTGTACCATCCAGGATTTTCTACGGAGTACCGCCAGGGGGATGGCTCGGCGGAGTCAGGCCGGCCATGAGAGTGGAGCTTATCGCCTTCACAGCCCGGGGGAATGCCTTGGCGGAGCGGCTGGCGAAGGCACTGACTGGAGCGGGCTGTCCGGCCGCCTGCACTCGGGATGGCCTCCGGGTGGAGGAGTGGGCGGCCCGGGCATTCGGCCGGTCAGAGGCGCTGGTCTTTGTGGGGGCGGCGGGCATTGCCGTCCGGGCCATAGCCCCCTGCCTGCACCACAAGAGTACTGACCCGGCGGTGGTGGTGGTAGATGAGGCGGGACGGTACGCAGTGCCCATCCTGTCCGGCCATCTGGGAGGTGCCAATGACCTGGCCCGACGGATTGCCGGCCTGACTGGGGCGGAGGCTGTGGTCACCACTGCCACTGACGTCAATGGTGTCTTTGCGGCAGACCAATGGGCGCGGCGTCAGGGACTGCTGGTTCCCTGGCCAGATCGAATTTTGGGGGTGTCCTCTCGCCTGTTGGCAGGGGAGGCGGTGTCCCTCTGGTCTCGGTGGCCGGTGTCTGGACCCCGGCCTGCTGGACTGCTCTGGGAGGAGCGGGACCGGGCAGATATTGTGGTGGACTGGATACCGCCCCGCCCGGAGGTCCTGTGGCTGTGCCCGTGTACCCTACGCGCAGGCGTGGGGTGCAGGCGCGGGACATCAGAAAAGGTCATTCGCACCCTGTTTGACCAAACGATGGAGGGCTTGGGCCTGCCAGCCAGGGCGGTGGGGGCGGTGTGCTCCATCGATCTGAAGGCGGATGAGCCGGGGCTGCTGGCATTTTCCAGGTCTTTGGGGCTGCCCCTGACGGTCTATCCAGCCGGGCAGCTGGCACGGGTGGAGGGCAGCGTTTCCCCCTCGCACTTTGTGGCTCAGGTCACCGGGGTGGACAATGTGTGCGAGCGGGCTGCCCTGGCGGAGGGCGGTGTGCTGCTGAAGAGCAAGACTGTCCAGGATGGGGTGACCCTGGCCCTGGCGGGTACGGAACCGAATTTGGATTGGAGGGAGCAGGTATGAAGCGGCTGTATGTGATTGGAATGGGCCCCGGCGGGGCGGAACAGCTGACACCCCAGGCGCTGCGAGCCCTGGAAGATAGTCAGGTGGTGTGCGGCTATACCACTTATATGGATCTGGCGCAGGCATTTCTAAAGGACAAAGAATTGGTGACTACCCCTATGACCCGGGAGCTGGAACGCTGCCGCATTGCTCTGGAGCGGGCAGCGGCAGGAGAGACCACCGCAATGATCTGCAGCGGGGATGCCGGGGTGTACGGCATGGCCGGACCGATCCTCCAGATGGCAGAGGAGTTCCCGGAAGTGGAGATCGAGGTGGTTCCGGGAATCACGGCGGCCCTGTCCGGCGCAGCTGTGCTGGGGGCGCCGCTGATGCATGACTTTGCGGTGATCTCGCTGTCCGATCTGCTTACTCCATGGGAAGTGATTGAAAAGCGGCTGGACTGCGCTGGCGCAGGGGACTTTGTGATCTGTCTCTATAACCCCATGAGCCGCCGGCGGCAGGACCGCCTGGCCCGGGCCTGTGCTATTCTGAGGAAGTACCGGATGGGGACGACGGTGTGCGGTTGGGTGAAGAATATCGGACGAACGGGGGAGGAGCGCCGTCTGCTGACCCTGGAAGAGCTGGAGGCAGAGCAGGTGGATATGTTTACCACTGTGTTCATCGGAGCATCCTCCACCCAGCTTCTGTCTGGGCGGATGGTCACCCCCAGAGGGTACGAGGCCAAGGTATGAGTATCCTGATTTTCGGCGGCACCACCGAGGGCCGCCTGCTGGCCCAGGAATTGTCCCGTCATGGTCTTTCTGCCTGGGTCAGCGTAGCCACCCCGCTGGGGGCGGAGGAACTAACCGGCCTGCCGGGAATTACCCCTCTGGTGGGGCGGAAAACGGAGGGGGAGATGGCGAAGCTGCTCCGGGGCTTTTCTCGGTGCGTAGATGCTACACATCCCTATGCGACAGAGGTCTCTGCCAACATCCGGGATGCCTGTGCCGAAACAGGGGTGCCGCTGCGGCGGCTGCTGCGGGATCCGGGCGGCAGTTTTACAGGGATCCGAGTGGACAGCCCGGAGGAAGCTGCATCCTTCTTAGCGAAACAGATGGGCAATATTCTATTGGCAATCGGAGCCAAAGGACTGCCTGCGTTTTCCGGACTGGACTCTGTACGCCTCTATCCCCGGGTGCTGCCTGTGGAAGAGAGCCTGGCGGCTTGCCGCCGTGCGGGGATCCCAACCCGAAACATCATCGCCATGCACGGGCCATTTTCACGGGCACTGAATGCGGCCATCTTAGAGCAGTACCGCATCCGGTGGATGGTCACCAAAGACGGAGGCGCAGCGGGGGGCTTTGGAGAAAAGCTGGCCGCTGCCCGGGACGCTGGGGCGGAACTGGTGGTTATCGGCCGCCCAGAGGAGATGGGAGATGGCCTGGAGAATGTATTGGCGTGGCTGTTGGAGACTGAAGATCGGAAGGAGGTATCGGCATGGAAGTGACCCTCATTGGTATGGGACCAGGTGATCCCTCCAACTTGACCAGCAGTGCGCTGGCGGCCTTGGAGCGAGCGGACGTCCTCATTGGCTCCCGCCGTCTGGTGGAGGGCTGCGCCCTGTCGCCGGAGGCCAAGCGTTTTTCTTCCACAAAATCTGCTGAGATTGTGGAAATCCTGGCCAGCAGTCCGTGGGAATGTCCATGTGTGCTGTACAGCGGGGATACAGGATTTCATTCCGGGACCCGGACTCTGCTCCCCCTGCTGGAGGAGCGTGGGATCAGATGGAGGGTGCTCCCGGGTGTGTCCAGTATGCAGTATTTTGCCGCTCAGCTGGGTCGTCCCTGGCAGGAGTGGCAGGTGGTCTCCGCTCACGGGCTGGCCTGCGATCCAGTAGGGGAGGTGCTGGCTGCCCATGGACGGCCTGTGTTCTTTCTCACCGGCGGAGCTGGCGGGGCGGCGGCCCTGTGCCGCCGTCTGGCTCAGGCTGGATTGGGCAGTTTGCCTGCCGCGGTGGGGGAGGCGCTGTCCTACCCGGAGGAGCGGATCGTGGAGGCCCAGGTCTGGGAACTGGCGGAGCAGGAGTTTTCCACATTGTCCGTCCTGCTTGTGGACGGAGCGGCTCCCGTCTGGCCGGTGCGCTCCCAGGGGATCGACGATGGGGCCTTTCTACGGGGGGAGGTCCCCATGACCAAGCAGGAGGTGCGGGCCGCCGCCCTGGCCAAGCTGGAGGTACGGGACGGGGCGGTCTACTGGGATGTGGGAGCCGGAACGGGCTCAGTGTCTGTGGAGTTGGCTCTGCTGGCCCCAAGAAGTCCGGTATATGCTGTGGAATATAAGGGGGAGGCCTGTGCCCTGATCCGAGCCAACCGGGAGCGGTTCGGGGCATATAACCTGGTGTTGGCTGAGGGACGCGCACCAGCGGCCTTAGCGGATCTCCCTGCCCCGGATGGGGTGTTCATTGGAGGCTCTGAGGGGGAACTGATCCCGATTCTGGAGGCGGCCTTGAGCCGGAATCCGGCGGTCCGCTTCTGTGTGACCGCCATTGCGGTGGAAACTCTTGGGGTGGCAGTGGCCGCTTTTACCCAGCTGGGGATGAGCCCCCAAATTACCCAGATCACTGTGGCCCGCAGCCGCCGGGCAGGGGAACGGAACCTGATGCTGGGTCAGAACCCGGTATGGATCATAACAGGACAAAAGGAGGCGCTGCTGTGAAGCTGGAGCACGGAACCCCCAGGAAAATCGAGGGGGAGAGCATGCGGATCATCGGTCAGGAGCTGGAGGCCATGGGGATCGTCCTCCCCGCCGGCTGTGAGGCGGTGGTGAAGCGGGCCATTCACACCACAGCGGATTTCGACTACGCACGGAACCTGCGCTTCACCCCAGGGGCGGTGGAGGCGGGCGTGGCCGCGCTCCGGGCCGGGACTGCCCTGGTGACGGATACCAATATGGCCCTGTCCGGGGTGAACCGTGGGGCCTGTGAGCAGCTGGGAGTGGAGCGCTTCTGCTATATGGCAGATCCTCAGGTGGCGGAGCGGGCCCAGGCGGAGCACACCACCCGGGCGGCGGCCGCGGTGGACCGCTGGGCGGCGGAGCATCCCACCGGGATCTTTGCTGTGGGCAACGCACCTACCGCTCTGCTGCGTCTGGCGGAGTGGATGGAGGCAGGAAAAATACGCCCAGCCTTGGTCATTGGGGCCCCGGTGGGCTTTGTCAACGTGGTGGAGAGCAAGGAGCAGATCTGGTCCGTGTGCCAGGACATGGGGGTCCCGGCCATCGTGGCCATGGGCCGCAAGGGGGGGTCCACAGTGGCGGCGGCTGTGTGCAACGCCCTGCTGTATCAGGCCGCAGGTCTGCGATAGAAAAAACAGCGCCTAAGTCTGCGAGAGATGCAGATTCGGGCGCTGTTTTTTTATTGGTCTATTCTCGATTAGAAGGGGAGTGCGATGATGGCAGGTACCAGAAATGGGACGGATAGGGAGAGGACCGCGCCAGAGGTGAAGGCATAAAGAGCCATCCGGTCACTGGTGGCGCTGACCACCACGGGAAGAACGGTGTCCATGGCGGTGGCGCCGGGGAGGGCCACTGCTTCGATGTATCCGATCCGCTGGGCCACCATCGGGACTGCCATAATGGAGAGAAGTTCATGCATGATATTAGACAAAAAGGCGGTGGCAGAGACGCTCAGGGAGTAGGGGGCCAGCAGGGTGGGAGCCAGGGAGTACCAGCCGAAGCCGGCAGCTGCGGCAGCGCAGTCCTTGACACCCATGGGGAGAAAGAAGCCGACCAGTGCGGTGAGAGTCAGTGTACCTACCGCTGTGGCTATGGGGACCAGAAATACACGGAAGCCGGCAGCCCGGATGTCCTGGAGCATATTCCCCTGGCGTCCCATGTCCAGCCCAACCAAGAAGAGAAGAAGATAGAGCCCTAAGTTGATCACTGCTCCGCAGTGGGCGGTGACTTCGGGGGGCAGGAGGAAGTGACCTGCCAGCATCCCAAGAACCACGGTCACCACGATCAGGATGGTGAGGGTGTGATCTACATGGACTTGATCCTTTTCCTGGGCAGTTTCCTCCTGGGTGGCCTCATTCCGGGCGCGTCCCTGGGCATCCAGCTTCAGAAGATACTTTCGCAGGATATGGACGGCCAGCAGGCTGCCGATCATGGAGGTGAGGGTGATGATGAGGGCGTTGAGGCCGATGGTGGCCAGGGATGTCACAATTTCATCGTTTGCCCCCAACTCTGCTCCCAGTGTAACAATGAGGAGCAAAAGGGCTGCGGTCTGAAACCGTCCAAGCCAGGGCATGGGGCGGGACTGGACAGCGGGGCGGGAGCCAAGGAAGGCACCCAGAACGACAAGAGCAAGGTAGACGACAAGATTCAGAAGGGTGCTGGACAACTGCTGCAAGTTTATCAACTCTCTTTCTGAAAAATAGAAAACACCGGACGGCGCAGGTGCAGTGATACGATGGGATCACGGTGCGTCCAGTCCAGAGGCGGGGCGCGCCCCGCGCTGCCTGATAGACAGCGCGGGGCACGGTTTGCTTGGGTTTACTTGATGGCCTGGGTGCGGACCTCTTCGCCCAGAAGCTGGGCGAAGGCATCAAGACTCATAGCGCCCAGATCCTCACCGGAGCGGTGACGGACAGAGACAGTTCCGTTTTCCATGTCTCGGTCGCCCACCACCAACATATAGGGGATCTTCTCCATCGTGGCTTCGCGGATCTTTTTGCCGATCTTCTCGTTCCGGTGGTCAACCTCTACACGGAAGCCCAGTTGATCCAGAGACTTGGAGACCTGGTCAGCGTAGTCGGAAGCACGGTCAGTGACGGGGAGCACCTTTACCTGGACGGGACTGAGCCAGGCGGGGAAAGCGCCGGCAAAGTGCTCGGTGATGACGCCGATGAACCGCTCGATGGAGCCCAGCACCACGCGGTGGATCATGACAGGACGGTGCTTCTGGCCATCCTCACCGGTGTACTCCAGCTCGAAGCGCTCCGGCAGCTGGCTGTCCAGCTGGATGGTGCCGCACTGCCAGGTGCGTCCCAGGGAGTCGGCCAGATGGAAGTCCAGCTTGGGACCATAGAATGCGCCGTCTCCTTCGTTGATGACAAAATCCTTGCCCATAGCGGTAATGGCATTTTTCAGAATGTCCTGGTTACGCTCCCACTCCTCTACACTGCCGATATGATCCTCAGGCATAGTGGACAGCTCGATGGTGTAGCTCAGACCAAAGACAGAGTAGACTTCGTCAAACAGGCGGACGGTCTCCTGGATCACATCCTGCATCTGATCCCGGGTCATAAAGACATGGGCGTCGTCCTGGTTGAAGCAGCGGACGCGGAACAGGCCGTGAAGGGCCCCGGAGAGCTCATGACGGTGGACCAGGCCAATCTCGCCAACCCGCAAAGGCAACTCCTTATAGGAGTGGGGCTGGCTGGCGTAGACCAGCATTCCACCGGGGCAGTTCATGGGCTTGACGGCGAAGTCCACATCGTCGATGACGGTGGTGTACATATTATTCTTGTAGTGGTCCCAGTGGCCGGAACGCTCCCACAGCTGACGATTGAGCATGATGGGGGTGGAGATCTCTACATAGCCGTATTTCTTATGAACCTGGCGCCAGTAGTCCAACAGAGTGTTTTTCAGGGTCATGCCCTTGGGGAGGAAGAAGGGGAAGCCGGGGCCCTCGTCCCGAAGCATAAACAGCCCCAGTTCCTTGCCCAATTTCCGGTGATCCCGCTTCTTGGCCTCTTCGATTCTGGCCAGATAGGCGTCCAGCTCATCCTTTTTGGGGAAAGCGATGCCGTAGATCCGCTGAAGGGTCTCGCGGTTGGAGTCGCCCCGCCAATAGGCGGCGTTGCAGGCAGTAAGTTTCAGGGCATTGCCTTTGATGCGGCCGGTGGAGTCCAGATGGGGACCGGCACACAGGTCGGTGAACTCACCCTGCTTATAGAAGGAGATATGAGCGTCCTCAGGAAGATCCTGAATCAACTCCACCTTGAAGGGCTCCTCCTTCTCCTCCATGAACTGGATGGCCTCGGCCCGGGGCAGCTCGAACCGCTCCAGCTTCAGCTTCTCCTTGCAGATCTTCCGCATCTCGGCCTCGATCTGCTCCAGGTGCTCCGGAGTGAAGGCGAAGGGGGCATCCATGTCGTAGTACCAGCCCTCATCGATGGAGGGGCCGATGGCCAGCTTTACCTCGGGCCACAGACGCTTGACCGCTTGGGCCATCACATGGGAACAGGTGTGCCAGTAGGTCTGGCGGTACTCGGGATTTTCAAAGGTAAACTCATTTTTGACTTCTTCAGACATGACAAAAACTCCTTTCCGATGTTGAGGGGAAAGAACAAAAAACGCTCCACCCCTGAGATGTGTCAGGGGTGAAGCAATTCAGCACTCCACGGTTCCACCCTGCTTGCAAGAAAAGGTGGGGGTATGATACCCGTGAGGGAGACACCCGCGCATGTTCTCTTGCCGCTTGTGACCTTCTATAACGGGAAGGACCCGTCCCGGTCGTCCCGGGCGGCTCGGGAGCGGTACAGCCGCTGCGGGCGGAGGGTGCTCACAGCAATTACACCCCTCTCTGACCGCCGCTTTTGCGGGTTCTTCTCCGTCAAAGCCAGTTTAACAGAAACACTATATCACTCGGGCAGGAAAATGTCAAGGGCGGCGGTCTGAGGTATTGTATGGCTGCGAGGTAGGGGGCTGTTGTGTAACTCCCGCTTGCCGGCAGAGCCTGTTTATGATACACTGAACAAAAACGTCCCGGGGGACTGTGTCCAGCGCCAGATCCGACCAGGGGCAAGGAGGGATCACCTATGGACGCTGCCGCACGCCGCGCCGCTATCTTATCTGTCCTGGAGCGGGCCGACCACCCGGTGAGTGCCGCTGCCCTGGCCCGGAAGTTCTCGGTCAGCCGGCAGATCATTGTGGGGGATGTGGCTTTGCTGCGGGCGGGCGGTCTATCGATCGCTGCGACTCCGAGAGGCTACATGCTCCCGGAGGAACGGAGCGGGCTGATCCGCACTCTGGCCTGCCGCCACCGGGTGGACCAGATGGAGATCGAGCTCAACGCCATTGTGGACCAGGGCTGTACAGTGATCGATGTCATTGTAGAACACCCGATTTACGGCCAGCTCACCGGGCCGCTCCAACTGTCCAGCCGGTACGACGTGGCCCAGTTCGTGGCCCGCTGCCGCCAGGCTGACGCCCTCCCCCTGTCTAACCTTACAGAGGGTATACACCTGCATACCATCTCCTGTCCGGACGAGACCGCCTTACAGCGGGTCCAGACGGCTCTGGAACGGTTGGGTGTCCTGCTGGAGGAGTAGTCCTCTCGGTATCATATCTCGCCCCATATTGGAAGCACTCCCCTCCGCTGTCCGGGCGGAGGGGAGTTTTTCAGTGGGAATGACCATTCATATTCAGAAAAAGCGGGTTGACAATCAGGTGGGATTCGTGTATGATGCGGTATACAGGTGTCTTGACACCTGTATACCATTTTATAAAGCAGGTGTACCCAAATGGAAGGATTCAAGGCATTCCTGAAACGGAAAAATATCGAGATCTCAGCTAAGCGCTATGGGATCGATGCCCTGGGCGCCATGGCACAGGGCCTGTTCTGCTCTCTGCTCATCGGCACTATCATCAAGACCCTGGGGCAGCAGCTCTCCATCCAGTACCTCATCGATATCGGCGCTTATGCTATGTCAGTCTCTGGTCCGGCTATGGCAGTGGCTATTGGCTATGCCCTGAAGGCGGATCCTATGGTTCTCTTCTCTCTCGCCGCTGTAGGATGGGCGGCCAATGCCGAAGGAAAAGCAGGTGGTCCGCTGGCTGTACTGATCATCGCCATCGTGGCTGCGGAGTGTGGTAAGATGGTGAGTAAAGAGACCAAGGTGGACATCTTGGTTACCCCCGGTGTCACCATTTTGATTGGTGTGGCCCTGGCTAAGCTCATTGCCCCGCCTATTGGTACTGCTGCCAGCGCCTTCGGACTGATCATTGACAATGCCACTAAACTCCAGCCCTTCTGGATGGGGATCGCAGTGTCCGTCCTGGTGGGCATTGCCCTTACGCTTCCCATCTCTTCTGCCGCCATCTGCTCTGTGCTGGGCCTGACTGGTCTGGCCGGCGGTGCCGCCGTGGCCGGCTGCTGTGCCCAGATGGTGGGCTTTGCCGTGATGTCCTTCCGGGAGAACCGCTGGGGCGGCCTTGTCTCACAGGGCCTGGGCACTTCCATGCTCCAAATGCCAAATATCGTAAAAAATCCCCGGATCTGGATCCCGGCCATCCTGGCCTCTGCCATCACCGGTCCCATCGCTACCTGTGTGTTTGGCCTGGAGATGAACGGCGCTCCCATCAACTCCGGCATGGGCACCTGCGGCCTGTGCGGACAGATCGGTGTATGGACCGGCTGGCTTGCTCCCAGTGAGGAAGCTATCGCCAGAGGAGCTGCTGCCATCGTCCCAACCGGCTTCGACTGGCTGGGCATGATCCTGATCTGCTTTGTCCTTCCCGCTATCTTGTCCTGGGTGTTCTGCCAGATCCTGCGGAAGATCGGCTGGATCCGGGAGGGGGATCTGACCCTTCCCCAGTGATTGGACTCTCTATAAAATGTGTAAGATAAGGACACATCGGGCAGTCTGCAGCCATTCGTCTGTGTCATTCCCAGATATTCTTTTGAGATTTGTTTTATGACCGCTTGATCGAGGACTACATTAGTCTGGAAGCAGGCGGTATAGAACCAGAAAAAGAGATCCTCTCTATAGCATAGAGAGGATCTCTTTTTTGTAATATTTAAGATCCGTTATCTGCAATCGATCCTTCTTAGACGGCCCACAAGCAGCTGAGCGCACAGGCCGGTGAAAAAGCCGCTGGCAGCACCGGCTACCACCAGATAGGGCAGATAAGCCAATACTGTCCAGCTGCCCAGCAGAGCGGCGGCCACCAACAGCTGTCCAAGGTTGTGGAATATTGCAGAGATAGAACTGCAGAGCCAGATCTGCTTCCAGGTTAGCAGCCGGGACAACGGCAAGAGAATCAGCCAGCACAGAAGCCCGCCCCCCAGGCTGTAAAACAGGGTCGACATCTGGCCGGAGAACACCGCACCCAGAAACACCCGGGTCACCAGGATAAGCAGTGCGTCCCCTGGACCTAGGGAAAAGATGGCATACACCGTGACGATGTTGGCCAGCCCCAATTTGATCCCCGGGATAGGGATGGGGACTGGAATCTGTGCCTCTGCCATAAAAATGGTCAGAGCAATGGCGGTGAGCAAGGCGATCCGGGTGATCCGGCGGGCGCCGTTATCCGGCCGCTGTGTCCGCAAAGCTCTCACCTCCCACAATTTCCACAATCACCTGATTTGGAAGACAGACCACCGGAACGGTGGAGTCGGAGATCCATCCTTGGCGAACACATACCTGGTCGGGGCAGGAGGCAGAGACGATCCGGATCTGTCCCGGCGCTACTTCCACCACATTTTCCGCACCTTTTTCCCCAGTTATCAGGAAGGAGTATGGCTGCTGTACTTGGTCCAGGCGGATCTCTTCCACCAACTCACCTCGTTGATAGACCCTGGCCAGCACCCCGTTTCCGGTGCTGCTGTGCTGCCACCAGATCACACCGGCGCACAGCAGGACCACGGTTCCCAACAGGGCGGCCAACAGTGCTGTTCGTTTGTTCATGCCTCCACCACCGTCACATCCAGGTCCTGATGCTGCGGATTGACCTGATAATTCTTCTCCAGCCCTTCGGTTAGGGCGACAGAGCCGTCCTCTCGGATCCAGATGATCTGGACGCCTAACTCTGAATGGGTGCGCCAGAACTCGACTCCAGCCTCTTCACCCAGTACGAACAGAGCAGTGGCAAGGCCATCACACACCATGCCATCCGGCCCTACCACCGTAACTGAGGCCAGCCCGGTGCGGGCCGGAGCTGCGGTTTCGGGGTCCAGGATGTGCCAGTAGGTCTGTCCGCCCTGCTGAAAATACCGCTGATAGCTGCCGGAGGTGACCACAGCTTGATCCACCACCTGGATGGCCAACAAGTTATCCGCCTGCTCTGAGGTTGGGTTCTGGACTCCCACCGACCAGGGGGAGCCGTCCGGCTTTCCACCAACAGTCTGGACGTTGCCACCCAGGTTCAGCAGCGCAGAAGTTACCCCCTGGTTCCGCATTTGCTCTGCCAGACGCGCTCCAGCATAGCCCTTAGCTACTGCACCGAGATCTAGCTGCATCCCAGCTGGCAGACGAACCCGGTGAGCATATTGGTCCAACTCCACTTGTGTATAGTCGATCTGCTCTGCCAGGGCGGCCAGTTCCTCCTTACCAGGGATGCGATACTCACCGGTGGTAAAGCCCCAAGCCTTGACGGCGGAGTAGGCAGTGAGATCCAGCGCCCCGCCAGTGAGTCGGCACAGGTCAAGAGCCTGGGAGAGGAGGTCGGTTGTTTCCTCGGAGAGGGTGATCCACTCCCCACTGCTGTGGTCTATTGCCCAGATCTCGCTGCTCTCATCAGTGGCCGACCACAGGTCCTCCCATTGGTATAGCTGTTCCACCGCCTGGTTCAGCTGTTCCTGGCTGCCACCATCCCACAGATCCAGGGATATAATGGTATCCATCACAAAGACCTGGGTGGTGGCGGTGGGCTCAGTCCGGGTCACACAGCCGGATAGCAGCACCGCACCGCCCAAAGCCAGGGCGGCCAGGGGCAGGCCCTTTGCTCTCTTCATGGGCCGCCCCGCTTACAGAACTTCCCGGTACAGAGCAGAGGCGTCCGCCTTGCCTACGCTGTCCGCTACGGCCAGTACCTCTACTTTTACAGTGCGCTCGCCGAATTTTAGTTCCAGAACGTCGCCTGGCTTCACTTCATAGCTGGCCTTCACGCTGCGGCCGTTGGCCATTACCCGGCCGTTATCGCAGGCCTCGTTGGCTACTGTGCGCCGCTTGATCAGGCGGGATACTTTTAACCACTTGTCCAATCGCATGATTTCTGTTCCTCTCTGTTGCTGATAAAAATAGGGGCGCCGCCCTCCAGTGTGGCGGCGCCCCGGGATCATTTCCGGATCGACCGGTTCTTACTTCGCCACCGCGTCCTTCAGGGCCTTACCAGCCTTGAATACGGGCAGACGGGCCTCGGAGATGGGGATCTCCTTTCCGGTCTTGGGATTGCGGCCCACACGGGCGGCACGGGTCTTGACCTCGAAGGAGCCGAAGCCAACCAGTTGGACTTTTTCACCTTCGATCAGGGCGCCGGTAATGGCCTCCACAGCGGCAGTGATGGCAGCTTCGGCGTCCTTTTTGGACAGATCGGCCTTTTCTGCCACAGCGGCAATCAACTCAGTTTTATTCATGTCGTCTTCCTCCTAGAACATCGACGGCCACACTCGCAGCCTGTCTTTTGAAATATCACTTAAAACTGGGACGAATGCCAGCTTTTAAGTTTGATCTTTTGAATGTACCTTGGCCTGAGCCCAAAGGGACTCCAATTCTTCCAGGGTGCACTCTCCCAGCGGATGTTGGGCCAGTTCCTCTACGGTACGGAAGCGGTGGATGAATTTATCACAAGCCCGTGTGAGGGCCTGCTCGCTGTCCAGCCCAAGAAAACGCCCAGCTTTTACTGCGGCGAATAGAAGGTCTCCCAACTCTTCCTCTGGATCGCCGTCTCCGCAGGCGGCGCGGCGGAACTCGTCCACCTCTTCCGCAAGCTTGTCCAGGGCAGGGCCTTGATCCGGCCAGTCAAAGTCGGCCTTGGCGGCCTTGCTCTGAACTTTTTCTGCACGAATCAGGGCGGGCAGAGAGCGGGCCACTGCCTCCAGCGTATCTGAGGCGGTGCGTTGGGATTTTTCCTCCCGCTTCTGAGCGTCCCACGTGTCCAAGGCTTGGGCGGAGTCCTCTGCCTGTACTTCCCCAAAGACATGAGGGTGGCGGAACACCATTTTCTTTGCCACGCCATCCACCACATCGTGAAAGGTGAACAACCCATCTTCTTCTGCCATACAGGCGTGGAATACCACTTGGAGCAGGACGTCGCCCAGTTCTTCCTTCAAGTGCTCCGGGTCGTCCTCATCGATGGCTTCCACTGCCTCATAAGCTTCTTCCAGCATATTCCGGCGGATGCTCTGATGGGTTTGCTCCTGATCCCAGGGGCAGCCCCCAGGCGCCCGGAGCAGTTCCATGATGCGCAGCAGATCCTCCATACCATAGGAATCCATGTATTGAAAATTTACCACAATCTCGCTCCCTTCGCAAGATATTTTTTGCGTCTTTTCTAGGAAAGATGCAGAATCCGAGCTATTTTTTCCCCTTTTGGCATAAGAGACAGGTCTTCACGGGTAATGGCCCGCAGGGCGATGACTAAAATGCCGTACACAGCCACCGCGACTAGAATGGCACAGGCAACCGCCAGGCCATTGCCCGTTCGGCTCAGCCCCAAAATCTCTTGAGTAGCCTGATCCAGCTCACACAACTTCCCGGCGGCCATCAGCCCCTTGGAAAGCAGTCCGTACACCGCCCAAGCACCCAGACCCATCAGGGCAGAGGCGGCTGCCGGCTTAGCAAACACCTGGAAATAGGAAGGACGCCGGGGAATCACCCGGGCGATGACGACCAAATCCAGTACCATACACAGGGCAAAGCACAGAATATTGCCCATAGGGGCCCCATAGATCCCCATACTGGGTACGACCACAACATGGTAGTTGGTAAAGATCTTCACCACTCCGCCCAGCAGCATGATGGCCACCGGAAGGTTGACAAAGCCGTGGGCTTGCAGGATGGAGTTGCACACCAGCATCATGCATACAAACAGGGTGGCCAGACCCAGGGTGGACAGCAGGGGACCGGCCAGATCTGCGTTCAGGCTTGGGAAAATCAGAGCCATGATGGGTTTCCCCAGCACATACAATCCCACTGCCATAGGACAGGCCACAAGGGCCGTAATCCGCAGAGCAGATCCGGTGATCCGCCCTGCACCCCGGCGGTCCCGACGAGCCAGCGCACCAGAGACAGCGGGGATCACCGCCGCAGTCACCGCAGCCATCAGGGAGGTAGGCAGATTATAGATATTCAGCGCGCCATTATAGTTGCCATAAAGCGTACGGCTGATGCCTTCCAGCGTGGTGTGTAGGGCTATGGCTGCCTCTGCCTGACCGCCCTGTCCAGCCATGCTCTGCTCCAGAAGTGCCATGCTGACCGTTCCGCCCTGAGGAAGAGCGGATTTCCATGCTTTCAGGGCCTGCTCCAGATCGGTGAAGTCCACGATCCCCTGGTACAGGGACCAGGTGTCTGGATTTTCCAGCAGAGCCCGCTGAAGCTGTCCCTGGACCAGGGAACTGTCGATCACTGTAACGATGCCAACCATGGAGGAGCTGATCGTAATGGGCACTGCAATCATCAACAGATTTTTCAGGATTGTGGGAGAATCGTCCGGATGGTCGTCGGACAGGCTTCCCTCACGCCCGCGGGTGATGAGAAAATTCATCAGCATATAGGCCAAGGCCACAATAGTGCCTACCGTTACGCCGGTGATGGCACCGGCAGCGGCATGGCTGGCATCTGCGCCCTTTTTCACCAGCCAGTAGGCAAGTCCCAGCCCTACCGTCAGCTTACATAGGGCTTCTATGATCTGGGATACCGCAGTGGGTGTCATACGGCCATGTCCTTGGGCATAGCCGCGGAAGGCGGACAGACAGCCAACACAGATCACCGCCGGGGCCAGGGCCTTGATGCCCGGGGCCGCCATACTGTCGTGCATCAGGCCGGCCAGTTGGTCGGCACAGAAGAACATGATCAGAAAAGACAGCACGCCAAGGGTCAAAAACAGGGCCATAGCCAGCCGGAAGGTGCGCCGGACCTGATTCTGACGGCCAAGGGCGTTGGCTTCACTGACCAGCTTAGATACCGCCACTGGCAGTCCAGCAGTGGAAATCGTGAGCAGCACGGCATAAATGTTGTAGGCGTTGCCGAAATCGGCAGTTCCTTGCTCGCCGATGATATTGAGCAGCGGGATCTTATAGAACAGACCGATCAGCTTGACCACCAGGATCCCAGCCGCCAGTACGGCGGCGCCGCCGAAGAAAGTATTCTGCTTCGGGCTCTGCGCCACACGGCGCGGGGGATGGCTGTGTTGGGCCATGGGAAACCTCCTTTTCGTTCGGGGTGAGGTGGGCCGATCAGGCTCCGCCGCCCCTCACGCTACCAAAAATCCGGGGCAGGGCATAGCGTTCCACCTCTGTACGGATCTTTTCCAGATCCAAGGTGAAAAACTCTCCCTTTTCATATATGACCCGCCCCCGGGCCATATTCATCACTACATTAAAACCCTGGGCCGAGTAGACCAGATCCTCTTCCACATCGTGGCATGGGAATAAATTCAGGGCATCCAGGTCTACCAAAATCAGGTCAGCAGTTTTGCCAGGGGCGATGACGCCGGTGTTGCGCCCAAGAGCCCGCGCTCCGTTGACGGTAGCCATCTCCAGAGCTTGCCGGGTGGTCACTGCTGTGGGATCCAGGCCGATCCCCTTATGAAGGAGGGCGGCCAGCTTGATCTCCTCAAACAGGTCATGGCTGTTGTTGGAGGCCACCCCGTCAGTGCCCAGGGCCACGTTGACCCCGCGCTCCAGCAGACGTGGCACACGAGCAGCGCCGGAGGCCAGCTTCAAATTGGATACCGGGTTGTGGACGGCAGTGATCCCCCGCCGGGCCATCAGCTCCATATCCTCATCGGTCACCCAGACACAGTGGGCGGCCGTGCCGCCATTGACCCACACACCGTACTGGTCCAGCAGGGCCACTGGGGTTTTACCATACTTTTGGAGGCAGGACTCGTGCTCGGACCGGGTCTCGGACACATGGACGTGCATCCCCAGGCCGTGGTCGGCGGCATAGCCGGCCATCCACTGCCACAGGGGCGGGTTGGAAGTGTACTCTGCATGGATGGAGGCATCCACCTTGATCTGTCCATCTCCAGCGCCGTTCCATTCCTCCGTCAAGGCGATCTGGTTCCGGCAGTCCCCACAGGTATCTGGAGAAAAATCCTCTGGTGTGCCGAAGTATACACCGCCACAGGACAGATTGGCGCTGATCCCGGACTCCAGCACCGTTCGGGCCACCGCACCGGTGTGCATATACATATCTGCGATGCAGGTGGTGCCAGAGGCAATCATTTCCGCCAGTCCCAGGGCAGTTCCAGCGGCTACACATCGGTCATCCAGTTTGGCCTCCGCTGGGAAGATATAGTCGTTCAGCCAGTGCTGAAGATCATGCCCACCGCCATAGCCCCGCAGCAGAGCCATGGGTACATGGGTGTGGCAGTTGACCAGGCCAGGCATCAGGACCTTGCCCTGTCCATCGATCACCCGGTCAAACTCTCCGTGGGGACGATCCTGATCCACAGAGATGATCTGCGTACCTTCCACTGTAATATAGGCATGGTTCAGCACCGGCTGGGCTGGGTCCATGGTCACGGCGGTGGTATTTTGGAACAAAATTTTCATAGAGACCTCACATTTTCTTCAGGCAGGCCCGGATCAGACCGGAGAACTTTTCCCGGGCCGCAGCGGCGGCGTCCAGCACCTCCTGTTCGGACAGGGGCTGGTCCAGGATGCCCGCAGCCATATTGGACAGCAGGGTAAGGCCCAGCACCTCCATGCCGCAGTGGCCGGCCACGATGACCTCTGGGGCAGTGGACATCCCGACCGCATCGCCGCCCAGGATCCGGGCGGCCCGGATCTCCGCCGGGGTCTCATACTGGGGGCCATAGCAGTAGAAATATACGCCCTCCCGCAGGGGAATATCCAACTCTGCCGCCGTTTCTCTTGCCAGTTTCTGCAGACGGGGGGTGTACAGATGGGAGGCATCGGGGAAGCGGACACCAAACTCCGGCAGGTTTTCCCCCCGAAGGGGAGACTCAGAGAACATCTTGATTTGATCGGTAATGAGCATCAGGTCACCGGCCTTCCACTCCAGATTGACACAGCCGGCGGCGTTGGTGACCACCAGGGTGTCACAGCCCAACAGGCGCAGCACCCGGACAGCGTAAGAGACTTCCTCGTAGGAGTAGCCCTCATAGTGGTGCATCCGACCCTGCATGACAGCTACACGCTGGCCCTCCAGCAGGCCGAACACCAAGCGCCCCTTGTGGCCGGGGGCGGTGGAAGCTTTAAAGTGGGGGATATCCCGGTAATCCACTGCGATGGGGGCTTCCACCTCGTCCCCCAGATAGCCCAGGCCGGAGCCCAGAACCATTGCAACCTTGGGAATGAAGCCGCCCAGCCGCTCCCGGAGTGCCTGGGCACTCTCTTGATATTGTTCCATAGTAAAGGTCATCGTTCGCTCCTTTTCACAGTCCGGCGCCGCAGCGGCGGCAGAATTGATCGTCTTTCCCGCATGTTGCGCCGCAGGAGGGGCAGGTTCGGGACTGTCGGAGGGCTGCAATGCGCTCTTTCAGCTCGGAGATCCTGCCGCTGAATTCATCGGCCTGCTCCAGAAGTGCCGACACTTTGTCGCCCTCTTCAGGCTGGCCCCGGTGGGCATCGTACATGACCTGCCCCAGTTGGCGCAGGACGTCATTGAACTCTCCGTTCAGGTCAAATAGCTGCACATTCAGTTTGGCCACATCCACCATCTGGCCGGCTTTCTTCCCAGCCGCCCGGGCAGTTTGATTGGCGGCGTCTGCGGCTCCCGCCGCAGTGTCCCGGATCCGATCCAGCAGTTCCTTCACCTTGTCGTCCATCGTGTGCGCTCCTTTCTGCTCTGTCCAAACAGCTCCCGTGCAGAGCGGTAGCTGTTTTGTCTCATATCCTGCGGCCTCAAGCGGCCCTGCCTCTGGTTCGGGACGGTCTGCCATGCAGGTATGCAAAATTTGGTCTTTATAGTTTACACCAATTCAGTGTAAAAAGCAACGGATACCGCGAGGCACAACTGGCACAATGTGAGCGGAGCGGCCGCACTGGATTGTGATGGGCGTACTGCGCTGCGGAGGATGCCGGAACAGGCAGGACGGCGTAGGAAAAGCAAACGGGCGGAGACTTTCTTCTGCACCGTGGCTGTGGTACAATAAAAGTTATACGGAGCAATGCCCCTGAAACGGGATCACTGGATTCGGGAGTGACTGAACCGTACAAATGGAGAGATGGCAGGGTCGCAGAGAGGGTGCGTCCCGGAAAAGGAGAGAGGATGATGGAACAAACAGAGAGTCGGCTGTGCCGCTGGATGAAACAGGGAATGCTGTTTCTCAAGTGGCTGCTGTACGCGGCAGGAATTGGACTGCTGGTGGGGAGTGTTGCGGCGGCTTTTCACCTTGGAATCGATGGGGCAGCGGAGCTGCGGCTGCGTGAGCCCTGGATTCTGTGGCTGCTTCCTGTTGGAGGGATGGCAATTGTCTTGCTGTACCGCGTGTGCCGGATGGAGAAAGACCAGGGAACCAATCTGGTGCTGGCCGCTGTACGGGAGGCAGAGCCGTTAAAGCTGCGCACCGCACCGCTGATTTTCTTGTCTACGATTGTGACTCACCTGGTGGGTGGTTCCGCTGGGCGGGAGGGGGCGGCGCTCCAATTGGGCGGTTCTATGGCGGCCTGGGTGGGTCGGGAGATCCGTCTGGATGCTAAGGACAGCCGGGTGATGGTGATGTGCGGGATGTCAGCCGCCTTCTCCGCTTTGTTTGGTACTCCGCTGACAGCGGTGTGTTTTTCCATGGAGGTAGTGAGTGTAGGTGTGATGTATTATGCGGCACTGGTGCCCTGTGTGGTGGCCTCCCTGACTGCTCTCCAGGTGGCCCAGGCCTTTGGCCTGCACCAGAGTCCTGGCTATGAGATCGGTCGGGTTTTGGGACTGGGGCCGGTCTCGATGGTACAGACGGCGGTGTTGGGACTTCTGTGTGCGCTGGTATCCATTCTCTTCTGTAAGGTACTCCACACCGCTCCCAAGCTGTATGCAAAATGGATTCCCAATCCTCTCCTGCGAGCAGCGGCCGGAGGTGCGCTGGTGTTGGTACTGACCCTGTTGGTGGGCAGTCAGGATTATAATGGTGCGGGGGATGGGATGATCCGCCGTATGCTGGCGGGAGAGACCATCCCGGAGGCGTTTGTTTTGAAGATCCTGTTTACTGCCCTGACCCTGGGGGCAGGGTTCCGGGGAGGAGAGATCGTACCGGTTCTGTTTACTGGAGCGGCTTTTGGAACTACTGTGGGTCCGCTGCTGGGACTGCCTCATGGTTTTGGCGGGGCTTTGGGTATGGCTGCGGTATTCTGTGGGGCGACTAACTGCCCTATGACGGCGCTGATGCTGGCCTTTGAGCTGTTTGGAGGGGATAGCCTTGCACTGTATGCGGTGTGCTGCGGGGTGGCCTATATGCTCTCAGGATACTATGGCCTGTACAGCGAGCAGAAAATCGTCTATTCTAAATTCCGCACGGAATGGATCGACACAAAAGCCAAATGACTTCAGAGTGTTCTGGAATGAGCAGAGTAGAAGAGTCTGGCGCCGCGGTGTCGCAAGACGGAAAAAACAGAGAATTCTGGGAAAGACAAGAAAAGAGAAGAAAGACTTGACGAATACAGTGAAATTTTATACAATAAACAGAATATGTCTTTGAGGGATAGCCAGACGGCCTGCCTCTGAGGACAGAACGGCGAAAGCCGTTCAAAAAAGTGACTGCATCAGATTGGTGCAGAAAACAAGAAAAGCATAGAGAAGAGAAGGGAACGAAAATCGTGGAAAACAAGAAATTCCAACCTTATGTTCCTGCCGACAAGGTCATGCCGGAGTTTACAGCAGTATCCATTCTGCTGGGTGCTCTGCTGGCCATCATCTTCGGCGGAGCAAACGCGTATCTGGGACTGCGTGTCGGCATGACTGTGTCGGCATCCATTCCTGCGGCAGTCATTTCCATGGGCGTCATCCGCAAGGTTCTGCGGCGTGACTCCATCCTGGAAAACAACATGGTCCAGACCATCGGCTCTGCCGGTGAGTCGGTGGCTGCGGGCGCCATCTTTACCCTGCCCGCCCTGTTCATGTGGGCCAAGGAGGGGATGTGCGATACCCCCTCCATGATCACCATCGGTCTGATTGCCCTGTGCGGCGGTCTGCTGGGTGTTCTGATGATGATCCCTCTGCGCAGCGCACTGATCGTCAAGGAGCATGGTGTGCTGGGCTATCCCGAGGGCCAGGCCTGCGCCGAGGTCCTGATCGCCGGTGAAGAGGGCGGCGCCAAGGCGTCCACTGTGTTCTCCGGCCTGGGTATTGCCGCCATCTATAAGTTTGTTGCGGATGGCCTGAAGATCTTCCCCAGCGAGATCACCTATGACATCCCCGCCTACCGCGGCTCCGGTGTGGGCATTGATGTGCTCCCCGCCCTGGCCGGCGTGGGCTATATCTGCGGACCCAAGGTGTCCTCCTATCTGTTTGCCGGCGGCATCTTGGGCTGGCTGGTCATCATGCCCCTGATGGTGCTGTTTGGCGGTGACACCATTATGTTCCCCGTCACTGATATGACCATCAGCCAGCTGGTTGATGCCCAGGGTGTTTCTGCCCTGTGGGGCAACTACCTGCGTTATATCGGCGCCGGCGCTGTGGCCTGCGGCGGTGTACTCAGCCTGGTGAAGTCTCTGCCCCTGATCGTCCGCACCTTTAAAGAGGCCATGGGCGACTACGGAAAGGGCCGGGAGGCCAGCACTCTGCGCACCGAGCAGGATCTGCCTATGAAGCTTGTCCTGCTGGGCGTGCTTCTCATTGCGGTGGTCATGTGGCTGCTGCCCGCCATCCCCCTGAACTTCTTCACGGCCCTGATCGTGATTGTGTTCGGCTTCTTCTTCGCCACTGTCTCCTCCCGGATGGTGGGCCTGATCGGCTCCTCCAACAACCCGGTGTCCGGCATGGCCATTGCCACCCTGTTGATCTCCACCATGCTGCTGAAGGCTACTGGCAACGATGGCATCCAGGGCATGATCGCAGCCATTGTCATCGGCGGCATCATCTGCGTCATTGCCGCCATCGCCGGCGACACTTCCCAGGATCTGAAAACTGGCTTCCTGGTGGGTGCTACCCCCAGAAAGCAGCAGATGGGTGAGATGATCGGTGTTGCGGTCTCTGCTGTGGTCATCGGTGCCATTCTGTACCTGCTGAGCATGGCTTGGGGCGGTTATGGCTCCGACGATCTGCCGGCTCCTCAGGCGATGCTGATGAAGATGATCGTAGAGGGTGTTATGGGTGGCAACCTGCCCTGGAACCTGGTGTTCACCGGTGTATTCATCGCCATCGTGGTGGAGATCCTGGGCATCCCCGTGCTCCCCTTTGCCATTGGCCTGTATCTTCCCATCTACCTGTCCGTGCCCATGATGCTGGGCGGCGCGCTGCGCTGGTACCTGGAGAAGCGTAAGTGCGGCTCTGAGAAGGAGAAGAACGACGCTGTGCAGTCCGGCGTGCTCTATTCCTCCGGCCTCATCGCCGGCGAGGGCATTGTTGGTATCCTGCTGGCCGTTCTGGCGATCATCCCTGCTGGCTTGGATGCTGCCGGCAAGGAGCTGTACTTCAGCGATAAAATCAACCTCAGCGGTGTGTTCAGCATCGGCAGCATTGGCGGCCTGGTGTGCTTCGCTGGGATCCTGCTGACCATCTACTTCTTCGCAACCAAGGACAGCAAGAAGTCCAACTAAGCGTTGCGTTTCCCACGACCGGGCTGTATACTTTTGTATGCAGCCCGGTTTGGGCCAATATAGGAGAATTTTTATGGCAAAGAAGAAGGAAAACTATCTGGACTTCGTCCCTGTGATCAATGGGCAGAACACTTGGGATCAGGGAGAGGACGGAGTGGTGACCATCCACATGGTAAACCGGGGCTTTTATAATACTTTGGCCCAGAAGCTGTTTCACACGCCCAGAGTGAGCCACATCAAGCTGGATGAGTACGGCAGCTTCCTCTGGATGCGGATCGACGGCATCAAGACAGTGGGGCAACTGGCTCTGGAGTTGAAAGAGGCTTATGGGGAGAAGGCGGAGCCGCTGTATGATCGGCTGGTGAAATATATGCAAATTCTGCACAACAACCGCTTTATCCTGTTTGAGGGAAGGGATCGGGTGAAGGCATGAACTTTGGACAGATCGTGCTGGGGATCCTTTTGTTTGCCCTGGTTACCGCTGTTCTGTATGTCTGGGGATTGAAGAAAAGCATCACACAGGAGGCGGACTTGGAGCGGATCCTGCTGAACAAGTGCGCGGGCGCTGTGGTAAAATATCTCCGAAAGCACGGAAGCATCACCCAAAAGGAAATCCCGCCCCTGATCCAGGGGGTCAGAGCCGGGATGTTCTGGTCAAAAAACCGTATCCGCGTACAGGATCCGGTCGCCGTTGCCCCTAAGCTAGTCCGCTACATGTTGGAACAGCAGCTTTTGGAGGATGCGGGCGGCCTGCGTTATCGATTGAAAGAGTAAGAATTTTGGAGAGGAGTTTCAGAATTATGAACGTATTGGAGCATTTGGAGCCTAAGAGCGTATTTCGCTTTTTCGAGGAGATGTGCGCCATTCCTCACGGCTCCCGGAATACCAAGGCCGTCAGTGACTGGTGCGCAGACTTTGCACGGACCAGGGGCTTGGAGTACCACCAGGATGGAGATAACAATATTATCATCATTAAGGAGGCTACGCCCGGTTATGAGGCTGCTCCGCCGGTGATCCTTCAGGGACACATGGATATGGTCTGCGAGCAGACTGCAGACTGCCAAAAGGACATGAGCCGGGAAGGGCTGGACTTGGCAGTGGATGGAGACTTTGTCTATGCCAAGGACACAACGCTTGGAGGAGATGACGGTATCGCTATCGCTATGGCCCTGGCCCTGCTGGATGCAGAGGACCTGCCCCATCCTCGGCTGGAGGCGGTATTTACGGTGGACGAGGAGATCGGTCTGCTGGGGGCTGCCTCCATCGATGTGGCACCGCTGAAGGGGCGGCAGATGCTGAATTTGGATTCGGAGGCGGAGGGCATCTTTACCGTCAGCTGTGCCGGAGGAAATACCAGTGCCTGTCGGCTTCCCCTGACCCGTGCCCCCTTTGATGGGGCGGGTGTGACCATTGCGGTGGGTGGACTGACCGGAGGACACTCCGGGGCGGAGATCCACAAGGGCCGTGCCAATGCCAATGTACTCATGGGACGTATCCTCCGAGCGGCGGCCCGGCGGACAGAACTGCGGCTAATGCGGGTGGACGGCGGCCTGAAGGACAACGCCATCCCCGTGGCCTGCACAGCTCAGGTTGTGGCGGCAGATCCTCAGGCGGTGTTGGATGCTGTCCGGGAGATGGAGGCTGCGCTGACTAATGAGTACCGCGTCACCGATCCGGCGCTCTGGATCCGGGCGGAGCAGTCTACTGCGGTGGAGCAGCCTATGGACGAGCGTTCGACCCGGCATGTCCTGTGTATGCTGACCTGTTTGCCAAATGGGGTGCAGGCGATGAGTGCGGAGATTCACGGCCTGGTGCAGACCTCTCTGAACTTGGGGATTCTGGTGACAGAGGAGACTTCTCTGCGGGCCTCTTTCTGTGTGCGCAGTTCGGTGGACTCCCAGCGGGAGATGCTTAAGGATCGGCTGGCCTGCCTGATGGAGGAATTGGGCGGAACCGTGGAGTTTGTTGGAGATTATACCGGCTGGCAGTATCGGGAGGAATCTCCGCTGCGGGAACGGATGGCGGATGTGTTCCGGGAGCAGTACGGAAAAGATCCAAAAATCGAGGCCATCCACGCCGGGCTGGAGTGCGGCGTCTTTGCCGGCAAGCTGCCCGAGCTGGACTGTGTTTCCGTTGGCCCGGACCTGTTTGAGATCCACACCCCCCGGGAGCGGTTGAGCATCTCCTCGGTGCAGCGGATCTGGAACTTTGTGGTCGAGGTGCTCAAACGATCCAAGTGACGCCTAGAGGTGCTAGGAACCATATCATAGAATAAAATGATAGACCGGGGAGCGCATCAGCGCTCCCCGGTCTGTTTGAGATTCCTCAATCAGCCCTTCAGCAGGACAACAGCAACGTCATTTACATTGGTACCAGTAGGACCGGTGCGGATTAGGCCGTCTACTTTCCCCAGAGCATGGTAGGCATCATTGTCTGCCAGGACTTGGTGGATGCTCAGGCCGGCCTGGGCCAGCTTGTTCTGGGTCTGACCGTCCACGATGCCGCCGGCGGCGTCTGTTGGGCCATCTGTTCCGTCAGAACCCAAAGAGAAAATCAGGGCGTTATCCATGCCGGAGATTCCTTCAGCGGCAGAAAGAGCCAGTTCCTGATTGCGTCCGCCCAATCCTTTTCCAGTAAGAAGGACCACGGTCTCACCTCCAGCCAGAAAGGCCAGGGAGCGCCCGTCCTGCCCGTGGGTCCGGGCGATGGCTGACAGGAAGGAGCCAGCCTCTCGGGCCTGGCAGCAGAGTTGGTCAGTGAGGATATGGGTCTCATAGCCCAGCCGCTGGCATACAGCGGCGGCGGCGGAGCAGAGCTCACGCACACTTCCGGTGATGATCGTCTCTACATTGTCCAGTTCCTTGGGGGTCTCCTGGTCTAACAGGGCGAGAGCCTGATCGGACAGCGGAAGTTGATATTTCTCTGCGATGGCCCGGGCCTGGACGCTGGTGGAGTGATCTGGATACGCGGGGCCGGAGGCGATCATGTCCAGGGGATCCCCCAGAATGTCGGACAGAACGATGGAATAGACCTGGGCCGGGGCGCACAGCTGAGCGAAGCGGCCACCCTTCACCGCAGACAGGCGCTTGCGAATGGTATTCATCTCCACAATGTCTGCCCCGCAGGCCAGCAGGGCGCTGGTGAGCTGGGCTAACTCCTCTGCGGGGATCAGAGGACTCTCAAACAGGGCAGAGCCGCCGCCGGAGACCAACAGGACTACGGTGTCCTGGGGGTTAAGATCCTGAACCAGTTCCATAGCGGCGCGAGTCCCCTGGAAGGAGCCTTCATCAGGTACTGGATGCCCACCTTCAAAGATCTGGCAGTGTGGGATCTCCCCTTGACTGTGGCCGTGTTTGGTGACTACCACTCCCTGCTCCAGTCTGGAGCCTAGTAGTTCAGCGGCACAATGGGCCATCTGCCAGGCGGCTTTGCCTAGGGCAACTAAAAAGATGCGCCCGGAGCCGAACTCCTTTCCCTCCAGGGCACGGCGTACCGCCTGATCGGGCAGGCAGGCCTCCAGTGCGCCGTGAATGATTTCTTGGGCATCGGTATAAATGGACATAGCGGCTCCTCCTTTAATTATCATACATGTCTCTCCTGGTCAGCCGCCTTCTTCCCGGGGAGAGGACAGACAGGCCAGATACAGTAGGACGGATCCCCGTGGGTCCCGGATGCTGTATCCGGTGAGCGCCTGGATCCGTTGTAAATGGTAATGTACGGTGTTTTTGTGGACATACAGAGTATCAGCCATCTGCTTGACATCCCCGTGGCATTGAAAATAGAGCAGGACGGTACTGCGGATGCTCTCTCGCTCTTCTGGAGTGCAGCTGGAAAAAACCAGAGATACCAGATCCCGCCGAATATCCGGGGCAATACTGTCGGCGAGAAATTCCAGTGAGACCTCGTCGTAACGCAGGACACGCCTGCCGCCGTCTGTGCGGGCTGTCTGACTGGCGGTCCGCGCTTCCTGATAGCAGCGGCGGATCTCCAGCCCGCGTCGGCCATCCGCGCTCATGCCGCCGCACACTGCGGCTTGATAGGCTCCCTCCAGTTCACTGCGGATCTGGTTGACACAGGCTAGAACCTCGTAGCGGTTTCGGTCGGGGAACAATAACAGGATCCTCTGATTGATCACCGCACACAAACTATTGGGGTGAGAACTCAGATAGGGGCGGATGTGTTTCAGAAAGAGGGCGTTGCGCATCTCTTGGGGGGATGCACCGGCCTGTCCGGGGCTGAGAGGCTCCAGTACCTCCAGGATCACTACGGTCCAGCGGGAGGTAATGTCGATCCCCAGCATATTGCCGCGCAGCTCCAATTCTGCCTGATCGGAATCCTCGGAGAAGAGCCACCGCTCGATGAAACACTGGCGGGCGCTGTCTAACAGGTCCTCCTGGGCCTGGCGCCGGGCGTCCCGCACCATGATCTCTGTCATGCGTTTAAGGATGGCCCCCAGAGCGCCCACCTCATCTGGATTGCCAGTGATTCCGATGACACCGACCGTTTCTCCATCCAGCTGGATAGGAAGGTTGACACCTGGACGGATGCCGCCGGGGTGACAGTCCTCCTGAACGGTCAGCCGGGATAAATTTCGGGATAGGACCTGACAGGCCCCCTCATGCCGCTGCCCAACACGGTCCGGGTCTGTGCTGGCAAAGATAGTTCCCGTGCCGTCCATAATGTTGATGTCGTGACCTGTGATTTCCTTCATCTCGCGGACGATGGAAGAGGCTGCTGCTTCTGAAATAAACATACCGCACCACCATTTGTATGATAGACAAAAATATTAAAATAAATTTAGATTTTGTACAAGACAGATTCCGTTATCATGTAGTATAAGCAAAAAAAACTGGGCTGTAAAGTGATTTTTTAGAGAACCAGCGGCCCAGGGACAAAAAGCAAAATTAGAACAAAGAACAAAGAACACCATATAAAATAAGGAGGCTGCTGCAATGAAAATCGTAGTGCTGGATGGTTATACAGAAAATCCTGGCGACCTGAGCTGGGATCAGCTGAGTTCTATGGGGGAACTGACGGTCTATGACCGGACCTCCTATGTGGAGGACCCCATCATCGCGGAGCGGATCGGTGACGCAGAGGTGGTCGTCACTAACAAGACCCCCATTTCCAAGGAGACCATGGACAAGTGCCCCAATTTGAAGCTGATTGCCTTCTTGGCCACCGGCTACAATGTGGCCGACTACAACTACGCCAAGGAGAAGGGAATCCTGGTGTGCAACGTGCCTACCTATGGCACTGCCTGTGTGGGCCAGTATGCCATTGCTTTGCTGCTTGAGGTGTGCCACCACATCGGCCATCACGACAAGACTGTCCATGAGGGCAAATGGGCCAATCACATCGACTGGTGCTACTGGGATCACCCCCTCATTGAGCTGGACGGCAAGACTGCTGGCATCATTGGCTTTGGCCGCATCGGCCAGACCACTGGCCGTATCGCCAAGGCTCTGGGCATGAAGGTGCTGGCCTATGACTTGTATCCCAACGATTCCGGTAAGGCGATTGCTGAGTATGTGGATCTGGATACCCTGCTGGCCAAGTCTGATGTAGTATTCCTCCACTGCAACCTGACCCCCGAAAACGAAAAGATGATCAACAAGGCCAACATCGCCAAGATGAAGGATGGGGCCATCCTGATCAACAACTCCCGCGGCCAGCTCATTGACGAGCAGGACGTGACCGATGCACTGAAGTCCGGCAAGCTGGCGGCTGCCGGCCTGGATGTGGTATATACCGAGCCGATCCGTGCGGATAACCCCCTGCTGACCGCTCCCAACTGTATCATCACTCCCCATATGTCCTGGGGCGCCAAAGAGGCACGCCAGCGCATCATGGACTGCACGGCGGATAACATCCGTGCCTATCTGGACGGTGCACCCATCCATGTCGTGAACTCCTGATCAAATGAATCAGAAAATATGAAACGGCCCCTGGCTCCGTATAATTCGGAGCCAGGGGCCGTTTTGTGGTTTGACTTTGAGGGGGAGAGGAGACGTTTGTCCGGGGTATATGGACTAGCATAGGCAGAATACAGTGGGACAGGAGGTGGCGCATCATGTTTTCTCCAGTGATTTACCTGATGATGCATAGTTTGTTTTTTACGCTGAGGTTGTCAGGCGGAGGGGGATCCTTCCCACGGCCGCTGAAGCCAGAAGAGGAAAAGCAGTATCTAGAGCGGTGTGCGGCGGGCGACTTGGAGGCCCGGAACATTTTGGTGGAGCATAACCTGCGGTTGGTGGCCCATATCGTGAAAAAGTACTACGCACAGACCGGAGATCAGGACGATCTGATCTCCATTGGAACCATCGGCCTGATCAAGGGAATCTCTACATTTAAAGCGGATAAAAATGTACGCTTGGCAACCTATGCCAGTCGGTGCATTGAAAATGAGATTCTGATGCATTTCAGGTCTCAGCGAAAACTCCAGGGCGAGGTCTCGCTGACCGAGACACTGGAGAGTGGTGGAGATGGAAACTCCCTGTCGCTGATGGATGTGCTTGCGGTGGATGATGACCTGCTGGAGGAGTTGGATACACGGGATGCCTGCCGCAAAGTTCGTCAATGTGTCCAAACTTGTCTGACCCCAAGAGAGCGGATGGTTGTCACAATGCGATATGGGCTGGATGACCGTCCACCACGCACGCAGCGGGAGATTGCGGGCCGTTGCGGGATCAGCCGCTCCTATGTATCGCGAATCGAAAAGCGGGCACTGGAAAAACTGGGAAAAGAGATGGAGGGATGGGAGCCATAGAGGAATCTTTTGAGTGAATAAAAATGCAAGAAGCATTGCATATAAAGTGAAGAAAAAGTAAAAACCGTTAAAATACTAACGATTTTTTGCATTATAAATGAGATTGTGCAAAATATATGCTTTTGAGAAAAAGAACCTTGCATTTTTGGGGTAAATATACTATAATAAGCCTGCAAGTACAGTTCCCCAGCAAATCACATTTTTGAATTGGAGGAATCAGTAATGATGAAGAAGAAGCTTGCTCTTGTCTTGGCGATGGCCATGACCGCCAGCCTGGCACTGACTGGCTGCGGTGGCGGCAATGATGCCGGTTCCGGCTCTGGCTCTGGTGCTGTGTCGGGTTCCGGCTCCGGCTCCAGCGCTCCCGTGTCTGCGGACAAGAGCACCCAGGTTCTGGCAACTGGTGGCACCACCGGCACTTACTACGGTGTTGGCTCTGCCATGATGAACGTCCTGAACCCTCTGCTGACCCTGACTGAGTTGAACGTGACCTCTACCGGCGCGTCCAAGGACAATGTCGAGGGCATTACCGATGACGAGTATGGCCTGGCCATCCTTCAGTCTGACGTTCTGACCTATGCTCACGAGGGCACCAATGTGTTCAGTGCTCCTGAGACGGATGCCCTGTGGGTGGCCGGTCTATATAACGAGACCGTTCAGATCACCGCTAAGGGTGGCATCACCAGCGTTGACCAGCTGAAGGGCAAGGCCGTCTGCGTGGGCGACCAGGGCTCCGGTACGGAGTTCAACGCCTATCAGGTGCTGGAGGCCTATGGCATGACTGCTGATGACATCAAGGTTGTCCACGCCAACTTCGGCGAGGCCTCTGAGATGCTGAAGAACGGCCAGATCGACGCCGCCTTCACCGTGGCCGGCGCCCCCACCACCGCCATCACCGAGTTGGCGACCAGCGGCATGGACTTCTCCATGGTCAGCCTTGACCAGGAGCACGTTGATGCTCTGCATGAGAAGTACCCCTTCCTGGTTCAGGAGAACCTGCCTGGCGGCACCTATGACGGCGTTGACACTGAGACCATTTGTGTGGCCGTCGAGGCCGCTCTGGTCGCTTCCACCGACATGAGCGAGGACGCCGTGTACGAGCTGACCAAGACCATGTTCGAGAACCTGGAGGATCTGGGTGCTTCCCACGACAAGTTTAAGCTGGTCAGTGCGGAGAAGGCTGCCGAGAACGGTTCCGTCCCCATGCATCCCGGCGCTGAGAAGTACTATAAGGAGATCGGCCTGCTGTAATCCTTACAGCAGAAACTGATTTGTTTCGAACACATCGAAAGCTGGCCGTCGCAGTGGTAGCACTGGCTGCTATGGCTGCGGCGGCCATTCTCTTTCTGGTATCCAGTGCTGGATGGTATCTCGTCGTATCGGACGGGAAGAGTGGCGAGGAACTGGCCAGGTATCCTCTGAAGCCAGGAGAGCAATTTGCCATCGGATTCATTCATTCTGTCAATCTTCGGCCTCTGATTGACGTCTATGAGGTGTCAGAGGACGGAAAAATGTATGCCGAGGAGACGATCTATTATCAATTTGGCGCAGGAGTCCAGACGGAAGTGGGTTCGGGAGAGACCATGACCTTGGGTGAGGACGGCGCAATCATTGTAGGAAACATCCATCAAGAGTTTGAACAGTTCACCTGTTCGGTGGGAATGGTGTCGGACCGGACCCTAATGCTGGGAGACATTCACCCGGATTACCCGGAGATCAAGCCGCTTGTTGGGGTGTTTACTGACCAGCTGGAGCAGCAGGTGGGTGATGTGAAGATCATTAGTCTGAGCAATTTGTGTGGAAGAAGGTCAATCGTGTCATTTCAATATGAGCATCGGTTGTTTTAAAAAAGCTGGAGGAGGAGACTCAATATGGCTGAACAAGAGAAGCAGACTGTAAACACCGCGCCAGCGGATGTGGAAGTCGGCTCCGCAGAAGACGTAGAAGCGGTCATGAAAAAATATGACCGCGAATCCAATGTCCGAATTTGGACGGGCCTTCCTGCACGGGTAGTCCGTTACGGGATGGCTCTATTCATGCTGATGATGATTTGGGTCAGTATGTTTTCCACTTGGGAGGGCAGCGTGCGCCGCTGTTTCTTCTTGGGCGTTGTTTTGGCGTTTGTATTTATCATGTATCCCATCAACAAAAACATGAAGCTCAAACCCAATCATATTCCTTTTTATGATATCGTTCTGCTTGTGGTGGCAGTTGGCGTCTATTTCTATCAGATCATTTTCAAAGAGGAACTGATTGCAATGGGGCGCCGCATCGGCACTCCCCAGATTATCATCGGTATCATTGCGATCCTGGTGCTGGTAGAGGCCTGCCGCCGGGTTGTCGGTATCCCCATTATCATTGTGGCAGCTGCTTTTGTTGCCTACACATTGCTGCCTATGGGTGCTGACAAGCCCCTGCAAGGCACAATTTATAACTTGGTCTATACTACCAACGGTATCATTGGTACCCCCATTCAGGTCTGCTCCACGTACATCTTCTTGTTCGTGCTGTTTGGATCTTTCTTGGAGGCTACCGGTATCGCTGCGTTCTTCATTGACTGTGCTAACAGCATCGCTGGTGCAGCTACTGGCGGTCCCGCCAAGGTGGCTGTTATCTCCTCTGCCCTGTGCGGCATGGTGTCCGGCTCTTCCGTGGGTAACACCGTGACCACCGGTGCAGTTACCATTCCCCTGATGAAGCGGACTGGCTATCCCCCTGAATTTGCTGGCGCCGTCGAAGCAGCATCCTCCACTGGCGGACAGATCATGCCCCCCATCATGGGCGCCGCTGCCTTCCTGATGGCAGAGATGACCGGTACAGAGTATGCTGACATCTTGGTGCGTGCTATCCTGCCTGCGGCTCTGTACTTCACCGGCATTTTCCTAATGGTCCACTTTAAAGCCAAGTCTATCGGCCTGAAGGGTCTGGACAAGGACTCCCTGCCCAAGGGCAAGGATATTTTCCCCAAGCTCTATCTGCTGCTGCCTCTGATTGTCCTGGTGTTCATGGTGATCCAGAGCGGCACCTTCACCATGGCATACAGCGCCGTTGTTGCCTGCCTGGTGGCCATCGTGGCTGGTATGGCTGACAAGGAGACTGGCTCTAAGAAGTTTGTGATGATGGTCCCGTCCATTCCCCTGTTGGTCTATGCACTGGGCAAAGTCTATCTGCCTGATCTGGTTCCTGGCTTTGCTGACTCCCTGGAGATGCAGGAGACCTTCACACTGGCCTGCTTCGGTATTTTCTTTGTGCTGGTGGTAGCCTGCCATCTGATCAGCAAGCCCAATATGCAGAATGTTGGCACTTACATCAGCGCCCTCGAGAGCGGCACCAAGAGCACCCTGTCCGTGGGCGTGGCCTGCGGCATGGCCGGCATCATTGCTGGCGTGGTGACCTACACTGGCCTGGGTCAGATTCTGATCAATGCCATCGTAGGCATCGCGGGTGGTCACCTGATCATTGCCTTGGTTTTGACTATGATCTGCTGTGTCATCCTGGGCATGGGTGTTCCCACAACTGCAAACTACATCATCATGGCCACCACCTGTGCGCCCATCCTGATTAAGATGGGTCTGCCGGTCTTGGCTGCCCACTTCTTCGTGTTCTACTTTGGCATCGTGGCTGATATTACTCCTCCTGTGGCTCTGGCTGCCTATGCTGGCTCCGCCATCGCTAAGGCTCCCCCCATGAAGACTGCGTTCAACGCCACCCGTCTGGCCATCGCTGCCTTCATCATCCCCTATATCTTTGCGTACAGCCCCATCATGCTGTTTATTGGGGATAATGTGGGTCCCTTTGATGTGATCAAGGTTGTTATTACCTCCTTCGGTGGTATGTTCCTGATTGCTGCTGGTCTGATTGGATTTATGCTTCAGAAGCTGAATATTATGCTCAGAGTAGTCAGCGTGGCTGCCGGCTTGATGATGATTCATCCCGGTACGTTGACTGACGTGATTGGTATCGCGATTCTGGTTGCTATCCTGGCGTATCAAATCATTTCTGAGAAGCGCCATGCGGCGGTTGCGTAACTGCTTACAGCTGTTTGTGTGGATCAAGCGCACCCCTTTTCCAAGGAGAAGGGGTGCGTTTTTATATAGGGAATCGGGAGCGATTGTTGAAAAAGAGGAAACTGACTTTTTCGACCGGCTGCTTCTTTACTTTTTCCTCAGCTTCGGATATAATAATTGGGCTGAATTTGGAATTTCAACAACTGAGATGGAATGAGAGTGAGGACCATTATGCTTCAATTCGACGAATATAAGGTCAAGCTGAACAATTTGGCTCCCACCCTGGAGGAACTGGGCAGGGCCCTGGATCTGGAGGGGGCGGAGCGAGAGCTGGATATGCTCCAGGCGGAGTCTGCCGCTGATGGGTTCTGGAACAACTTGGAGAAGGCCCAGAAGGTGCAGCAGCGCATCAAGACTCTCCAGAATAAGGTGGACAAACAGCACAAGCGCTGCCAGGAGTGGGATGATCTGATGGCTCTGTGCGAGATGGGAAATGAGTTTGAGGACGAGTCTCTGGTACCAGAGTTGGAGGAAGGCTTTGCTCAGCTGGAGCGGGATATGGAAGAAGCGCGCCTCCAGACTCTGCTCACGGGAGAGTATGATAGTTCCAATGTCATCCTGACCATCCACCCAGGTGCTGGTGGAACAGAGGCCCAGGATTGGGCCCAAATGCTCTACCGCATGTACACCCGCTGGACAGAGCGTCACGGTTTTACCTATCAGATCATGGACTATCAGGACGGTGACGAGGCGGGTATTAAGTCGGCTACTATTATGATTGAGGGAGAAAATGCCTACGGCTACCTTCGGGGAGAGCACGGTGTTCACCGCTTGGTGCGGGTGTCTCCCTTTGATGCCAATGCCCGGCGGCAGACCTCCTTTGCCTCGGTAGAAGTCATGCCTGACCTTCCGGAGGATGTAGAAATCGAGATCCGACCGGAGGATATCGAGATGCAGGTCTACCGTGCCTCTGGCGCAGGCGGCCAGCACGTCAATAAGACCTCCTCCGCTGTCCGTCTGATCCACAAGCCCACCGGCGTGGTGGTGGCCAGTCAGCAGGAACGCAGCCAGTTCCAGAATAAGGACAACTGTATGAAAATGCTGCGAGCCAAGCTGGTAGAACTCCAAATGCAGGAGAAGGCGGAGAAAATCTCTGACCTGAAGGGTGTCCAGCTGAAGATAGAGTGGGGCAGTCAGATCCGCTCTTATGTGTTCATGCCCTATCAGCTGGTGAAAGATAACCGTACGGCCTATGAGACCAGCGCGATCAGCAGTGTGATGGACGGGGATCTGGATGGATTCATCAATGCATATCTGACAGCTGAGGCTACTGGGAATTGGGCAACTAAATAAAGCGGGATCAAGAACCCGGATCATATCATTGTATGTTCAAAGGGCGGCCAGTTGCGGCCGCCCTTCTTATATGGCCTGAGAACCAGGAAAACACCGGGAAGGATGTCGCTGTAAGCGGAAAAATGCACAAATCTGTATGAATTATCAGAAAGTTCATACTTCTAAACGGAAAGGGACTTGACGGAGGCCACGTTTCCGTGTATAGTTTCGTTTGTAACCATTTTGTAATCTTTTCTTTTCCAGTCTGTCACTTTTTCAGGCGGGAGAAATGTGTGCACGAGGCCATATATGGAAAATGCGATGAAACAATCGAATACAGAACCTCCCCGCCGCCCTGAGAACCGAGGATTGCGGGAACGCTGGGAACAATTTAAGGAAGAGGCCCCTATCTATTGGAAGGCTTTCCAGGAGTGGGCCCGGATCCATGGACGACGGGCGGCCCATCAAGTCCACAATGTGGTGGCAGGCAACCGGGCTGCGGGGCCAGTCTCTTTTCTGGTTTGCTCTGCTGCCCTGGCAGTGGCTTTGACTTTGACAACGTTGTACTCCCCAAGCTATGCAGTGACGTTGGACGGCGAGCCGGTTGGCGTGGTAGCTGACGAAGGAATGGTACAGAAGGCGATCAAGAGCGTAGAGGAGACTGGCAGTCAGCTGCTTGGCTATGACTACCAGGTGGAGGGGAATCTGGAATATGAATTTGCCCTGAGCCTGCGTTCCGATCTGACTACCCCAGAGGAGCTTCAGAATTATTTTTATAATCAGCTGGACGCAGTCAGCGGTGAACTGCGGAAGTATCAGGTTTTGGTGGACGGCCAGAAGGTGGGGGCAGTCAAGGACGAGGACTCTCTGAATCAGCTGCTGGATAGTATGAAGGCCCGGTATACCACAGAAAATACAGTATCTGTGCGTTTCCTAGACACTGTTGCCACAGAGCCGGTGTATGAGGTGAACGACCTGATGACCATTCGGGAGATGGAAAAGGCGCTTCAAGCCAGCGGCAATGGCTCCACCACCTATACTGTGGTGGCGGGAGATACCTTTAATGCCATTGCGTATGCCAATGATATGTCGGTAAGCGACCTGAAAGCATTGAATCCTGCGGTAGATATCAACCGCTTGATGGTGGGTGATGTGCTCAACGTCAAAGAACTCACACCTCTTCTCTCGGTCGAGACAGTGGACGATGTGACCTATGTGGAATCTATCCCATGCCCGGTGGAGGAGGTCAAGGACGCTTCCATGTACAAGGGGAATAGTAAGATCGTCACACAGGGAGTAGAGGGTGAGGCCCAGGTGGATGCCACGATCACCTATGTCAATGGTCAGGAGACTGGGCGGGTCATCAACAACACGACCACATTGCGGGAGCCGACCAAGACGGTAAAAGCGATCGGGACAAAGGAAAAGCCCAAGACGGCGTCCTCTGGAAGTTATCAGTGGCCGATTCGGGGAAGGATCACCTCCTACTTTGGAGGACGATATATCTTTGGCAGTTACAGTTATCACTCTGGAATCGATATTTCTGCCTCTTATGGCGCGGCCGTCCGGGCTGCAGATGGCGGTACGGTTACCTATGCAGGCTACAAAGGCAGCTATGGTAAATTGGTGATCATCACGCACGATAACGGAACACAGACCTATTATGGACACAACTCTTCGCTGCTTGTTTCTGCTGGACAGAAAGTGTACAAAGGACAGCAAATCGCTAAGGCGGGCAGTACCGGGCGCTCCACAGGTGTCCACTGTCATTTTGAGGTTCGGGTCCGCGGGTCATCGGTCAATCCGCTGTCTTATCTGCCCTGATTAGGATAGAGTGTACCAAAATCAGGAGGCAGAGTATGGAAGAACTGACCCGGCCGCCCTGTTTGGGGTGGCCGGGTCAACAACTTATTCGGAAAGTCATGGAATTTTGTTCTTGCAAATTGCGCAGGTTTCTTGTATAATGTGACCTGTACCGGCCGGTGTGATGGAATTGGTAGACGTAGTGGACTCAAAATCCACCGCTGGCGACAGCGTACCGGTTCGAGTCCGGTCACCGGCACCAAGTCGGAGCAAATGTTATGACGTTTGCTCCGACTTTTTTGCACAAGTCAGATTGTGATTGTTTCTCTGATCCCCTCAATGCCAGAGCCGCTTCATTGAAATTTGGTATTGTGCTGCCTTATGGGCGGTGTTTTTGATTTACTTGTAAAGTAGTACCTTGCAGTTTTCCTGCGCTTGTCTTATAATGAGGGTCAGAACAGAAAATCGCATCTTCCGGGGTCGGCCTGGATATTTCCCCCGCACTTCAGCGGGAGGTTAGAGAAGGAGTATGCTATGACAGCCAACGAAAAGAAGCAACTGATGGCCACGGCCTGCAAGGTGCGCATGGGTGTGATCAAGGGGACCCACGCGGCCAAGGCCGGCCATCCTGGCGGGAGCCTGTCCGCCGCAGATCTGTTCACCTACCTGTACTGCAAGGAGCTGAATGTGGAGCCCAAAGATCCCAAGTGGGCGGACCGGGACCGCTTTGTGCTGTCCAAGGGCCACACTGCCCCCGGCCTGTATGCGGCACTGGCGCTCCGGGGCTTTTTCCCTGAGGAGGACCTGCTGACGCTGCGGCACATTGGGAGCTATCTCCAGGGCCATCCCAACATGAACACAGTGCCTGGAGTAGATATGTCCACCGGGTCCCTGGGCCAGGGCATATCCGCTGCCTGTGGTATGGCGCTGGCAGCCCGGCAGCAGGGCAAGTCCTGCCGAGTGTACACCCTGTTGGGTGACGGTGAGATCCAGGAGGGCCAGGTGTGGGAGGCCATGATGTTTGCCCACCACTATAAGCTGGACAACCTGTGCGTCATCATCGACAACAATGGCCTTCAGATCGATGGAAATGTGGCGGATGTCATGAGCCCCTATCCCATCCCGGAGAAGCTGCGTGCCTTTGGCTTTGAGGTGGCAGAGATCGACGGCCATGACTTTGAGCAGATGGAGTCTGCCTTCGCTAAGGCCCGGGAGACCAAGGGCGTTCCCTTTGCCATCGTGATGAAGACGACCAAGGGCAAGGGCGTCAGCTTTATGGAGAACCAGGCCGGCTGGCATGGCAAGGCTCCCAATGATGAGGAATATGAGATCGCCATGAAGGAGCTGAGCGCTCAGCTGGCGGAAGTGGAGGCGATGTAAGATGGCGGATGTGAAGAAGATCGCGACCCGTGAAAGCTACGGGAACGCCCTGAAGGAACTGGGCGCGGAGCATGACAACCTGATCGTCTTTGATGCCGATCTGGCTGGCTCCACCAAGACCGGTGTGTTCAAAAAGGCCTATCCCGACCGGCACTTCAACTGCGGCATCGCCGAGGGGAACATGATGGCAGTGGCTGCCGGTGCAGCCTCCATGGGTATGGTGGTATTTGCCTCCAGCTTTGCCATGTTTGCCGCCGGGCGTGCTTTTGAGCAGATCCGCAACTCCATCGGCTATCCCCACCTGAACGTCAAGATCGGCGCCACCCACGGCGGTATCTCTGTGGGCGAGGACGGCGCTTCCCACCAGTGCTGCGAGGACTTTGCTCTGATGCGGTCCATTCCCGGCATGGTGGTCATGTCCCCTGCGGACGATGTGGAGGCCAAGGCTGCTGTTAAGGCTGCCTATGCCCACCAGGGCCCCGTCTACCTGCGCTTCGGTCGGCTGGCTGTGCCTGTGCTCCACGAGGAGGAGGGCTTCCAGTTTGAGATTGGAAAGGGCGAGGTTCTGCGGGATGGCAGCGATGTGGCCATCATTGCCACTGGCCTGATGGTAGCGGAGGCTGTGGAAGCTGCCAAGGTGCTGGCTGAGGCGGGGATCTCTGCCCGGGTTATCAATATCTGCACGATCAAGCCTTTGGACGAGGAACTGGTGGTCAAGGCCGCTAAAGAGTGCGGTAAGGTCATCACCTGTGAGGAGCACTCCGTCATCGGCGGCTTGGGCGAGGCTGTGTGCGCCTGCCTGAGTGAAAAATGCCCTGTTCCTGTGCGCCGTATCGGCATTAACGATGAGTTCGGACACTCCGGCCCCGCCGCCGCCCTGCTCAAGCAGTTCGGTCTGTCCGCAGAGCATATCGTTGAGGTCGCAAAAGAATTCTGTAAGTAAGTGATATAGCGGATGCTAAGGGGGGCCATCTGGAGCTGTCCCGCTGCACAGAGCGTCCGAACAAAACAGCGCTGGGCCGCACCGTCTGATATACGGTGCGGCCCAGCGCTTGTTGTATCATGCAGTTGCAGAACGATCAAAGAAGATGCCGGAAAGGGAGAATGACCGCCCGCAATAATCCATAGGTGAGTTGCTTGCCGAATCCCTGCTCCTGAGGCTGATAGGCAGGGCCATCGGTGATAGAACCATCTGGAGCCATCTGGCGGCTGTGATCCTTCAACTCCTGGATTTGTTCGCGGATCTGGGCGTTGAGCTGTGGACTGCGGATGGCAAGCATCAATTCGGTGTCCAGATACACACTTCTCATGTCAAAGTTGCAGGATCCGGCGATGGTCAGATCATCCCCCACCACCAAGGCTTTGGTGTGCAGAGCCTGTTCTCCAAGATACTCGTACATGGACACACCGGTGTCCCGCAGAGGCTTTTTCTGATTTAAGTAGTCAGTACAGCCAAAGGGATTGCTTCCGATTTCCACCGCGTTAATGAGGATGTCTGTGCGGGTGCCTCCATTACAGACCGACTGGAGATCGCGATACATATCCCGGCTGCAAATGATATAGGGAGTCTGGACCAAGACTTCGTCCGCAGTTGCCATGGCATTCACCATTCTGGCCCAGAGGATAGGCTTTTTATTCTCAGGCTCGATCGGGTTGCTCCAGAGCTCTACTCCCTGGGTCTCCAAAGTGACAGTCTCCAACTCGGTCTGGGTGAGCGGAGCGGCAAATGCCTGAGGGTACTTGGCCTTTGTGTCCTCGTAGCAGCGGGACAAATCTTCCCCCTCACTGGGCTGGTCAAGGACTTTACAGCAGGGGAGGGACCAGATCCGGTTGAAATAGTCCAGAAGCTGTAGGTAGGACTGTCCCTGCCCGGGTACAGTTTCATAGACTAGGATTTCCCGGTCCACATTGTACCGGTCAGTGTAGCGGCCTAAAAACCGGTTATCTGTGTTGCGCCCGCCCAGGAGATAGGCCAAGTCATCGACGATCAGGTACTTGTCGTGCATTCGGTAATTGGTTTTCCAAGGGGTAAGCAGATTGAGGGGGTTATACAGCCGGATTTCTACATTTTCATGGGCAGCCAGCTGACAGAAAAGATCGCTGCTGGAGAGTGGTCGGCCGCCTCCATTGAGGCCATCTACCAAGATTTGTACCTCGACACCACGCTCTGCTGCATTCCAGAGGGCGCCCATCACGTCCCTGCCGCCGTCTTCATCCCAAAAGTCGAAGGTGGCCAGAATAATGTGCTTCTGAGCAGCCTCGATGAGCCGGAGGCGCCACAGAAGAGCGTCCTGGTTGTCATCAATGCTCCGGACCCGTTCTGGGGCGGCGTTCGTGATTTCGGTCTCAGTTTCCCAGTCTCCGGGACCGGCAGTCTTATGGAGTATGGGAGGAATGACCATGGATAGAAACAGGAACAGTAGCCACAGAAGAAAGGTTAGAAGGAGATATCGTGCGATTCGTTTCATTTGTTTGCCTCACTTTCCCACCGGCACGGCGGAACAGCCAGGAGGCGTCCGGTACGGCCAGTTGCATACCGTGGACAGGATCGGTAAAAGATCCCGACAGACCGCCGGCAGCTGCATAGGAGCCTGAGGCGGATCCTGCCAAGTTTCGATGGTGGACATGATAGCAGATAATGCGGAATTTTGCAATTCATAGGGGAAAAGTGAGTCATTTCAACAAAAAACAGAGAATGAGGGAAATCAGCTTTTGCGGGCCTGGGCCAGAGTAGTACAGAGAACCTCCGCGGCCCCTGCAGAGCGCAGGAGCCGGGCACACTCGCTGAGGGTAGCGCCGGATGTGACAACGTCATCCACCAGAAGGATGTGCCGGCCGGTGAGCTCTATGCCCTCTCTGAGACGATAGACTCCAAGAACATTGGATCGGCGTTCCGATGCCTCGTGGAGGTGGGACTGAGGATCATTGTTTCGGAACTTCTCCAAAGTCCCGCGGACAGGGAGGTTCAGTTCCTGGGCAGCCGCCCGGGCCAGAGCCTCCGCCTGGTCGAAGCCCCGCTTTCGCCTCCGTTTTTTGCTGAGTGGAACCCATGTCACAAGGTCCAGAGGGGTGCTGCGGTTGTCCCGGACACACTGGGCGGCTAGCAGGCCGTAGGCCTTGGCGTAGCTTGGGGTTCCGGGAAATTTATAGCGATGGATGGAGTCGGGTACTCTGCCCCGGTAGGCCAGGGGTGACAGACAGCCCGAGGTAAACTCTACCGGACGCTCTGCCTCCGGGCCGAACAGCCAGGGGAGATTTTGCTGGCAGTCTGGACACACCAGGGCACGGGGATCCTCCAGAATACACTGACAAAATGGACACTTCATGGGGAACAGCAGGTCTAGCAGCCAGAGCCCTGCCCGATCCATCCATTCGGGAAGCTGGAACATTTTGATGAAAGCCCCCCTTTCACAGTTCAACAGGGATCGGAGCGGTCATTCAACGGCAGCCACCAGCTGGATCTCTACTGGGGCATTTCCTGGGAGAGTGGCCACTCCGATGGCGGCTCGGGGGCCGATGCCTGCCTCGCCCAGCTGCTCATACAGCCAGTTAGAGGCGATGTCTCCAACCTTGGCGTGGGTGGTATAGTCGGGGGAGGCATTGAGATAGACCGTGAGGGACAGGATTTGTGAGATCTGCTCCCCCTCCTTCAGCGTGTTCTGGGCTGCGGTGAGGGCGTTGGAGGCCGCCTGGATGACAGCTTCCCGGTAGTCGTCCAGAGGGCGGTCTGGGGTGACTTTGCCGGACATCAGCAGCACACCGTTTTTACGGGGGGTCATGCCGGCGGTGAAGATCAGGCCGCCATGGCGGACAGCGGGCTTATACTTGCCCTGGGGAATGGGATTCTGACTCATACACAATACCTCTCAATCTATAGTATAAGTTTAGCTTGGGAGCGCTATCTTACAGAAGCTGATACAGCAGGCCGTCTGCCTGAGCGTACCACAGCAGCATTCCGTGTTCCCGGCGGGGGATGCGCAGCTGAAGGTCCCACTCAGGGTACTGCTTGACCACCTGGAGGCGGTCCCCTGTGGCAAAGGCCACGAAGGAGATATAGTTCTCCTTTCGCATGGGATGGCTGCTGGTAATGAACCAGTCGTTCTCCACCTCCTCTACCTGGAGCCTCTCATCCGTGCCGGTTTTGCGGGGGGACAGCGGAGATAATCTCCGGCCGCAGCAGGATACCTCTGCTGCACCGGTGCAGAAGGTCAGCCCTCCGCATACAGGACAGGCGTAATAATTCAGCTTTTTCATGTTGCCTCCTACCAAATCATTGTGGGTCAAATCTCCATCGCCTGTTCGATCTCCGGACCCAACAGCTGCCGGTAGATGTCAGCCATGGCCACGCTGAAGCAGACGAAGGTGATTTCCGGTCCATCTGGGTGCTCGGTGAGAAAGCGGCGGCACTCTGTTACCGCAATGGAGGCGGCCTCCTGAGGAGGATAGTGGTAGACTCCTGTGCTGATGGCGGGAAAGGCTACTGTGCGGCAGTTCAATTTCAGGGCCTGAATCAGTGAGGTGCGGTAGCAGGAAGCCAACAGTTCTGACTCTCCCTGCTTCCCGCCATACCAAACAGGCCCCACTGTATGGATGACGTATTTGGCGGGCAGGCAGTAGCCCTTCGTCACCTTGGCTTGACCAGTTGGGCAGCCGTAGAGGGTGCGGCACTCGGCCAATAACTCTGGACCGGCTGCTCGGTGAATCGCCCCGTCCACTCCGCCGCCACCCAGCAGGGAAGTGTTGGCGGCGTTGACGATGGCATCTACCTCCAGTTCGGTGATGTCTCCGATGACAAGATGAAACTTCATAGCAGACAGACCTCCAATCTCAAAAGCAGAATGGCGGTTTAGCTGACCGCCACTGTGTGATCCCATTATACAGTAGGATGAGAGGTAAGTAAACGAACGATGAAGTAGAAATAAAAAAGGACCCGGATGATCCGGGTCCCAAAGCGCTGGACGTCCACCCGTCCGGCGTAATAAGTGATAAAACTGATTTAGGCGTGGGCGGCCAGCCGCTCCAAGCGGTCAGCCGGGATGAGGGTGCGGAAGAATGAGATACGGGGCAGGACACTGAGCAGCAAGCTGCCCAGAAGATAGCAGGCCAGCAGTTCCCCCAGTCCCACCGTGAAGGCGTTAAAGGCATAGGCTGCCCAGAAGCCGGGGCCGAAGCCTGTTTCAAACCAGGCGATTTCTGCGCCCACAATGGCAGCGTTGCACAGCACTGGAGGAAGAGGGGCCAGCCAACGGCTGGGCGCACGCTGGGTCATCAGACAGGCCAGAAGTGTGGCGGCAGAGCCGCACACAATATCCAGAGGATACGGAGAAAACAAATTGGCTACGATACAGCCGACAAACAGGCCCGGGGTAGCTGCCGGGAAGAAGAAGGGCAGAACCGTGAGGGCCTCGGACAGGCGGATCTGGATTCCGGTAAAGGCGGGAATGGGCAAAACCAGGGTCAGAGTGGCATATACCGCCGCCAGAAGGGCCGCCAGGGTCAGATCTTGGACAGAAAATTTACGCATAAAAAAACCTCCATTTTCTTATTTAGAGAACGCCGGAGCAGATGCTCCGCCGAACGAACGGGAGGCAGATCGAGGCCGCTCCCGCTTGGACGAGGTGTGGAGACTCGTCAGCAGGTATCCTAACACAGGATGGGCGGTTTGTCCAGTCAAAAGAGAAAAAGAAGGACAGGTTCGCTCAAAATGAGCGAACCTGTCCAATTGAAAGACAATTTGCAGAAGAATCAGATCAGGGTCTTGGGATCAACATACTCCAGATTCAGAGCCTCGGCAACGCCGGGGAAGGTGCAGTGGCCGTCATAGCAGTTCAGGCCAGCCAGCAGACCGGCATCGGCGGCACAGGCCTTCTCTACGCCGTCAGCGGCCAGACGCAGGCCGTAGGACAGGGTGGAGTTGACCAGGGCCAGAGTGGCGGTGCGGGCCACGGCGCCGGGCATGTTGGCAACACAGTAGTGAACGATGCCGTCTACCATGAAGACAGGATCGGCGTGGGTGGTGGCGTGGGTGGTCTCGATGCAGCCGCCCTGGTCCACGGCCACGTCAACCAGGACAGCGCCGGGCTTCATCAGGGCCAGATCCTCGCGGCGGACCAGCTTGGGAGCGGCACGGCCGGGGAGGAGGACAGCGCCGATGACCAGATCGGCAGTCTTGAGGCAGTTGCGGATGTTCTCGCGGGTGCTGTACAGAGTGGTGATCTGGCGGGGGAAGATGTCGTCCAGATAGGCCAGACGGGCGGGGTTGACGTCCAGGATGGTCACGTTAGCGCCCATGCCGACAGCGATCTTACAGGCGTTGGTGCCCACGTTGCCGCCGCCCAGGATGACCACGTTGGCGCGAGCCACGCCGGGGACGCCGGCCAGCAGCACGCCGCGGCCACCGAAGGTCTTCTCCAGGTACTTGGCACCCTCCTGCACGGACATACGGCCAGCGATCTCGCTCATGGGGGTCAGGCAGGGCAGACCGCCGTTGCGGCCCACGATGGTCTCATAGGCGATGGCCTTCATGCCGCTATCCAGCAGGGCCTTGGTCAGGGGGGCGTCAGCGGCCAGATGCAGATAAGTATAGAGGATCAGATCCTTGCGGAAGAAGCGGTACTCGCACTCAATAGGCTCCTTGACCTTCACGATCATGCCGGACTTGTTCCAGACGGCCTCTGCGGTGTCTTCCAGAGTGGCGCCAGCCTGCACATACTCCTCATCGGGGAAACCGGAACCCATTCCAGCGCCCTTCTCTACCAGCACGGGGTGGCCAGCCTGCACAAAGGCACTGACTGCGTCCGGGGTCAGTCCCACACGGAACTCGTTGTTTTTGATTTCTTTTACTACGCCGATGATCATGTCCATTCTCCTTTTCATATTTCCTCATGTTTGATATGTGTCAGGTCCGACCTGTCGATTCCAAACCCCTTGTTTGGGTGGCCTCCAAAGGAATTGAGTGCCCATTGGATGCGCTACATAACAAAAAACCAACAAAGACGGAGAACAACCCGCAGTACGGGATGCCAGTTCGCCTTTGCTGGATTTTATCTGTGATGGCAGGGCGGAAGCCCTATCTGACAGCTAAAGCAGCACATATCGTTATTTGCATTATAACAAGTTAAGCTAAATTGTCAAGTGTTTTTTAAAAATAATTGTTCAGCCTACACAAACAAAATTTAGGACATGAAAAAAAGAAATGTTTAACGCTGATCCGGAGCCCAACCGATCTGCAGCTCCGGCATCATGGTGCGGAGCTGTTCCAGAGCCCAGTCACCGCAGGCGCGGTCTGTCAGCGCAGCCTTACGGCTTCCGCCCTCCCGAAGAACGGCCATCAGGAAATACTGCCCTACGGGGACCCGCCGGCAGCCGATGCCCACGGGCAGATCTTCCAGTCGCAGATAGACGTGAGAGAGGGACTCTAAGGGCAGAAAGATTGTCTGGGTGAGCCGGGGGAGGTATAGTCCCAAACGGCCTAAGCGCACCTGCCCCAGATCTCTGGCCTGCTCATAGTCACGGGCCAGAGACTCGTCTTTTGGAGCTGGGATGGAAGATCCATTTTTAAACTTCATGGTGATCGCCTTTCTGTCAGGGCTGCACCGCAAAGGGGCGGCCGTTGTAGTCGGTGGACAGCAAAGCCTCATAGTCCCGGATGCCCACCACGATGTCCGGCTGGTAGAGGCGGATATAGTCGGCCAGGGACATCTCCCGATAGTGGCGCAGGTCGAGGGAGCGCATCTCGTCGAAGCTGTAATAGGCCAGACACTCCACCGGGTTGGTGAAGCTGTCCCCGTAGATGAGGATGGAGGGCAGCTCAGGGCGGTGGGTCTGGATCACAGTTTCCCCGATGTCTCCCCCCATATAGAGGGAGTAGAGCACCTCCTCCGCGCCAGTGGCGGGGAGGGCATACACCATAGGGGCGGTCTCCCTGCCGTTGTCAAAACGGGTGAAGAGAACGGGATCTTTGGGCAGGCCGATGGTTAGGCGCTCCCCGCAGTCCTCCAGGCCAAAGAGTTTTCTTCCACGGGAGCCCAGATAGGGATTGGGCAAAGTTTCTACTGTAAGGGAGTGCCCATCCAAAATAGCCAACTCTGTGTCCAATTCCGTATTAAGGCGCTCCAGGATGGCCCGGTAGGTGAGGTAGGCTCCGCCGAACTGATAGTGGTAGTCAGCTGTGGAGTAGTATTCTATGGGGTTGCCAGCTGTGTCCAGCACCGCTCCCATGTCCAGAAGGTCCATCCCACGCTTCGCCATGGCCTGAGTAAGGGCGGGGACCTCCAGGGCAGTATATGCCTCCCGGTTGTTGAGAAAGTCTGGATAGGACTCTGAATAGTAAGCGTATTGCCCTGGGACTGCTGTATAACAGAAGTAGCCGCCATACGCCTCTACTACATCCCGCAGGCGGGCCAATTCTTCCGCCATGTGCTCCGCCTGGGCGGTGATCGCAGCAGGATTCGGAGTCTCATAGGGATTCCAGCCCAGGAGCATCCCGTCTGCAGGGACCACCTGGTTGACTACCGGGCGGTGGAACAGGTGCAGATCTGTCCAGGCGGACAGTTGCATTAGAGTATTCCGACCGGCAGCATGGTCCTGGAGCACCGGCTCCACGCTGGCGGGGAAGGTGCCGTCCAGCACCGTCTCAACCGACAATTCTGCCGGCTGAGCCAGGGTTCGGTTCTCATAGTATGACCAGCTGGTTTTCGGTTGCATTAGAGTGATGGACAGGGCCAGGGCCAGAAACCCCAGAAAACCGATCATGAAGAAGCGATCAGCCCATTTGCTCTGTTGCATGGATGCCACACCTTTCGTTAAAACTGAAAATAGATGAAGGGATTGAAGGAGCCGGTGACCAGCAGCCCATAGGAGAGGACCAGAAGCCCAAGAGCCAGCACCCGGGGTGCCCAAAGGGCAATCATCTGTCCAGCGGTCCCCCGGGTCTCCAGCCAGGACTGCGCCCAGCGCTTGACCGGCAGGAAGGCAACAAGAGCCAGGAGCCACTCCGGCCAGAACTGGAGCAGATAGTAGACGGCTTGACCGTCCTGGGCCAGGCCGGTGGTCTGGCCGAACATGGCTCCCAGATAGGCCCATGCCTGATCCAGATCCGCTGCGCGAAACAGCACCCAGCTTAGAATGACGGACAGCATGGTGCAGGCCCAGCGGAAGAGGCTGGGAAACTGCTCCAGATGTGTCCCCCACAGGAATTTTTCCCCCAGCAGCAGGATACAGAACCACAGTCCCCACAGAATAAAGGTCCAGGCGGCTCCGTGCCATAGGCCGGTGAGCAGCCATACTACCAGAATATTACGGATTTGCCTGAGCCTGGAGCAGCGGTTGCCTCCCAGAGGGATGTATACATAGTCCCGGAACCAGGAACTGAGAGAGATGTGCCACCGCCGCCAGAACTCAGTGACGGAGCGGGAGATGTAGGGATAGTTGAAGTTCTCCAAAAAGTGGAAGCCGAACATACGACCCAGGCCAATGGCCATATCCGAGTAGGCGGAGAAATCAAAGTAGATCTGGAAGGTATAGGCCAGGGCGCCTACCCAGGCCAGTCCGGGGTCCAGATTGGCCGCTGTCTGGCCAAAGACGCCGTCGGCGATCTGGCCCATGGAGTTGGCCAGCACCATTTTTTTGGCCAGACCGAAGCAGAAACGGGTGGCCCCGGCGGAAAACTCTGACAAGGTTTCCTTCCGGCCGGCGATTTCCTCCATCACCGTGGTATAGCGCACGATGGGGCCGGCCACCAGCTGGGGAAACAGGGCCACATATAGGGCTACGTTCAGAGGGTTCCTCTGAATAGGGGCGTCACCACGATACACGTCGATGACATAGCTAAGCCCTTGGAACGTGAAGAAGGAGATGCCGATGGGCAGGGTGACTTGTGGGATGGGGACGGCAAAGCCCAAGTCGCAGATGGTTTGAGCCAAAAAACCGGCGTACTTGAACCAGGCCAGCAGCCCCAGCCCGGCACATAGGGAAAAGAGAAGTCCGACTCTGGCCAGTTGGGGCCGGGTGTTCTGACCAGCCAGCAAGCCGCCAAGATAATTGATAGAGATGGACAGAATCATCAGAAGGACCAGCTGTCCAGCTCCCCACCAGTAAAAAAATAGGCTGGCTCCCAGCAGGATGAGGTTCCGCAGGCCGCGGAATCGGGATGGAACGCAATAATAGGCAAGGAGCAGGGTGGGCAGGAACACCAGAAGAAAGATCAGGCTGCTGAATACCATCGGGAGGCCCCCTTAGACAAAGGATCAGACAACAAGGCAGGAATTAAAAGCCCATCTCCGGAAATATGGCCGGAACTGGGCAGTTTTTACAGCCTGAGTATAACGTATTTTCAAGTTTGCGTCAAATCTGGATGGAGGTGCAAGCTGGAATTGTAATTCAACCAGGAATGTGATAAAATAACACGGAATATGACAAATTGCCCCGGAAGGGGCGGAGACGAGGTGCCCCATGGACCATCCCTTTCGCAGCGCCGCCTTCGGCGGCTTCAACCGGCAGGATGTGCTGGACTATTTGGAAAAGACGGCGGCAGAGAACGCCCGGAAACAGCAGGAACTTCAGCAGCGCCTGGAGGAGGCGGAGGAGGATCGGCGGAAGCTGTCCTCGCAGGAGTCGGATCAGGAGGAACGGGTGACCATTCTCAACCGGGACCGGGAGAGCCTGAGTCAGCAGCTGGAACAAGTGAAGGCGGTGCTGGAAGCCAGTCGGGAGCGTGAGGAGGCCCAGAGCCGAGAGTTGGAAGAGCTGCGGCGGGAGCGGGACAGCCTGCGCCGCCGAGTGGCGGAACTGGAGCCTGGGGCGGCAGCCTATACCGCAGTGAAGGAGCGGGCCGCCGGGGTGGAGCTGGAGGCCCACTGCCGGGCGCAGAATGTGCTGAATGAGGCGGATGGACAGGCGCGGGAGCTGCGCCGGAGTATGGAGCAGTGGATGAGCCGGGTCCAGTTAGAGTACGACGCTCTGCGCAGTGAAGTAGAGTCTACCGTCTCACATGCGGCAGATCAGCTGGAGAAGGCAGGAAAGTGCCTGGAGCAGGTGACTGCCATGCTGAGTGACCAGGATGTGGAACTGGAAGAGCTGGCCCGGGCCTATGACAGCACAGACCGGGAGAAAATCCCCGCCCCCATGCCGCTGACAGAGCTGTGAAAATGACAGGAATCGGGTTCACCCTTGGTTTTTCTGAGGGTGCAGCCCGGTTCTTTTTTGTAGTGTGACCGCCGCACGTGGACAAAATTCTGTGCAGAACGGACATGAAGCGGTGCGCACTTTTTTTGGATTCTGGTGGAAACCACCATTGACTAATTGTGAAAGGTGCTTTACAATAGAACAAAATTCACAATCATCCAGTTTGGGAGAGGGGACAGGAAGCATGAAGAAGCAAAGCTGCGGTTACAATGCATACAGCTGCGCTTCTGCCGCCGGAATGGCAGCAGCCGCTTCCTCCTGCGCGCATTTCCAGGCCCAGTCTGGAAATGCTTCTGCTTTTGTGAGCCTGTTGGACACCATGATGATGGTGTCCTTTTTTGTTATCCTGGTAGGGATCGTAGGCCTTCTGGCTGACTCTATCCTTCTGGTAAACGTACTGTCTGTACTGTGCGTAGCGGGGTTGTTGATTATTCTGGCCCTGGCGGGCCGAAACAGCGTTCCAAAGAGGTAACCGCTTTTATCCGGCAAAAGGATTAAAAGGGCGGCTCCGTTCTTTGGAACGGAGCCGCTTTTTTAATATATTCATCCTGTAAATAAAAAAGGAGAGGTTTATATGAACAGCAAAAAGTTTCTTGCCTTTGCTATGGCAGCGGCTATGACCCTGTCCATGACTGCCTGCGGCGGCTCTGGCTCCAGTTCCGACACAGGTTCCAGCGGAACGGGGAGCGCCGCCGGTACCGCCTTCAAATTGGGCGGCACAGGCCCCCTCACAGGAGGAGCCTCCATCTATGGTCTGGCTGCTCAGCGGGGCGCACAGATCGCTGTGGATGAGATCAATGCCGAGGGCGGCGCCATCCAGTTCGATCTGAAGTACGAGGACGATCAGCATGACCCGGAGAAGGCAGTCAATGCCTATAACGCTTTGAAGGAGTGGGGAATGCAGATTTCCCTGGGCTCCGTTACATCCCAGCCCGGTATCAGCACCTCCGCTCTGAACCAGGAGGTCGGGATCTTTGCTCTTACCCCATCTGCCTCCGCCCCCGATGTCATTGCCGGTAAGGACAACGTCTACCAGATGTGCTTCTCTGACCCCAACCAGGGCCTGGCCTCTGCTCAGTATATCGCCGAGCAGCAGATGGGAGAGAAGATTTTCATCATCTGGAAAAGTGACGACAACTATTCCACTGGCATCAAGGATAAGTTCATGGCTGAGGCTGACAAACTGGGCCTGAACGTGGTGGGCAACGCCCCCTTCACCACCGACTCCCAGAACGACTTCAACGTCCAGCTGACCCAGGCCAAGCAGGCTGAGGCTGATCTGCTGTTCCTGCCTATCTACTATGAGCCCGCCTCCCTGATCCTCAGCCAGGCCAAGGCTATGGGATATGCTCCCAAGTTCTTCGGCGTGGACGGAATGGACGGCATCCTCACCATGAAGAACTTTGACCCCGCTCTGGCCGAGGGCGTTATGCTGCTGACTCCCTTCAACGCCGACGATGAGGATGAGGCCACCCAGAATTTCGTTAAGAAGTACCAGGAGCAGTATGGTGAGACCCCCATCCAGTTTGCTGCGGATGCTTATGACTGTGTGTACGCCTATAAGCTGGCGCTTGAGACTGCCGGCTGTACCCCGGATATGAGTGCGGCCGACTTGAACGCCAAGATGAAGGAGACTTTCCCCACCATTACCTTCACTGGTCTGACCGGCGATGGTGCGGGTATCACCTGGGACGCCACCGGTGCAGTGTCCAAGAGTCCTAAGGGCATGGTCATCCAGGATGGCGCTTACGTGGGCATGGACTGAGCCTATATGACCGGAAGCGCCTCTCCCCGCGGGAGCGTACATGCTGCCGCGGGGGGAGACTTCCTCCCGGCCGGGGCGTGTGGGAAAGGGGCCGATGGGCCCGGCGTTTTTCCCATGCGCCCGAAGAAAAAAGGAGAGAGAAAAGGTGAGTAAATTATGGATGTTTTGACCCTGCTGGACTATTTGATCCGAGGACTGAGCCTGGGAAGTGTCTACGCCATCATTGCCCTGGGATACACCATGGTGTACGGTATTGCGAAAATGCTGAATTTCGCACATGGCGACGTGATCATGGTAGGGGCCTATGTGTGTTTCTTTGCCATGACCGGCCTGAGTCCTATGTTTGAGGCTGGGAGCATGGCTGCTGCGGTAGTGCCTGCTTTGGCGGGTGTGGTGCTGTCCATGGCGGTGTGTACCGTCCTGGGCGTGGTAATCGAGGGGCTGGCCTATAAGCCCCTGCGCCAGGCACCCTCTCTGGCGGTGCTGATCACTGCCATTGGCGTGAGCTATTTCCTCCAGAACTCCGCTCTGATCCTGTGGTCCTCCAGTCCCAAGATCTTTTCCCCCATTGTGGGCAGCGGCAGCCAGAAGATCGGACCGCTGACCATCTCCCATGTCACTCTGGTGACCATCGCTGCCTGCGTGGTCATTATGCTGGCCCTCACCGCCTTCACCGGGCGGACCAAGATGGGTAAGGCTATGCGTGCCGTTTCGGAGGACAAGGGAGCTGCCCAGCTGATGGGCATCAACGTCAACCGCACCATCTCCATGACCTTTGCCATCGGTTCGGCCCTGGCGGCCATCGCCGGTGTGCTGCTGTGCTCCGCCTACCCCACCCTTACCCCCACCACCGGCTCCATGCCGGGCATCAAGGCCTTCACTGCCGCCGTGTTCGGCGGGATCGGCTCCATCCCCGGGGCTCTGCTGGGCGGCCTGCTGCTGGGAGTTATCGAGATCTTCGCCGGCGCCTATATCTCTACTCAGCTGTCTACCGCAGTGGTGTTCGGTGTACTGATCGTGGTGCTGTTGGTGAAGCCCGCCGGTCTGCTGGGCAAGACCGTGCGCGAGAAAGTGTGAGGTGGTAGCTATGAGCCGTGTTGTGAACCGACTTGCAAATATGAATAAAACCACCCGGTCCAGTGTCTTTACCTATGCCCTGGTGGTAGGTGCCTTTGTCATCCTCCAGCTGCTGCGGATGACCACGGGGCTGGGTTCAGTGCTGGAAGGGCAGCTGATCCCCATCTGTGCCTATGTGACGATGGCCCTGGCCCTGAACCTGGTAGTAGGTGTATCCGGAGAGCTGTCCCTGGGGCATGCGGGCTTTATGAGCATAGGCGCGTTCCTGGGCTGCGCAGCTGCCAACGGGCTGGCGGAGCTGATCCCCTTTACGCCGGTGCGACTGGGAGTGGCCATGGTGATCGGTGCCCTTCTGGCGGGCTTCTTCGGGTTTCTGATCGGTATTCCAGTGCTGCGTCTCAACGGCGACTACCTGGCGATTGTGACCCTGGCGTTCGGAGAAATCATCAAAAGTGTGCTCACCAACACCTATCTGGGGGTGGACAAGAAGGGGCTGCACTTTAGCTTCCTCACGGATAAAAATGCCCTGGAGGAGGGCGGCCTCCAGCTGATTCGCGGTCCCATGGGCGTGATGAACACCCAGCGGATCTCCACCTTTACTGTGGGCTTTGTGCTGGTAGTGATCACGCTGGTGGTGATTTTTAACCTGGTCAACAGCCGCACCGGACGGGCCATTATGGCCGCCCGGGACAACCGCATCGCCGCAGAGAGTGTAGGCATCAGCGTCACCAAATACAAGATGATTGCTTTCGTTACTTCTGCTGCTCTTGCGGGTGCGGCTGGCACCCTATATGGATGCAGCCAGACTACCTTCGTGGCTACGAAGTTTGACTTCAACACCTCCATCCTGATCCTGGTGTTTGTGGTGCTGGGCGGCCTGGGGAATATGTGGGGCTCTGTCATCGCGGCGGCGGCCCTGACCATCTTGCCTGAGGCCCTGCGGCAGTTTGCAGACTATCGGATGCTGGTATATGCCATTGTGCTGATCCTGGTGATGCTGGCCACCAACAATCCCGCTATCTGGGGCTTCTTCGCTCGTCTGCGGGAGCGCAGAGCAGAAAAGAAAGGAGGCGCGGCGAAATGAGTCGGATGCAAAAGGAACCTGTCAAGCTGGTCCCGGTACCCAGCACCAATAAGATCCCGGAGCGGGACATCGACAAGAGTCCCATTTTGGAGTGCCGTCACCTGGGAATCGACTTCGGCGGCCTGGCGGCGGTAAAGGACTTCAACATGGCGATCGGACGCACCGAGATCGCCGGCCTCATCGGCCCCAACGGCGCGGGCAAGACTACGGTGTTCAATCTGCTGACTAAAGTGTATCAGCCCACCCGGGGAACTATCCTGGTGGACGGCGTGGACACGCACAATATGAATACCGTCCAGGTGAACAAGGCGGGGATTGCCCGCACCTTCCAGAATATCCGCCTGTTCTCCAACCTGAGTGTGGAGGACAACGTAAAGCTGGGTCTGCACAACCACATCAACTATAATATGTGGTCGGGGATCCTTCGCCTGCCCCAATACTGGAATGCAGAGAAGCTGGCTCACGAGCGGGCCATGGAACTGCTGTCCATCTTTGATATGGGATATCTGGCCAAGTACAAGGCGGGATCCCTGCCCTATGGAGATCAGCGGAAGCTGGAAATCGTTCGAGCGCTGGCCACCAATCCCAGCTTGCTGCTGCTGGACGAGCCTGCGGCGGGCATGAACCCCTCGGAGACCGCGGAGCTTATGGACAATATCGTCAAGATCCGGGACACCTTCGGCATTGCCATCCTCCTCATCGAGCACGACATGAACCTGGTCATGGGGATCTGTGAGGGTATCGCAGTGCTCAACTTTGGGCAGATCATTGCCAAGGGCACCCCGGACGAGATCAAAAACGACCCGGTGGTCATCGAGGCCTATTTGGGCAAGCGGAAGGAGGCGTGACCGATGGAGACACTGCTGAAGGTAGAGGGCATCAACGTCTATTACGGGGCCATCCACGCCATCAAGGACATCTCCTTCCAGGTCAATCAGGGGGAGATCGTCACCCTTATCGGGGCCAATGGCGCAGGCAAGACCACCACACTCCAGACCGTCTCCGGTCTGCTCCGGTCCAAGACGGGGAGCATCCTCTTTGACGGACAGGACATCAACACCGTGAGCGCCGACAAGCTGGTGGGACGGGGCCTGGCCCAGGTGCCCGAGGGACGGCGGGTGTTCCTTCAGATGTCGGTGGAGGAGAACCTGGAGATGGGGGCCTATACCCAGCCCCCTGCCGGTGTGCCCCGGGATCTGGAGATGGTGTACGACCTGTTTCCCCGTCTGAAGGAGCGCCGCAGCCAGGTGGCAGGCACACTGTCCGGCGGCGAGCAGCAGATGCTGGCCATGGGCCGCGCTCTCATGTCCCATCCCAAGCTGCTGATGCTGGACGAGCCCTCTATGGGCCTGGCCCCCATCCTGGTGGAGCAGATCTTTGACATCATCAAGGACCTGAACCAGAAGGGTTCCACCATTCTGCTGGTGGAGCAGAATGCGCAGATGGCCTTGTCCGTGGCCCACCGGGGCTATGTGATGGAGACTGGAAAGATCGTGGCCACCGGCACCGGCGCAGAGCTGATCGAGAGCCCGGAGATCAAGCGTGCCTACTTGGGCGGCTGACAGGGGCTCACAGCCAAGGAAGAGCCTCCTGTCTTGTGAGACAACAGAATACGCTGCCGGAGACCGCCGTTATATCGGCGGCCTCCGGCAGCGTTTTTTTGTCTGGATTCAGCTTCTGGCCTTCTGAGCCAGGAAGGCGCTCATGGCCTCCAGGCCGTCCACCAAGGTTTTTCGGTCACAGGCATAGCCCACCCGGACGCAGTGCTCCTGCTGGAAGCAGTCGCCCGGGGTGACGAAGGCCCCGGTGGCGTGATACATCTCCCGGCAGAAATCATAGGAGGGGATGTCCAGGTCGTAGTACACCAGAGCAGTGGTCCCGGCCTGGGGCTTGACATAGGAGACGTGAGGTTCCCGTTGGATCCAGGCATCCAGAATGGACAGATTTTCCCGCACGATGCCCCGGTTGCGGGCCAGCAGCTTGTCTCCGTGCTTCAGGGCCAGGGCGGCTACCGTCTCATCCAGCATCCCGCAGCTGATGAGGTCGTAGTCTCGGTGAATGAGGCAGCGTTCCAGTACCCCGGGATCCCGGGAGGCGATCCAGCCCAGCCGGATCCCGGCCAGGGAGAACACCTTGGACATACTGCTGACACTGATGCCCTTCTCATACAGGTCCACGATGGAGGGGCAGTAGCCCTCCTCCTGGGTGAGGTGGCGGTACACCTCGTCACACAGGATATAGGCCCCGTGGCGGCGGGCGATGGCAACAATTTGCTCCAGTATCTCCTGGGACATGAGGGCCCCGGTGGGATTGTTGGGGTTGTTCAGGCAGATGAGCTTGACGCCTCCCCGGGCCAGCTCCTCCAGACGGGCCAGGTCAGGCAGAAAACCGCTATCCGGGGACAGGGGAAGCAGCTCCACCTGGGCGCCAAGAGAGTCGGGGATGGAGTACAGCTGCTGATAGGTGGGCAGAACGGAGATGACCTTGTCACCCGGCTCCACCAGGGAGCAGAACAGGTGGTGGTTGGCTCCGGCAGCGCCGTGGGTGGGGGTCACCTGCTCTGGGCGCAGGTTCCGGTACAGACGGCAGATCCCCTCCAGGAAGGCTGGCTGGCCGAAGATGTCCCCATAGGTCAGCCGCCGGGCGCACAGGGAGGAGAGAAAAGTCTCTTTGTCCTCGCCGGTGAGTTGGAACAGCTCGTCCAGGGAGACGGAGTCCACACAAGTCTCAGCGATATTGTACCTGGCGCCCACCTCATATTTGTTCATCCATTCTTCTACCAGAAAGGGTTTGATCTCCATGTTGTAAAACCTCCTTAGTGCAGCAGTGCGGCCAGCTTGGCCAGCCGGTCCAGGGCCTGCCCCAGGGTCTCCTCGCTCCGGGCAAAGTGCAGGCGGATGAGGTGGTTTACCGGCTCCCGGAAAAAGCTGGAGCCGGGCACCGCGGCGACGCCGATCTCACGGATCATCCACTCGCAGAATTCCAGGTCGCTCCAGCCTTGGAAGCGGTCCAGAGCCAGAAAGTCCGAGATATCCAGCAGGACGAAATAGGTCCCCTGGGGGACGTTGTGCTTCAGCCCCAGTCGGTCCAGGCCTGCCAGGAACACATCCCGCTTCCGGGTATATAGTGCTGTCAGCTCCTCGTAATAGGACTGGGGGAAGCGGACCCCCACGCAGGCTGCCTCCTGAAGGGGGGCGGGGGCCCCGACGGTGAGGAAATCGTGGACCTTTTTGGCGTGCTCAATGACCTCCGCCGGGCCAATGAGATAGCCCAGACGCCAGCCAGTGATGGAGTAGGTCTTGGACAGAGAGCTGCAGGTGATGGTGCGGTCTTTCATCCCGGGCAGGCCGGCCATGTGGACGTGGTGGAAGGGGGCGAACACGATGTGCTCGTACACCTCGTCGGTGATGACGTACGCGTCATACTGCCGGGCCAGGGCGCCGATGTACTCCAGTTCCTCCCGGGTAAAGACCTTGCCTGTGGGGTTGGAGGGGTTGCAGACGATGATGGCCTTGGCCCCCTGGCGGAAGGCGTCCTCCAGGGCGGCGCGATCGAAGTCAAAGGCCGGCGGGATCAGAGGGATGTAGATGGGCTCGGCACCGGAGAGGATGGCATCCGCCCCGTAGTTCTCATAGAACGGACTGAATATGATCACCTTGTCCCCGGGGTTGCACACCGTCATCATGGCGGACATCATGGCCTCGGTACCGCCGCAGGTGACCAGCACCTGGGTGTTCGGATCTACGGCGCAGCCGATGGCACGGCTGTGCTTGTCCGCCAGGGCCTCCCGCAGGTTTTGGGCTCCATAGGTGACAGAATACTGGTGGGGGCCCCCATAGGCTACCTGGGCCAGGCGGTCCAGCAGGGGGCGGGGCGGATCGAAGTCAGGGTAACCCTGGGAGAGATTGATAGCGTTATACTGGTTGCTGATCCGGGTCATTCGCCGAATCACAGAGTCGGTAAACAGCTGCACGCGGCGGCTGAGCTGTGGCATGGCGGTGTGCCTCCTTTACTTACACTTGCTTCTTTGATACAATAAAGGATAACGTAACGTGATAGTCAAGGGGGATTTTCCCGTGCCGGAGAAAAAGAACGCATCCCGCCTGCGGGCGGCAGACTTTGCCCGCATCTGTGGGACCAACAAGCGCACCCTGCACCACTATGACCAAATCGGCCTGTTTGCACCTGCTCTCCGGGGGGAGAACGGCTACCGCTATTACAGCCAGGAGCAGTACGACGTGTTCATGGTCATCGCCGCCCTGAAGGAGCTGGGAATGCCCTTGTTGAACATTAAGGCATACCTGGACCAGCGGGATCCGGAGAGACTTTCCTCCCTGCTGGATCAGCAAGAGGCGGAGGTAGAGCGGGAGTTGGCCAAACTCTGGCGGATCCAGACCATGATCCGCACCAAGCGGAAGCTGCTGGAGCAGGGGCAGCGGGCGGTTTGTGGCCAGGTGTTCTTTGAGGACTGCCTCCCAGCCCTGCTGATCCTCAGTAAGCCCATTCACAGCGCCGATCCGGCAGTAGCTGCGCCCATCCTGTATGAGCACCTGGCCCGCTGCCACCGGGAGGGCTGGAACGAGGGTTACCCCTTTGGGGCGATGATCTCTGCGGAGAGCTTGGCAGCGGGGCGGTTTGACGAGTATGCCTGCTATTTTACCCAGGTGGAGCACCCGGCCGCCGGAGTTCCGCTGTTTGAAAAGCCGGCGGGGCGGTATGCCGCCATCTGTCTCCAAGGGGACTACCACTGTGCCAAGGAGGCCTACCGCCAGCTGCTGAATGAGATCTCTGCCCGGGGCCTGCATCCGGTGGGCTTCTCTTATAAGGAAGGGTTATGGGACGAAATCACACAGAGAGATCCCGACCAGTACCGCACTAAAATCTCGGTGGCAGTGGAGTGAGACTGCGGAGATGCGTGAAAAAGGCCCGGACTGCAGCGCAGTCCGGGCCCTTAAACTCATCAATCGTGCTTGTGCTGTTTGACAGGTTTTTACTCTCAAAGAAAATCAGCCGGTAAGACTGGCTATAAACTGACGGGCAACTCTGGGGGTGCGGCCGGCGTGTCGGATCTCCCACTCCATGGCCCGGGCGTGGAGAAGCTCCCGGTCCATCTCCACCTGGTACAGACCGGCCAGGTGATCGATGAGGGCCAAGTACTCCCGCTTGTTCATGGTCATATAGGGGATGCGCAGGCCGAAGCGCTCAGCCAGGGCAGTTTTTTCCGAGATGGTCTCAAAGGTGTCGATCTCCTCGCCCGCCCGCTCCGAAAAGGTCTGCCGCACCAGGTGACGCCTGTTGGAGGTGGCGTAGATGGCCACATTGACCGGCCGCTTCTCCAGTCCGCCCTCCAGGATGGTCTTGAGGGAGGAGTAGGTCTGGTCGTCCTGGTCGAAGGCCAGGTCATCAATAAACAGGATGAACTTCTGGCGGCGTCCGGCCAGGGAGCGGATTAGTTGGGGCATCCCAATCAGGTTTTCCTTTTGGATTTCGATGAGACGCAGATCCTCCATGCCTTCCAGATAAAGCATGGATTTCACCGTGGCGGATTTGCCTGTGCCGCCATCGCCGAAGAGCAGCACATTGTTGGAGGGACGGCCTGCCACCAGAAGGCGGGTGTTGTCCAGCACCTGCTGGCGCTGCTGCTCATAGCCCAGCAGCTCTACGGGGTGGGGGCAGTCCGGGTCGGTCACCGGGATCAGGCTGCCGTCCTCCCAAAGAAAGGCCCGGTATTTGGCATACAGCCCGGCCCCGTGTTCCTGATAAAAGGTGGTGAGAGTGTCAAAGTCAAAGGGAACCTCGGTCCGCCATTGGGGCAGCCCGGCCAGCACCGGGGAGAACTCCGGAGGAAGCAGGGGCTGGATGGCGTCCAGAAAGCAGGAGCAGCTGGTCCCGGCCAGTTGAGCAAGGGTATTCACATCTTGCCGTGCAGCCTGCTCCAACACGGGGTTGGAGCCGCCTTGGTCGATCAGCAAGGAGTATGCGCTTTCATGACAGCGCAGCCAGTCCCACAGCCAGTCTCCCAGGCCGTGGAACTCCGCCCGGCACAGGGCGGAAAACAGGCTGGTATAAGAGGACAGCGCCTTTTCGCCATCCTGTTGGTGCAGGGCGTCCAGTAGTCCAGTCACCATCCGGCCGATCTCGGTCTCCATCGTTTCCTGATAGATGGTCAGCCCCCGCAGGGCAGCGCGCAGTCCCTTCCATTCCATACAAATTCCCCCGATTTTGCAGTTTTCCCCTATTTTAATGGGAACAGGCGGCCTTGTCAACCTGTGGTTGATATGGTAGAATACACTGCGATCAGGGCGGTGTGCCGCCCATTCTGTATGTTTTATTTCCAGGAGGTCCTCATGGTTGAGATCGGAGGAATCAAAATCCATGTCCCGCTGGCTCTGGCCCCTATGGCAGGGGTGACAGACCTGGCATTCCGCACCATCTGTCGGGAGCAGGGGGCGGGGCTGACTTGTACCGAGATGGTCAGTGCCAAGGCCCTGTGCTTTCAGGATAAAAAGTCTATTCCACTACTCCAGCTTGGGGAGGGAGAACACCCAGCCGCTGCCCAGATCTTCGGCAGTGATCCGGTGTGTATGGAGGAGGCAGCCGCCATTGCCCACGAGGTGTCCGGGGCAGACATCATTGATATCAATATGGGCTGCCCTGTGCCCAAAGTGGCTAACTCAGGGGATGGTTCCGGCCTGATGCGGGACCCGGACAAAGCGGTCCGGGTGCTGGAGGCGGTCGTTCGTGGGGCAGGGTGTCCCGTTACCGTGAAATTTCGGCTGGGCTGGGACAAGGGCTCTATCAACTGTGTAGAGTTTGCCCGGGGCATGGAGGAGGCCGGTGCGGCTGCGGTGGCTGTCCACGGCCGAACCCGGAACCAGATGTATGCTGGAACGGCCAACTGGGACTGGATCCGGGAGGTCAAGCAGGCGGTGAAGATCCCCGTTTTGGCCAACGGAGATGTGTTTAAACCCAGCGATGCACCCAGGATCCTGAAGTACACCGGGGCGGATATGGCTATGATCGGCCGGGGTGTCTTTGGAAATCCCTGGCTGTTCGCCCAGTGCAGGGCGGCCCTAGAGGGCCGGGAGATCCCGCCCATGCCGCCCCTGGCAGAGCGGTGTGACACTGCGGTGCGGCAGTTCGAACTGTCGGCTGCCAATAAAGGGGAGAAAATCGCCTGTCTGGAGGCAAGACGGCACTACGCCTGGTATTTAAAGGGGGTTCCCCATGCGGGGTACTATAAGGAACAGATCGTGAAGATCACCACTCTGGAGGATGTGTATCGGGTAACGAAGGGGATCAAGCGGGATCTGACGGATGTCCCGGCGGCAGCCGGGATGGAGCGATGAGGCAGGAAGAGTGAATGATTCAGCTGGATTGCGCTGCGTGAGCCGTACAGGAAGGGGAGAGCGGTTTGACCGAACAAGAGATCGTGCTCCAGGCGAAAGGGGGCGACCAGGACGCCTTTGCAGAGCTGGTGACGGGCCACCAGGATCGGATCTATACTCTGTGCCTGCGGATGACAGGCAACCGGGAGGATGCCCAGGACGCGGCTCAGGAGGCTTTCCTCAATGCCTGGAGGGGACTGGCCTCGTTCCAGGGGGACAGCAGCTTTTCCACATGGCTGTACCGGCTGGCGTCCAATGCCTGCATCGACCTGCTGCGGAAGCGGAAGCGGCGGCAGGAGGGAGAGACAACCCGCTCCCTGGATGACGAGGAGGCAGGTTGGCCGGAACCGGTGGCTCCCGGGGGCGGACCGGAGGAGGAACTGGAGCGGAAGGAGCGGCAGCAGGCGCTGGAACGGGAACTTCAGGCCCTTCCGGATCATCAGCGGGAGATTTTGGTCATGCGGGAGGTATCCGGCCTGTCCTATCAGGAAATCGGGGAACTTCTATCTTTGGATCTGGGGACAGTGAAGTCACGCCTAGCCCGGGCGCGGCTTGCCCTGAAAAAAAGATTGGTGGCAGATGGGAACTTTTTTGTCCAGTCTGCGTCTAAACCATCAGATGAGACAAAAAGGAGGTGACCTGGCGTGCTGTCCTGTGAAGAAGCCCTGGAACAGATGAGCCAGGCCCTGGATGGTCCATTGACTGGTGAAGAGCAGGGGGAACTAGAGGCACATCTGGCCAGCTGTCCCGGGTGCCGGGAGGACTGGGCAGCCCTGCGGGAATTGCATCAGGCCATGGGGGATTTGGAGGAGACACAGGCCCCTGAGGGTTTTGCAGGCCGGGTGATGGATCGCATTCGGGAGGAAGTTCGTCCCGCCAAGGTCGTCCCCCTTTGGAGGCGGCCTCAGTGGAAGGCAGCGGCCGGATTGGCGGCCTGTGTGGTGATCTGCGTGGGGCTGTATCACAGCACGAATCTGTCTGGCGTTGGGACATCCGGGAATATTGCGGCAGAACCGGATCTTGCCCAGTGGTCGGAGGACTCCGCCAGCTCTGGAGCGGCCACTGCGGCCGACGAGGTGGAGGCGCCGGTACAGGGTAAGTTGTCTGTACAGCCGGAAGCACCGGATGGAACTGAGACTGCTGGTGCTCCGCAGGGCGGAGCCGCCGGCGGAGAGAGCGTATTGGAGGGTGCAGCTGTGCCGCGCACGACCCAGATCCAGGGACAAAATGCGGTGGAAGCGGCTCCTGAGCCTGCCCTGGCGGACGGGGAAGCGGGGGGAACTGCGCTGTATAGCGTACAGCAGGAGAAAACGGAGCTGCTGTTGACCGCTCTGCCGGAGGGCGCGGCGGAGCTGCTGCCCGCTCTGGATCAGTGGGAACTGGACGGACAGGGCCGAAGCTTCTGTATGGTGAGCGCCCAGACGCTGGAGGCGCTGTGCAAGATGCTGGAGGAGGAAGGCGTGCCCTTCCAGAAGCCGGAACAGCCTTGGAGCGAAAACTGCCGGGTGGTCCTGGCAGAATAAGACCGGAAGATCAGACCGGCCGGAGCCTGTGGAATGCAGGACTCTGGCCGGTCTTTTTTACTTCAGGAGAAATTGGAAAAGGGAGGTAGGAGGCGAATGGAGGATGTGCTGAAATTTACTTGTGCCACTTCTGAAAACTATGGTATAATAACCTGTGATATTGTCTCAGTGCATCCGCTTGCGCTGGGAAAAGGAGGGATGCCCGATGCGTTATCAAGAATGGCGGGTCGCTATGTCAAACCGTACAGCCCGAGAGGAATTGGAGCGGACGGGTATCCCGCCGCTGTTGGCGGCAGTGCTTTCTGCCCGAGGGATCCAGACGTTGGAAGAGGCGCGGGATCTCCTTGCACCTGGGGATCGATCTCTGGAAGACCCTATGCGTTTGCGGGATATGGATCGGGCAGTTCGGCGAATCCGCCGGGCACTGGAGACGGGAGAGACCATAGCCGTCTACGGCGACTATGATGTAGACGGGATCACCTCGACATGCCTGCTGACTGACTGCCTGAGCCGTTTAGGTGGACAGATCCTGCCCTATATCCCGGATCGCCTAGAAGAGGGGTACGGACTCAACTCAGAGGCGGTGTCTGCCCTGGCTGCGCAAGGAGTCACTCTGATCGTCACTGTGGACTGTGGCATCACCGCTGGAGCTGAGACGGCCTTCGCTGCGTCACTGGGGGTGGATGTGGTGGTGACAGACCATCACGAATGCAAGGAAAGCCTACCCCAGGCGTGCGCTGTGGTGGATCCACGCCGCACCGACTGTCACTATCCCTTTAAGGGTTTGGCCGGGGTTGGGGTGGCTCTGAAGCTGGCTATGGCGGTGGCCGGGCCGGAGCGGGCAGAACGGATCTTTCTGGAGTATGCTGACCTGGCTGCGGTGGGTACGGTAGCCGATGTGATGCCTATGACCGGTGAAAACCGTACCATCGTTCAGACAGGTCTGGCCTCTTTGGCGCATCCCCGTCGTCTGGGCCTTGCCCAGCTGATCCAAGCAGCCGGGCTGGGAGACAGACCACTTACCTCGGTGTCTGTGGGCTATACATTAGCACCCCGGATCAATGCGGCTGGCAGAATGGGAAAGGCCAATCTGGCGGCCGAACTGCTCCTCACCCGGGACCCGGATCGGGCGGCTGAGCTGGCCCAGGAACTGTGCGATTTGAACCGGGAACGGCAAACGGTTGAAGGAGACATTTTTCAGGACTCTGTCCGGCGGTTGGAAGAAGAACCCCAGGAGGGGGTTATTCTGCTGGCGGACAAAGGTTGGCACCAGGGGGTTGTGGGTATTGTGGCCTCCCGTCTGGCAGAGAAATACGGCCGGCCGGCCTTTATGGTGTGCCTGGATCAGGGAATCGGAAAGGGATCCTGCCGTTCTTGGGGGGGGATCAACCTGTTTCAGCTCCTGTCCCAGTGCAGCGACCTATTGGAGGGGTTTGGGGGACATGCCTTGGCTGCCGGTTTTACCGTTCGGGAGGAGAAGATTCCGGAGCTATCTGCCCGACTGCGCCGGCTGGTGTTGGAGGAGCGCCGGGGGGAAGAGCTGCCATCGGTACTGGAAGTAGATGCGGCAGTTTTGCCCCAGGACCTTACGGTGGAGGCAGTGGAGCAGCTGGACTGGCTGGAGCCCTGCGGCACGGGAAATCCAAGGCCGGTGCTGGTTCTCACCGGGGCCCATGTGCTCAGCACTGCCCAGGTGGGACGGGGCCGGCATCTCAAACTGCGGTTGGAGGCCAGAGGGATCCCCTTGGATGCAATTTTCTTCTCCGCAGACGGTGGAGAGCTGGGCCTGACCGCAGGCTGCCGGGTGGACGTGGCTTTCTATCCACAGATCAATGAGTTCCGTGGGATGCGCTCAGTTCAACTCCAGGTGGTGGATCTGCGCCGTGCCATGACTCGGGCCCAGTTAGAGCAGACTATTTATGAGAAATACCGGCGGGGGGATCCCCTTTCGCCTCTTGAGGCCCAGTCCCTTCTGCCTACTCGGGAAGAATTTGTCTGCCTGTGGCGGTATTTGAAACGCCAGAGTGTAGGACGGCCCATCCTTCAGGATACCGTCCCACGCATCGCCCGGGGAGCCGCCCGATCCGGAGGACATCCGGAGCTGCCTACCCACACCCTGGTGTGCCTGGAAGTAATGGAGGAGCGAGGGCTGCTCAGCCTGATCCGGCAGTCAGAGCGACTGGAGATCACGCTGCACCAGCCGGAGCAGAAGGTAGATCTAGATGCCTCGGAAATTCTGAAAAAACTGCGGAAGGCTATGCAGGAGAATTAGGGATCAGGAGTTAGGAATGAGAGATCGAGACTCCTGTCGCCTGTCCGTTTTCATTCCTAATTCTTTATTTTTAATTCCTAATTTGTCAGAAGGTGATCGTATGGACCCAATTTTAGAACGATATCAGGCCCTTGAGGATAAGGTGGCCGCCTATACGCCTAATTTAGATACCAAGCGGCTGTTCGACGCGTTTACCTATGCGGATGCAGAGCACCACGGGCAGCTGCGTAAAAGCGGCGAACCCTATATCATTCATCCTTTGGCGGTGGCTGACATCGTGGCAGATCTGGGGCTGGATGTGGATTCAGTCATTGCGGCCCTGCTCCATGATTGCATAGAGGACACTGCCGCCACCCACGAGGAGATCGCCAAGAAATTTGGCAAGTCAGTTGCGGAACTGGTAGAGGGGGTCACTAAGCTGACGCGGGTACAGTATGTCTCCAAGGAAGAGGAGCAGATGGAGAACCTGCGTAAGATGCTTATGGCAATGGCCCACGATATCCGGGTGATCCTCATTAAGATCTGCGATCGCCTGCACAATATGCGCACCATGGAATACCAGTCCCCGCGGAAGCAGCGGGAGAAGTCTCTGGAGACGATGGAAATCTATGCGCCGCTGGCACACCGTCTTGGTATGCAGAAGCTGAAGTGGGAATTGGAGGACCTCTCACTGCGCTATCTGGACCCAGTGGGTTATAAAGAGATCGAGGATGAGATGTCCGCCCGTTCTGCCGCCCATGAGGAGTTCCTGGCGTCCATCCAGCTGCGTATCCAGCAGCGGATGGAGCAGGAGGGCATCCGCTGCAAGGTGTACGGCAGGGTGAAGCATACCTACTCCATCTACCGAAAAATGTTTGCTCAGAACAAGACCCTGGACGAGATTTTCGATCTGTACGCCTTCCGGGTGATCGTGGACGATATTCCGGAGTGCTATAATGTGTTGGGCTGCATCCATGATATGTTCAAGCCGGTGCTGGGCCGGTTCAAGGACTATATCGGTACACCTAAGCCGAATATGTACCAGTCCCTCCACACCACGGTCATCGGCCGGGAGGGTATCCCATTCGAGGTGCAGATCCGTACCTGGGAGATGCACCAGACCGCAGAGTACGGCATTGCGGCTCACTGGAAGTACAAGCAGGGGATGGCCAACAAGAAACTGGGCAGCGAGGTGGACTTTGAGTGGGTCCGCAAGCTGCTGGAGAGCCAGCAGGACACCGATGCGGAGGAGTTTGTCCGTACCTTGAAGGTGGATATGTTTTCCGACGAGGTGTTCGTCTTTACTCCCAATGGAGATGTCAAGAGCCTGCCTGCCGGTGCCACCCCGATCGATTTTGCTTATAACATCCACTCCGCTGTGGGCAACAGCATGGTTGGCGCCCGGGTGAATGGGCGGATGGTCCCTTATGACACCCACCTGAAAAACGGTGATATTGTAGAGGTGCTTACTTCCAAAGCGGCCAAAGGCCCCAGCCGGGACTGGCTCAAGATCGCTAAGAGCAACGAGGCACGGAACAAGATCCGTCAGTGGTTCAAGCGGGAACGCAGGGAGGAGAACGTTGCCACTGGGCGGGCCCTGTTTGAATCAGAGTTGAAGCATGCGAAGATCCCGCTGAGTTCCATCACAGCGGAGGATGTGCTGCCCAGCCTCCTGCGGAAAGTGCGCTTCGGAACACTGGATGAGCTGTATGCTTCTATCGGCTATGGTGGAACGACCGCTGTGAAGAGCGTGGCCCGCATCAAGGATGAGCTGCTCCGCCTGGGAAGGCTGAAGGCAGAGAAGGCGGCCGCTTCCTCCCGAACAACGGCAGAGAGCGTCATTGTACCTGGCACCACTGCTCCGGTGGATGTCAGCCAGCTGAAGGGCTCCAACAAACACACAGACTCAGGCATTATTGTGGAGGGATTGGGCAACTGTTTGGTGAAGTTTGCCAAGTGCTGCACTCCGGTCCCAGGCGATCCGGTGATCGGGTTTATCACCCGGGGCTACGGGGTGTCTGTTCATCGGGCAGACTGTCCCAACGCCGCGCCGGAAAACCGCAAGCCGGAGGAGGCTGCCCGCTGGGTGCGGGTATCCTGGGTGGATAGCAAACTGCCCAATTACCGCACTGCCCTGGAGGTGGCCTCTAAGGATCGGGATAATCTGACCCTAGATGTGGCGATGGCCCTGTCTGCGGCCAAGGTAAAGGTCACGGCTCTGTCCGCCCGCTCCATGTCTGATGGCCATGCTATCCTCCGCATTGAGGTGGAAGTGCGGGACAAGGAGGAACTGTCTTCGGTCATCAACAAGTTGAATAACATCCATGGGGTCTATCATGTGGCCCGGATGACAGGAAAGTAAATGCTGCGCGGTATTTATCCGTGCATATCGTTCATAATCTGAGCTGAGAGGTTGATATTATGCGAGCAGTTGTTACCCGGGTGTCCTCCGCCTCCGTCACCATTGACGGGGCAGTGCGGGGCGCCATTGAAAAGGGCTATCTGGTTCTGCTGGGAGTTGGCCCACAGGATACAGAAGCTGTGTGTGATAAACTTGCTGAAAAAATTTGCAATTTGCGGGTTTTTGAGGATGAAAACGGCAAGATGAATCTGAATTTGGAGCAAGTAGGGGGCGACCTTCTGGTGGTGAGCCAGTTCACCCTTTACGCCGATACCAAGAGCCGCCGCCCCGGATTTACTGGAGCGGCTAAGCCTGATGTAGCCATCCCCCTCTATGAGCGATTCATGGATCAGTGCCGCCAGCGGGGCTTCCGGGTGGAGCATGGGGAATTCGGGGCGGATATGCAAGTGGCGTCGGTCAACGACGGTCCGGTCACCATCTTATTTGAATTATGAATTCGAAATTAGGAGTCAGGAATTGTAGGGCCGCCAGCGGCTATGGAATATGGGCGAAGCCAATTTTAAGCGGTTCTCCGGAAGCGGAACGCCATAATTCCTAATTTCTCACTCCTAATTTAATTTCTGATTTTCATATGGAGGTTTTTATGAAAGTAAAGGTTATGCAGGTGGGGCCAATCGGTACCAACTGCTATATTCTGGAGGATGACACCACCGGTAAGGCGGCTGTCATTGACCCCGGGGACGATGCGGAGCGGATCCTGGCTGTGCTGAAGGAGGATGGGGCAGAGGTGACTCACATCCTGCTCACCCACGGCCACTATGACCACACCACTGCCGTCCCGGAACTGAAGAAGGTGCTACCCCAGGCAGCCATCTATATCCACCAAGGAGATGCCAACGGGGCGGGAAATACCCTGTTTCCTCTGGCGGGCCAGGTGAGCGATCTGCACTTCTATGACGAAGGGGATCACATCCTGGTGGGCTCCATAGATGTTCAGGTCCTCCATACCCCTGGACACTCAAAGGGTTCCGTTACATTGAAGGCGGGAGATGTGCTGTTTACCGGAGATACTTTGTTCTGCGGCTCTTGCGGCCGCACCGATCTGCGGGGGGGCAGCTATGAAGAGATCATGGCTTCTTTAAAGCGTCTGGGTGAACTGGAGGGAGAGTACCACGTATGCCCTGGGCACGACCGGACCTCCACCCTGGAGCGGGAGCGGAACTATAATCCCTTCCTGCGGGAGGCTATGGGACAGCAGAGTTGAGGAAGGAACAGCGATGAAATTAGTGCTAAAAGGGCACGACGAGCGATATGTTGTGGAACAGGGGATGCTGAACCTGTTTCCTGGTGAGCGGCCCGTCTATGAGCCCATTGGTTTGGAGGATGACACCTGGGCCCGGGTCTCTCTTTGGGAGGAAGCAGACAGCTGCACCGCAGAGGTGGAGCTGTCCTGGCGGGGGACGGCAGCTTCTCACCGGCTGGATGCCCCGCTGACGGGGGATGAATTTCAGCGGGAGGGCCTGCGCCGCCGGGCCATCGGCCGGTGTTTTTTCCTGGCTGCCCGTGCGGTCACTGGTACTGCGCCTCCATGGGGGATGCTCACCGGTGTGCGTCCAGTGAAGCTGCCCACGCGTGAGATGGCAGCTGGAGCGACTCCGGAGCAGGCCAGAGCCAGTCTGGAGCGGGACTGTTATGTTTCGCCGGAGAGGGCGAAGCTGGCGGTTGACTGTGCCCAGGCGAGCTTAGATGCCCAGCGCGCCCTGAAGGATGATGAGGTCTCTCTTTACATTGGCATCCCTTTCTGCCCTACCCGGTGTGCCTACTGCTCCTTTGTGTCCGCTGATGTGGGGCGGACGCTGAAGCTGGTAGAGCCCTATCTGGATGCGCTTTTGAAGGAAATCGATGTCCTGGGCCAGGTTCTGGAGCGGACAGGAAAGGGTCTTCAGACGTTCTATATGGGGGGCGGTACACCGACCACCCTGTCTGCCGGACAGCTGGATCGTCTGCTTACCCGGTGCCGGGAAGTTCTGCCTCTGAAGGGCTGCACTGAGTATACTGTGGAGGCCGGCCGGCCGGACACCATTGACCGGGCCAAGCTGGAGGTGCTGAAACGACACGGAGTGGGCCGCATCTCCATCAACCCTCAGACTCTGGAGGATCATGTGCTCCGGGCCATCGGACGCAGGCACGGAGCTGGTGACATCCGGGCGGCTAATGATCTGGCCAGATCGGTGGGCTTTGACTGTATTAACATGGATCTGATCGCTGGTCTGCCACAGGACTCTTGTGAGGGCTTCCGCCGCTCCTTGGAGGGTGTGCTGGAGATGGAACCAGAGAACATTACCATCCACACCCTTGCGCTGAAAAAGGGCTCCACTCTTATGGAGCGGGGCGGTAGCCTGCCCAGCGGAGCGGAAGTGGCAGAAATGCTAGACTTCTCACGAGAGATATTGATACGGCGTGGTTATCGACCGTATTATTTATACAGGCAGAAATATATGTCCGGTGCATTGGAGAACGTGGGTTGGGCCAAACCTGGGACAGAGAATCTGTACAACATCATTATGATGGAGGAACTCCAGACAGTGGTGTCGGTAGGAGGAGGCGGAGTTACAAAGTTGGTGGACTACGCCGCTGGAAGAATCGTTCGCCTGCCCAACCCCAAGTATCCCCACGACTATCTGACCTCGCTGGAGAAGGTGCTGGCCCAGAAGGAGGAGCTGATCCGGTTTTACGGTTCTGAACTTCCCTAACTGCTGCCCTGATGTGAAAGGAGAACGTCCATGGCATATCAATTACAGGAGATCAACCGCCGGATCCAGAATGATGTCACTGAATTTTTAGCGGAGTGCGATGAGAACTATGCCCAGCGCGTCTCACTGGCTGCGGATAAGATTCTGTCTAACCTAGAGGCCAGCCCCATTGTTCTGCTGTCCGGCCCATCTGGATCCGGCAAAACCACCACTGCAATGAAAATCGCGGAAGAACTCCAGCGGCGGGGGGTGAACACCCACGCAGTGGCCATGGACAACTACTTTAAAACCACCAATCCAAAGACTGCGCCCCGTACCCCAGAAGGAGCACTGGATTTTGAGTCCCCGCTCTGTCTGGATATGGAACTGCTGGACCGTCACTTCACTGCTCTGACCCAGGGAGAGGAGATTCTGATCCCCAAGTATGAGTTTATTCGCCAGATGCGCAACGACAGCAAGGGTACTCCGCTTCGTCTTGGCAAAAACGAGATCGTGGTGTTTGAAGGGATCCACGCCCTCAATGACAGTATTGCTGGCCGCCACCCGGAGGCTACTAAGCTGTATATCTCTGCCCGTTCCAACATCAATGAGGGCTCCGTGCTCCGCTTTAAAGGAACATGGATGCGCCTGACCCGCCGGGCGGTGCGGGATTATAATTTCCGCGGCACCGGAGTAGAAGATACTCTGGATATGTGGGCCAACGTGCGCCGGGGGGAGAAGCTGTATATTTCGCCCTTCAAGAACAAGGCGGATATTATCTTTGACTCTTCCCTTCCTTATGAGGTTTCAGTGATGAAGCACTATGCCCTCCCTTTACTGGAGGCAGTCCCGGAGGAGAATGTCCGTCGGGAGGAATTATTGGAGTTGATCGATGCGTTTCAGTTTTTCCAGCCCATCGATCCGGAACTGGTGGATAAGAGCTCTCTGCTCCGGGAGTTTATCGGCGGCGGTTCTTACCACTACACATGAGGAATTAGAATTTACAAATTAAGAGTGAGAGTCTTGAGGTCCGGCTCTGCCGGGCAGGGTACATTGCGCTCCCTCGCTCCTGATTGAGAGAAAAGGTGCCAACATGACAGAACCAATCTATAACTCACGAGATCTCCGGTGCAAGTCACCCTATGGGGCGGCGGCATCGGGGACCCCGGTTAAACTCACCCTCCGGCCGCTGCGGCAGGAGGGTTATTCCCGTGCGTTGCTCACGGCACGGTTTGAGGCTCGGAAGGACGAGATCCTCACCATTCCTATGCCATGGTCCGGGCTGGATGGGGATCGGGATCAGTTTTCATGCGTGCTGGACACTGAGGGATATGTGGGACTGGTATGGTACACCTTTACCTTGGAGCGATTGGATGGGAAAAAGAGCCGGCAGCTGGGTCCCTATCAGCTGACAGTGTATGATGGCGGGGAGGAGGTCCCTGCTTGGCTTGGCGAGGGAATGACCTATCAGATCTTCCCAGATCGTTTCCGCCGCACCAGGATCCCAGACCCTGCCGGGATGGTAGGGGGGCGGTGGGTACACGCTGCCTGGCAGGAGGAGCCTGAGTACCGTCCGGACCAGAATGGTGAGATACGAAACCGGGACTTTTTCGGCGGAGACCTGCGGGGTGTAATGGAAAAGCTGGATTATCTCCGCAGTTTAGGGGTGACGACCCTCTATTTCTGTCCTGTTTTTGAGGCGGCAGAGAATCACCGCTATGGCACAGCCGATTACAGCAGAATCGATCCTATGCTGGGCTGTGAGGAGGACTTTTCCACTCTCTGCGAGAAGGCCCACAGCCTGGGAATGCGGGTGATGCTGGATGGGGTATTCAACCATACCGGCTTTGTCAGCCGTTACTTCAATGGAGACGGATTTTACCCGGAGCCGGGGGCTCACCAGAGTCAGGACTCACCCTGGTCCTCCTGGTACAATTTCCAGCAGTGGCCAGATAGATATGAGAGTTGGTGGGGGATCTACTCCCTGCCCGCAGTGAACGAGCACGACCCATCCTATCGGGAGTTTATCTTTGGCGGAGAGAACTCGGTAGTCCGCCGGTGGCTGCGGGCGGGGGCTGACGGCTGGCGGCTGGATGTGGCGGATGAACTGCCGGATGACTTTGTCCAGGGGGTCCACGCCGCTGCCCGGGCGGAGAAGCCGGATGCGGTGGTCATCGGAGAGGTGTGGGAGGACGGCTCCACCAAGATCGCCTATGGCGTGCGCCGACGCCATATCCTGGGGGGACACTGTGATGGCTTGATGAACTACCCCTTCCGCAGCGCGGCCCTGGATTACATCCGGGGCGGGAACGCCCGGGACTTTGTGGAGACGATGGAGACACTCCGTGAGAACTATCCGAAATTCGCTTTTTACTCTGCGATGAACTCCCTGGGTACCCACGACACCCCACGAATCCTTACTTTGCTGGGCGTGGGGAGCGAGTGCCGGGATCGTTCCCGGGAGTGGCGTGCTAACTTCCGTATGGATCCAGATCAGCGCCGCCGAGGCAAAGAATTGCTGAAGCTGGGGGCTGCCCTGTTGTTTGCCTTCCCGGGATCTCCTACGGTGTACTATGGGGATGAGGTGGGGATGGAGGGGTTTGAGGATCCGTTTAACCGACGTACGTTTCCCTGGGGGCATGAGGACTCAGAATTGCTGGGCTGGTTTACCCGCCTGGGTCACCTGCGGCAAGAGTCCGATGCGCTGCGCCGGGGTGATATCCGCTACCGGATGAGCGATGGGCCGCTGCTGGCCTTTACCCGTACCTGGGGAGAGGAGACGATCTTGGCTGCTTTTAATGCAGGAGATCAGGTGCTTGCCTTGCGGCTGGAGGATGGAGAACGCATCGAACTTCTTCTGGGGGCGGTCCGCTCTCAAATTGTCTCCCAGGAGCACACGCTGATCCTCCCGCCCCGCACCGGGAGCTTGATGCACTTGCGGGCTGCACAGGAGGATAGTGCGGTATATTCTGATTGAATACAGCGCCCTGAGGCGGTGGAAAGCGCACTGCCTCGGGGCGCTGCTGCGTCAAAAGAGAAAATACTTGGGAGAATAGGTGCTAAAATTTTGGAAAGGAGCAGGTGGAATGTGGAATAGAACTTGACATGACACCCGGTTCCATTTAAAATGATATGCAGGACAAAAGTGAAAAACTTGGGGGATGTTTTTCAGTTGTCGCAAGGAGACAGACCGCGACACGGGCTGTGCCTTGCGGCTCCTTTTATGCTGTCTGACCCGGCAGGATAGCTCCGCTGCCGGTGGAACACCATATTTTCGTGGCTGTGCCGCGAAGGGGAGAGGAGCACCCCAACCATTGATTTTGATTTGGAGGTGTCAAAAGCCAAATGTTACCCTATGTTATCGGGGCGGTTCTGGGCCTGGTTCTGGGTGCGGCACTGGTCTATGTGTTCGGCGTTCTGCGGGAGCGGAAGCAGGCTGATGAGGATCTGAACTCCGCAAAGAACCAGGCGAAGCAGATCGTCAACGACGCGTACAAGAGCGCAGAAAATAAGAAGCGAGAGGCCCTTCTGGAGTCGAAGGAGGAGATCCTCAAGGCCCGCAATGAGTATGAGCGGGAGGAAAAGGAGCGCCGGAGCGACCTTCAGAAACAGGAACGCCGGCTTCAGCAGAAGGAAGAGAACTTGGACCGCAAGACAGAGAACATGGAGCGGAAAGAGGAGCATCTGTCCAACCGCCTGGCCCGGCTGGAGGCCACCCAGGCAGAGGCTGAACGGCTCAAGCAGGAGCAGGTAGATGTGCTGGAGAAGATCTCCGGCTTTACCGCAGAGGAGGCGAAAGCTTATCTCCTCAGCCAGCTGGAGGCCGACGTGACCCACGAGTCTGCGATGAAGATCAAGGAAATCGAGGCCCGCTTCAAGGACGAGGCTGACTCCAAGGCCCGTGAGATCATCTCCCTGGCCATTCAGCGCTGTGCTGCTGACCATGTGGCGGAGGCCACGGTGTCCGTGGTGCCCCTGCCCAACGATGAGATGAAGGGCCGTATCATCGGCCGCGAAGGCCGCAATATCCGCACCCTGGAGACCCTGACCGGGGTGGACCTGATCATCGACGACACGCCGGAGGCTATCACAGTATCCTGCTTTGACCCTGTCCGCCGGGAGATCGCCCGGCTGGCGCTGGAGAAGCTGATCCTGGACGGCCGCATCCACCCTGCCCGTATCGAGGAGATGGTGGAGAAGGCTAAGCGTGAGGTAGATGCTACCATCAAGGCTGAAGGCGAACGTGCTATCTTTGAGACCAATGTCCACGGTCTGCACCCGGAGCTGGTTAAGCTCCTGGGCCGGATGCGTTACCGCACCAGCTATGGCCAGAACGTGCTCAACCACTCCATCGAGGTGTCCCATATCGCCGGCCTGCTGGCCGCCGAGATCGGCGCCAACGTGACCGAGGCCAAGCGTGCTGGCCTGCTTCACGACCTGGGCAAGTCCATCGACCACGAGGTGGAGGGATCCCATGTTACCATCGGTGTGGAGCTGGCCCGGAAGTACCACGAGAGCGAGGCAGTCATCCATGCGATCCACGCCCACCACAACGACGTGGAGCCCCAGACTGTGGTGGCCTGCCTGGTTCAGGCGGCTGATGCCATCTCTGCTGCCCGACCCGGTGCCCGGCGGGAGAATCTGGAGAATTATATCAAGCGACTGGAGAAGCTGGAGGAGATCACCTCCTCCTTCCCTGGTGTGGAGAAGTCCTTCGCTATCCAGGCTGGCCGCGAGGTCCGCATCATGGTCAAGCCCGAGGTGGTCAGCGAGGATCAGATGGTTCTTCTGGCCCGGGACATTGCCAAGAAGATCGAGGACGAGCTGGAATACCCCGGCCAGATCAAGGTCAACCTTCTGCGGGAGACCAAGGCCATTGAGTATGCGAAATAATGGGCTCCTTGTAGAGCCTGTTCAAACGGTTTTTCCAGTACAAAGAATAAAAGGAAGCCCTCACCGCAAAGCGGTGAGGGCTTCCTTTTATTCTTGATTCTTTGGAACGGACCAAAAGGCCGGCACAACTTTGGGTGGAAATACTCCGTGGGATGCACAATGAATATGCGGTTTAAATATTCAATAATTTATTCATATTTATTCAAAGTTCCTGGAATAATGCGGAGTGCAAGGGTATAATTATGCAAAACAGCACTTGAAAACCAGTTGGAAGAGTGATAGACTGTCACCAATGAACCACGACGGATCCGGAACCGGATGCTCCGTCAAAAATTTGGAGGGATAAGAAATGTCTGAGATCAAGAAAGTCGTACTGGCATATTCCGGCGGCCTGGATACATCCATTATCATCCCCTGGCTGAAGGAGAATTACAATGATCCGGAGATCATCGCGGTCTCTGCCGATGTGGGACAGGGAGACGAACTGGACGGCCTGGAGGAGAAGGCCATCAAGACCGGGGCCTCCAAGCTTTATATCGAGGACCTGACTGATGAGATGGTGGATGAGGTCATCATCCCCTCTATGATGATGGGGGCCAAGTACGAGGATTATCTGCTGGGTACCGCCTTCGCCCGGCCCATCATCGGGAAGCGGTTGGTGGAGATCGCCAAGAAGGAGGGGGCCGACGCTATCTGCCACGGCTGTACCGGAAAGGGAAACGACCAGGTGCGGTTCGAGCTGGCCATCAAGCGCTTTGCCCCCGAGATGAAGATCATCGCTCCCTGGCGGGAGTGGGACATCAAGGGCCGGGACGAGGAGATCGATTACGCCGAGGCCCACAATGTTCCCCTGAAGATCAGCCGGGAGACCAATTACTCCAAGGATAAGAACCTGTGGCATCTGTCTCACGAGGGTCTGGATCTGGAGGACCCAGCCAACGAGCCCCTATACGACAAGCCTGGCTTCTTGGAGATGGGTGTGTCTCCCGCCATGGCCCCCGATGCCCCCACATACGTCTCACTGGATTTTGAGAAGGGCTGGCCTATGGCAATCGATGGAGAGAAGATGAAGGCCAGCGACATCATCCGTAAGCTGAACAAGCTGGGCGGCGAGAACGGCATTGGCCTGCTGGACATCGTGGAGAACCGGCTGGTGGGCATGAAGGACCGGGGCGTGTACGAGACTCCGGGCGGAACCATCCTCTACCGGGCCCACGAGGTGCTGGAGCAGATCACCATTGACAAGGATACCAAGCACATGAAGACCAAGCTGGCGGTGGACTTTGCCGACCTGATCTACAACGGCAAGTGGTTTACCCCCCTGCGGGAGGCGCTTACCGCCTTTGCTGTGGATACCCAGAAGCATGTTACCGGTACGGTGAAGCTGAAGCTCTATAAGGGCAATATCATTACCGCTGCCATCATCTCTCCCGAAACACTCTACTCCGAGAACCTGGTCACATTTGAGGAAAGCGACTACGACCAGAAGGACTCCCAGGGCTTCATCAACCTGTGGGGCCTTCCCGATAAGGTACAGGCGCTGAGAGAGCAGGGGAAACTCTGAGAAGGTAGGACTTAGGAGTTAGGAACCGGGAATGAGGAACGGGACACCTCAGCTCCTGGCTCCTGATTCCGTACAGTGGATCATCCAGTGGACTGAAATTATCATAACCGTGAAGGAGAGAAGCGATATGAAATTATGGGCTGGCCGGTTTCAAAAAGAGACCGATACTTTGGTCAATGATTTTAACTCTTCCATCCAATTCGACGCCCGGCTGTATAAGCAGGACATCACGGGATCCATTGCCCATGCTCAAATGCTGGGTAAGCAGGGAATCATTGAGGAACACGAGGTAGAGCAGATCATTGAGGGCCTGAAAGCGATCCTGGTGGATATCGAGGCGGACAAGGTAGAGTTCTCTGTGGAGAACGAGGACATTCACATGAATATCGAAACCCTGCTCACCCAGCGCATCGGGGACGCAGGAAAGCGGCTGCACACCGCGCGGTCCCGGAATGACCAGGTGGCAGTGGACACCCGCCTGTATGTGAAAGAGGAAATCCCTGTTATCATCACTATGATTCTGGAATTGGAGCAGGTGCTGGCGGAGAAAGCCAAGGAGCACACTGATACAGTGATGCCGGGCTACACCCACCTTCAGCGTGCCCAGCCTACCACGTTCGGCCACTATATGATGGCCTATGCCAATATGTTCAAGCGGGACGTGACCCGGCTGGAGGACTGTCTGGAGCGGCTGGATGAGTGTCCCCTGGGGGCTGGCGCCCTGGCCACCACCACCTACCCGGTAGACCGGTTTCAGACTGCCCAGGCCCTGGGCTTTCGGAAGCCCACTGACAACTCCATGGACTCGGTTTCCGACCGGGACTACGCCATTGAGCTGCTCTCTGCGCTGTCTATCCTGATGATGCACCTGTCCCGCTTCTCTGAGGAAATCATCCTCTGGTGTTCCTGGGAGTTTAAGTTTGTGGATTTGGATGACGCCTACTCCACCGGCTCCTCCATCATGCCCCAGAAGAAGAATCCTGATGTAGCCGAACTGGTCCGGGGCAAGACCGGACGGGTGTACGGCGACCTGATCACCCTGCTGACCATGATGAAGGGGCTGCCCCTGGCCTATAACAAGGATATGCAGGAGGACAAGGAGGCCCTGTTTGACGCCATCGACACTGTGGAGGTGTGTCTGCCTGTCTTTGCCGCCATGGTGAACACCCTGTCCGTCCGGCGGCACAATATGGAGCGGGCGGCCGCGGGCGGTTTTATCAATGCTACTGATTGTGCCGACTATCTGGTGAAAAAGGGGATGCCCTTCCGGGAAGCTTATATGATCGTGGGCCGGCTGGTCAACCTGTGCATCAAGAACCACGAGACCCTGGACACCCTGACACTCCGGGACTTCCGGGCCATCTCCGAGCTGTTCGACGAGGGTGTGTATGAGGCCATGTCCTTGAAGAATTGCGTCAACGGGAGAAAAGTCTACGGCGGGCCATCTAAGGTTGCAGTTATGGAGCAGATCGAACAGATCGAAGCGTTTGTGGCAGAGCGGAAGGGGTAAGCCGCCGGAGACTTTTCCCCCCGCCAACGGCGGGGCGCGCCGGCAGGCGCGTACAAGCGTTTTGCGGAACAAAACCTTGGCGCAGGCGGAATTCAGTTCCGCCGAGCATTTTCATCAAAATGGGGCCCCCGCGCAGGCCCCTGCGTGGGGAGCTGCGGCCTGCCCATTGTAGATCCCAGAAAAACGCAGTACAATGGGAATGGAGAAGGCGGGGCGGCCCGGACTTCTTACATTGGAGCAAAGGACGGATCTGTGATGGCGGGAAAACCAAAGATCTTTATTGATGGAAAAGGTGGCGTAGTGGGGGCAAAAATTTATGGCCTGTTGTCGCAGCGGGATGATCTGGAGCTGCTGCTTATCGACCCGGAGAAGCGTCGGGATGTGAGGGAGCGGAAAAAACTGCTGAATATGGCGGACCTGGCACTGCTCTGCCTTCCCAGTGATACTGCACGGGAGACCCCAGTCCTGGTGGAGAACCCTGAGACCCGGTTATTGGACACTTCTCCGGCCCATCGGACTACAGAGGGGTGGGTGTATGGCTTTCCGGAACTGCTCCCGGGCCAGCGCCAGCGTATCCGATTCTCCAAACGGGTGGCTAATCCGGGGTGCCATGCGTCCGGATTTCTCTCCATTGCGGCTCCTCTGGTGAAAATGGGCGTGTTGCCAACGGACTATCCAGCGAGCTGCTTTTCCATTACAGGCTACTCTGGCGGGGGAAAAGAAATGATTGCCGAGTTTCAGATGCCGGACCGAGATCCGGCGCTGGCGGCTCCCAGCCTGTACGCCCTGGGGCTGGACCACAATCATTTGAACGAGATGCAGCACATCGCTGGTCTGGACTACCCACCGGTGTTTACACCTATTTTAAGCGATATGTACAGTGGGATGTCTACCTCGATCCCCCTTCAGAACCATTTGCTCCGGGGGCAGCCTACGGCGGAGGATGTATGTGAGATGATGGCGTCCTACTATGAGGGACAGTCTCTGGTGACTGTGGCCCCCTTTGGAAAAAACAGTCCCCGGCTGACCTCCAATGCCTTTGCTGGTACAAACCGGCTGGAGATCACTGTATGTGGACATGAAGAGCAGACCCTGATTACAGCCCGGTTTGACAACCTGGGCAAGGGCGTGGCCGCTGCGGCGGTACAGAATCTGAATTTAATGCTGGGCTTTCCGGAGACAGAGGGACTGGATCTGAGTGGACCGGAAAGACCCTGAGCAGGAGGAGAATACACAATGTCCAATACCCATCTGGATCGTGCAAAGATTTTAACAGAGGCGCTGCCCTATATCCAGCGCTATAACGGAAAGATCGTAGTGGTCAACTGCGGCGGTGTAGCTATGGATGCAGAGCTGCGAGATGCGGTAGCCACAGATATTACGATGCTCCGTCTGGTGGGCATTAAGGTGGTTCTGGTGCATGGAATAGGACCCGAGGTGAAACAAGCCCTGGCCCAGTCTGGTCGGGAACTGGTCCAGAAGGAAGGCGTTTACCAAATCGGACCTGAGGCCATGGAGATTCTCCAGGAGGTACTGTGCGGAAAGGTAAACAAGAGCTTGGTTGCTACCCTGAATAAACTTGGTTCCAAGTCCATTGGCTTATGCGGGATTGACGGCGGCCTAATGACTGCCCGGATGCTCTCTGGCTGTACCGGCGAGCTGGTTCGGGTGGACGGGACCATTCTGGAGACCTTCCTGGCGCAGGACTATACCCCTGTTGTGGCCGCTGTGGCTCAGGGAGCGGATGGCAGTGAGGCGGTGTACAGTGTCAGCGCAAACCTTACCGCAGCCCGGCTGGCAGTGGCCCTGAAGGCAGAGAAGCTGATCCATTTGGTGGAGACAGACAAACTCCTGTGGGATCCAGCGGAACCCGATACCCCCATTCCGGAACTGGAATTGTCCCAAGTTCCTGCTATGATCCGCAGCGGTGTCATTCCTCCGGAGATGGCCCTGAAGGCGAATTGCAGCGTGGAGGCGGTGCGCTCTGGCGTACGCTCTGCCACTCTGCTGGATGGGAGCGTTCCCCATGCCATCCTGTTGGAGCTGCTGTCCGATGAGGGCATCGGCACGATGCTGACCCACTGAAGGGAATTGAGAGAAAAAGGTGATCTCAGATGAAAAAAGACCTGCTGAAGCTGCTTGACCTGTCCAAAGAGGATATTTTAAAAATCCTGAATACTGCAGACCAGCTGAAATTCAGTCAAAAGCATGGCATTGCCCACGATAAATTGAAGGGTAAGACTTTGGCCATGATCTTTGAGAAAAACTCCACCCGGACCCGCGTTTCCTTTGAGACCGGAATGTACCAGCTGGGCGGCCACGCACTGTTTCTCTCCAGCAAGGAGAGCCAGATTGGCCGTGGTGAGCCAGTGGAGGATACTGCCCGGGTGCTGCTGCGGTACTGTGACGGCATTATGATCCGGACCTTTGCCCAGGAGGAGGTGGAAACCCTGGCGGCCCACGCCAACATTCCGGTGATCAACGGTTTGACGGATTTCTGCCATCCTTGCCAAGTGCTGGCCGACCTGATGACGGTCCGGGAGCACAAGGCGGTGCTGGAGGGCCTGAAGATGTGCTACATCGGCGACGGCAACAACATGGCCAACTCCCTCATCGTGGGTGGACTGAAGGTGGGGATGGAGGTGGCTGTGGCCTGTCCAGAGGGCTATGATCCCCACCCTGATGTGCTGGCCTTTGCCAAAAGCGACCCCAGCTTCCGCTTTACCCTCTGCCGGGATCCCAAGCAGGCCGCTGTGGGGGCTGATGTAGTGTTCACTGACGTATGGGCTTCCATGGGTCAGGAGGAAGAAAAGAAGGTCCGTGAGAAGGCGTTTGCCGGTTACCAGATTAACCGGGAGCTGATGGCAGGCACCAACCCAGGATGCATGGTGCAGCATTGCCTCCCTGCTCACCGTGGAGAGGAAATCACCGCAGATGTGTTCGAGGAGCACGCAGAGGAGATCTTTGACGAGGCGGAGAACCGTCTTCATGCCCAAAAGGCTGTTATGTATCTGCTGATGGGCGGCGAGGAATAACAGAATGCGGCGGCCCTGTCTGGGCCGCCGCGTTTTATATCATCATTGTTTCCGGCGTGCTCTTTACAGCGTGGGAACCGGGTGGTAAGATAAGAGATAAGATCAGATCGAATTGGGAAGTGAACCCTATGTTCTGGCTGGTACTGATATTGATGCTGGTGTTTCTGGGCGGGGGCCTGTGGGTGATCGCTACAGGAGGACGGAAAAACCACCCAAAGTGGGCGGTGTTCCGCCGGTTTCGGTATGCCCACCGGGGCCTCCATGATCAGGAGGCCGGGGTGCCGGAAAATTCCCTGCCAGCCTTCCAACGGGCCATAGAGCACGGTTATGGGGTGGAATTAGATGTCCATCTTACCGGAGACGGGCGGCTGGCGGTGATCCATGATAAGAACCTGAAGCGTACAACTGGGGTGGATGCGGAGGTTTCCAGCCTGTCAGCTGCGGAACTTAAGAAATTCCGATTGGAGGGAACCGGAGAGAGCATCCCACTGCTGGAGGAAGTACTGCCCATGTTCCAAGGGGGGCCTCCGCTTCTGGTAGAACTAAAGGCGGACTACTACAATGTCAGCGAGTTGGTGGAGACAGCAGTGGAGACCCTGGATCGTTTCCGGGTGAATTATTGCATCGAATCCTTCCATCCTGGCGTAGTCCGCTGGCTGCGCCTCCACCGTCCGGATGTATGCCGGGGCCAGCTCTCCCAGGATTTCTGGCGGCTCCGGGGAGATCTGTCCTGGTGGCAGGCCCTTGCGATGGCGGGGCTGCTGACAAATGTGCTGACCCGGCCTGACTTCATCTCTTTCCACTGGGAACACCGGATGCTGCCTGCGGTATGGCTGTGCAAAAAGATGCACCGATTGCCGGTGTTCTGTTGGACAGTGACCGATCAGAAGGAACTGGAGCAGCTGGAACAGGAAAATTTTCTGGTGATCTTTGAGGGTTTCCAGCCGAGATCCGGCCGCTCCAGAGGCAATAGGCCACCGGAGCGGATTTAGAGAGTATCCTTAACGATAGAGAGCAGAACTGTGGAAATTGTGCCCTTCTCTGGGTCCAAAACCCCGGTATAGGTGATGGTGACTGGGTCTCCGGGGATCAGTCCGGAGACATCTACACCGTTGAGTGAGAACTGGTAATACTTTCCGCCTGAGGCCAGGATGAGATGATCTGGCTCCAGGCGGTCCAGTGCACCACGCAGGGAGGATACTTGGGAGAGAGAGGCAGAGGCGACAGAGATTTGCGAGGTGGAGACGTTTTGGCTGGCGGGAGGCATGGAAACACAGCCGGAACAGAGCAGGGAAACCGCTAGTCCAAGGGTGAGGGCTCCCCCAGACAGATGAACAGCTTGCATGGACATCCCTCCAAAAAAGAGCCCGCGGACGATGCCGCTGGGCAGAATTTGATATCCTGAGCGTAGCACAAAGGGAGGAGAGGACGCAAGGGTCTGGGCGGAATCTTCATAGATCTTTAAGAATTGTTGACTCCGCCTGCTAGAAAATTTAAAAAACTGCTTGACATATTGGTTAGCGTATGCTAATCTATGGGTGGTTAGAGATGAGAGACCAAAAGCCCCCCTCCTCACACCTCCCTGCTTTCTTCCCACACTTTGGCTTTTCCATATCTCTCTGGCCACCATGCTCCGGTGGGAAAGGCATCGCCCTCCGGAACCCCGGCTGTGCGCATACACACAGCCGGGGATTTTTTCTTCTCATCGGGTTTGCTGCGGCCAGCCGGTATGTTGACGGGCGCAGGAGGGCATGGTATAGTGATACAGAACACAACAGGTAGGATTCAATGGGGAATGGAGACACGTATGCCGAAGAAATGGATGCAGAGTATTTTAATGATCATCACATATACAGTACTTCTGGTGCTGGCTTTGGTGAAGTTTGATTGGATCTTGGCGCTTTTTGGACAGGTTCTTTCCAGCTGCAAGCCATTGTTCATGGGCTTTGCGATCGCATTTGTGCTCAATCGTCCCTGCGCATTTTTCTGCCGGAACTATGAGCGGAACCTGGGCCCCCGGTGGAAGAAGCTGGGCCGACCTTTGGCGGTGTTCACATCCTATCTGATGCTGATCGCAGCCATCGTGGCCTTGTTCTCCTTCATCCTGCCTCAAGTGGGGCGCAGCCTCCGAACTTTCGTAGGCAGCTTGAACGGCTATATCGCAAATCTCCAGCTGCTGCTGAACCAGGCGGCGGCTTATCTGGACTGGGAGGCTCTGGACCTGACCAGCCTGAACAGTTATTTAAGAGAGGTACTGGAGGGATTACTGACCAGCATCTCTAACGCGGCTACCCATGTGATGACAGTGACGACCAGTATCATTTCTATGTTTGTGACTCTCGTGCTGGCAGTGGTGTTTTCCATTTATATGCTGGCGGGAAAGGAAATTTTACTGGGCCAGGGCAGGAGATTGCTGCGGGCTTATTTACCGGCCCGGTATGCCGGCATAGTGAGTGATGTGATCCGTTTGACGGCCACTATCTTCACCAATTTTGTTTCCGGACAGCTGATTGAGGCATGTATCCTAGGCGGGCTGTGTGCGATGGGAACATTTTTTATTCAGGCGGATTACGCACCACTCATTGGTGTGATTGTGGGGGTGTCCGCTCTGATTCCAGTGGCAGGGGCCTATATCGGAGCTATTCTCTCTGCCTTTCTGCTGGTGATGGTCTCCCCGGTGCGTGCCCTGGTATTTTTGATTTTCCTATCTATCCTCCAGCAGATTGAGGGAAATGTGATCTATCCCCGGGTAGTGGGCACATCCATTGGTCTGCCCGGAATTTGGGTTTTGACAGCGGTAACAGTGGGAGGCGGACTGTTTGGCCTGCTGGGTGTGCTGCTCAGTGTGCCTGTGGCCTCGGTGCTGTATGCTCTGATTCGGCGGGATGTAGGCAGAAGGCTGAATGCGGGGCAGGAGGAGCAGATTTCTGAGTGTGAAGAAGAGACGTGACAGATATTAAGATGCGGGTCGATTCGGAAGAATAAAAAGTGAAAAGATAGACTGGACAGCCAGAAATAAGGGCGTCCAGTCTATCTTTTTATGTTACTTGACTTGCGGAGCAAAATACCAGCGGCACCAGAAGCAGAGAATTATCATACGTTTTCAGCCGCAGGGATATCGCCGACCCCGCTGAGAATCAGCCGTGGCCTGTATGGAAACTTCAAGCATTCCTCACACGTTGTAACGCCAGAGAGTACAAGAACTGTATCCAATCCGGTTTCGATTCCAGCCACGATATCAGTATCCATACGGTCTCCGATCATGGCTGCTTCTTCTGAATGGACCCCAAGCAGTTTCAGACCGGTCCGCATCATCAACGGATTTGGTTTTCCCACATAATATGCTTTTTTTCCGGTTGCCAGCTCGATGGGGGCCAGCAGTGCACGGCAGGCCGGAGCAATGCCTGTCTCCGTTGGTCCGGTCAGATCGTAGTTGGTGCCAATTAGTTTGGCCCCGGCATTCACAAGGCGGATCGCTCTGGTTACCATATCAAGATTGTAACCGCTGGATTCACCGACTACAACATAATCGGGATTGACGTCGTTATAGGTGATACCGACCTCATATAGAGCGTTTTGGAGGCCATGTTCTCCCAGGACATAGGCACTGCAGCCGGGAGCTTGGCTGCTCAGAAAATGTGCAGTGGCGAGGGCGCTGGTGTAAAAGTGGGATTCATCCACAGACAGTCCCATGCGTCCCAGCTTCTGTTGAAGCTCCTTGGGCGTATTTTGACTGGAATTCGTCAGAAAAAGAAATTGCTTTTCTTCTTTTTGCAGCCAGTCCAAGAAATCCTTCACGCCAGGGAGCAGACGGTTGCCGTGATAAATCACTCCATCCATATCACAGATAAAGCCCTTTTTCGCCAATAGTTGTTTCAATAGAAAATCAATCCTTCCACTGATATGTTTTGAAATGGTGTCCTAAAGATCACTTAGGAATAGGAATCATACGGATATAAGATTTTACTGGATCATAGAATTTGAAAATCTAATTCGATCCAGTATTTTGACAGCCTATGGACAGTCGGAATCGACTTGATCCAAAGGATGTATCTCACCGTTAAAGGCCGCATGTTAGTTTCTGAGTTTGAGATAGAGGTAGTGTGTCTGCTCCATCAGCTGCAGTACATTTCTAGTTCATGGGAAAATTTTGAGTTTTGGTATTCAGTGCGATCCGGAGTTGTGAGCAGCCAGCAGCCGATGGGAAGCCCGCTATTTGAGATCAGCTTGATGACCCAATGGTTCCCGATACGTCAATGCAAAACAATTGCAATGGTTTTTCGTGCTACTTCTGTACCCTTATTTTAAGATAGCATGTCTATGTAAATTCTGCTATCTGTATTGTGTAAAAAATGCGGTGGGACATTTTATATCGGACCCTTTGAGCAGGAGAGTCCGATAAAACCACAAAAAGGAAAATGGACACAAATTTTACAGGAACATAACGTTAAGATGATAGCGGTAATCTTAAAAAAGCTTTAAAATCATGGTTGCGTATCTTAATGGAAGAAACACAAACTTGCAGTAAGGAGAGCGTGAATATGCAACAAAGGAAATGGAAGCGAAAGCTATCCGGGCTGATGGCCGGCGTGATGCTACTAGGAACATTACCTACGGCGGCCTTTGCCTGGGACGCACCAACGGACGGTAGTTGGGATGCTGCGACAGAAGACGTTGCAGCACGATTTTTTGTTGGCAGCGATACTCACATTGGACGAGATGCCAACGCAGCTAAGAAGCTGGAAAATGCCCTGAATGTTTTTCATGAGTTAGATCCGGCGACCGATGGTGTTTTGCTGGCTGGAGACATTACAAACACCGGAAGCGAAGGCGAATATGCTGCGCTGATGGACATCATCAACGATAGTGCGTTGAATGATAAAGTTGTCTTGGCCATGGGCAACCATGAATACGGCTCTGGAACTATGGCCCGATTTGAGGAGAAAACTGGTCAGGAAGCCAATGAAGTCCTTTACTACAATGCCGATGGCTTGATCCCGGAAGAGGAAGAAATTGGTGGGGATCTGGTGGCTACGGTCATCAAACTGAGCGCAAAAAACTACGGTGGCGATTATACTGACAACTACGAGATGATGAAGACTGCCTTGGAGAAATCTGATGCAGCCAATGAGAAAGCACCTGTCATTGTCATCGGTCACCACGGAATCAAAAGTACCGCCTATGTGACTGAGGAATGGTACGGCAATTATGGCAAAGGAACTGAAAAGGATATGGTCGCCTTGATGGAACAGTACCCCCAGGTGATCCATTTTTCTGGTCACTCCCATGCCACTTTGGAGGACGCCCGTTCCATCTATCAGGATGATGGCTATACCGCGATTCAGGACAGTACCATTGGTGCCTATTTTGAGAATGAGAGTGGCAAAGTAGACCCTGACTCGGGCAAGTCTTCCACCTATCCGGCGAACAGAGAGATCTCATCCCAGGCTCTGCGCGTCGATGTGCTGGAGGATGGTACGGTGAAGATCTACCGCATGAACCTCACTACCGGCGAGTATATCTATGAGCCTTGGGTTTTTAATGCGGCGAACAATGATATGCCGTACACCAATGACCGCATGGAGAAGAGTGATGCGCCTTCTTTCAACAAAGACGCTGCCGTCACCGTTGAGAGCGTGACTAAGAACTCTGCGGTTGTAAAATTCCCGGCAGCCCAGCCCGCAAGCGATGGCAACCTGGATATGATCCATGAGTATGTTATTTCCCTGACTCCGGAAGCTGGCGGGGATACCATTGTGCGGAAGGTTTTTGCTGACTACTATGAGCAGGAGCAGAAAGCTGAGTGGTCTGTCAAACTCATCAATCTGAATCCTGAAACCACCTATTCCGTATCTGTCACTGCTGTGACTTCCTTCGATGCGAAGAGTGAACCCATTGTTTCAGAGGAAACCTTCACGACCGGGCAGGCCTATGTGGCTCCATATCCTGCTGAAGCCATCCTGGATGTTGATTTTTCACGCAATGACAGTGGTGCTGATGCTGAAAACCACACCAAAAAGGTTTACGGTGAACCGCAGTTTATTCAGGATGAGACTCTGGGCCGCACCGTTGCCGTGTTTGATGGCTCTGATGATGGTCTGCGCTATGCCATGAAGGCGGAAGACTACGAAAAGATTGGAAAAAATTTCACAGTTGAACTGTACTATATGCCCTTGGACACCAAGAACAACAATCCTATGGGCAACACTCAGTCCTCTGGCTTCTGCTTTGAGCAGGTCTCCGGAACCAACACGCTGCAGTTCTGGGCACACATTGGTGGCAACTATCAAAAGCCGGAGACCACGGTTGCCAAGGATGCTTGGAACCACATGGTTGCAACCTATGATGGTCAGAATGTCAAGCTGTATTTGAATGGTGAACTGAAGAATACTGTATCGGCTCCTGGCACTATGACTGAGCCTCCTCACTATCTGTTCCTGGGCGGTGACACCAGCAGTGACGGTGATCTGGAGTATCAGGCCAACTGTAAAATCGCTTTGGCCAGAGTTTACACCGGGACGATGACGGCGGACGATGCGAAGGAGGCTTATAAGGCGGCGAAAGAAGGAACCGTTACCGAGCCTGAAGATCCTAGCAAAATTCCAAGCGCCGATATCCTGAATGTGGATTTTTCCACTGGAAGTGAGGCAGACCTGTCTGAAAACAAGCTGGCCGCTGTCAAGCGCGGCGATGGCAGCATTACGTATGTATATGATAAGGTCCTGGGGAAGAAAGTTGCAAACTTTGATGGCAGCAGTGCATACAGCTACCCCATGAGCGGCCAGTATAGCAAGTTGGACAACACCATGACTTTTGAGGTCACTTACAACTACAATGTGCTGTCTGATTCCGGCGAGTATGATCTGTTGTCCAATCAGCAGTCTGGCGGCTTTGGCCTTGGCACTGACAGCGGAAATTTGAAATTCTTCTGTCATGTGGATGGCAGCTATAAGACACCCAGTACCACTGCGACCCCTGCTGAGGCGTGGCACCATCTGGTTGGCGTGTTTGACGGCAGCAAGGTCAAGCTGTATCTGGACGGCGCGCTAAAAAGTGAGGTCGTGGCCAGCGGTAAAATTGGACTGCCCGGCAGCAATGCAGACGAGGTGTTCATTGGCGGAGATAGTGGTGCAGACAATGAACTGCAATTCCCTTCTGATGTGAAGATCGCTACCGCTCGTATTTATAGTGCTGCGTTGTCTGAGGAGCAGATTGCTGCGCTGGCAAAGAGCGAACTGCCAAAGGGCGATGTTACGGCACCGGTTATGACTTTTGCATCTACCCCTGCGGCATCTGGAAAAATTGGTGAAGTATACTCTGTCCCTGCCATGAGCATACAGGACGACAGCGCATATACCGTGACTGTTCGAGTGGATATGCCAAGCAGCAGTGCAGAACTGAATGAGGAACAGGTCAAGGCCCTGCTGGCCGGATATGAATATACTCCTACGGAAGCAGGTACCTATAAAATCACCTATACGGCAGTTGATGCAGTGGGCAACAAAGCAGAGAAATCTTTCACTGTAAAGGTCATTGATCCCAACGCACCTGTGACGCTGCCAAAGGCTGATATGCTGGATGTCGACTTTGCCGATGGTACTGCAGCCGATCAGTCTGAAACTAAGAATGTTCTGAAAACGATCGGCTCCCCTGTCATCAAGGACAGCAATGAAATGGGGAAGCGAATTGCGTCGTTCAATGGTTCCTACGATGCCTATCTGTACCCCTTTGGCAGCAGCAAGTATGACCGTATGAAGGTGGCGACCATTGAGAGCGTATTCTGCTATGACGAGATTCCGTCTGGTGAACATGATATGTTCTCTAACCAGCAGGGCGGTGGCATTGGTTTAGGTCTGGAAAATGGCCGCCTCCAGTTCTTCTGCAATGTCAATAAAAATGGCGGCGGAAATGGATATGTTCAGCCCAATGCAGCCATTGAAGCAGGAAAGTGGTACCATGCTGTGGGTGTGTTTGACGGTGAAAACGTCAAGCTGTACCTGAACGGTGAATTGATCGATAGCAAGTCCGCAGGAGGTTCTACAATCCATTGGACTACCAGTGAAAATGCCCAAAACTTCCTGATTGGGGCAGACAGTAATGACAGTGGCGGAGCGGAGTCCTACTCGAAAGGCAGCGTGTCCATTGCACGGCTGTATTCTCAGAGCATGACCGACGAGCAAGTGAAAAAGCTGTATGAATCTCTGGATCCTGTTCTCCTGTCAGTCTCTGGGGCAACTGGCCGCATGCAAATCAATCAAGAAACTGATGTTTCTGTTGTGAAAGGCAGCAATGGAAAGACCGCAGTGCTCAAGGATATCACTGTAAACGGAGTCTCTGTTCTTGACACTGAGTACAACGCGGAAAAGGGAAAGATTACTCCCACGCAGTTGGGTGATTATATCTTTACCTATACTCTGGGCAGCCAGACTAAGAACATCGTGCGTGCCTGCGTGGCAGATGCTTCCGCAAAAATCAACCTTGGTGTTGTCTCCGTGGATCAGATGGCAGCGGGAATTCAATATAATGTAGCTGTGCATGTGAATCTTGGAGAGGATGCAGAAGCGACTTCTGTTGCATTTGACCTGAACTATGATGCAGACAAACTGGACTATACAGGCTGCGAAAATGCGTCCGATGGTGTCGTGACCAAGACGGAGGAAGGTACTCTGCATTTTGCCAAATCCGGCTTGTCCAGCCAGGAGTTCAAGAATTTCTCTGAAACCCGGGTGGCGAAGCTGTCCTTCCGTGTCAAGGATGATGTGGAGGAAGGGACTTCCGAGTTTCATATTACAAATGTGACGGCACAGAACGGCGGCGCTGCGGCGGAAGTGAAACCTGCTATTCTCAATAAGAATGTTAAAGTGCTGGCCCAGAATACGCTGGATAAGAATGGTGACGGCGTGATCGGGGCGGGAGATGTGGCATTGGCCGGTTCTATCGATGAGGCAAAGACCATTGCCATGGCCGCGGCTATTTATCCCTATAAGCATGTGATTATGATTACCATGGATGGCGGAGGAATCTGTTTCCGTCCGGATGCGATGTACTATGTACAGAACGGCGAAGCCACTCTGACAAATGATGAAACGATCCTGGCTAAGCGTACGAACGACTATGCTATGAGGCTGTTCAACGAGTACTTTGCGACTAGCTATTCAGCCAAGAGTGAAACACCTACTATTTCCGCCCAGAACTACACTGCGATTCTGCACGGCAAAGAATACGCTACGGCGCAGGATGAATACAAGATTACGAATAACGAAGCCGGGTCAGTTTATTATCCGGACTTTGGAAAGGAAACAGCGGTTTATCCCTCTGCCTTCCAGGTGTTGGGGAAGGCCTTCCCTCAGCGCGGCAATGCAGCATTTGCTGAGTGGACCCCCATCATCAACGGCATCATTGAGCCGGATGCGCCAGTGTATACCCATAGTTCTACTAAGGACACAGGGAATTTGCAAGATGTAGCCGATTACATCAAGTCCGATGCCTTCCAGAACACCGCGATGGTTTATATGCAGTCCGACTATATGGATGGCGTTGGTCATGGAAATGGTTACTTCACTGACAAGTATTATGCTGAACTGCCAAAGTTTGATGCATACTTTGAAGCGGTTATGAAAGCGTTGGAAGAGACGGGTACTAAGGACGAAACTCTTGTACTGGTGAACTCGGACCATGGCGGCACCGCTGGCGGCAGTCACGGCGGTACAAGTGATGCCGAATATGACGTACAGATTGGTCTGGGCGGCCAGACGATCGACAACGGCAAGAAACTCACCGGTGGTACTAACCACGATCCTGCGGTGCTGGCCCTGACCGCTCTGCGGGCGAATATTCCCGCTTCCATGGATGGCAGTGCGAGTCTGTTTGAGCAGGCCAACCTTTCTCAGGAGCAGTTGGTTAAGAAAAACCGTGATATTGAGACTGTCACCGCTTATACTGGCCCCAATACCAAAACTATGGAGCTGAAGTTGTCTAATGTGAAGGAGAATGTCATCAAGGCAGCTGATCTGGTGATTGACCTGAATGGCAGAACTGTGAGCGACATTACAACCTCTGGCACAATTCTTCGGCAGACAGTGGAAGGCGGTAAGCTGTATCTGACCATTTCCTGCACTGCTGCGAACGGTACCTTGGCGAAGATCGTGTTTGACGGAGCTTCTGACGGCGTTAAGGTCGAAGAGTTCATGCTCGGTACCGATAGCGGCAAAGAGATCTACGGAGATCTGTTGACTGAGACTGTGGATACGATCGATCCCAGTGAGCCCAGCCGGCCTGATGAAGGCGGATCTTCCTCCGGCAGCAACTCCTCCAGGGATTATCTCGTCACTGTAGAGAAGACTGTCCACGGTGTTGTTACCACCAGCTCCAAGCGGGCGGAAAAGGACGATACTGTGACCATTATCGTTAAGCCTGATGCCGGCTATGAACTGGAAAAGTTGACTGTTACAGATAAGGACGGGGACGTCATCAGAGTGAAGGATCAGGGGAATGGAAAGTATACCTTTACCATGCCCAGCGGCAAGGTGAGCATCAACGCTGCTTTTGTGAGAGCTGCGCAGAATGAGGGAACTTCCTTTGTTGATGTAAAGGAGAGCGACTATTTCTACGATGCGGTTCTATGGGCAGTAGGGGATGGTATCACATCTGGTACCAGCGCCACCACCTTTGCCCCCAATGCTACCTGCACCAGAGCGCAGATGGCTACCTTCCTGTGGCGCTACGCAGGTTCTCCCGCACCTAAGAGTACAGCAATGCCCTTCCACGACATCCCAGCTGATGCCTATTACAATACGGCTGTTCAGTGGGCGGTGGAGCAGGGGATCACTTCCGGCACCAGTGATACCACATTTAGTCCTGATGCTGTGATGACTCGTGCTCAGACAGTTACCTTCCTGTGGCGCTTTGCAGGTTCTCCCGACGATGTTTCTGGTAATTCCTTCGCAGATGTTGCGGAAAATGCTTATTATGCCAAGGCTGTCCAGTGGGCAGCTAAGGAAGGCATTACCAGCGGTACCAGTACGACGACCTTTGGCCCTGATGCCGGTTGTACTCGTGCCCAGATCGTTACCTTCCTGTGGCGCTACATGTCGAAGTAAACGGATCGAATTGAAATGTTTCAAGGATGCCGGGCAGGTTCATGCGAACCTGCCCGGCGACTTTAATTTCAGACAAATCCATGTTGCATGAACTGCTTTACATATGTTTTACGGGAAGTTTTCTGAAAGGCGGTGGCACGAGGAGTAGATGGCCGTTATCATATAATACGGTTAGTCAAGAATATCTAAAACGGAAGGAACTTGTTTTATGCTGGAATTGAATCATGTTCAGAAATCCTTTGATGGAGTCCCTGTTTTGAAAGATATTTCCATCAAAGTTGAGGATGGGGAGATCGTTTCTATCCTGGGCCCCTCCGGCTGTGGCAAGACCACCTTGCTGAATCTCATTTTGGGCATCGTGGACGCTGACAGCGGTGAGATTCTTTATAATGGAGAGGACCTGACTCATACTGCAATGGAGAAGCGCGGCTTCAACATTGTCTTTCAGGACTATGCCCTATTTCCCAATCTGAATGTTCGTCAGAATATCACCTATGGTCTAAAGAACCGTCCTGGTGTCTCCAGCGAAGAAGAGGTAGAGGAACTGATCGACCTGCTTGGTCTGCGGGAACAGCTGGAGAAACGGATCGACCAGCTTTCCGGCGGACAGAAGCAGCGGACGGCCCTGGCCCGTACGATGGTGATGAAGCCGCGCATCCTGCTGCTGGATGAGCCGCTATCTGCGCTGGATGGGGTCATTAAAGAGTCTATCAAAGACCGAATCAAGACCATCGCCAGAGAGTACCATCTGACCACCATCATTGTGACCCATGATCCTGAAGAGGCTCTGACACTGTCTGACCGGGTACTCATCATTGACAAGGGGACGATCTCTCAATATGCTAAGCCCGCTGAGATTGTCCACCAGCCTAAGAATGACTTTGTACGCAAGTTCATCTTAAACCAGCTGGAAATCAAGCGGAACAATATCTTTGCTCTGTTTGGAGATTACCCCATGATGGCGACTCCTGCGATGTAAGAGGCCAGCTATGAAGCAAAAAAACTGGGAGTTAAAGCTTATTTTCTGGATCATCGCCATCCTGTTTGCGGCATTTCTGGTGGGCCCCATTCTGCTCCTGTTTGGAAAATCCATGTGGGACGGCGGCTTAACCTTTGAATTCTATTCATCTGTGGTGTCAAAAAAGGGGTTTTTGAGTGCTCTGGGCAACAGTTTTATTGTGGCGGCTGCCGCAGCAGTGCTGGCAACGATCATTGCCTTCCTGATTGCCTATGCGGTTCATTATACCGCTTTGCCCAAGTGGTTCAAACGAGTTTTGACCGGTGTCGCTACTCTGCCCATGTTCCTGCCCACGATTACTTATGGCTTTGCGATCATCTACTCTTTCGGAAAGCAGGGACTTATTACCCGCCTGCTGGGAAGACAGCTCTTCGATATTTACGGGATTGGCGGTCTGCTGGTGGGGTATGTCATTTATACCATTCCTGTGGCGTTTCTGCTGATCCACAATACCATGAGTTTTGTGGATAAAAAGACGCTTGTGGTTTCTAAGGTCATGGGGGATGGTGATCTGTCCACTTTTTGGATTGCCATTCTAAGGCCGCTTCTGGGAACGCTTGCAGGCGCATTCATTCAGGCGTTTTTCCTGTGTTTTACCGATTTTGGTATTCCTGCATCGGTGGGTGGCGGTTATGAGGTCATTGCTACACTGCTCTATAATCAGATGCTGGGCGGCATTCCTGATTTCAACCGAGGGGCGGTTATAGCTATGATCATGCTGATTCCCTCTGTTGGGAGCATCTGTATTCTGCAAATCCTGGAGCGGTTCAACATCCGCTATAACCGGATCGATCAGACTGAGCTGCGGAAGAATCCTGCCCGAGATTTTTGCTGGGGTGTGGGTGATACGATCCTATCTATGATGATCTTGGCTATTTTTGCGGTCATCTTCCTGGTCCCCATGGTGGAGTCCTGGCCCTACAAAGTAAATTTCACTGCAGCGCATTTTCAGTCTGTCTTTTCAGATGGCAGCCTTCTGGCAACGTATGGACACTCTATTACGATGGCTCTGCTTACTGCGGCTCTGGGTACTTTGGTAGCCTATGGAGCCGCCCTGATCACGGCACGAAGCACATTGTCTCGGGGATACAAGCAGGGCATTGAGAGCATTGCTCTGATCACCAATGCGATTCCTGGTATGGTATTGGGTGTGGCCTATCTATTCCTGTTTTCTGGTACTGGATTGCAGAATACGATGCTGCTGATGATCCTGTGCAACATCGTACACTACTTCTCCACGCCGTATCTGATGTTGAAGAACTCTTTGTCCAAAATGAACGCTGGCTGGGAAACCACGGCTATGCTGATGGGAGATAGTTGGATCAAAACGATTATCCGGGTGGTTACGCCAAACGCTATGTCCAGCCTCATTGAAGTGTTCAGCTACTACTTTATCAACTCTATGGTCACCATCAGCGCCCTCGTTTTTATTGCCGGTGCCCGGACCATGGTGCTGACTACGATGATCAAACAGCTTCAGTACGTCAATCGATTTAACGAAGTGTTCGTCCTGTCTCTGTTGATCCTGGCCACCAATCTGGTTGCCAAAGCATTGTTTTCCTGGCTTGCAAATTGCAAAGCTATTTATAAAAATCAAGCAAAATAAACTGTAAAAGGAAAGGAAAAAATCAACATGAATTTCAAGAAATGCTTGGCCGCTGGCCTGTCCCTGACCCTATCTCTGAGTATGCTGGCCAGCTGTGGCTCCAGTAACAACGATGCCGCATCCAACACCGCAGACACGAGTGAGAAGCAGGTTATCATCTACTCCAACGCAGATGAAGAGGCTATCACCGCCATGCAGAACGCGCTTGATAACAATGGCTATCAGGGTAAGTATCTATTCCAGACCTATGGAACCTCTGAGCTGGGCGGAAAGCTGATGGCTGAAGGTACCAATTTGGAGGCTGATATGGTTACCATGAGTACCTTCTATGTCCAAAGCGCTCAGGAACAGAACAAGATGTTCCTGCCCTTGACCTTTGATGTGAACACTATGCTTGAGGTCCCTGACTACACCGCTCCCATTACTTCCCAGGAGGGTGCGATCATTCTGAACACCGAACTGATGAAGTCTGAAAACCTGCCTACCCCTACCTGCCTGAAGGATCTGGCTGATCCTATTTATGCCGGTCACATTGCGGTCACTGACATCCAGTCCTCCTCCACGGCGTGGCTGTTGATCCAGGCGCTGGTGGACGCCTACGGTGATGATGGTGCCGAAGAGGTGCTGTCCAAGATTTATGAGAACGCTGGCGCTCATATTGAGACCTCCGGCACCGCTCCTTTGAAGCTGTGCCGCGCGGGTGAGGTTGCTGTTGGTTTTGGCCTGCGCCATCAGGCGGTAGCCGATAAGGCTGAAGGTATGCCCATCGACTTTGTCGATCCCACTGAGGGCAACTTCTCTCTGACTGAGTCTGTAGCGGTCCTGGACAAGGGCGATAAAACGAATCCTCTGGCGATGGAAATGGCGCAGTGCATTATTGACAATGGCCGTGCTGAACTGCAGCAGACCTATCCCAATCCTCTGTACGAGGGTGAGACATCTGAGATTGCCAATAAGTCTGCACACCCCATGGTGTTCGACGAGCCGCTGACCTTTGAACTGTTCAAGGCCCATCAGGAACTGTCTGAGCGCGCCAAGGGCTGAATCATTCTCAAACGGACTTTTTACCCGGCAAGCACGCGAATGGCCTGATGGGCCATTCGTGTGCTTATATCACACATAATTTGATAAAAGGAAGGTTTATCCTATGAACACATACAAGCTCCTGACTCCCGGTCCTTTGACTACAACCGATACCGTCAAGAAGGAGATGTTGGTGGACCGCTGCACTTGGGATGATGACTACAAAATGGTCACTCAGAAGATCCGCAGTCAGCTGCTGGAACTGGCCCACGTTTCTGGGCAGGACTACACTGTTGTGCTGATGCAGGGCAGCGGATCCTTCGGTGTGGAGAGTGTGCTGACCAGCGTGATCGGGGATCAGGATAAGCTTCTCATCTGTTCCAACGGTGCCTACGGCATCCGTATGACGCAAATCTGTGAGCGTGCCCGCGTGCCCTATATTCACTACGCAGAATCTTATGACCGCATCCCCAATGCTGCTCATGTTGCAGAACTGCTGGCTGCCGATCCATCCATCACCCACGTGGCTATGGTCCACAGTGAGACCACAAGCGGCATTCTCAATGATGTTGAGGCAGTGGGAGAGGTGGTCAAGTCTGCAGGCCGCACCTTTATTGTAGATGCTATGTCCTCCTTTGCTGGTGTGGATATCCCTGTAGCAGACTGGGGGATCGACTTCCTGATTTCCAGTGCCAATAAGTGTATCCAAGGTGTTCCTGGATTCTCTTTTATCATCTGCCGCAAGGATAAGCTGTTAGAGAGCGAAGGCAAGGCGCGTTCTCTGTCTCTGGATCTGTTGGACCAGTGGAAGACCATGGAAAAGGATGGAAAGTGGAGATTTACCTCTCCTACCCATGTGGTGCTGGCTTTCGCCAAGGCCATGGAAGAGTTGATGGCCGAGGGCGGTATCCCGGCCCGGAACAAACGGTACACTGAAAATAATAAGCTGCTTATTGAGAAGATGGCTGAACTGGGCTTTACCACCTATATCGATGGCACCCATCAGGGGCCTATTATTACTACCTTCTTCTATCCTCAGGGAGTGTCTTTCCAATTTTCCGACTTTTATAATTATGTCAAGGAGCGCGGATATGCTATTTATCCCGGTAAACTGACTGACCAGGATACGTTCCGTATCGGCAACATCGGGGAGATCTACGCGGAAGACATTGAAAAACTGGTCGGTATTATTGCTGATTATCTGAAGGAGGTGCAGAAATGATTGAAGCCGTTATTTTCGACTGGGCAGGTACCACCGTCGACTACGGCTGCTTCGCTCCTGTTCAAGCCTTTCGGGAGGCGTTCAGCCACTTTGGGATTTCCGTTACTATGGAAGAGACCCGTAAACCCATGGGAATGCTGAAACGAGATCATATCCGCACCATGCTGAAGATGGAACGTATTGCTGCTGAATGGGAAAAAGTGACCGGTCATGCTGCTGGTGATAAGGATGTGGAGGCAGTCTATGCTCAATTTGAGCCGAAACTGTTCTCCATCTTGACTGACTTTGCTGCGCCTAAGCCGTATGTGCTGGATGCAGTGGCACAGCTGCGTGCTATGGGGCTAAAGATCGGGTCTACAACTGGCTATACCGATGCTATGATGGGTGTGGTCGTCCCTAAGGCTGCAGAACTGGGTTACGCTCCCGACTGTTGGTTTAGCCCTGATGCGGTGGGCGGGAAGGGTCGTCCTGCGCCCTATATGGTGTTTGAAAACATGAAGGCTCTGGGGATCTCCGATGTGAAGCGTGTGGTCAAAGTGGGGGATACTGTTTCCGATATCCAGGAGGGCATCAATGCAGGGGTCTGGTCTGTGGGTGTGCTGGAGGGCAGCTCTGAGCTGGGATTGAGCCAGGAAGAGTTTGAAGCTTTGACTGCGGAGGAGCGGAACGCGGCCTGCCGCAAGGTGGAGAAAACGTTCCGCGCTGCCGGCGCTCACTTTGTCATACGCAATCTATCTGAATTGTCCCAGCTGCTTCGTGCAATTGGTGTTTGACAGGTCGGATTGTAAGAAATATAGAACGCCGCAGAGCAGAAGATCCCTGCTCTGCGGCGATTCTTTTGTATATTCAAGCTGATAAGGAAAGTGGCAAACGAACTGAATAATCTTGAAATGGATAGGTATTCCTCTACAACGGCAGATGCGAAGAGGAATGCCTAATTTTTATGTGAGTAGCGCATAGCATATTTGGGTGTAAGAGAACCTGTGAGTGCTTGGATGCTCCCATCAGAGCAGGAAGAATCTCTGGACTTTTGATCTATTTTTCGGTATTGTGGTTGTTACGGACAAGAAACAGTTGGGAGAAGAGCACTGTCACGCAAAGCCAAGTTACAAGATACTGATGCTGCGGCCTCAAGGCATCTGGGAAGGCAGAAAGATTATGCGAAATATACAGGGGAAAGGATTGAATTACCTGATTCACTGTAGGTGTGAAGCAGTGTTGGCCCAGTATATGCAGAAGCCCACTAAAGTCTAACACATAAGATAAACGGAACAATGCAGAAAGTGAGAGTGTTATAAGGAAAGGGCCGGATAACTGCGGATTATTCCTGTGACAGAGGGTATCTTACCATTATAGTGCTAAAAGCAGCAAATCATGCGGTGGGTATTCGTTTCCAGGTGTATTTGCTGTAATGACGATATAAACGATATAGTTGAAGTAGGAGGGTATCTATGAAGTATCATCCATTAACACAAGAACAAATCAATGCGTACGCACATGATCTTCAGATGGAAGAGAAGAGTAGTGCAACTATGGAGAAATATCTGCGGGATATTCACGCATTTGCCCGCTGGCTTGATGGTCGTAATATCAGTAAGGAACTGACCGCGGAGTGGAAAGCGCACCTTGTGACACAAGGCTATGCCCCGACCACGATCAATGCAATGCTCTCAGCGCTGAATAGTCTGCTAAAGTTTCTTCATCTAGAGGAATACCGCGTAAAGTTTCTTAAAATTCAGCGCTGTCTGTTTCGGGATGCCAGCCGTGAACTCACAAAAGATGATTACCAGAGACTGTTAACTACAGCTTATAAATTGGGACGGGATCGTCTTGGGCTGTTGGTGGAAACCATTGGAGCCAGTGGAATTCGAGTCAGCGAAGTGCAGTATATCACAGTAGAAGCGGTTCAGCGTGGCAAGGTGGAAATTAAGTTGAAGGGAAAGATTCGAACCATTTTACTTCCTGGAAAACTTTGCCGCAAGCTGCTAAAATATGCGAAAAAACAAAAAACCGCTTCTGGTGCAATTTTTTGCACCAAAAGCGGAAGGAAACTAGGGCGCCGTCAAATCTGGGCAGAAATGAAAGGACTGTGTAGATATGCTGGCGTGGAACCAGAAAAAGTATTCCCACATAACCTGCGACATCTTTTTGCCACAGTATTCTACCGTGTCTGCCGAGATATTGTTAAGCTGGCCGATCTGCTGGGTCACAGCAATATCGAAACCACACGCATCTATCTGGTTACCTCCGGTACAGAGCACCAACAGCAGATTGACCGACTTGGGTTGGTAATATAGTCACAGAATCAATATTCTGCCCCAATATTATCCACATGTCAGTGAGTACATAAAGGTATTATAACAGGTATAAAAACTAAAAACAAGGTATATTATAGATTTTGGGTGCAGAAATCTAGGCCGCGAGTATGCTCGCTATTTGCGGCCTAGATTTTTGCACCCTTTTGCCCGTTTCCATCGAGGAAAACGGGCAATTTTTTCGCCCATTTAATTCCTCTGATGAGAGAAAATGGAATGAGATATTCGGAATATTGATTCTGAATAGAAGGGAGAGGAGTTGGCTTGCGTGAGAGCCTGTACGACTTTTGCATCAGCGAGAGACGCCAAGAACTGCTGGAGCAATGGGAAGAAAAGGCTAACCTGCCGTTGACACCGAGCAGTATATCCCGGGGCAGCAAGCGTAAAGTTTGGTGGCAATGTGAAAAAGGTCACCGATGGCAGGCGGCGGTATATACCAGGACCTGCAGTGGTAGTGGCTGTCCCGTTTGTGCAGGTAAAGTTGCACAGCGCGGGGAGAATGACTTGGGTACACTTTTTCCAGAATTGGCACGCCAGTGGCACCCGACGAGAAACGGGGGGCTAACTCCAAGCCAGGTTTTGCCTGGTAGCCATCGAATGGTTTGGTGGATATGCAAAAACGGACATGAGTGGCGAGCACGGGTCAAATCTCGCACGGTTGGCTGCAACTGTCCGGTGTGTGCGAATCGGGAAATCTGCTCCAATGAAAATGATTTGGCGTCACAGTACCCACGGCTGGCAGCTCAGTGGGATATGAATAAAAATGGAAGCCTCACTCCTGACTCCGTTGTGCCTGGCACCACTCGAAAGGTGTGGTGGATTTGTGAGAAAGGCCATGAGTGGCAAGCTTCGGTAGCATCTCGGGTATCTGGAAGCGGATGCCCAGTATGCAGCGGGAAAAAAGTGCTTCCAGGTGAAAATGATCTGGCAAGCCAATTTCCTGCTATTGCTGCCCAGTGGAATTCAGAAAAAAATGGAAAGCTGTCTCCACAGCAAGTCACACCAAGTTCCAATCGAAAAGTTTGGTGGATATGTGAAAAGGGCCATGAATATGAAGCTGTTGTGGCAGCACGTACCCGTGGCAGTGAATGTCCGTATTGCACAGGGAAAAAAGTGCTGCCTGGTTTTAACGATTTGGCAACCTTAGAACCAACGGTTGCGGCCCAATGGCATCCTGTTCTCAACGGTACCTTAACGGCTCAGATGGTTACGGCTGGTTCTCATCGCAGGGTCTGGTGGCAGTGTGATGATGGTCATGTATGGAAGGCTGTCATTTATGCCAGGGCAGGACCTCAAAAGTGTGGCTGTCCCGTTTGCGCTGGTGTAGCAAAGCGGCGCTATGTGAACCCGGAACTGAAGGCGATCAAAGACTTCCACTTCAAAGAAGGACAACCTAAAGAAGGACAACCTGTATTGTGACCCCAGCTCTGTAATTGGCAGGGCATTTCATATCTGCATATCACATAAAACGAGAAAGGTCAAGGAGGTGTAAAAATACATATCAAGTCCTGCCTCTGTCGGCCAGACAAGACAGGCCACCAGCAGCAAGGTGACGTGCCAAGGGGTCAGGAGCTTTTCTCTGGCACATGGCAAATCTGCGGAGGCGCAAAGGCTGCGACCACACATCAAAACTGGTTTGAGAGAGAACGCCTGAGGGCTTCCGTGTGCGCGTAAGCACCATTCTGTAAAGGAGGAAAAATTGATGAAAAGAAGATTGTCAGCAATTTTGCTGACGCTCTGTCTGGTGATCGGACTGCTGCCTGTGTCGGTTTTTGCTGCACCGGAAGCCCGGCGTGTCAACGACACTGAGTTCCACATCATGAATAAGAGGAACATTGTTAAAGTAGTTCAGAATTATACCGGATCTGAGCAGAAAGAAATCAACATTCATAAGATTCTGGTACATTCCGGCGTTGATAATGTTGATGGAAGCGGTACAAATGGGTACGTGCAAAAACATGACGCTTGGAAAGTCCAAAATACTTCCTGGGACCACTGGGGCGGTATAGACGATCATGTTACCGCTATCACGATTTGTGCCACAGTGGACAGTACGGGGACATACCATCGAATTCCAGTTGCTATCGCTCCCGAGCAGCTTAAACATGATGTGGGTGATATCGGTCATCATATCACGCAGATTTACCTGAATGTCAAGCTGACCTATGATCCCAACGGCGGCAAGGAACCTGCTGTTGTACATGAATTTTTAGAGCACGACGCCGTTACGGTTGGCAAGGATGTTCCCTTTACAAGAGAAAATGCTGTCCTTCTTGGATTCAGCACGAAGAAAAATGGTCTCATCACGACCCTAGAGGCACAGAAACAGGCTGGTATCATCGATGCTAATCAGGTCTATCGCATCGATGAGGATACCACCCTGTATGCCGTTTGGGCTGAGGACAGCAATAAAAACGGCAAGGCGGATTATTTGGAAACGGCTAAGGAAGTTACCCTGAACATCTATGACATCGAGAACCAGAAGCAGGTGCAGGAAGCGAAGCTGAGTGTTTCTGCAGATGCGATCCATGTCAACACCAGTGCCATCAAACTTCCAGAAGGTTATGAGTTCACCGTAACCGGCGACCTGGTCATCCGCGATGGCTATGTGTATGTGGAGGTGAAGCCTGTTGCCTCCACCAAGGAAGTTACCCTGAACATCTATGACATCGAGAACCAGAAGCAGGTGAAGGAAGAGAAGCTGAGTGTTTCTGCAGATGCGATCCATGTCAACACCAGTGCCATCAAACTTCCAGAAGGTTATGAGTTCACCG
>JAYCWP010000037.1:0-17946 GCA_037257225.1 Lawsonibacter sp.
CGTTCAGGAAGATCCTGTCCAGGAGGAGCCCGTTCAGGAAGATCCTGTCCAGGAGGAGCCCGTTCAGGAAGATCCTGTCCAGGAGAAGCCTGTTCAGGAAATCGACTATTATGACGGTGTTCGCTTTACCGCACCGAGTCCCACTAATGGAGTTGCTTTGATGGATGTTCCCGTTAATGAAGGCAGCATCATCAAGAACTTCATGTTTTGGGATGGCAGCGTTGTCGACAAGGACGGCGAACCGTATCCCGTGGAGTGGGAAGATGGTGCTTGCTATGTCATTGTGTTGCAGCCCAAGCATGAGCGGACTGCCATCTTCAACACGTTCCTGTCTTTCCAAATCAATGCGACGGCAAACCCGGATGATTTGCTCCTGAATCCCTGGGAGTATCCAGGTTTGTATTTCGTGTATCCGGGTGATCCTGTTAACTTGCTGAGCGGTAGCTTCAGCTGGAACTATACGGATTTTTCTCTCTTTGGCAGAATGGATATGCCCTTTACGCGGTATTATGAATCTACCGCTTACGAGGAGAGCCATCACTTTGGCCGAGGCTGGAGCACTAACTTCACGTTTGGCCTGTCTGTGGACCTTCTTTATGCTGATTTCCTGATGCCGCAGGATCGCCATGTCTATTTCTCCATGCAGCCTGATGGCACATATCTGTCGAAAGCTGGGTCTGTATTTAGCTTAGATGTCACAGACTCTGCTTATATTGTTCGGAACAAAGACGGAACCACCTACCTGTTTTCACGTGATGACAGCGAGGTGGAGCAGAACATCCAGAAGATTACCTACTTGGATGGTTCGGAGATTAACTATTCTTATTCCGGTGGCTTGGTGACCCAGGTTTCCAGCGACATCGGTTCCTTCACCTTCTCTTATTCCGGAGACCTGGTTACTACTGTGACAGACAGTACTGGCAGAAGTATCTCCCTCTCCTATGATGGGGACTATCTGGCTGCGGTGGAGAACCCGGATCGGGACAGCCTGCGTTATCAATACACAGGGGGCTTGCTGGAAAACATTGAAAACTTTGAAGGCGATGTCTACCTGACAAACTGGTATGACAGTAAAGGCCGTGTCACGGAACAGTATGTCGCAGAGCAAGGTACTTTCCAGTTCACTTATGATGAAGAAGCCCGCTGCAATACCTGTATTGGAGAAAATGGGTACTTCCTCTCTATTGTCTATGATGAGGACGGGCGTATTATTGAGAGCATCGACAACAACAGTACCAAATACATTGAGTACAACGAGCTGAACCAACGAATCAGCGAGACAGACCGTGAGGGTAATCGAACGGAGTATGAGTACAACGAGGATGGTAACATCTCTGCTATTTACTATCCGGATGGCTCTCAAGAGGAATACGAGTATACCACCGGTCAACTTGTTACTTGGATGCGAGATGGCAATGGCAACGAAATCTCCTATTCTTATGACAGCTATGGCCATCTGCTCACTACCACTGATGGCCGTGGCAATACGACTTATTATGATTACGACGATGCTGGCAACATGACCGCTGTCGTCGATGCACTGGGCAATCAGACCACCTACACTTACGATAGTATGGGCAACTGCACCTCCATGAGTGATCCTCTGGGCAACACCACTCAATACGCCTATGACGGTCAGGGGCGCATGATTTCTGCAACTGATGCAGAAGGTAATGTAACTGCTTATGAGTATTCTGACGCTGGAAAGTTGGTAAAGACCACTGATGCAGCAGGCAATGTTCAGACCTTTACTGTGGACGGAAATGGCTTTAACTCCACAGAATCTGACTGGATGGGTAATGTTACTTCTTACACCCGTGATACTCAGAGCAACATCACATCTATCACGGACCCATTAGGCAATCAAATTAGCTATGCTTATGATACAAGTGGTAACCTGACGACATCTACCGATGCCCGTGGCAACACTACGGCCTACACCTACGACGCATATGGCCGTATGATTTCCATGATGGATGCTGCCGGCAATACCTGGACTTATGAATATGATAACGAGGGCCGGCAGACTGCAATCAACGATCCTGCCGGTGGTCGCAGCGTCACCGGGTATGACTCGATGGGGCGCACTTCGTATGCTCGGGATGCGGAGAGCAATACCACCTATTATGACTACGACGCCGTCGGCAACAATACCAAAATCACCGATGCCCTCTCTCATGCAACTGTATATGAGTACGACGAAAACAGCAACCTGATCTCCGCAACGGATCGCAATGGTGAGACCACCACTTACGTCTATGATGCAGACAACCGTCTCACCAGTATGACTGATGCCGAAGGAAATACCACCTCTTACACCTATGATGCTAACGGGCAGATGACCAAGACCACATCTGCCATGGGAGCGGAGACAAGCACCAGTTATGACGCTATTGGCCAGCAGACCAGCGTCACCAATGCGCTTGGCTACGTCACAGCTTATGAGTATGATGTCCTTGGTCGAGTCACCAAGACCACCTACGCCGATGGCTCTACGGTTTCTTATACCTATGATGCTAATGGTCAGGTGCTGTCCTCCACTGACCAGCTGGGCAATACGACCACTTATACCTACGACGCCAATGGCCAGATGCTGACTATGACCGATCCTATGGGCGGTGTCACCAGCTACTCCTATGATCCCTGCGGAAGTGTGGCCAGCATCTCCACGCCTCTGAATCTCACCACCACATATACTTACAACAGCCTCAATCTGGTTGAAAGTGTCACCGACTCCGGTGGGCATATTACGTCCTATTCTTATAACTCCGTGGGCGATGTTGCCACTATCACCGATCCTATGGGCGGAACGACCCAGTATGCCTATGATCTCAACGGCAATGTGACGTCTATCACCAATGCAGAGGGGCATTCGACTTCCTACACCTACGATGCGCTCAATCGTCTGTCCTCCGTCACGGACGCTCGCGGCGGCAAGACAGTCTACGAGTATGACAACGAGGGCCGCCAGACCGGCGAGACGGACGCCCTGAGCTACACCGCCAGCAAGACCTACGACGGCGTGGGCAATCTGATCTCCGAGACCGACAAGAACGGCAATACCTGGACCTACACCTATGATGACGATTACCGCCTTGTCGCCTCCCGCGATCCCTTGGGCCACACCACGACTTACACCTACGATGCCCTGGGACAGATGACCTCCAGTAGCACCCCGCTGGGCAATACCACCACCTACACCTATGACAGCGTGGGGAACCAGACCTCCGAGACCGATCCGCTACTCCATACCACTACCTACCTGTACGACGCTGCGGGCCAGGTGATCGGCGTTGTCAACAAAGACGGCACGGAGACCAGCGTCACCTATGACGCCAACGGCCGCCTGATCAAGACGGTGGACGAGGAAGGCTACGAGGTGGAGTTCACCTACGATGCCGATGGGCGGCAGACTGCCATGAAGAATGCCCGCGGCTACTCCACCAGCTACACCTATGATGCCTGCGGTAATCTGACGGTCATCACCGACGCACTGGGCGGGACCACCACCAGCGTCTATGACGCCAACGGCAACCTGACCTCTGTCACCGACGCCGAGGGCTACACCACCAGCTATACCTATGACAAACTGGGCCAGGTCACCTCCATGACCGATGCCGAGGGCTATACCACTTACGTCACCTACGATGCCAACGGCAACATCAGCAAACTGACCCAGGCCGACGGCCATGAGATCACCTATTCTTACAATGCCCGCAACGAACTGGTGAGCTATGTGGATGCCGAGGGCTACACCCACAGCTTCACCTACGACGGCAACGGCAATGTGACCTCTGAGACCGACGGCAACGGCAATACGACTGTTTACACCTATGATGGCCTCAACCGGGTGATCGGGGCAAAGAACGCCGAGAACGGTGTCTCCAGCGTGGAATATGATGCCGACGGACGGCAGACGAAGGTCACCGATGAAGAGGGCGGCGTGACCTCTTACACCTATGACCGGGATGGCCGGATTACCGCCATCACCGACGCAGAGGGATATTCCACCACCTTCACCTATGATGCCATGGACCGGGTTGTGACCATTACCGATGCCCGTGACGGCGTTACCAGCTACACCTACACGGACCGCGGCGAAGTGGCTACCAAGACGGATGCTGAGGGCTATATCACCTCTTACGAGTACGACGGCAACGGCAACTGCGTCAAAATGACCACTGTGGATGGCGACACCCTCTATGAGTACGATCCACTGGACCGGCTCATTAAGACCACCACGCCCGACGGCGAGAGCACGTCCCTCACCTATGACGGCGTGGGCAATGTCACCAGCTCCACCGACCCCAACGGCAATACCACGCAGTATCTCTACGACGGTCTGGGCCAAGTGGTGGAGACCATTGATGCTCTGGGCACCTCTGCGCTCTTTGAGTACGACTCTATGGGCAACCTGGTGAAGACCAGTCTGCACCGCGTGGATACGCAGGACGGCGTGGATGAGTGGGAAGTCACTCTCTATGAGTTCGATGGCCGCGGCCTGACCACCAAGCAGGTGGATGCGCTCGGCAATGTCACCACCTACGCTTACGACGGTAACGGCAATCTCAAGTCCAAGACCGACGCGGATGGCTACACCACGGAATATACCTATAACTGCCTTGATTTGGTCACTTCCATCAACTATAATGATGGCAAGCAGGTGAGCTATCGCTACAACAAAACCGGCGATCTGATCGCCATGGAGGACTGGCTGGGCGAGACCACCTTCGAGGTGGACCTGCTGCACCAGCTGACTGCCGCCACGGACCACAAGGGCAACCGTGTGGAGTACACCTATGACGGTGTGGGCAACCAGACGGAGATCCTGTATCCCGACGATACCAAGGCCACCTATGAATATGATCTGGTCCACAACCAGACCAAGGTGACGGAGACCGACGGCAGCGAGACCACTTATACCTATGACGGCATGGCCCGCGTGACGGAGATGCACTACCCCAACGGCTGGGTGGAATATTATACCTATGATAACATGGGCCATCTGCTGGCTGTGGATGACACGCACCCCAGTGAGAAGCCTGCCAAGACCCAGAAGCACACCTACCAGTATGATGCCAACGGCAATATTCTTCGTGAGTATATGCGCGGCAACGGTACCGGGCAGGCCAAGAATGACACCTCCTATACCTACGATGCGCTGAACCGGCTCGTTACGGCCCACGACAACTACGGTAATTCCACCAGGACCTATACCTATGACACCCTGGGGAACCTGACCTATGAGACGGGCAACGGCAGCCACAACACCGATTACCGCTACAACAATCTCAATCAGGAAGTGGACCGCTCCGTGGACGGCTGGAAGTCTCACACGGCCAGCACCTACGACGACCGCGGCAACCTGATTCTGGAGACCTACTACAAGAACAACAAGTCTGAAATCGCCGGCGAGTACACCTTCGACGAGACCAACAAGATGGTGGAAGGCGTCAATGCCAACGGCGAGCAGAGCATTTACAGCTACAATGGCCTAGGCGCTCTGATGGAGAATACCTGGGTCATCGCCAAGAACGGCTATGGCTATCACAATGTTTCCGCTACCGCTGTGGTGGAAGGCGAGGTAGTTGTGGATGCGGAGACCGGCGCGCGCCAGGAGAAAGTCCGCCTCACTCCCGAGGAACTGGAAGCTGCAAACGCTGCGGAAGATGCGGCGCTTGCTGAGGCTGCGGCAGCTGCCGAGGAAGCTGCGGAGATCCCCGAGACTGCGGAGATCCCCGAGACTGCGCAGATCGACGAGACTCCTGAGAGCGGCAGCATCCAGGTCGAAGAGGATGCTGATACCGGTATGCTGACCGGCTCCCTGGTTCTGTCCGCTACTGCCGGTGGCAACGGCAACAACGGCAACCAGAGCAACGGCAACGGCACGCAGGACAAGCCTACCGGCAGCGATGTGAACAAGACCTCCACCGTGGTGAAGCAGTTCGTGGTGGATTTCTCCCGCGAGGACTACAAGCCCTTGATGGAGCAGGAGGTCAACGGCCTTACCTATCGCTATGTCAACAGCGACAAGGCCAGACTGAGCGTGGTGGTGCAGGGCATTGAGAATGGCTCTTCTTCTCTGCTGGACGCGAACGGTGAGCTGCCCGCCTACTACCACACCGACTACCTGGGGACCACCGATTACCTGACCAGCGCGGTCAACAGCAAGGTCATCTCCTGGACCAGCTACAACGAGTGGGGCGAGATCACGCACAACGCTGTACTCAAGTGCGGCCAGCGGGAGCTGGATCTGGTGAAGGAGTACGCCACTCACGACTACGACGCCGTGCTGGATCTGTACTACGCCAAGGCCCGGTTCTACGACGCCTACAACCGCACGTTCACGGCCCAGGACCCGATCCTCGACCCCAGCCAGTATGACCTGCGGGAATACGTCAAGGAGCCTATGGCCCTCGTGCAGTATCTGTATGTCAGGGATAATGCAGTCAATTGGATTGATCCGAGCGGTGAGGCTTGGTTCGATGCACAGGGGAATTGGCATTACGACAATTGGGAGTTTGTCCCAGATTCCAACTATGAGCGTCCTGCAAATCCCAGAAACTCTACCCTTATGGAAGGGCACTCTGGTTATGCTGTTCAGCAGTTGCAAATTCTGCTTCGTGATAAGGGTTATCTCTCAAACAGTGAGTGTGATGGGATTTTTGGACCGAAGACCAGAGATGCTGTCGAGAAATTCCAGGAAGTTCACGGACTTACGGTTGATGGTATTGTCGGGCCGAAAACTTGGGCTGCGTTTTTTGATGCTTCCCCCGTTATTCAGCCTTCCGCAGAGAAGAACGAACCTTTAGAAAAAGTCGAGATTAGTGGGCCTGCAATTGACAACTGGGCGGCTACAATATACAATAATGTCGTTGACAGAATAAATGCTCTCCCAAGTCGGGACAATCTTACTGAGTCCGAAGTTCAAAAAATGGTTTATGAGGAAGCTGAACGTATGCGTCCTCAGTTCAACGCCATTTATGCTGTCAATCACACGTATAACAGGAATAATCCTGATTTCAAAAAGATTGTTGATCTGTTTGAAAGTCCGCTATATAACGATCCTACCGCACATCCTGACCCTCCTCTTTTTGACGGCGACAATTTTTATGATAATTTTGTTCAAGGAGCATTGGTTGGTGCCGTAAATACAGGCTACTATCTAAACGCTTACTGTAGCAGTGCAACTTCAAATGCGTACTCTATTGATCCGTATCAAATTCGCTATAGTCAGAACAAGATCAATAGTCCCCAATATTATATTGACCTGTTCAGCAAAGAAGGATGGACGTGTGATCCAATTGATATAGTTGTTATGCGGGACGGGAAGCTTACCTCTTTGGATAACAGACGCTTGTTTGCGGCCAAATACACCAATACAGATGTGCAGGCAAATGTCCACGCTTTTGATTCTGCACTATCTGCAGCAGAAACTAGCAGGTTTACTGTTGGAAAGAACGTGCCAAAAACTTGGGGGGAAGCAGCTCTCTTCAGAATTCAAAATCAGTCTGGTAAATATTCTACGTATAACCCTAATGGAGCATATATTATTGGATGGGATGGAAAATAGAAAATGAAGGAAATTGAATTAGACCATGTTGAACTGATGAATCAGGATGATCTTCCGAAAGGTTTTCAGTATCCAATTGAATTGAGGAAAATTATGCAACTGGGACTGGTCAATATGGGCGTATGGATCATGATGGATAAAGACTTGGCAAAAGTCCGTATGCTGGAAATGAAGAGGCGGTATAACAGAGACCTTGTTCCATTTGCGCAGAGGATTGATGGTGACGATCTTGCTTGTTATGAAGTTGGAAGTGAATGTGTTCACCATATTCAAGACTATGAGTGCCCTGGAGCTGAGGAAATTACGGTATTTCCTAATACATGGGAGTGGTTACGTTCGGCAATCAACGATATGATCGAATACGAAGAAATTGAATGTGATTGTGAAAAAGAGAACGGCCAACTATAATTCCTGATACAAGTTTATGGAGCGGAGAGGGAACAGTTTTTGACTGTTCCCCCTCCGCTTTTTTTCTAAGTAGCTGTGGCCTAAGAGCCCTTTTGTTCATGGGCAGGCTATTGATAATCGGCAATGGTTAGTGTCAACAGTTTTTCGCACTTTGGTTTGCAGGCCCTGGAGTGAATGAAGTCAGCCAGCAATGGAGGTGTCCTCAAGGGTCCCTCCAGATGCTTCATGTTCATGTACTTTTTGTTGCCCCACTGGGTGCCGGCCGCATGGCGCAGCCGGGCACAGGCCAGCATGAGAGCAGAGTTACCGTCCGGGAAACCGCCCACCACACGAGTGCGGCGGCGGATCTCCTGGTTCAGCCGTTCAATGACATTATTGGTGCGGATACGAGTCCAGTGTTCACTCAGGAAATCGCAATAGGTGAGGGTCTCCTCGATCTCATTCTCCACCCTCTTAGCGGCCTCTTGCAGCTTCATGGAACGGAGTCCTTCCGCCACAGCTTTAGCCTTTTCCCAGGCAGCTTTTTTGCTCTCCTGAGCGTTGATCGCCTTGAGCATCTTGGCCACCAGCTTCACTTTGGAGCGAGGCGTAACTCAGAACACATTGCGGTAGAAGTGGACGATACACCGCTGGTATTTGGCCTCAGGAAACACCTCTCCCACAGCTTCCAGCATACCAAGACACTTATATACGCCTGTGGAAACCAGACGGTCATTACGGATGCTCTGGGCGGTAAGACCACCAGTGTTTATGATGCCAATGGAAACCTGACTTCCGTCACCGACGCAGCAGGCAACACAACCCGCTATACGTACGACAAACTGGGCCAAGTCACCTCCACTACGGATGCCGAGGGGCATACAACCTATGTCTCTTATGATCCCAACGGCAACATCAATAAGCTGACCCAAGCTGACGGACATGAGATCACCTATACCTACAATGCCCGCAACGAACTGACCAGTTATGTGGATGCCGAAGGCTACACCCATAGCTTCACCTATGATGGTAACGGCAACGTGACCTCTGAGACCGACGGAAACGGCAATACCACGGTGTCTATACGTACGATGCCCTGAACCGGATTATCGGCGCCAAGAATGCAGAAAACGGCGTTTCCAGCGTAGAGTATGACGCCGACGGCCACAAGATTAAAGTCACGGATGAAGAGGGCGGAATCACCAGCTATACCTATAATCAGGATGGCCGAGTGATTGCAATCACAGATGCTTTGGAAAATATCACTTCCTTCACGTATGACTCTATGGATCGCGTGACCGCCATCACGGATGCAAAGGGTGGCGTTACCACTTATACCTACACCAAGCGTGGAGAAGTTGCCTCCAAGAAGGCTGCGGAATGCTATGTCACCTCTTATGAGTATGATGGCAGAGGAACTACTTGCCGAAATGCGGATTTGAGCTTCTTCTATGCTATGTAGTTGTTATCCTCTGAATATAATCGTACCTTCTACTGGGCCTTCTGGGTGGGCCATGATGACCCGGCCCCCGGTCCAGCTAAAAAGCGCAATCCCCCCTTGGCGGAGGATTGCGCTTTTTTCACAGCAGCCGATAGAGGTTGGACGTGCAACCACCGTTTTTCCGATACCGTGGTTTTTTCTCTACGCGCCCCTGGCGAACTAGGTCGCCAAGGGCGCGCTTCACTGTGGAGCGGGAGAGGCCGAGATCTGACGCGATGGTATTGATGGCATACCAGCTCTCCCCTTCCCTGTTGGCGCGGTCATGGAGATACATACAGACCGTCTTAGCGCGGGGAGACAGTTCATGGTCCATATAGACCGCATCAAAATAGCTCATATCATCCCCTCCCGCTTGGTGTTATAGAATCCGCGGCCTGGCCTGCTTGCCATGATGCTGTTGACCAGATCCTCTTTATTCGCATAGGCAATTTTACGGTTCGCTCTCTCCGGCATTTGGTAGGGCTCATCGAATGTGATGCCCCAGTCCAGGAAGAGCGGCAGTCTTGTCTGCATAGGATGGGTGCCGGTTTTCATCACAATGAAATGCCCCTTCGGAATGGACTTCAATTCATCCGGTGACATCAGCGGACGCTCCATCATCTGCAGCGACTGGCTGGGATCATTTTTTCCTCTGGAAACACTGCCAGAGAGGACCGTGCGGTTTCCCAGGGCACGAGACACCGACTCCGCCGTTTCGCTTTGAGGGGTAAAGCCGCCGGCAACCGTCAGCTGGCAGTTATCAATCAGTATTTCGCTGCCCGTTTTCTTATAGTTGTCCTCCAGTTGTGCGACACTCTGGATGATGGGCACCATCGTCAGCTTCCGGGACCGGCCAGCTGAGAATAGTGCCATAACATCGAATGGCGGCATGGTACCGAACTCGTCACAGAAAAACACGACGCGGTTCTTCAGCTTTCCTTCATTCCTATCCGCAATGGCAAAGAGTTCGTTGGATAGGTTCTGGATCATGAGTGTCGCCATGAAGTTTTTCGTTCGATCTTCTTCCGGCAGGATCAAAAAAATCGCACATCTTTCTGAGGCAAAGGTCTCCGCATCAATGGAGTTATCAAAACAGAGTATCTGCTCCATCTCGGTATCCAGGAACGCATTGAGACGGGACAGGATCGTGGACATGACGGACGCCATGGTCTGGTCCGAGGCGTTAAGGGCAGAGCCCGCCAGCCATCTTGCCTTGTGCGTCGGTGGGAGCAGATCCATGAGCGCCTGGAATCCATTTTTCTCCTGGTTAAATTGGCTGGGCGCCAGAAGATCCTGTGTCAGCTTAAATACCGAGATGATGTGCCGCACATCGGCCTCGCCCTTTTTAGGGGGGAGGAATTCCGACAGGAGCAGCGTCATGGCAGCAAGAGCGCCTTCTGCGGCATCGTAGAAATATGCGTTCTCACCAAATTGCCCAGATTCACCGCCTTGATTGATGATCGTCTTTGCAAGGATCTTCGCATACTTTTCCGCCTTGGCCTTATATCCTAAATTGTCCGGCTCCGCCCGTGCCTTGTCTGAGTATCGGTTGATCAGCGTCAGGAGGCTGTCTCCATCCGATCGCGTCGGGTTCCGCAGGTCAATGATGGAGATCTTGTAGCCGTAATACTTTTTTGCGATGGTTGCGTAGTTCCGAGCCAAGTCTCCCTTGCTGTCCAGCGCTAGGAAGCTCATTCCCGTGGCACAGGTGTATTCCAGATTAGGATACAAAAAATAAGCTGTCTTACCGGCACCACTGGCGCCGATCATCAGACAATGGATGTCGTCTCCATCCACAATCGCTTTCATGCATTTGTTCCTCTGGAAAGGAAGCCGCTCCACATGAATGCAGATTTTCTTCTTTCTGACCTTGAACTCGATGGGAGTCGGGTTCCTCCCCACGCTGCCAGCGATGATGCCCTGTACCTTTGGCAGGTCTTTTCCTCTGCGCCAAGCCTGTGGGTCATAGCGCACCAAGTGATAGGTACGATGGATTTCCTGCTTGGTCGCCCATCGCGCGGTCCCGTGCTGCCCATCACCCACGGTGCGGCTCTTGATGTTCAAGGTGTAGTGCTGGGAGATCATAGACAGCCCAGCGATCACAATCACCATAACAGCAGCAAAGCCAATCAGGGTCCATGCGTTTTCGTTCACCTGTCCATCGCCTCCATCGTCATTCCAGGAACGAGTTCCCGCCTCATCGCACAGAGATCGTCGTTCCAGTCCTTATGAGTTGAAGTCTCCCGTTGGATGATGAGAGAATATTTTTCGGTGAGCTGCTCCTCCATCCGGCGGCTGGCTTTATGGCCAGCCTCATCATTGTCCAGGCACAGCACCACCTCCTCCGGCCGCGCTATCCGATCCAGGCATGTGATCACCGGAGTGGCGGATGTACCACAGCAGGCCACATAACTATGATCCTGCCAATGGTCTGGGTGCAGTGAGATGTACGACAATAAATCAATGGGCGCCTCAAACACATAGAGACGCCCATCCTTACCGTCATAGTGAAAGCTGTATCTGGGATCACACCCCTCCACGTTCAGGCGGAAGGGATCGCCCCAGCTATTGGTGCTGCGCATGTGCGCGTGCTTTGCAGTGCCATTTTCGTCCCTGCCCACGAATACGGCGTTGTGATGATCTGCATCCTCATAGAGCAGCCTGGCTCTCACAAACTCGATCAGCACAGCCCGGTCAATATGGCGCCGCCGGAGCAGATATGCAAAAGTTCGCCGCATATTTGCGTTTTCCGGAGGCAAGGCAAACGGCTTCGACTGCACATCTTTCTTCTTCGCCGTCGGAAGCTCCTGTCCGAAATTCCCGCCTATCAGTTCCCGCATCGCCTCCGGAAAGGACATGTTGTAGTGGATGCGGAGAAAGTCAATCGGATGCCCACCGGCCTGTGCCTCATGGTCGAACCACTCGTTGCCGCGAATCGTGATGCTACGATCTGACGCCAGGCGTTTTTCCCGTCCAGAGGGGAGCAGCTTCTCTCCCCTCCGGAGCAGGTACGCCTCCAGATCCACATCATTTGCCTGTCGTTTCTGTTCCTCTGTGAAATAAACAAAGGTCCCCATATGGAGATTCCTCCTCTCTTAGAAATTCATGCGGGGCTCCTCATGATCATCCGGCATGTGGCCCATAGCGATCCGCAGTTCCTGCAGCTCCCGCCACCGCTTCCGGTCGATCTGGAGTCCCTGAAAGACCTGATCCTGTTTGCAGTTGTGCTCGAAGATCCGGCTCATGTGGTGGAGCATCCTGGTGACTGCCATCGCCGCTGGCAGGAAGGACACCCGTTCCGGCTCCTTCGCCAGTGCTTCGGCGCGGCTGTCCCCCTGTGCGGCGGCCCGGCCCAGCAGCTCCATGGCAAGATCCCGGTCCTGCGGGACGCCGGTCCCCAGCAGATGCAGTCTGCCCAGGGTATACTGCGCCGCTGGATTTCCTTGCTTTGCCGCGCGCTCCAGCCAGTGCGCAGCCTCCTCCGGCTTTCCCTGCTTGAGCAGCAGAGCGGCCAGGGCATTCTGCGCGAATGGATTCTCCTTTTCGGCAGCCAGCCGGAACCAGTGTTCCGCCTCCGCATCATCTGCCTCCACACCGAGGCCGTTGGCATACAGCCTTGCGATCCGATACTCTGTCTGGCTGCTGGGCACCGCCTGCTCCTTTTCCCGGAAGACTGCCAGCGCCTTTGCATACCACTCCCGCGCCTTTTCCGGGTCGGGATCACTGTCCGGCAGGAGGCCCTCACGGTAGATATGGCCCAGGTCACACATGGCCTGGGCGTTTCCATCCTTGGCCTCCAGCAGAAGAAGACGGTACGCGCGCTCGTAATCCGGCGGTGTGGTGTCACTGCCGCGGAGGTATTTTTTGGCTGTCCAATACCGCCGTTCCCTGCTGAACAGGGACGGCGCTTCGCTGTCATCTTTCTTCGGCTTCTCCGTCCCCGTGACATCTGGCTCGATCTCACCTGCGATCTCATCTGACTCTGACTGGACCAGCTCCTGCGACATCCGCAGTGTCTCCCGAATGACCATATTCCGCACACTCTTGAATTCCTTCTGTGCGGATAGGGGGAGGCGCGGCGGGAGTTCCTTCGAATATGTGCTGAGGACTTTCTCCCGCAACTGCTGCCAGAGCTCATAGGCATGGGAGACATGCGGATCCTGGGCCAGCTCCTCAACGATCTGATCCACCGTGAGCTTCACATCGGGCGGCAGGTAGCCATAGACCTTTTTCCCTTTGACATCACGGAGCTGATCGTCCAACTTCAGCGTCAGCTTTTCCATCCGACTGTTCCGGATGGTGCCGCTTGCCATCTGCCGGATGGATTCCACCATGGCATTGGCCGCTTCCTTTCCAAGCTGATCACGCCACATCGTCTGCTCCTCATAGACACTGATGAGCTCCTGACGGTAGATCTGCCGGGCGAATACGGACTTGAGCTGCCGGATGCCCTGCTTCGTGAGATACCCCTCTTTGGGATCAGTGGAGAATACCACCATGTGGATGTGGACGCTTTTTTCCTTCTGATGAAAGGCGGCATACCAGCGAAGGTGATCCGGATGGATTTTGAAGGCGCGGGCAATGTCGCAGATGTTCGCATTGACCAGCGCCTGCCAGTTGGCGGCGTTATCATAACTCAATCGCTCTGCGTCTTCCCGGCGCAGTGCGATCACCGGCGTCCACACATTACCGGGATGCTCCGCCACCTCCCGGACTGCAGCCGCGAGATTATGCACCTTCCCACGCGCGTCCCACAGGCCGTGTTCACCCGACAGCTGGACGCCGGGTCGATGAGCAATGTAGTCCAGGAAGTTTTCCCGCTGATCCAGGGACTCCACGAAGCTCTCTCGCACTTGACGGATGAACTCATTGGCTCGTTCTCTCGTTGGCTGATCCCGGTAGTCGTCATACTCCAGCAGGTCCTCAGCCTCTGGGAAGGTGCGGAGGAGACGCCGGATATATGCCTGCTGTTTTTTCGTGGCAGGGAATCCGCCGTGCTGATCTGTCAGCAGCTCCACTCCCTCTCTTGTGGCGACGTATCGCATCCGGTGAGCGAGATGCGCCGCATCCCTACCGCCCTTGAGATAGGGCGCGATCAATACGATCCGTGCCATGTGCCGTCATCTTCCAACCGGCGCTGCTGATCCAGCGCATCGTCAAAGCTGATCTGACCATTGGTGCGCATCACTTCGTCCACGGCATAGCCGCGCAGCTCGCGGCGGTTGATGGGGGCCGTATGGAAGTGCGCGGCGATGGTATGTCCCATCATATTCATTTCCACACACCACTTGAAAATCAGACTGCGGAGACGGTTGGCGTTGTCGGCCACGATCCCGCGAAGTGTGTCCACCAGAGCGCGGGACAAAAACTCGGAGGTATCCTCCGATGCCAGATACCCCATGTAGAACCGGAGCGCCTTTTCAATAAACTCACTGCGTGTTTTGCAGTTATCCTCCTGCAGCCAACCATCCATACGGCGAATGACTCCGGGAGAAAGCCAAATTGCAGTCCGCGTCTTGTTCTCATGGGACTCCTCCGGCAAAACAGTCCTGTTTTCCTGCGACACAGCGGAATCCCTTGCAGCGTCGGGCTTTTTGCTCATTCCGACCACCTCACTTTTTCAAAATCGCATATTCCGACCACCTAGGCCAAACCGCTGAAAGCCCCGCACTGCGGGGCTTTGTGGGCGGGAGGTGGGCGCTTGCGACCACCTCCCTTTATCTAGTACTTTTTTCGGCCGGCTCTCAGGGGGCCAAACACCCCCGAAAACCGTTCCAAACAGGGCCTTGAGGCCCGGCAGGTCCCCTCACTCCACCCCAGGACTTTCGAGGCCACACAGAGCCTGACAGGGCCCAGAAAGGGGAAGGCTGACTATCGGGCAGAAGGGCCGTCTCGTACAGGGCCAGTATCATAGCCCCTTCATCTTCAGCTCCGGCCCCTTGGGCTTGGGAGCCGACTGAACCTGCTCCATCTCCTCCTGCCACTGTTTTCGAACATCCGCCAGCGGCATCTCCATCTCCTGCTGACAGTACGCATCCATCTTCCGCAGCAGCCAGCTTCGCTCATCCTCGGTGAGCGGATAGGTGTAGTCTCCGCTGGAGCCGTCGCCTCGGCACAGCGTCACCTGCAATGCAGAACACACCTCTCCAGTTCGCAGATCGTATTCCGCATAGACGTTCACGTAATCATCGTTCTCCTCGCTCGTCACGCTTGTCCCGAACACAGCGTCCGGGTCAAACACTACCGGCATGTAGAAATTCAGGGCGTGACCGTACTCGCTGATCTCTCCATCAAACGAGATCTCGAAGGGTTTGAGCCGCCTGCTGCCGCACAGCACCTGCGGCTCCTCCGACTTACACTGCTCCATCTCACACCGGAGTTCCTTGCCGTCCAGCCGGTCCAGGAAGATCCGCCACCGCTCTTTGTCCACCAGCTCGTGTTTACGAAACGCGAAGTAGGCAGCACTGCACACATCCTTGGCCGCGTATGTCTGCCACCCATTATCGATATGTACAGCGGAGAAGGTCCCCTGATCCAGATCGATATCGAATGCACCCGTCACCCGGCCAGAGTTGGAGATCCGCTCATCCACGTATGCATCGAACTCAGCGGAGGTCAAATCCACACGTTCCCGGAACAAATACGCAAAGCTCTTGCCTTGACTGGGCCGGTCCTGCATGGACCGGACATAGTTTCTAAGGAGCCTGCCGGCGTCCAGGAACTCGATATCGTGGTTGGTGAGGAATTGGAACTCCTCGCCATGCTCTTTGATGTGGAAGATAGCGAAACGTCTGGACGCCTCCTGCTCCGCAAGCTGCGCCGCCTGTTCCTCCCCGATCCTGTGGGCCACCTGCGCCCGAACATCAGAGGGGACCATTTCCTCGTAGGCTCTGTTCACCTGCTGCTGCAGATACTCCCTGACGGTCATGCCCCGCTGTTTGAGAGCGTCGCTCAGCGCCGCCTCCTCATACTCATGCAGCCAGAGATCCAGTTCCACAGACCCACTCATCGTTTCATTCCTCCCTCCATTCCGCCCATCCGCGGGCTGGTCATCTTCTGCCGCTCCTGCCAGAGCGGGTTGTAGTCTACGGTCACTTCCCGTTGGTCGGTATCGAAGGTGATCTTCGCTGCCACCGCCGGACACTGCGCAAAGGCACTTTCCATTGCTCGGATCAAACTCGGCCTGCGCTGGTCCAGGATTCTCCTTCCCGATGGCGCATCGACATCCACCCGCAAATCCTCCGTGAGGTTCTTCAGCGCAAAGGCCGTGGTGGTGTCGTGCTGTCCTGCATACTCCACCGCGCGGTGAAGTGCATCGCCCGGAGAGAAGGAACCGAAGTACGTGGTGCAGAATTTCTCCTCCCTGCCATGATCTCGAATCGAGCAGACCGCCAGCGGGCTGAGTACTCCATTGTCAACCCTGCGCGCATTAAAAAATCCCATGAGCCATCCCTCATAGGCCATCTGCTGTACCTGATCTAACGGAACGCCGCCCTGTACGCAAATCGCGGCGGCCACCATTTCATCCGGCAGGATCATATTTTGTTCGTCGATCATCTTCGGGATACTCGCCAGGGTATCCTGCCCGAAATTTTTCGCAACGAACCGCAGGCTCGCCAGATATTCCTCATAGAAAACGACTTTGTACTCTGTCTCAGAGAAATAGATCTTATTCTCCTCCGCAAAGTCAATCAGCCTTTTCGCCAGCTGCGGATCAGGCGACGGAAGCACCGCATCAAGCTCCCGCCGAAATTCATATTGATCCATGGATACCTCCATTCTTGTCATTCACATACTGAAAAATTTGAAGCCGAATGCATTCTGCACATCCTTCTGTGTGAGTGTCTCAGGCTGTGCAAACTGCTGCTGGAAGTGGGCAAGGTCTTCCTGACTCAAAGAGCACAGGTTACCCTCCAGATCATGGTTTGCCAGGAAGAACGTTCCCGCGATCACGTCCTGGCCGACCCTTCGATTCGGCTCCAGTCCCAGCAGTTTCCCTTCCTCGTTACACACCAGGCATGTCCCCTGATAATCAACGATCTCAATGTGACCGCCCACCAGTTCCTGCATGGCTCTCAGTGTGTTGGGAATGGTGATCTGCTCAGGTGCCTTGCCAGGTTCTACCTTCAATACGGTGATCTCATTTTCATTCATGATGCTGTTCCGCTCCCGGTTCAATGGGAGCTTCCTCCTTCTTTGTTTCTTTTTGAGGCCGTGGACGCCTGGGCCTAGCAGCGGGTGGATTTTTCCGCTCCAGGTACTCCCGCACTGCCTCCGGCACCTTCTCCTCATAGAGTTGCTGGAGCGACTCTGCCATCTTCTTTTTCACTGTAGTCCGCTCCTTTTGCAGGCAGTATTCCAATGCCTCCAGCTTGTCCGCCTCGAAGGACAACTCGATACTGACTTTTTCCATATCCGCTCGTCAGCTCCTTGTATTATAGAGTAGTAGTTATTAAAGCCCCTCTCCAAGGGCTGTGCTACACTGTAAGGGATGCTGTGGATTGGT
>JAYCWP010000038.1:0-57662 GCA_037257225.1 Lawsonibacter sp.
ACCATGTCTCCTTTTATATACTTTTCAATTTGCGAAACTTATTGTACCTTATCCCAGCAAACCGTTGATATATCTGTGTTTTCTGAAACCCTATAATTACACTCCGACCATGGGTGAGTCTTTATAGGACTCACCCATTTTTAATGACATATAATTGATTTTGAAAGTTGCACAGAATCGAATCTTGCACAATCAGGTCAAAGAAAAAATGAGCGAGAACCGTCAAGGCAGCGGTTCTCGCTCATTCTTTAATATCCAAAGATCGTTAGTATTCTACTCATCGCCGGACCGCTCTCATACCTCCCACATCGATCCCAGGCACAGCTAAATCACCGTCCCACTGCGGTTTTCTTGGAGGTTCGGATGGTCGCAGCATAGGCACTGTTGCACAATCCCAGAACAGCAGACAGAATGAACAGTGTCTCGATCCCCAGGGCCTCCCAGATCCAGCCGCCGAACAATGCAATCAAAATGGTGATCATGTGGTTCACGGACAGTCCAGTGGAGATGGTTGCCCGCATCTCGTCCGGACTGTCCGACAGGTCCTGCACATAGACATTGGATGCCATAGAAGCCAGCGAGATCACCGAATCCAGTACATAATTGACACAGCACACCAAAAACGCCGTCTGCATGTCAAAGATATGGTGGGCAAAGCCGTAAAAGAAGCAGACAATCACCAACAGCAAGGTATCCGCCACCATAACGATCTTATAACCCAACCGGTCAATGATCCTGCCTACCAGAGGTGCCGCCGCAAAGCAGCAAACTGCGGACACTGCAAATAGGAGACTGATGGTCGCGGCACCAGCTTTATAAAAGAGGACCAGGACATAGGGGCCGAAGGTGAAGAATATCTGCTTTCGTGCCCCATAAAACACCTCCAGCATATAGTATTTCCGGTATTTTTTATGGAAATAGAACCGGCGCTTAGATGGGTCTGTCGCACTGTGTCCGGTCATACGCAGTGAGAGCAGAAAACCAAAGCCCGTGATGGCGGCAGCAGACCAATATATGCCCCGGAACAGGCCCAACGAACTCTGACCTAAGGAAAAAACCGCCGCTATGATCAGATAGCCAGCCAGGGAGCCAATCTGATAAATAGAATTTTGTAAGCCTAGTGCCGTACCACCCCTGCCTGGTTGGGCATATTCCAGGGACAGTGTGTTCCGCATCCCCAACTGGAGGTGCTCCCCCAGAGAATAGATGCAAATTGCCGCAGTTACCAGCACCTTGTGAACTGGAATAACTGCGTGGAGCACCATGCCTACAAGCATAATCATGGCGCCCATCTTATAGATCCGCTCCGCAGACATCATATAGAAAGCTGCCAGCAGGAACACTAAGGCCAACCCTGGCAGTTCCCGAAAAAATTCCGAGACCCCGCGCCCCATCTCTGACATCTCTACGATCTCCGCCAGATAATTGTCTAGGACACCTTTATATAGGCCGTAGGCCAGTCCAAAGGTTGTCAGTGACCCAAAAAATGCCCGATAACCAGATCCTGGTCGGAAGGTTTCCGCCAGATCCCTCATTCCGGATCCTCTCCTCTCTTCCACGCACGCCTCGCCTAAGAGCAAACCAGACTCTCATTCAGCAGAACAGCTTTCTCTTTTCTGCATCGCCATCGAGGCTGCGGATTCCATTTCAGAAGCCTCTGGCGGCCGCAAGATCTGCGGCCGCCAGAGGCTTCTGTCAAAGCAACGCCGTCGGCATGCTCTGAATCTGTATTTGTTATTTCCCGGGCTTGAAGCCGTCCTTCAGGCTGACTGCCCGGTTGAATACCAGCGCCCCGGGCTTGGAATCCTTGCTGTCTACACAGAAGTAGCCAAGGCGGAGGAATTGGTACTGGGCCGGCGCCTGAGCCTGAGCCAGAGACGCCTCCAGCTTACAGCCCTCCAGCACCTCCAGAGAGTTGGGATTCAAGCAATCCAGGAAGTTCTTGTCCCCGGCATCAGGTGCCTCATCAGCAAAGAGGTTATCATACAGGCGTACCTGAGCATCTACAGCGGTAGCGGCATCCACCCAATGGATGGTAGCTCCCTTCACTTTGCGGCCATCGGCGGGATTGCCTCCACGGGATTCAGGATCGTACTCCGCCAGGACCTCTACCACGTTGCCTGCCTCGTCCTTGACGCAGCCAGTGCACTTAATCAGATAAGCACCCTTCAGGCGGCACTCAGGGCCGGCTGGGTACAGGCGCTTATATTTGGGGATGGGGGTCTCCAAAAAGTCATCCTGCTCAATGTACAGGTGCTTAGAGAAGGAGACCGGGCGGGTGCCGGCGTCAGGGTCGTTGGGGTTATTCTCTACCTCCACCGTCTCGCTCTCACCCTCGGGATAGTTGGTGATGGTCAGTTTGATGGGACGCAGCACTGCCATGGCCCGCTGAGCGTGCTCATTCAGATCCTCCCGGAGGCAGTGCTCCAGGAAACCATATTCCACCGTAGATGGATTCTTGGCCACACCGATCCGGTCACAGAAGTTCCGGATGGAGGCTGGGGTATAGCCCCGGCGGCGCAAGCCGCACAGGGTAGGCATACGGGGGTCGTCCCAGCCGGAAACATAATGCTCCTCCACCAGCTTGCGCAGCTTCCGTTTTGACATAACGGTGTAGTTGATGCCGAGACGGGCAAACTCGATCTGCCGGGGCTTGCTTGGCACATCGGTATTGTTGATGACCCAGTCATACAGGGGCCGGTGGTCCTCATACTCCAAAGAGCAGAGGGAGTGGGTAATGCCCTCCAGGGCGTCCTGGATGGGGTGGGCAAAATCGTACATGGGGAAAATACACCATTTGGTGCCCTGGCGGTGATGCTCAATATACCGGATACGGTAGAGCACCGGATCCCGCATATTGAAGTTGCCGCTGGCTAAGTCGATCTTGGCCCGGAGGGTATACTTGCCCTCAGGGAACTCGCCATTCTTCATCCGCTGGAACAAATCCAGAGACTCCTCAATCGGACGATCCCGCCAAGGAGAGCGGGCGGGGGTATTTACATCGCCCCGGTACTTCTTAAACTGCTCCGGCGTAAGCTCACACACATAGGCCAGGCCCTTTTTGATGAGGCCAACCGCCAGTTCATAGGTCTTATCAAAGTAGTCGCTGCCATAGAAGAAGCGGTCTCCCCAGTCGAATCCAAGCCAGTGAATGTCCTCCTGAATTGCCTCCACAAACTCAGTGTCTTCCTTAGCGGGATTGGTGTCGTCCATCCGCAGGTTACAAATGCCGCCAAACTTCTCCGCAGAACCAAAGTCGATGATCAGCGCCTTGCAGTGCCCAATGTGCAGATAGCCGTTGGGCTCCGGCGGGAAGCGGGTATGAACCTGCATCCCAGCGCACCGTCCGCCGGGAGCAATGTCCTCCGCAATAAACTCATGGATAAAATTCTGGCTGGGAGCCGGGCCCTCTGCAGCGGGGGCGCCATTGATCCGTTCTTCAGCCATGATGATCCCTCCTCGTCTCCTTTATGACAATATGATGCCACATTATTTTACACCAGACCAAGGCATAGATGCAAGGTCTTATTCCACTTTTCCCATTCTTCATCACGCCTCCCCTTCCAACATTCGTCTGAGCAAGTCTTTTCTCCTCTCTTTTACTCTTTGAACTGATTGAGACAACAAACAACCTCCCTCCGTCACTTTAACGAAGGGAGGTGCTTCTCTGCGAAAACAGCCCGATAAACTGAATTTTTCTTATGCTCCTATTCTATTTTACAACCACAGTATGGACAATATTCTTCACCGTGTATAGGTGCGACCCTTAATGATTTACCACAGAATGGACAGCGATTTTTGATTGCAATTATGATTAAGTCTATTATAAGTAATGCCAATCCAATTTTTGCAAATATCATCCAATCAGCAATACATGAAATTAAAATAACTATTCCTAAAAAAACACCAATAATCCTGCAAATTTTTCTAAATAATTGGAATGAACTCATTGGTATGCTCCTTAATATGTATCATAGTATAACGATTCTCTAAAACAATGTAACATAGGCATTAAGTAGATACTATCGAACTTCAGTTAAAAATAAGTAAATTCCAGTTTATCGTTCAGTTTTATTTCATTATATTTTATCGGTTCATCAACATATGGTTAATTTGATGGGGGCAGGGCCATCGGTCCAAAAGTAAAAAGGAGCTTTTTTCTTCTCCCTTTACGGTTTTTCCGTTTTCTGTTATAATGGAGCCATCCCACAGGCTGTACGTCCCCTATTCCGGACAGTATCCCTGACCGGTTCTCAGATGTCCTGTGTCAATCCCCACCTAGAAAGAGGGAACCGACCATGTCGTTCAATCCACTGATCCGGCTGTATCACTGGTACCTCCGGGTCACACGTTTTTTCCCACCTCTGCCCCGTAATCTGTTCACTACGCTCCTATTCTTATGTGCAGCTTACCTGGTCAGTGATGCTCTGATTGGACATACCGGTGCTGAAAATAACTCTGCCCTGGTCTTTGTCTTATCTGTCATGTTCATCTCTCTGCTGACCGAAGGGTACCTCTATGGGCTGGTAGCCTCTCTGGTAGGCGCATTCTGCATCAACTACTTCTTCATGTACCCATACCGCGCGTTCTCCCTTAGTTACAGTGGCTATCCGGTCGCCATGGTGAGTATGACTCTGATTTCCGGGATAGTCTGTGCCCTCACCTCCCGCATCAAACTTCAGGCTGTGGAGGCCATGAAGCGAGAGCAGGACACCAAGGCTCTATATGAACTCAACGCCAAGCTGAATGAAGAAAAATCCGCCATTCAGCTGGAGGCCGCCCGGGAAACCATCCGGGGCAACATTCTCCGAGCCGTCTCCCACGATCTGCGCACCCCTCTTACCGCTATCTCTGGTGCTGCTTCTGTTCTGCTCTCCAGCGAGGAAATTGCCCAGTCAGAAAAAAACCTTTCTCTGGTCCAGGACATTAAAAGCGATGCCGATGCCCTGATCGCCATGGTAGAAAACCTGCTGTCCATCACCAAAATCCGGGACGGCACTATGCCGCTGAATAAGCAGGAGGAAATGCTGGAGGAGGTGGCCGGCGATGCTCTCATCACCATACGACGTCGTTTCCCTGATTTCCCTATCGCCTTGAATCTGTCAGAGGACATTTTATATCTACCTATGGAACCCATGCTTATCAAACAAGTAATCGTAAACCTGCTGGAAAATGCCATCCGTCACTCGGGAGATCGGGAACACATCCAACTGCACCTCTTCCGGCAGGATGACTGGGCTGTGGTAGAGGTACGTGACCGTGGACACGGCATCTCCCCAGAAGTCAGCCGTGCCGTGCAGAGTGGACAGCAGCTTACCGACAATCTCTCCGGCGACTCATCCCGTGGCATGGGAATCGGTCTGGCCGTTTGCCAGAGCATTATCAAGGCCCACAACGGCTTCTTTGCTGCCGGAAACGATCCGGAGGGCGGAGCTGTATTCCGCTTCGGCCTTCCTATGGAGGAAATCAACGATGAATGAAAAACGTGTGATTCTGGTCATCGAGGATGAACATACCATCAGCAACTTCATCTGCCGCGCCCTAAGCGCCAACGACTATAAACCCATCCCGGCCTTTGCTGGAAAAGAGGGATTATCCCTCTATTTCTCCCACGGCCCCGATCTGGTCCTGTTGGATCTGGGCCTGCCGGACATGGATGGGATCGAAGTACTGCAAGAACTGAGCGGCCTGCCCCAGGAGACCCCTGTTATCATTATATCCGCCCGAGATCGAGAATCGGAAAAAGTGAAGGCCCTGGACATGGGAGCAGACGACTACATCGTCAAACCATTTGGTGTCCCGGAGTTATTGGCCCGCATCCGTACCACACTGCGCAGAGCTGATCGACTGAAGCTGAGCCGCGGCTCTCAGAAGGACGTCTATCATATCAAAGATATGACCGTGGACATCGCCAAGCACCAAGTCATACTGGACGGTGAGGAGATCCATTTTACTCAAAACGAGTTCAAAATTCTGGAACTGCTGTGTATCCATGCCGGAAAGGTCCTGACCTATGACTTCATTCAGGAGCATGTCTGGGGTCCCTACGGCAGCAGCAGCAACCAAATTCTTCGGGTCAATATGGCCAACATCCGCCGAAAGCTGAAGGAGAACCCATCTGAACCCAAATACGTCCTTACCGAACTTGGAATTGGTTACCGTATGCTGGAGGACTGACCCGCTCTTTCCATTCCCCGAATACTTCGTAAAAAAGTTGTGCAGAGCCTTATTTTTGGGCTCTGCACAACTTTTTTGTGATTTTCTTCCCACTTTTCGCCCACCTCCCCCGGCAGAATCCAAATTCATCCCCCTCACATTCAATCCATTTTGTAGAAAATCCCCATTGACTTTCTCTGCGAAACTGGTACAATACGCTTAAATATTTTTAGTTAAAAAAGTTTAACTAAAATATTTGAATAAATTATGTCTAAAAATGAGAGGAGCATTCCCATGTTTGAGAAAGTACGCGATATCATCGTTGATACCCTGAGCTGCGAGCTGGAGGACGTAACCATGGAGGCCACCCTGGCCGAGGATCTGGGTGCCGATTCCCTGGACGCTGTGGAGCTGAACATCGCCCTGGAGGAGCAGCTGGGTCTATCCATCGCTGACGAGGATCGTCCCAACATGAAGACCGTGGGCGATATCGTCCGCTACCTGGAGGCCAAGGAGGCCTGATTTCAACGCAAGAGGTGACTGTTCCCATGGATCTGGAATCCATTTACGCCCTGATGGAGCGCTTTGAGCGTTCTACTCTCACTGGCCTGGAGCTGGAGCAGAACGGGACCCGGCTCAAGCTGGACCGGACTGTGACCGCTGCCCCAGCAGCCATCACTCCCATCCCATCCGCTGCCCCCGCTCCGTCTGACGCTCCTGCCGTTCATCAGCCTAAAGAGAGCGAAGCTGAGTATATCAAGGCCCCCCTTGTGGGAACCTTCTATGCTGCTTCCGGGCCGGACTCTGCTCCCTTTGTACAGGTAGGGGATCAGATCAAGAAAGGCCAGACAGTTTGCATCCTGGAGGCCATGAAAATGATGAGTGAGATCCCCGCCCCCATGGACTGTGTGATTGAGGAAGTTATGATGGACAACGGAAGTCTGGCCGGCTTTGATGCCCCCCTATTCCGAGTCCGGAGGCTTTAAGCGATGTTTCAGCGTGTATTGATCGCCAACCGCGGCGAGATCGCGGTACGGATCCTCCGCGCCTGCCGGGAGTTAGGTATAGACACAGTGGCGGTGTATTCCACCGCTGACGCAGATGCTCTCCATGTCCAGCTGGCCACCCAGGCCGTCTGCGTCGGTCCAGCCAAGGCCGCCGACAGCTATTTGAATGTGGATACTCTGCTGACTGTGGCCCGTCAAACGGGATGCGATGCCCTGCATCCCGGTTACGGATTTCTCTCCGAAAACGCAGAATTTGCCCAGCGGTGCGCCGATCTGGGGCTAACCTTCATCGGACCCTCCGGAGATGTGATCCGGACCATGGGCAACAAAGCAGCCGCCCGGGCCCTGATGCAGTCCCACAGTGTTCCTGTGGTCCCCGGATCCGATGGTCCGGTTGCCACCTCCAAGGAGGCCCAAGTCGTAGCAGAGGCCATTGGCTATCCGATACTGGTGAAGGCCAGCGCCGGCGGCGGCGGACGTGGGATGCGCCGGGTGGACCGACCTGAGGAGCTAGTCGCCAAATTCGAGGAGGCCAGGGCGGAAGCCCTGGCCTGCTTCGGCGATGGACAGCTCTATCTGGAAAAGCTCATCCTGAATCCCAAGCACATTGAATTTCAGATCCTGGCTGACCGCCATGGATCTGTGATTCACCTGGGAGAGCGGGACTGCTCTATCCAGCGTAAGAATCAGAAGCTGGTAGAGGAATCCCCCTCCAAGGCCCTCTCCCCCCAACTACGGGAGGCAATGGGCGCAGCTGCTGTGGCAGCCGCCCGGGCCGCAGGTTATGAGAATGCGGGCACCATTGAGTTCGTGCTGGACCAAGAAGGAAAGTTCTATTTTATTGAGATGAACACCCGCATCCAGGTGGAACACCCGGTCACTGAGATGGTCACCGGTCTGGATCTGGTGCGGGAACAGCTGCGCATTGCTGCCGGTCTGCCTCTATCCCTTACACAGGAAAAGGTATCCCTTACTGGGCACGCCATCGAATGCCGGATCAATGCCGAGGACGCCGCAGCAGGCTTCCGCCCCTGCCCCGGGACCACGGAATTTCTGCACCTCCCTGGCGGCCCTGGTGTGCGGGTGGACTCTCTGCTCTATAATGGCTACACAGTCTCCCCATACTATGACTCACTGGTGGCCAAGATCATCGTCCATGCCCCTACTCGTCTGGAGGCCATCCGTCGGATGCGCCGGGCGTTGGAAGAGTTAGTCATTCAAGGCTATGCCACCACCGCCGACTTCTGCCACCTGATCCTGCACCACCCCGACTTTATCAAGGGACAGTACGATACTGGTTTTCTGGCCGCCCATCAGGAGGAACTGCTGAACTGGGATAAGGAGGAGTAATATGCAGCCACTGTTTCGTTCCCGCCGGGACCGGCTCGACCGACTGCGCCGGCAGCGGGAGGAGGCCGTCGAGTCCGCCGCCCGCCGCTCCGCAGTCCAGCCAAGCGGCAGTCAGATCTGCCCCGGCTGCGGTTCAGAGTGTGCCAATCAAGACCTGGTCCGCTCTGAATATGTCTGCCCTCACTGCGGCTACCATCTGCCCATTGGGGCCTATCTGCGGCTTTCTCTGCTGCTGGACCCCTTCACCTTTCGAGAGCTCTGGCCCGGCCTTACCGCCCCCAATGCTCTGGAGTTTCCCGGCTATGAGGATAAGCTGGCCACCCAGCGGGAAAAGGCTGCACTAAGTGATGCGGCAGTGGCCGCCGTAGGCAAACTGGACGGGATCAGCGCCGTGTTCGCAGTGCTGGACAGCCGCTTTTTTATGGGCAGCATGGGAGTGGCCGTGGGCGAGAAGATCACCCGGGCGGCAGAGTACGCTCAGAAGCACCACCTCCCTCTGATCATCTTCTCCGCCAGCGGCGGAGCCCGAATGCAGGAGGGAATCCTTTCCCTGATGCAGATGGCCAAGACCAGCGCCGCCATCCGCCGATTCTCCGATGCTGGCGGCCTATACATCTCGGTCTTTACCCATCCCACCACGGGCGGTGTCACCGCCAGCTTCGCCTCTCTGGGCGACATCACCCTGGCCGAACCTGGTGCCCTTATCGGCTTTGCCGGCCCCCGGGTGATCCGGCAGACCATCGGCCAGGAACTGCCTGATGGCTTCCAGAGAGCAGAATATTTGGAAGAGCACGGCTTTGTGGATCAGATTGTCCCCCGCGGACAGATGCGGGACGCGCTGGCCCAATTGCTAGCACTCCATCGAAAGGGGGTCCTGCACCGATGAACGATTTGACTGCGGCCCAGCGGGTCAAGATTGCCCGCACCCCGGGGCGTCCCGGGACGCTAGATTTTGTCAATGCCCTGTTCACCGATGTATTTATCTGCAACGGGGATCGGCTCCACCGGGAGGACCCCAGCATCTTCGGCGCTATCGCCCGTTTTCATGGCAGGCCGGTCACCGTACTGGGACACCGGAAAGGACGCACCTTTGAAGAAAATATGAGGTGCAATTTTGGGATGCCCAGTCCCGAGGGCTACCGCAAGGCCCAGCGCCTCATGCGCCAGGCAGAGAAGTTCGGCCGCCCCATCTTCACTTTCATCGACACGCCGGGAGCCTACCCCGGTCTGGAGGCGGAGGCCGAAGGCCAGGCCGAGGCCATCGCCTCCTCCCTGGCCCTGATGAGTTCTCTTACTGTACCGGTGATTTCCATAGTCATTGGTGAGGGAGGCAGCGGCGGAGCGTTGGCCTTGGCCGTTGGCAACCGGGTACTCCTGCTGGAGAACGCGGTATACTCCGTCCTCTCCCCCGAGGGCTTTGCCTCTATTCTGTGGAAGGACGCTGGCCGGGCCGATGAGGCCGCCGGAGTTATGAAGCTTACCGCTGCCGATCTGCTGCGCCTCGGGGTTGCCGACCAGGTGATCCCCGAGCCGGAAGGCGGCGCCCATAATGACCACAAGTCGGTGTTTTCCGCAGTGGATCGTGCCATGACCCGGCACCTGAGCCAGCTTCTGCGGGAAAAGGATCTGGCTGCGCACCGCTATCAGAAATTCCGCGCCATGGGCGCGGTCCTGGAGGAGAGCGAAACATGAACGGACTGCATATTCTCGGCACTGGCCGGGCCATGCCGGAGCATATCGTCACCAACGACGATCTAGCCCTCCGAGTGGAGACCAATGACGCATGGATCGTCAGCCGAACTGGCATCCGTGAACGTCGCTTCGCCACCCACGAAACTCTGACGCAGTTGGCCGTAGAGGCCGCCAGAACCGCCCTGGAGCGGGCCGGCATCTCTTCCCAGGAACTGGGGCTGTGCCTGACTGCCACGGTATCCCCGGACTGCGCAACCCCATCCCAAGCCTGCCTGATCCACCAGGAGCTGCACCTGCCGGAGGACTGCCCCGCCTTTGATCTGAGCGCCGGCTGCACCGGATTTCTCTACGCAATGGAGACTTCCGCCGCCCTTCTGCCCAGGATGGCCCGGCCATACGCCCTGCTGGTAGGCGGAGAACTGCTCAGTCGGATCACCGATATGGACGACCGTTCCACCTGTATCATTTTTGGCGATGGCGTCGGTGCTGCGGTGGTCAAAGCCGATCCGGACGCCCCCTGGTTCGCTAGACTGGGCGCCCGCGGCTGCCGCGAAGTGCTGTGGGCCCCCGGTCCCGGCCAGGTCGAGCACCCTTATCTCCATATGAACGGCCAGGAGGTCTTTAAGTTTGCGCTGGAGACCGTCCCCAAGCTGGCCCGGGAACTGCTGGATCAGGCCGGTCTGGATAAAGATCAGGTGGCCTGGTATGTTCCCCATCAGGCTAACCACCGCATTGTTGAGTCTGTGGCCAAGCGGCTGAAGGTTCCGCTGGACCGCTTTTTTGAAAACATCGAGCGATATGGCAACACGTCTGCTGGCACCATCCCCATTGCGCTGGATGAGATGGCGGAGCGCGGCCTGCTCAAGCCGGGCCAGTGGATCATGTGCCTGGGCTTTGGCGCGGGTCTCACCTGGGGCGGAGCCCTGTTCCAGTGGCAGGCCAGGGAGGAGAAATAAACAATGAGATTGAACGAGCTTCTTGGGATCGAATTTTCCTTTATCCAGGGCGGCATGGCCAACATCGCCACCGCTGAATTTGCCGCTGCAGTGTCCAATGCCGGGGCCCTTGGTCTGATCGGCGCAGGCGGCATGAGTCCCGAGGTCTTTCAGGACAGCATCCGCCGCTGCCGGATGCTGACAGATAAACCCTTCGGCGTCAACATCATGTTGATGCATCCCCAGGTGGAGCAGCTGGCCGCCATTGCCGCTCATGAGAAGGTTGCTGTGGTCACCACCGGTGCAGGCGATCCCGCCCGTTTTATCCCCGCCTGGAAGGAATCCGGCGCCAAAGTGTTCCCTGTGGTCCCTGCCGTTGCCCTTGCCAAGGTCGTGGCCCGGGCCGGAGCGGACGCAGTTATCGCTGAGGGCACCGAGAGCGGCGGCCATGTGGGCGAGCTGACTACTATGGCTCTGGTTCCTCAGGTGGCGGACGCGGTGGACATCCCCGTCATCGCTGCCGGAGGCATTGCCGACGGGCGGCAGCTTTTGGCCGCCTATGCCCTGGGCGCCATTGGCGCTCAGGTGGGCACCTGCCTGTTGGTCAGTGAGGAGTGCCCCATCCATGAGAACTATAAGAAGGCCGTGCTCAAGGCCAAGGACCGTGACACGGTGGTCACCGGCCGTTCAGTGGATGCCCCAGTGCGCATCCTGCGCAACCAGATGTCCCGGGAATATCTGGCCCGGGAAAAGGCGGGCGCCGATCGAATGGAGCTGGAGCACTATACTCTGGGAAGTCTGCGCCGTGCAGTCTTTGACGGTGATACCAAAACCGGGAGCCTGATGGCCGGACAAGTGGCCGGGATGCTTCACGAGATCAAGCCTCTGCGCCGAATTTTTGAGGAACTGAACAGCGGCTGCGCCAAGCGGCTGGCAGAACTGGAGTTGTAAGAGATGCAGATTCACGGACATGAACTGACCGTTCCCATTTTACAGGGCGGCATGGGGGTCGGAGTCTCCATGGGCGGCCTGGCCGGTGCTGTCGCCGCCTGCGGCGGCATGGGAACCATCAGCACCGCCGATGTGGGCTTTCAGGAGCCAGACTTTGACCGGGATCCCCTGACCGCCAACCTGCGGGCCTTAAAGACCGAGATCCAAAAGGCCCGGGAACTGGCCCATGGAACTGGTATGATAGCGATCAATGCCATGGTGGCCACCCGGCAGTTCGCAGACGCGGTACGAACCGCCGTAGCCGCCGGGGTGGACGCGGTGGTGTCCGGCGCGGGGCTCCCCCTGGAGCTCCCCGCCCTCACCCAGGGCAGCAGGACCGCTATCGCCCCCATTGTCTCCAGCGCGCGGGCGGCCAAGCTGATCCTAAAGACCTGGGACCGGAAATACCAGACCACCGCCGACTTTGTGGTGGTGGAGGGCTCACAGGCCGGCGGCCACCTGGGCTTCCATGAGGATGAGCTGCTGGAGGGCCGGTGCCCCACTCTGGAGGAGATCCTCCCCGGCGTGCTGGCCGAGGTCCGGCCCTACGAGGAGAAATACGGCCACTCCATCCCAGTCTTTGTGGCGGGCGGGGTGTTCACCGGCCAGGACATGGCCCGGTACACCCGGCTGGGGGCAGCGGGGGTCCAGCTGGCCACCCGCTTCATCGCCACTTATGAGTGCGACGCCTCCCAGGGCTTCAAGGACGTGCTGCTCCAGGCCCGGGAGGAGGATCTGGCCATCATCCACAGCCCCGTTGGGATGCCCGGCCGTGCGGTGCGCACCCCCCTGATCCAGCGTCTGGAGCAGGGACTGCGTTTCCCTCCGAAGCACTGCTCCCTGTGTATGGCCGGCTGCCAGCCGGCCCAGGTCCCCTTCTGCATCACCCACGCCCTGATTCAGGCGGTGAAGGGCAACCGAGAGGAGGGCCTGTTCTTCAGCGGCTCCAATGTGGGGAAGCTGGACCGGATGCTCCATGTCCGAGAGCTGATAGACGAATTGATGAAGGATTGGAGGGCTTTTGCATGAAGCTTGCCTTTTTGTATGCCGGTCAGGGCGCCCAGCATGTGGGCATGGGCCGGGATCTGTACGAAACCTATCCCGCCTTCCGTGCGGTACTGGACAGCGCCCCAGTGGACTTCGACCTGAAGCAGCTGTGCTTTGACGGGCCGGAGGAGCGCCTGAATGACACCCGGTACACCCAGCCCTGCATGGTGGCCTTCGCCGCCGGGGTCACCGCCCTGCTGAAAGATGCGGGCATCGTCCCCGACTATACCGCCGGTCTCAGCCTGGGGGAGTACTCCGCGCTGCACTGCGCCGGGGTGCTGGACGCGCCCTCTGCCATCTCCTTAGTGGCCTTCCGGGGCCGGGCCATGGCCGACGCGGTGAAGGACCGCCCCTGCGGCATGGCGGCAGTGCTGAACCTGGACCGGGATACCCTGAAGCAGGTCTGTGAGGAGGCCTCCGACGCAGGCGTGGTGGAGTGCACCAACTTCAACTGCCCTGGTCAGATCGTCATTTCCGGCGATGCCGCTGCAGTAGACCGGGCTGGGGAGCTGGCCAAGGCCGCAGGAGCCAAGCGGGTGTTGCCCCTCAAGGTCAGCGGCCCCTTCCACACCTCCCTCATGGCCCCCGCCGGTGACGCCCTGCGGGAGAAGTTCCAGAGCATACCCTTCTGTGAGATGGAGATCCCCGTACTCTTCAACTGCCTGGGCGATCTGAAGGGTGAGCGAGACACCATCCCCAATCTTCTGGAGCAGCAGGTCCAGTCCAGTGTCTATCTGGAGGACACCATCCGCCGCCTGGCTGAGCTTGGGGTGGACACCGTGGTGGAGATCGGTCCGGGTCGGACCCTGTCCGGCTTCGTCCGCAAGACCGCCAAACAGATCAAATGCTATCCGGTGGAGACGGCGGAAGAACTGGAAGCCGCCATCGCCGCCCTGAAAGGAGCGTAACTCCATGAGTCTGCAAGGAAGAAACGCACTAGTCACTGGCGGGAGCCGGGGGATCGGCCGGGCCATTTGTCTGGAACTGGCCCGTCAGGGCGCCAATGTGGCGGTGAACTATGCCGGTAATGCTCAGGCTGCCGAAGAAACCGCCGCCGCCTGCCGGGAGCTGGGTGTCCAGGCCGTGACCATCCGGGCCGACGTAGCCGACGCCGCCGCCTGTGAGTCCATGGTCAAGGAGGTCATCTCCTCCTTCGGAAGCCTCCACATCCTGGTGAACAATGCCGGCATCACCCGGGACAATCTTGCCCTGAGCATCAGCGAGTCCGATTTCGACGCCGTGCTGGACACCAACCTGAAGGGGGCCTTCTTCTGCTGCAAGGCGGCCTACCGCCCTATGATGCGCCAGCGCTATGGCCGCATCATCAACATGAGCAGTGTGGTAGGACTTCGTGGCAACGCCGGTCAGGCCAACTACTCTGCCAGTAAAGCCGGTCTGATTGGTCTGACCAAATCTCTGGCCAAGGAGCTGGCCGCCCGAAAAGTTACCGTCAACGCGGTGGCCCCCGGCTTTATCGACACGGATATGACCGCAGTCCTTCCGGAGGCGGCGAAGGAAGCCCTGCTCAAAACCATCCCCATGGCCCGTCTGGGCCAGCCAGAGGATGTGGCTCGGGTCGTAGCCTTCTTTGCTGCGGACGAAACTGCCTATGTCACTGGCCAGGTGCTGTGTGTCGATGGCGGCATGGCGGTTTAATCCGCAGAAAGGAAACAGAGCTATGGAAAAAAGACGCGTAGTGATCACCGGCTTGGGGGCCGTTACCCCTTTGGGCCACACCGTCCAGGAAACCTGGGACGCAGTACAGGCCGGTGCGTGCGGCATCGCACCTATCACCCTGTATGACCACAGCAGCCAGAAAGTATCTCTGGCCGCAGAGGTGAAGAACTTCGACCCCACCCGCGTTCTGGATAAAAAAGAGGCCCGTCGGATGGACCGCTTTACTCAGTTCGCCGTCACTGCCGCAGTGGAGGCTATGGCCCAGAGCGGCCTGGATTTGGAACAAGAGGACACCAGCCGTATGGGAGTGTCCGTCTCCAGCGGGATCGGCGGCATCGGCACCATTCAAAGCTGCTGTGAGTCCGGCCAGAGCCGCGGATTTGACAAAGTCTCTCCCTTCTTCATCCCCATGGCCATCTCCAACTTGGCTGCCGGACACATCGCCATCCGCTTTGGCCTGCATGGGATGTGTATCTCCCCTGTGGCCGCCTGTGCTGGCGGCAGCAATGCGGTAGGTGATGCCTTCCGCCACATCCGGGACGGATACGCCGAGGTCATGGTGGCTGGCGGCGCTGAAGCCTCCATCACTCCCTTGGCCATTGGCGGCTTCACCTCCATGAGCGCACTGACCACTGCCTCTGACCCTGCCCGGGCCTCCATCCCCTTCGACGCAGAGCGCAGCGGCTTCGTCATGGGCGAGGGCGCCGCTATCCTGGTGCTGGAGGAGTTGGAGCACGCTCGCGCCCGCGGTGCTCAGATCCTGGGTGAGATCACCGGCTATGGTGCTACCTGTGATGCCTACCATATCACCGCGCCCGACCCCGCAGGTGCCTGGAGCGCAGCCTGCATGGAGCAAGCCTTGGCAGACGCTGGCGTCTCCCCCGAGTCAGTGGACTACATCAACGCCCACGGGACCTCTACCCCTCTGAATGACAGTGGAGAAACCGCCGCCATCCGCAAGGTGTTCGGTGACCACGCCGACCATTTGATGGTGAGTTCCACCAAGTCCATGACTGGCCACCTGCTGGGAGCTAGTGGCGCAGTGGAGGCAATGTTCTGTGTTCTTGCGTTAAAGGACAGTTTCGTTCCCGCCACCATCCACTACCAGGTTCCAGACCCCGCCTGTGATTTGGATATCGTCCCCAACGAAGGACGACAGATCGACATCCGCTGCGCTCTGTCTGACTCCCTAGGTTTTGGCGGACACAACACCTGTCTGGTCTTTCAAAAGTGGGAGGGCTAACCTATGGAACTAAACATTCAGCAAATCATGGAGATCCTGCCTCACCGCCCCCCCTTCCTGTTGGTAGACCGGATCACCGATTGTGAGCCTGGTGTCAAGGCTACGGGTATCAAATGTGTCACCATGAACGAGCCCTTCTTCGTGGGCCACTTTCCCGGCAATCCCATCATGCCCGGGGTGCTCATCCTGGAGGCTCTAGCCCAAACCGGAGCTGTGGCCGCCCTCTCTCTGCCGGAGAATCGAGGAAAGCTGGCCATCTTCGGCGGCGTGAAGAACGCCCGTTTTAAGCAGCCGGTGCGCCCCGGTGATGTGCTGGAGTTGTCCTGTGAACTGGTGGAGCAACACGGGCCGGTGGGCTTCGGCAAGGCGACGGCAAAGGTGGACGGCAAACTGGCCGCCCGCTGTGAATTGACCTTTGTCATCCAATAAATTTGCTTTTCGCCTGTAAATTTGGTATCCTAATGACAATAGAATGCCACGAAACGATACAGGAGGCAGATTTATGCTGGATCGTGCTTTTGACCACGTGTATACCAAATTCAAGCTCCACTTTTACCGTGCTGTATTCGCTCGCTTTCAAAACCGAGAGGCCAGTCTCACCACTGTGGAGAGTTTCTGTATGGAGATCATCAACGCTTTGGGGCACCCCACCATCAATGAGTTCTCCAGCTTTGTCAATATCTCTCCTCCCAATGCAGCCTATAAGATCAATAACTTGATCCAGAAAGGTTATGTGATCAAGAAGCAATCTCCGGATGACAAGCGGGAATACCACCTATATGTCACCCAGAAGTATATTGACTACTATAATGTCAGTTACCGCTATCTCTCTACTGTTATGGACCGCATTAAACAGCGCTTTCCTGCAGAAGATGTCGCTAAGCTGGAAGAAATGCTGGACATCATCTCTGACGAGCTGATGCCCGAGTTAGACCCCGCTCTGTCCGCACGGAGTGACCTGTGAGCGAGTGAACGACGGCGGAACATGAAAAATATCCCCTGATGCGATGCATCAGGGGATATTTTTCATCTATATAGGGCCTCAAATCACCCTCCTGGTGGATCTTGTCCTCTCTCCGGCACCATAATCTGCCGCAGCCGTTCTACCGCCCGCCGCTCAAGACGGGAAACTTGTACTTGTGACACCCCCAGCACGCGGGCTGCCCGGGTTTGGGTCAGCCCTTTGTAATACCGCAGCAGCAGCACCTCACGCTCCCGCTGAGGCAGTTTCTCCATCGCTCCTCGCAGCGCCAGCCGCTCTATCAGTCCATCCTCTATACCGCCGTTTGATATCATTCCCTCCAAAGTCAGTCCACCTTCGCCAGTCTCGGTCTGAAGAGAGATCACAGGCTCAGTGGCTGTCTCCGCCGCCGCTACCTCTTCCGGAGTCAGTCCGGTAGCCTCCGCCAGCTCAGACAGTGCAGGTTCCCGGCCCAGTTCGGAACACAAACGGCTGCGAAGTCCACGTACCAGAATTCCCCGCTCTTTCACCCCACGACTTACCTTTACCGCCCCATCATCCCGAAGAAACCGCCGGATCTCCCCAGATATTTTAGGGACCGCATAGGTGGAAAACTGGGTCCCGAAGGCAGGATCATACCCACGCACCGCTTTCAAAAATCCAAGACAGCCCAGCTGATACAGATCATCCGATTCCACACCGCGTCCATAGTAGCGACGCACAATGGACCAGATCAGCCCATTGTTCTCCTCCAGAACCTGTTCACAGGCCCGCTCATCCCCCAGCCGGGCCGCCTCCAGAAGCTGAGGGGCGGTGGGCGTCCCATTCAACCTGAGATACGGCGGGCAATCTGCCGCCGCATCGTAACGGTGGTGCCTTTTCCTGGCGTGGAACGGACTCTCAATTCATCCATGAAACTCTCCATAATCGTAAAGCCCATGCCGGCGCGTTCCTCGCTGCCAGTGGTGAAAAGCGGAGTCCTAGCCTGAGTTACATCCGCAATGCCCACTCCCCAGTCCCGCACCACGATCTCCAGTACCTTCCCCTCTTTCTGCCGCAGCTTCATTACGATCTTCCCGATCCGGTCTGGGTATGCATGGACGATGGCATTGGTCACCGCCTCGCTCACCGCCGTCTTGACGTCGTTGATTTCCTCCAGAGTGGGATCCAGCTGAGCGGCGAAGCAGGCCGCTGCAGCCCGGGCAAACCCCTCGTTAGCCGAGCGGCTTGGAAACTCCAGAGTACAATAGTTTTCTATTTTCATGATGTACAGCCTCCTGACTTATTCAAATCGGACCAGCTTTTCCAGCCCGGCCGCACGGAATACCCGCCGGGCCTGATCCGGGGCATGGGCCACGATCATCCCTCCACGCAGTTGTGACATTCTTCGGTAGGTACGCAGGATGACTGCAATTCCGGAACTGTCTGTAAAGGTCAACCCAGACAGGTCCAGGGTCAGCTTTCTTGGCAGGGCAGCATCGATTTGCCGATCCAACTCCTCCATCACTTCCTTTGCACGGTGGTGATCCAACTCCCCTGAAACCGCCGCGGTCAGGCAGCGGTTTGCTTCCTCACATATCACTGCCATGTCTCATCTCTCCTTTCCTGGCATCCCAGCCCAGCAAAATGGGACGCCCATATTCTGGATGTCCCAATTATAGGGGATGTCCCAGGCAGATTCGGCCGCTTCCTGTCGGCTCCTGCCCCAATCCCCAATTTTCCCCGGAGCCCCACCGAAAAGCCGCCTTTCCAACTGGACTTTTTTCGCTTCACATTTACAAACGGCCGGTTTCGTACTATGATAGAGTCAGATCGCTGCTCCGACAGCGTTCATTTTTAAAAGGGGAGGTTTCTCCGTGTCCAGACAAGCCCAACTTACCTCCGGACCTATCACGGTTCAGCTGGTCCGCCTGTGCCTGCCTCTGTTGGCCGCTAATGTGCTCCAGCAGCTGTACAACATCATCAACTCTCTGGTTGTGACCCGCTATATCGGCGGGGATGCCTTCGCTGCTCTGGGGGTGGCCGAAAGCGTGATGAATCTGTTCATCTATGTCATCACCGGAGCTTGCATGGGGGCTTCTGTCCTGGTAGCCCGCTTCTTCGGAGAGCAGAACTTCGCCCGCCTGCGCCAGCAGCTCTTCGTCTCCGGCGTGCTCATCGGCGGAGCCACAGCGGCGGCGGTCCTCCTCACCCTGGTCTTTCTGCGACCCCTTCTCCTGCTGATCCAGACCCCTCCGGAGTTGATGGACTATGCCATGTCCTACCTGCGGATCATCCTGGCAGGAATGCTCTTCACCTTCGCCTATAACTATCTGGCCGCCACTCTCCGAGCCATCGGAGACACCAGGGCCGCTCTCTGTTTCCTGCTGACCTCCCTGGCCTACAACCTGGCTGCCGCCTGGCTGCTGGTAGCCAGGCTGGAAATGGGTATCCAGGGCACTGCCCTGGCCACAGCAAGCGCACAGCTTCTCTCTGCCCTTTTGTGCCTGGTCTATATCCGAAAAAAGCTGCCCTTTCTGCGCATTCGGCGGAATGATATGAGAATGAACCGGACTCTAGTGTGTCAAACCACCAGCTATGCAGCGGTGGCCGCTCTCCAGCAGTCAAGCTTATATCTGGGCAAACTAATGATCCAAAGCGCCGTCAACGGGCTTGGAACGGCAGCCATTTCCGCCTTCACTGCCACCACCAGAGTTGAAAACTTCAGCCAGGCTTTCGGCATCAGCGGCTGTGAGTCCATTGCCATTTTTGTAGCACAGAATCAGGGCGCCAAGAAGTATCACCGTGCTCTGCTCGGCTTTCTCCGAGGATCCGCTATGGTAGTAGGCATCGGATTGATCTTCTCCCTGCTGCTGTTCTTCGGTGGTAACCAGTTGGTTCTCCCCTTCCTGAACGGCGAGGCAGATAGCGCGGCACTAGGCGCCTCCTACCTGCGGCTGATGGGTTGTTTCTACTTCCTATCCTTTATGGGACATTCCTATGTTGGGCACTACCGCGGCATTGGGCGGATGAATATTACCTTCTGGGGAACCACCCTTCAGATCATCGTCCGAGTCGCGCTCACATACGCCTTGGCAGGCTCCATGGGTCTGGATGCTGTTGCCCTTGCTACCGGCCTTGGCTGGGTCGCCATTGTTCTGTTCCACTCTACGGTATTCCTTATGGAACTCAAGGGGATCGGCTACCATCTGCCTACTCAGGATGAGGACACTCAGTCCCGCTAAGTTTTCTGCTCAATTTACAGCCTAAACGCTGCCCCATGAAAGGAGCTAAATATGATAGAAAAACTCCGTCAGAATGCCCTGTTCCTGATCCTTCCACTCCTTGCAGCCCTATTCTCTTTCTTTGTCCTCTCAAACATTGCCTCCTCCTCTGAATTTCACAAGCATTCCATTGCTGCGCTGGAGGAGAAGCAGACTACGGTGCTGGAACTCTCCGCCGCCTCCGCTGCGGCTTCGGCGGCCATCACCCTTATTCCCGGGGATGCCGCTACCCCCATTGCAGAGCAGTTAGCCGACCTGAGTTCCCACTTTCTTGTGGTACTCTGCGCCATCTATCTGGAAAAATACCTGTTGACGATTACTGGCTTTCTTGCCTTCAAGGTCCTGATCCCTGTGGCATGCTTGGCCTACATCTTAAATGTGATTTTTGACTGGAAAGGACTCCGGCTCCTAGCTGGGAAACTAGCCGCCTTTGGCCTGCTTATCGTCCTGGTGATCCCAGTCAGTCTTCAGCTCTCCGATATGATCGAGGATACCTATCAGGCCTCCATCGATGCTACTATCCAATCTGCCCAAGACACCGCCCAGGAGATTGAGGACAGTGCTGCGGCAGGTGGGGATGAGAAGGGCTTTTGGGCAGGTCTGTTGGACGGGATCACCCATGCCGCCTCCGGAGCCGCAGATAAGGTTGGCCGGATGGCCAACGATTTTCTGGAGGCCCTGGCTGTTATGTTGGTGACCGCCTGCATCATCCCTATTTTGGTTCTTCTCTCCTTCGTCTGGTTGGCCAAAATATTGTTTTCCATCCCGATCCTCCCTACCAATCATGACATGCGGCAGCACAGCCACCGTACCGCTCCCCGCAGCGAGGATTCAACTTCACAGTAACGGCCCGCTCCTTCGCCGTTGCATCCAATCAAAAAGGCCGGCAGACACAGAATCCTCTGTGCCTGCCGGCCCCAGCCTGTCGAAAAGTCTTTTCGACAGGCTCTCTTTTTTGCTTATGACACGCGGTAACCGCCGCGGGCCAGCACCTTCACCGTGCTGTTCCCAGCCACCAGATAGTGATCAGACATGGTGGCCAGATACAGGTGGTTGCGCACCAGTGCGCTGCCATTGTACAGCTCACCCCCCGCGCTTACATCCACCAAGGCTGGCTCCACTGCTGCTCCAGCTGTAGCGCTGCCCACCCGGAGCAGCACCTCACAGCCGATATCCAGATCCATCCGCTGTCCCGGATTCAGGGTGACCACTGCATAGGATGCCGAAGCATTCCCGCCTCCCTGGGCCATAACCTGGCTGAGCTGATTGGCCAATTCAGTCTGACGGACCTTCGCTTTTTCATCCGTCTGGTTGAGCAGCTTAGGCAGGACCGTCTCATTGAGATAACTCAGAGTAACCAGGGGATCATTCGCATCTCCCGCGGCCAGAGCCACTCCTGTTCCAAGGCATAGCCCGGTCAGGCACAGGGCCCCCAGGCGGATCTTCCACGCTCGATTTATCTTCATCTCAATACTCCTTCGGGCCATGCCCTTTCTCTTTTGTCCGCTGCGGCGGCTTATACCATAGTTTCCGGATGGAGTCCGAAGCTCACCGCAATGGCACCGTCTACTTGCTTCATCATCGTCTCATCCAGCTTCCCCATATGCTCCCGCAGGCGCCGCTTATCCAGCGTACGGATCTGCTCCAAAAGGATCACAGAATCCTTCGGCAGTCCACAACTGAGGGCGGCCAGGGAGATGTGGGTGGGGAGGCGGGCCTTTCCGGTCTGAGAGGTGATAGCTGCAGCGATGACCGTGGGGCTATGGCGATTTCCGGTGTCATTCTGCACAATCAGAACGGGCCGCACGCCCCCCTGTTCACTGCCCACCACGGGGCTGAGGTCGGCATAAAAAATGTCTCCTCGTTTCACACTGTTATCCACGTATCCTCACACTCCGCTGGAAAATAGTACACGTTACGCGGCCCAATGGGTCTTATGTAACGCTGTACTATGATTTTCCCACGGAGCGGCGGGGATTATACCTCCTGTCAGAGGAAAATTCCCCTCCGCGCCTTTTCTGCCCAGGCGGCGCGCCTGCCGCTCCGCCTCATCCTATGCAGAGAGGAGGACCAGGTTGCCCACTGACGGCAGTCACTCCGCCGCCTCGCCATCCGGGAGATAGACTCTAGGTACCCTGGGGTTCACATCACACATCAGCTCATAAGGGATGGTCCCCGCCAGCCGAGCAGCCCGCTCCAACAACGGCCCGTCGTATACCACGGCCACATCCCCCGTCTGTACACTAGGGGCATCGGTTACATCCAGCATGCACATATCCATACACACCCGGCCAACAATGGGACACTCCACACCGCGCACCCGCATCACCATGCGGTTGGACAGACTTCTGGGATAGCCGTCTCCATAGCCCACCGGCACCACCGCAAGCCGGGAATCCCTCTCCAGCACAGCTGTACGACCATAACTCACCGATGTCCCCTTGGGCAAACTGCGCACTGCGGCCACCCGACTCTTTACTGCCATGACCGGCTTCAGACCTGGACCATCCAAACCTTTCAGTTCCTCTGCCGGGTACCATCCATACAGCACCAAACCGGGCCGTACCATATCTAGATAGGTGCATGGATATTGTAGCATAGCTGCACTAGAGGCACAATGGCAGATTTTGAAGGTGATTCCTCTGGCCTCCAGTGCCGACCGTGCATCCAAAAAACGGTCGAACTGGGCCATGGTATACGCCTCGCTTCCATCCGCATCGGCAAAGTGAGTAAACAGGCCCTCAGCTTCCAATCCAGGAAGGCGGCACAGCTGGGCGATCTCATCTGCCGTCTCCTCTTCCCGGTCTGCCGCCCACAGAAAGCCCAAACGGCTCATCCCAGTGTCAAGCTTTACATGGATCTTTATCGTCCGTCCCGCTCGCTGTGCGGCAGCGGATAGTCTGCGTCCAGTCTCAAGATCCGCCACCATCTGGGTCACATCCAGTTCCTGCAGCAGAGGAGTCAACTCCTCTGGCGTCTCCCCCAAACACAGGATCGGCAATGTAACTCCGCTCTGCCGCAGCTCCTCTGCCTCACTGACACACGCCACAGCCAGCATATCCGCCCCCAGACGCTCCAGGGTATGGCCGATCACAGAGGCCCCATGTCCATAGGCATTGGCCTTACAGAGGCCCAGAAAACGGCAGCCCTGGGGCAGCATAGCCCGAAGAGTCCGGTAATTGTGTTCCAGGGCGGACAGATCGATCTCCGCCCATGTTCTCATCCTTGTGGTATCCATAAACTGAATGCTTCCTCTCTATCCTCTGGTAAATCCAGTCAGACGGCACTGGATCACTCGATATCCGTCTACACTGATTTCTCCCTGCGTCAGCACGTGGGTCTCGGGGTCAAACCACAAAGTGGTCTCCCGTCCGATCCCAGGCGGATCCTCCGGATCAGCACAACGCACCCGCAACAGCTCAGATTCCCCTGTTCGTTCCAGTGTACACTCCGCCATATACTCCGAACGGGCCGCTGTCAGCAGTGCAGGAAGAGCAGTCACAGGAGACAATCCTTCCCCATCCAGGGAACCAGTCTCCAGCGCCAAGCCATCGTACTCCAACACTCCGCCTTCATTGTTGATCCGTGCAGTGATCCCAGCAGCCACTTCCGGCTCCCGCAGGGTCAGAATGGTCTCCTCTCCATCTACTGCGGCGGACAAGAGAAATTCATAAACCCGTTGCCCATAATCGGCGGTCACTTCCACCTCTGCAGCACAGCGCTCCATAGCCAAATACTCCCCCCGGATCTCCAGAGCCAGCTCCTCCGCCGGGTCTCCCGCCGCCGTCCCGCCGCAGGCGGTGAGCAGCACCAGGGTCATCATTGGTACGCAAAGCAGATGTCTGCGCACATTTTTCCCTCCAAAGCATCTTAAAATGCCCGTTTAGTTCCGCTCCTCGCTCTCCTTCAGCACCTGGGGGAGCATCTCAATCAGGTCTGATGGCAGCATGGCATACTCACCATACTGCTCCGCACAATGATCCCCCGCCTTTCCGTGGAGCCATACCGCCAGAGCGGCTTTCTCCGATACTGAGGTTCCGGAACCATTCAGATGCTTCTGTCCCAGAAGGGAGGCAATCATCCCGGCCAACACATCGCCGGAGCCCCCCTTGGCCATCCCTGGATTTCCCGTCCCACAGATCCAGGTTCTTCCCTCCGGGGAAGAAGTCACTGTTCCCCGCCCCTTGAGGACCAGGGTGCAGCGGTGGGCCTTTGCAAATCTGCGGGCGGCGGCCACAGGATCCCGTACCGGCAGAGGGCTGCCCGTCAGGCGGGCAAACTCCCCTGTATGGGGGGTGAGCACCGTGGGAGCTGAGCGGCTGTCCAGAACATCTATATGCCCCGCCAGTGCGTTTATGCCATCGGCATCCAGCACCACCGGGATCGTCAGGTCACTCAGCAGGGAACGCACCAGGCGCTCCGTCCCCGGATGCCGGCCCAGACCGGGCCCGATCACTGCCACATCACAGGCGGCCGCCTTTTCCAGTATTGCAGTATACTCCTCCGGCAGTGGAAAAGCCATAGCTTCCTCGCATTTTATGGCCATGATGGGGTAGATTTCCCGGGATGCCCCTACATAGACCAGCCCTGCCCCGGTCCGCAGAGCGCCCCGGGCGGCCAGAATGGGAGCACCGGTATAGCCCTCGCTGCCCCCCAGGATAAATACCCTTCCAAAATCCCCCTTATGTGCATCGGCAGGACGGCGGGGGAGGACCCAGTGCATATCATTCGGGTTTAACTCGATCGGTTCCGGACCCCGCCATATCATTTGATGGACCAGGTCCCAAGGGATCCCAATGTCGGCCTCTTGCACCTCCCCGGCGCAGCCCGCCCCGCCCCCTAGATAGAGCCCCGGCTTGGCACAGGTAAAGGTAACTGTGGTATGGGCCCGGACGGCCTCTCCCAGGATTTCTCCTGTGTCCCCGTCCACCCCGGAGGGCAAGTCGCAGGACACCACAGGGGCCCGCCGGCCGTTCATCCACCGGACCGCCGCCAGAAAGTCCCCCTCCACCGGACGCTTCAAACCCACTCCGAAGAGGGCGTCCACATAGCAGTCGCAGGTGGACAGCCAGGCAGTCAGCAGACGGTCCTCCAGATCCAAGGGCTCCAGAGCGCCGCCGGCCTCTGCCAGCCGCTCTTCCATGGCCCGGGCGTCCGGGGTCATCTTATTCCGGTCGCCCACCAGAAAGGTGCGGACCCGATAGCCCTCCTCCAGCAGGATGCGGGCGGCGGCGATGCCGTCCCCACCATTGTTCCCCGGACCGCAGAATACGCCGATGCGCTGGGTGGGATCGGTGTTTTTTGACTCCACCACAGCCCGTATCTCGTCCAACTCCCGCTGCTCCTCCTGGGTCAGCGGCTCATTACGAGAGGCGAGTACCGCCACGGACACTGCGCCCCCGATCCGTCCGTCCGGCCGCGGACCCTTCACAGGCCCCACCAGATTCGCTGCCGCCTGGGCGACCTCCCGGGCGGCGTTCTCCATCAGTTCCAGAGAGGGGATCCCCCGCTCCTCAATGGCGATCCGGTCCAGCTCTCTCATCTGCTCTGTGGTGGCAAGCATACTCATCTCTCCCGCTCCTTCCATCCCTTTGGCAGCAGCTCCTCCAACGGGACCAGCTCTACCTCCCGGGCCGCCTCCGCCTTGGAGGGGTACACCCTGAGCTCCGGGACAGGCTCCCACAGCTCCCGGACCTCCTCCCCCGCCAGCAGGCGGCTGGAAAACCGGCCCATACGTTCGGACACCCGGAAGGCCGCCCCCTCCGGGGTAACGCAGTACACGCCCTCCCCCAGGTCCTCCGAGCGGCCGTACCAGTTTCCTTCCCGGTCCCGGGCCACCAGTTCCAGGCTGGGGACCGCATAAAATGGGATCTCCGGGAGTTCCTCATCCTCAAAGAAAAAGAACACCCCGGCCCGCTCCGCCATCTCCTGATACTGGGGAACCTCCGCCCGGACCTTGGCCTGCTCCGTGTGGAGCACCGTCCCGGTGTAAAGGACCCTCACCTCACTGCTGATAATGCCCAGCGGGCCCGATTGGGACACCTCGCCGCAGTCAACATAAATGGTCCGCACCGCCCGCACCCCTTTCCAAAAGATTTTTCCGGTATTGTACCACATCCCGATGAAAAAAGGAAGAGAGACCGCAGCTGGCCTCTCCTCCTGAAATGGTCCAATTCACTTCAAAAATCCGTTGACGATTTGCTCCTCAGCCTCTTTCTCGGTAAGGCCCAGTGTCATCAGCTTGATGAGCTGCTCTCCGGCAATCTTACCGATGGCAGCCTCGTGGACCAGGCTGGCGTCCACGCAGTTAGCGGTGACCTCCGGGATGGCGGCCACTACGCCCTGATCCATGATGATAGCGTCGCACTCAGAATGGCCATAACACCGAGCATTACCGTTGATCCGGGCCAGGAACACCTGGTGGGACTGATCCCGGGCCACAGAGCGGGAGATTACGTTGGTGTGACAATCCTCTCCGTTCAGATCCACAGTAAAGTCGGACTTGGCCAACTGCTTGCCGTGGGTCATCACCTTCTCCTTAATGATGAGGGTGGACCGGGGACCCAGAGTCGCCTTCGTGGTACGGATAGTGGAGTCCACGCCCTTGATCTGGGTGGTCTCCATCTCCAGATAGCTGTCCTCATCCATCTCCACCACAGTGGTGGGGTTCATGATGTTCTCCCCCATGCCGTCGCCCTCACCGTAGTGGCGCTCCACATAGCGCACCCGGGCGCGCTTACCCACATGGAAGGAGTGGATCCCGGAGTGCTCCGAATTCTGCACCCCGCAGTTGTGAATGCCACACCCGGCCACGATGGTTACGTCGCAGTCATCACCGATGATGAAATCGTTGTAGACGGTCTCATTCAAGCCGCTCTCGCTGAGCACCACAGGGATGTGGACCGACTCATTTTTGGTTCCAGGCTTGATGATGATGTCAATGCCATCCTTGTCCTCTTTGCTGACAATATCGATATTGGCAGTGGTGTTCCGGGCGGCCGCCTTCCCGTTGGCCCGGATGTTATAGGCCCCTTCGGGCACATCATGAAGCTCGGCAACCTGTTCCAGCAAATTCTTTTGTATGGCGTCCATGGTTCTGTCTCCTTCTGTAAATTAGGAATGAGGGTTAGAAATCAGGAATGGCCATGTCCAGCTTCGCCGGACCAATCGAGATCCGCCGCCACAGGGGCGGCACATCAACTCCCAATTTCTACTTCCTGATGATCTTGTTATTTCACCTTGTCGCTCAAAGCGCTGCATACACTGGGGGACTCGCCCAGCAGCTGAGGCAGAATTTCCTCCCGTCCACCGTCACTGCGCACCTGACCGTCGGCCAGAACAATAATGCGGTCAGCGATATTCAGGATCCGCTCCTGATGGGAAATGATGAGGATGGAGCCGTTGATCTTCTCATGCAGGTGCTCAAACACCTGGATCAGATTGGAGAAGGACCACAGGTCGATGCCTGCCTCCGGCTCGTCAAAGACGGACAGCTTAGTCCCACGAGCCATGATCATGGCGATCTCGATGCGCTTAAGCTCGCCTCCAGACAGAGATCCGTCCACCTCCCGGTCGATGTAGTCCTTGGCGCACAGACCTACCTCGGACAGGTAGTTGCACGCCTCCGGCACACCGATGTTTTTCCCGCTGGCCAGGGTGATCAGATCCTTCACCGTCAGCCCCTTGAAACGAACCGGCTGCTGAAATGCAAAACTGATCCCCCGTTGGGCCCGCTGGGTGATGTCTAGGCCGGTGATGTCCTCCCCATCCAGCAGGATCCGCCCGCTGGTGGGAGTATAGATGCCCGCAATGATTTTGGCCAAGGTAGACTTGCCGCCTCCATTGGGGCCGGTAATAGCCACAAATCGCTCATCAATGGTCAGGTCGATATCCCGCAGGATACCTTTATCCGCTCCGTCCTGCTCCACATCATAGCAGATATGCTGTAACTCTAACATGAGTTTCCCTCCTGTATTCTGTCCGGTTTTATCCCGGTTCCGTCTTTCCCATACCCTGTCCACCTGTCCCACAAACAGCTGGATGGGCGCCCCATATCTGAGGCATCTTTATTCTACCATACACGGAACATTTTGTCCATCTTTATTTCCTATTATTTTAATAGGATTTTATTTTCTCTGCTCAACCAAAGTTCTCTGGCGAAACCAACCCAAACCAGCCCTTGTCTCCGTTCATATTTTCGTTGTTTTTCCTGAACACTTCCATTTCATGCTTGCTTTTTCTCCTGCAATATGCTATAAGTATGAAATATAGTTTGTTTTAAATGCGAAGAACGGGAAAATAACGTGCTTTCGTTTCTCAGAGAGGGGCGGTCACCGGCTGAAAGCCGCCTTGAAGCGTGTCGTTTGGTTCGCCCGGGAGCGGCCCCTGAGAGGGGGACGGCTGTTCCGCCGTTATCGGGAAATTCAAGTGCGTGTCTGACACGAATACGGGTGGTACCGCGGAAGGTTTGCCTTTCGTCCCAACAGGTTTGGGGCGGAAGGCTTTTTTGCTGCCCGTCCCCATCTGATCAATTTACCTCTGAAAGGAAGAACACAGATGAAAGAACAGTTAGCAAAGATCCGTTCGGAGGCGCTGGCCGCCTTTGAGCAGGCCCAGTCCGCCGCTGAACTGGACAGTCTGCGCGTCCAGTATCTGGGCAAAAAGGGCGAGCTCACCGCCGTTCTGAAAATGATGGGCAAGCTGTCCGCCGAGGAGCGGCCCGCCATGGGCCAGCTGGCCAATGAGGTCCGTTCCGCCCTGGAGGCGGCCATCGAGACCGCCGCGGGAAAGCTGGAAGCCCAGGCTCTGGAACAGCGCCTGAAGGATGAGGCTCTGGATGTGACCATCCCCGGCCGTGAGGTGAAGCTGGGGCACAAGCACCCCATGTACTTGGCCCTGGATGAGCTGAAAGACATCTTCATTGGCATGGGCTTCACCGTGCTGGACGGCCCCGAGGTGGAGTTGGCCGAGTACAACTTCGACAAGCTCAACGCCGAGGAGGGCCACCCCTCCCGTGACTGGTCGGACACCTTCTATTTTGATGCAGACAGCCGCGTAATGCTCCGCAGCCAGACCAGCCCCATGCAGGTCCGGGCCATGGAGACCATGGAGCTGCCTATCCGCATCATCGCCCCTGGCCGGGTGTACCGCAAGGACGAGGTGGACGCCACCCACTCCCCCATGTTCCACCAGGTGGAGGGCATGGTCATCGACAAGGGCGTCACCATGGCCGACCTGAAGGGCACCCTCAACACCGTAGTGGAGAAGCTGTACGGCAAGGGCACCAAGACCCGCTTCCGCCCCCACCACTTCCCCTTCACCGAGCCCTCCTGCGAGATGGACGTCCAGTGCCACAAGTGCGGCGGCGTGGGCTGCCCCACCTGTAAGGGCGAGGGCTGGATCGAGATGCTGGGTGCCGGCATGATCCACCCCAAGGTGCTGAAGATGGCCGGAATCGATCCGGAGGTCTACTCCGGCTGGGCCTTTGGCATCGGCCTGGAGCGCACCGCCATGCGCCGCTTTAAGATCGCTGATTTGCGTCTGATCTTTGAAAACGATGTGCGGTTCCTGGAACAATTCTGATTGTCCAGAACCAATTTGGAATTAGAAACTAGGAATGTGAACTGATCGATGTACCGCCTTCAGCGGCCGGATTCCAAACAGTCCAGTCAATCCGGACACTGCAATTCCTAATTTCTAACTCCTCATTCCTAATTCAAACAAAGGGAGTTTTATCTATGAATCTATCTCGCAAATGGCTCAGCGAGTTTGTTACCGTTGATGCCAATGATAAAGATTTTGCCGAGGCCATGACCCTGTCCGGCTCTAAGGTGGAACTGACTCACGACCTGGGCGGGGAAATCTCCAATGTAGTGGTAGGACAGATCCTGTCCATGGAACGTCACCCCGACTCCGACCACATGTGGATCTGCCAGATCGAAGTTGGACAAGCCGAGCCTATCCAGATCGTCACCGGGGCCTGGAACGTCCATGTGGGCGACCTGGTCCCTGTGGCCCTGCACAAGTCCAGCCTGCCTGGCGGCAAGAAGATCGAAAAGGGCAAGCTCCGTGGTGTGGAGTCTAACGGGATGCTGTGCGGCCTCAGTGAGCTGGGCCTGGATACCCGGGACTTTCCCTATGCAGCCATCACCCCTGCCGCCCTGCTGAACGACTACCATCCTCTGGACAAGAACAAGCCCTCTATCCCCGCAGACATCAAGGCCGGGGACAAGGTGTTCGGTCCAGTGGTGTGCGCCAAGGTGCTGGAGGCCTCCATCCAGCCTGACAGCTCCTTCCACACCTGCCTGGACCTGGGCGGCTCCACCGCCTGCCCCGACACGGTGTGCCCCAACCTCCACGAGGGCGACCTGGTGGCCTACAACACAAAAGCCGACTCCATCTGCACCCTGGAGGACCTCCACGCCCAGCAGGCGGAGTTCCCCCACTGCATCCCCGACGGTATCTTCATCCTTCATGAGGACTGTAAACCCGGGGACGACCTGAAGCCGGTGGTGGGCCTGGACGACCATGTGGTGGAGTTTGAGATCACCCCCAACCGCCCCGACTGCCTTTCTGTCATTGGTCTGGCCCGTGAGACTGCCGCTACCTATGGTGTCCCCCTGCGCCTCCACCAGCCGGAGGTCAAGGGCGGCGCTGAGGGCGATCTGATTGAGCTGCTGGATGTGGAGACTCCTGCCGCCGACCTGTGCCCCCGCTATACCGCCCGGATGGTCCGCAACGTGAAGATCGCCCCCTCCCCCAAGTGGATGCGGGAGCGGCTGCGTGCCATGGGTGTGCGCCCCATCAACAACATTGTGGACATCACCAACTACGTTATGCTGGAGTATGGCCAGCCTATGCACGCCTTTGACTACCGTTATGTGAAGGGCGGCAAGATCGTAGTCCGCCTGGCCGAGGAGGGCGAGGAGCTGACCACCCTGGACGGCCAGGTCCGGAAGCTCACCGCAAACCATCTGGTCATCGCCGACGACACCCGTGCCGTGGGTCTGGCAGGCATCATGGGCGGCGAGAACAGCGAGATCGTGGCCGACACCGTGGACGTTGTCTTTGAGTCGGCCAACTTTGACGGCACCTGCATCCGCAAGGGCGCCCTGGCCCTTGGTATGCGTACTGAGGCCAGCGCCAAGTTTGAAAAGGGCCTGGACCCCCTGAACACCCTGCCCGCTGTGGACCGGGCCTGTGAGCTGGTGGAACTGCTGGGCGCAGGCGAGGTCGTGGACGGCGTCATCGACATTCTGAACTACGTCCCCCAGCCCCGCACCATTCGGATGGATCCCGACCGGGTCAACACCCTGCTGGGCACTGATATCCCTGCCGCGGACCAATATCGGTATCTGGAGCGGGTGGGCATCATCACCGAGGATCAAAGCTTCCCTAACAGCCCCGCCGATGTCATCATCCCCTCCTGGCGCGGTGACGTGGAGGGCATTGCTGACCTGGCCGAGGAGGTCGCCCGGTTCTACGGCTATAACAATATCCCCACTACCCTCATGCGGGGTCAGACTACCCGGGGCGGCTACTCCCCTGTTCAGGAGGTGGAGCGCACTCTGGGTCAGACCTGCCGTTCCCTGGGCTATGATGAGATCATCACCTACTCCTTCATTTCCCCCACCTACTATGACAAGATCCGTTGGGCCAAGGACGATCCCCGCCGGAACTCCATGAAAATCATGAATCCCCTGGGCGAGGACACTTCCATTATGCGTACCACAGTTCTGCCCTCTATGCTGGAAATCTTGACCCGGAACTACAACTTCCGCAACAAGTCCGCCCGCCTGTACGAGCTGGGCCGCACCTATTTCCAGCGGGAAGACGGTATGGCGGATGAGCCCAAGGTGCTTTCAGTGGGCGGCTATGGCGATGGAATGGATTTCTTCGTTCTGAAGGGCGCAGTCCAGTCCATTCTGGACTCCATCCGCATCTCTGACGCTGACTATGAAGCAGTCTTGGACAATCCATCCTACCACCCTGGCCGCTGTGCCCGGATCCTGGTGGATGGCCGTGAGGTCGGCGTATTCGGCCAGATTCATCCTCTGGTGGCCCAGAACTACGGCGTAGATGCAGAGTTCTACTGTGCAGAGCTGTCCTTTGACGCCCTGTGCGCCGCCAAGGGGGCCGATCCCCAATATGTCCCCCTGCCCAAGTTCCCCGCTGTTACTCGCGACATCGCTGTCGTCTGCGGTGATGAGATCACGGTTGGCGCACTGGAGTCTGCCATCAAAGAGGGGGCCCACGGCCTGCTCAAAGAGGTCAAGCTGTTTGACATCTACCGAGGCAAGGGTGTAGCCGAGGGCAAAAAGTCTGTTGCTTTCAACCTGGTTCTTCGGGCTGACGACCGCTCCCTCACCGCCGAAGAGGCCGACAACGATGTGAAGGCCATTCTAGAGACCCTGGAAACTAAGTGCGGTGCAGTGCTGCGCTGACTATTTCTCTGATAATAAAAGCACCCGGGGTGATACCCCGGGTGCTTTTATTATCAACCTAGTTCCGCCTGAATTTGCATAGCATAAGCGTCCCCTATGCAACTATTTGCGGTCCTCCAGCAATTTGTTCAATTCCTGCATAAAGGTGTTGATGTCCTTGAACTGGCGGTAAACTGAGGCAAATCGTACATAGGCTACCTCATCCACTCGCTTCAGACGTTCCATCACCAACTCGCCGACCTTAGCGGAGCTGACCTCCCGCTCCATCTCATTTTGAAGGACCTGCTCGATCTCTGTCACCAACTCCTCCAAAGTGTTCACCGAGACGGGACGCTTTTCGCAGGCACGGATCAGGCCGCTCATCACTTTATTCCGGTCGAAGCTCTGGCGGCTCCCATCTTTCTTCACCACCACCAGAGGCAGACTCTCCATCATCTCGTAAGTGGTAAACCGCTTATGACAGGACAAGCACTCCCGCCGCCTGCGAATGCTGGCCCCCTCATCTGCGGGCCGGGAATCCACCACTTTGCTCTCCAAATACGCACAGTAAGGACATTTCATCGCACGTTTCCTCCAGTCCAAGGATCTATAGCGGTAGTGTACCACATTTTTTCTCCTTGCGATACCCCAAATCCATCTTTTTCTCTTGGATTCCTCAATCTGTGCTATAATAATTCCATTTAAACCCGAAAGGAAGCGGATTCCATGAACGAAACCTTGACCACACTAAAAACACGACGGAGCATCCGCCGCTACCGCCCGGAACAACTCCGACCTGAAACTCTGGATGCCATTCTCGAAGCAGGAACCTACGCCCCCTCCGGTATGGGCAAACAGTCTGCCGTCATGGTCGTGATCCAGGATCCAGCCGCTATCAACCTGCTTTCCCGCCTGAATGCAGAAATCCAAGGCCAGCCTGGTACTGACCCCTTTTATGGTGCCCCCACCGTAGTAGTCGTCCTGGCCGACGGAGAAAATTACAACTGGATGCGGGACGGCGCTCTAGTCATGGGCAATTTGATGAATGCTGCTTGGTCTCTTGGGGTAGGCTCCTGCTGGGTCAACCGGGCGCTGGAGCTTTTTGACCGACCTGAGGGAAAAGATCTGCTGACCCGCTGGGGGCTTCCCACCTCCCTCCGGGGCGTAGGAAACTGTATCTTGGGCTATCCGGAAGGGACGATTCCTGCCCCCAAACCCCGGAAGCAAGACTTCATCATCCGGGTCTGAGAGGCGCCGTCTCCTTGCCGTTCTGATTTCTTATTTCCCCGCATATCACTGAAACACCAGGCCCTGTTCTTCAGACAGCGCCCTGTTTTCTTTGGAGGTGATATGCTTGTCTCTCCTCGCCAGCATGGCCGATGCCCTCTGGGACCCCTGGCTACTGGGTTTTTTTCTCTTGACCGGGCTGCTGCTGTCCCTGGGCTGCGGCTTTTTCCCCCTGTTCCGGGCCAGGCTGTGGTTGTCCGCTACTCTGGGCTCCCTGCTTCACCCAAGAGCCCGCCCAGTCCGGGGAATTTCCTCCCTCCAGGCCCTGAGTACCGCGCTGGCATCCACCATCGGCACCGGCAGCATCGCCGGGGTAGCCGCTGCCATCTATCTGGGCGGTCCGGGGGCGGTGTTCTGGATGTGGGTCTCCGCACTGCTGGGCATGGCCACCAGCTGTGTAGAAAAACTGCTGGCCGTCCGCTATCATTGTCCCTCTCCGGACGGGGGGTGGCAGGGCGGCCCCATGTACTATCTGAGGGATGGTCTCCACTGCCCCATCCTGGCCGCTTGGTTCGCCCTGGCCTGTCTCCCTGCCACCCTGGCTGGCGGCGATCTGATCCAGTCCGGTTCCATCGCTTCTGCCCTGCACTCCGCTTTGGGCTGGGATCGGCTGGTGGTGGGTCTCTGCACCGCCTTGTTGGCCGGCCTTGTCCTAACCGGCGGGATGGGGAGGGTAGCCCAGGTCGCCCAACGGCTGGTTCCAGCCATGGCCATCCTCTATCTGGGCAGCGGGCTAGCCGTCCTAATGCTCCGCCGGGACCAACTGCCCCATGCCCTGGCCCTGATTTTCTCCAATGCCCTCTCCCCTCCCGCTGCACTGGGCGGCGGTGTGGGCTATACCATGCTCTCTGCCCTGCGCCATGGGGTAGCCCGTGGGGTGTTCACCAACGAGGCAGGGTTGGGCACCTCCGCCATGGCCCATGGAGCCGCTCAGGTAGACCATCCTGCCCGTCAGGGAATGTGGGGAATCTTCGAAGTCTTCTGCTCCACTCTGGTAGTATGCACTGTCACCGCTTTGGTCATCCTGGTCAGTGGAGCCTATGACCCAGAGGCCGCCTTAGCACAGCTCCAGGCAGGTGTCATCCCAGACTCTGCCATTGGCATCCCCCTCACCGCCCGGGCCTTTGCCGCCGTCCTGGGGCCTGCTGGAACCTGGGCAGTATCTCTCAGTCTGATTCTCTTTGCCTTTTCCTCTATACTGGGCTGGAGCTGCTATGGACAGCAGAGCCTCCGTTTTCTCACCGGTGGAGACCACTTCCTCCCGGTCTATCGGGCGGCGTTTCTCCTGTGCACCATCCTGGGTGCGGTGACGGATGTCTCTCCTCTATGGCAGCTGGTAGATCTCTGCAACGCACTGATGGCCCTCCCCAATCTGGTTGCCCTTCTGCTGCTGGCCCCCAGGGCCCTGTCCTGTCTGGCAGAGTGGGAGCATGCACAGACATCTCTATAGGATAAAGCAGCCCCCAGACTCCATAATGGAGCCTGGGGGCCGCTTCGTTCTCTTCTCCGATCAATTCCGGCGTCTGCCCAGGAAACGGAGCAGGTACAGGAACAGGTTGACAAAATCCAAATATAGCTGGAGGGCAGCAAAGATAGAGGCCTTTTCCAGCATATCAGGATAACCAGAATAGTAGTGGTAAAATGTCCGGATACGCTGAGTATCATAGGCAGTATACCCCAAGAACACCGCAATACCAATGAGACAGGATATGCTGTCAAAGAGGCTCAGTGCAGGGATAAACAGGCTGATCACACCAAAAATCACCAGAAACAGCAAGCCAGAGAACAGGATGGGACGGACGCCTGAGAGATCACGTCCAGTCAGACGGCCATAGACCGCCAGCACCCCGAAGTAGAGGGCTGTGGCCAGGAAGGCAAACACCAGACTGGTCAGATCGTAAATCAGAAGATAGATAGACATGGTGAAGCCAAACAAGGCGGAATAAACCAGGAACATGGTCCGGGCAGCAGCCACACTCATTCGCTCGATCCTTCTGATCATCACAAAGGATAGGACCAGAGTGGCAATCAAAACAATCAGATGGACAGCCGGAATCAGGATTAGTGCGTAGATCGTGGCGTTCGTAAGCCAACACAGCACTGCGACCCCGAAGGTCACCATCAGCCCCAGGACCATCCAAAGAAAGGTACGGGCGGTATATTCCCCCTCGCTGATTCCGTGGGTGGAGGAACCATAGCTTCGGTCAAACTCATACGGATCAAAACTCATACGGATACGCTCCTTTCATGTGAGACAGCGCAGCTTACTTGGATTCTGGGTTGGCCCCATTATACTGGAGCACAAGGAAAAAAGCAACTGTTTTCACCTCTTCCGATTCACTCTCCAAAGGCCAGGCGGTAAAAATCAGTGTTTACGATCTTCTCTGTACACCCTAGTTTGTATTGGACAGTACGCTTCATATCATCTATATAGGCCTCCTGCTCCTCCAGCGTCATGGACTCCCCGTCTGCTGGAGTAAAGGTCTGGGTATAGCGGTCATAAAATCCCCGGTCGGTCAGCCAGCTCCGTGAACTAAAGATCACCAGCCCCGGCGCATCAGACAGCAGATCTGACCCGGCCAGCATCCGCGAGTCATATTGCAGCCCCAGCAGGTTGGAAACGGTGGGCAAGATGTCCACCTGTCCGCAGGGCTTGTCCACTACCACCGGTTCTTCCATCCCGGCTGCCCACAGGATCAGGGCACTGCGGTAGACATCAAAGTTGATGCTCCGCTCATCCAGCTGCTCCATATCCTCCGAGCTGCCGAATCTCTGCCCAGACAACTCCTCCAGTGTGTCCACATTGAAGTAGGGAATATGGTCGGCACAGGCCACGATCAGTGTATGGTCCAGTTCACCTGCCCGCTCCAAGCCGTCCAGCAGGGTCTGCAACATCCGGTCAGCCTCGATGACCGTGGCCAGATAGGCCTTAGTCGTCTCACTATATGGCAGAGGCTCCACCAGTTCCCGGTACTTCGCCGCCACCCGGTTGAAGTTATACGGCATGTGTCCGCTGATGGTCATGTAATACACATGGAAGGGTTCGTCCAAAGAAAGGTAATCCTCCATGCTGGTCTCAGCCACATAGACATCGGACTGGGGCCAGGCATAGGTACTTCCATCTGCCGTCATCTCCAGTTCCAGCCCTGTCTGGTACTGCTTCCAGGTGTAGCCCAGATTGCTATGGGAGTCGTACCGCCCGTACATATCCTCATTTCCGTGGTAGCCCAGCACTGTATATCCCAGTGCCCCCAGCTGGCGGGCCAGACTGAACCGGCAGTCAGTATGCCGCACCCCGGTCTCCTTCATGGTGATGGGGTTGCCCGCCTTGGGGTACAGACCCAGCAGATTTTGACACTCCCCTCCAGAGGTACTGGTATAGTGCAGGGGGGTATAAAAATTGGGGAACACAAACCCCTCGTGGGTCAGCCGGTACAGGGTTGGGGTAAGCTCTGGGTCGATGGCATAACCGGAGAACCCCTCGATGCTCAGCTGGATGACATTGTACCCCTGGAAGCGTCCGGTATACTCATTTTTCGCCGTGGGTGTCACACTAGCAAAGTAACGGGCCAGCCAGGCCGTATCCTCGCTCTCTGCGCTCGCCGCCAGGGCCTCCAGATCCACCTCCATCACATTGAGGAATCCATCCGGTTCCTCCAGCTGAGGCTGTGTACCCTCCCCCTCCGGATGCTGGAGCTCCGGGCCGTCCAGACCGGAGAAGTCCTCCCCCAGGTCGTTCCGGGCTGGAACCACGGCGTGCTGAACATCCAGACGGAGCATAGTCCACAGGCCCAGCTGCTCCACCTGATCCTCGATGTTCACATCCGAGTGATACAGCAGCTTCGGTGTCAGATCCCCCTGCCAAGGCAGATACAGAGTCCCCACTCCCAGCAGATGAGCCGCCGCCGCACTGCACAACAACCCCGCAGCCCGTCTGGCCGCCCGCTCCCCATCGGAGAACAGCCTCAGGCGGAATACGATTGCCAGAAGCACTGGAAGCAGCATGAGGATCAGGATAGGAAGGCATTTCACAATTCCACGCCAGGTTGCACCCCAATAGTCCATCAAATCATTATCAACAGCGGTATCTGCCATGCTGAACAGCGGATAGAAGGACTGCATCACCGTCTTACAAACCAGTTCTCCGCCATAGATCAGCCCCAGCAATCCAGCCAGTCCACTGGCTGTCCACCACCGATATTTTCCGGGGATCAGCTCCAGTCCAGCACTGCACACCAGCCCCGCAGACAGAGCGAAGGCGGCTGACACAGGAAGATACTTCAGACCGTGTCCTGCCGCCAGACGCAGCACCAGCTCCAGCCACAAAAAAACACCTGGAAAAAACAGCATTTGCCCCCATATACTTTCTGCTGTCGGCTTCTCCGCCTCCCGCCGTCCAGATACACGCAGCCCGTTCAGCATCATCCTGTTCCCTCCTATACAAGCAAGGCCGCAATCCGGCCGCGCCTTCTTTTCACACAATTATAACATAGATTTGATGCGATTACGACTTTTCTCTCTCAAATGGGCAAAAAACACTGCCGCACATCCAGTTCCCAATAGGACACGATGTGCGGCAGTATGTTCACTGGCCGTTCAAATCAGGTGAATAACTCCGTCCACCTGGCGGGGGATCAGGTTCATCCGTTGAAGGATGGGGAGCAGAGCCTGGAACAGAAAATACAGCACCGCCGCCTTGGGCAGGATCGTCACCATATTTTTTGCCATGCTTGGGATGAACCAGCCCCAGTAGACTCCACCCCGCACGACCGTGCTCCAAATCGACCCCAGTCCTGCATTCACTAGCAGGTTGACCAGCAGATTCGCCGCCACCAAACGCACCACGGTGATCCGCCGGCGAAAAAAGCACAATGCATAGACCAGTACTCCGACCATAGTTGACAGGGTATAGCCTGGGAAAAAATCCCCGGTTGGGTGGAGGATAAAGCCCAGGATGTCCTCCACAAAGCCAAAGACCAGCCCCATCACCGGACCACACACCAGGGCACACAGCGACCTTGAAAGGAAGCCCCAAGTGAGCTTCGTGTGGGCGATGGGGATACCAGGAATCATGGAGAGGGCCCGGGTTACCGCCACCATCAGTGCGGCAAAAACCAGCAGCTTTAAGCTGGACATGGCTGCACTGGCCTCCCGCCAGTAGGCGGGGGTAAAGGGCGTACGGTACAGATTCAGGGGGAGATGGTTGTGTTTCATCAGCAAAAAACCTCCTTCTATGCTGTGGCAGCCCGTGTTCGGGTATGCCGCACAGAAGGAGGATCATCAAATTTTCACCCTGCCATGCGACAGCGGGATGCGGATCACCCACTGCCGCCCCCTCCCCACTGGGAGGGCGCTGTTCGTCCGGCGGACAACTCCCCGTCCCGCCGGCACTGAAGGTCCCATATAAAGACCAGCACAGGTGACCCTACTCTGCCAGCCGTCAGTTTACTCCTTTCTTCTCCAAAAAGCAAGACAAACGGTATATTTTTTCAAAAAAGTTCCTCTGTCCTTGCCCAACGTCAAAACTTGTGGTATCCTTTTGTGCGGTATTCCGGAAGGAGGTACATCCATGAAACAACTCCAGCCCTCTGAAACGCTCCCTGTCGGCCTTCTGCTGGCTCTGACTGGCGGCCTGCTGGATGGATACAGCTATCTTAACCGAGGTCAGGTCTTTGCCACCGCAGAGACCGGAAACATCGTTCTGATGGGAATCAACCTGGCCCAGGGACAACTGGCCCAGGCGCTTCACTACCTACTGCCAATCCTGGCTTTTGCCCTGGGGGTCTTGGCAGCAGAGCTGCTCCGACGGAGATTCGGAGGTAATACCCGCCTTCACTGGCGCCTTCCTCTGTTATTGGCAGAGTGCGGCGCCATCCTTCTGGTCTCCTGCCTGCCCTGTGGTCCCCTGGATCCCATGGCCAACATTGTCATCTCCTTCACCAGTGCACTTCAAGTGGAATCCTTCCGTAAGTTCCAGGGCTGTGGCTGTGTCACCACCATGTGTACCGGAAACCTGCGCAGTGGGACAGAGCATCTCTTCCACTGGTTCTTCCGCCGGGAGGGGACCGCGCTGGAGAAGGTTCGGGTCTACTATGGATTGATTGGATCCTTCATCACCGGTGCGGTACTCAGCGGCCTGCTCACTCCTCTGTTTTCCGGCCGGACGATCCTTGCCACCCTTTTCCCTCTGCTGACCGCCTTCTTCATCATGTTGCGCAGGGAAAAAACTGTTTGACTCTCTCTGTTCCACCATCCGCTCCTCTCCACCATCCGCTCCTCTCCACCATCCGCTCCTCTCCACCATCCGCTCCTCATTTGATTCAAAAAGCGCTGGACAAAACTGCCGTATGTACAGTTTTGCCCAGCGCTTTTTTGGATTGTCCTTTCTGACAGAACTTCAACTGGCACAGCGGAGCCACGGGCTGCTCCCTCGGAGAAGCATCAGCCTCACTCCCCCACGATCTTCTGGTAGTTGGCCCGGTCAGTGTCCCCCTCTGTGCTGACACACAGAATCCGGGAGTTCTCGTTCAGCCCCAGGGTCCACCGCAGATCCTCCAGTTTCTCCTCATGCAGGATGGCGGACAGGACACCCACTCCTACCGCTCCGGACTCGCCGGATATCACGGCCGGGTCCCCCGGCTCAGGCCGGCCCAGCAGGCGCATCCCCATGGCAGAGTACTCGTCTGAACAGGACAGGAAGGCCGCCGCGCCGGGGCGAATGATCTCCCAGCTAATGGTACACGGCTCGCCGCAGCAGAGCCCAGCCATCATGCTGTTCATCTCCCCGGTGACCGGATGCAGCTTTCCGTCCGCCGCCCGAGCGCTCCGGTACAGGCAATCTGCCTGGTCGGGTTCCACGATACAGGTGATGGGGCAGTCCTTCCCCATGCGCGCAGCAAAGCTGCCCAGCATTGCCCCTGCGAAGCTGCCCACTCCAGCCTGGAGGAACAAGTGGGTAGGCATCCGGCCGCCCAAGTCCTCCAACTGCTGGAACAGTTCCCAGGCAATGGTGGTGTAGCCCTCCATGATCCAGGCAGGGATCTCCTCATAACCCGGCCAAGCGGTATCCTGTACCAGGATCCATCCGTGCTCCTTCCCCATCTGGTCAGCCAGCCGCACCGCATCGTCATAGTTCAGATCGGTGATCTCCGCTTGGGCCCCCTGAGCACGGATATTATCCAGCCGCTCCTGGGCGCTGCCCTTTGGCATATAAACCACCGATTTATGGCCCAGCTGCCGGGCCGCCCAAGCCACGCCCCTTCCATGGTTGCCATCCGTGGCAGTGACAAAGGTGAGCTCTCCCAGCTTCTCCCGGACCTCCGGCGCCATCAGGGCCTCAAAGGTAAGCTTCTCCTCCGGCCAGCCTAAACGCTGCCCCAGGCAGCGGGCCATGGCGTAGCTGCCGCCCAGTGCCTTGAAGGCGTTCAGACCAAACCGTTTGGACTCGTCCTTCACCAGAACCTGGGCCACGCCCAGTTTTTGGGCCAAATGATTCAACGAAACCAAAGGCGTAGATGCATATCCCGGAATCGTTTTATGAAAGCGGCTGGCCCGCTCCAGCCCCTCGGCGTTGGTAAGAGAGAGTGCCGCGTTTGGGATTTCCCCCTTGGGACTGATATAATAGTTCAGTGCCATACTCATTCCTCCCTGTCCAGGACCGCCACCGCCCGAATGGGGGAGCCGTCCGCATCTTGATACCGCAGAGGCAGGGCAAACAATGTAAACAGACCATCCCCGATTTGATCTAGATTGGCCAGATTCTCCATAACTACGATCTCATGGTCCTGGAGCAGCTGTCGATGTATCTTCAGTTGGGCATCCGCAATCGGATCTACCCCAATGGTATCCAATCCAACACCCTTTTTCCCGCTCTGGAGCAGGTAGTCCACAATTTTTTGGTCGATACAGGGATAATCTCCAAAATATCGTTCTGTCCCCCAATATCTGCCCCATCCGGTGTGAAACAGCAGAAATTCCGCCTGGTCAGCCAGGGAATGCATCCGCTCCACTGCGGAGAATGGGATAACCTCCCCCTCCCTCAGTTCTGGACAGTGGATCACCAGCGCACGGCCGATAAACTGTTCCACTGGAAATTGATCCAGCGTGGTCCGGCCCGCAAACAAATGGGCCGGCGAATCCATGTGGGTACCAGTGTGGGAGTACATGGTCAGCAGGGTCTCTTGAAATCCATCCCGCTCATAGGTGTTGGCAGGTTGAAATCTGGGAGGTTCTGTGCCGGGATAGACCGGCATTTCCCGGGAAATTAGGCGTGTCAGGTCAATGCATCTCATGGTATCTCCTCCATTTCTTTGCCGGACATCTCGATTATATCATATCTCTTGCCTGGACACCACCCACTTCAAACAAAAATGCCGTGCCCAGGCACAGCATTTTTGTCATATTATCCATTATTTTACCACTACATTCTCCCCGCCCAGGCGTTCCTTCAAATCCTCCACCAGGGCGGGATGGATCTGGCACCGGGTGCCCACCCGCTTTTTGCAGTCCTCAAAATAGAGCACCGCCTGACTCTCACCAGGGAAGAATGATAGGGCCAGCTTCACCTTTCGCAACCGCGGGTCCTCCCGGCAGGGCAAACGCAGGTACAGCCGCTGACTGGTTGACTGGACCTTTCCATCCAGGTCTCCCAGAGGGCGTATGGCGTCCACCATAAGCTGGGGCTCCTTCTCATCCCGTACAGAAATCTTCCCGGTAACCAAGATCGCGCTGTTCTCTCGAATGTACCCCCCGCTCTCGTTGAGCACTCGAGAGAAGCACAGCAGTTCCATGGATGCAGTGTCATCCTCCAGGTTCACATAGGCCATCAGTGTATTGTTCCGGGTGGTGCGGGTCTTATAGGTAGCAACCACACCAGCCACAGCAATCTGCTCCCCATCCCGATAGCGAACAGGGCCGTCCTCTCTGCTGAAATCACTGAGAATAGAACCAATGGTCACTGCCCCCACTGCCCGAGCTGCCTCCCGATAGGCATCCATGGGATGGCCGGACAGATACAGGCCGGTGACCTCCTTCTCCATCGTCATCCGCTCCTGGGGGGTGTACTCCGGAATATCCGGCAAATGGAGAGCAGGCAGGGCAGCCTGATCCTCCCCTCCTCCCATTCCGAACAAATCCAGCTGACCCTCCAGATTCCGCTTCCGGCTGGCGGCGATGCCGTCCAGAACCTGCCCAAAGACCTCCATCAGCTGGGAACGCCGGCAGCCCATCCGGTCAAAGGAGCCAGACTTGATCAGGCTTTCCAGCACCCTCCGGTTCAGATCCCGGTCGAACATCCGGTCGCAGAAGTCCAGAAAATCTGTAAAGGGCCCTCCCTTGCTTCGTTCCTCCAGCAGGCCGTTGATCACGTTTCGCCCCACCCCCTTCAGGGCCACCAGGCCGAATCGGATCCCTCCCTCTGAAACGGTAAAATCCGCCTGGGACTCGTTCACATCCGGGGGCAGCAGTTCAATGCCGCACTCCCTGCACTCTGCAATATACTCCGCCACCTTTTCGCTGGAGTCCAGCACGGAGGTGAGCAGAGCGGCCATATACTCCTTGGGATGGTGGTATTTGAACCAGGCCGTCTGGTAGGCCACCACAGCATAGCACACGGCATGGGCCTTGTTGAAGGCGTACTCAGCGAAGGCATCAATTTCCTCATAGATGGCCTTGGCGGCCTCCTCCGGGATACCGTTGGCAATACAGCCTGCGATCTCCCGGTCCGGATCTCCATAGATGAAAAACTGCCGCTCCCGCTCGATCTCCTTGCGCTTTTTCTTGCTCATGGCCCGGCGGACCATGTCGGCCTGTCCCAAAGAGTAGCCCGCCAGCTGCTGGAAGATCTGGAGCACCTGCTCCTGGTAAACGATACAGCCGTAGGTATTGGACAGGATAGGCTTGAGGGCCGGGTGCTTATAGGTGATCTTTCCTGGGTTCTGCTTGCAGGCGATGAACCTTGGAATAGAGTCCATGGGGCCGGGTCGGTACAGAGCGATGATGGCGGTGATATCCTCGATGGTCTGGGGTTTCAGTCCCACACACACACCGGTCATGCCGGCGGACTCCATCTGGAATACACCCGATGTCTTTCCTTCCCCCAGCATGGCCATCACAGCAGGATCATTTTCTTGAATATCAGAAAGAGTAAAGTTTGGTTCCTTTTCACTCACCATACGCACTGCGTCATCCAGGATCGTCAGGTTCCGCAGACCAAGAAAGTCCATTTTCAGCAGGCCCAGTTCCTCTAGGGTGGTCATGATGTACTGAGTGACCGGCAGACCGTCATTAGTCGCCAGAGGTACATAGTCTACCACCGGCCGGTTGGTGATGACCACACCGGCGGCGTGGGTGGAGGTGTTCCGGGGCATTCCCTCAATGGCCCGGGCGGTGTCAATCAGTTTGCGCACCTGTGGATCCCCGTCATAGGAATCTTTCAGCTGCTTGGACAGCTTTAAGGCATCCTCCAGAGTAATGTGGAGGGCCCCAGGGCCACTTGGGATCTGCTTTGCAATGGAGTCCACTTCTGCATAGGGGATATTCAGGACCCGTCCAACGTCCCGCACCGCACCGCGGGCCGCCATTGTACCAAAAGTGACGATCTGTGCCACATGATCGCTGCCATATTTTCTGTTCACATAGTCGATGACCTCCTGCCGCCTGCGGATGCAGAAGTCGATGTCAATATCAGGCATGGAAACGCGGTCTGGATTGAGAAACCGCTCAAAGTACAATCCATACTTCATAGGATCCAGGTCGGTGATATTCAGACAGTAGGACACCATAGAGCCCGCCGCCGAGCCGCGTCCCGGCCCCACTGGAATTCCATTTCCCTTGGCGTATGCGATGAAGTCGGACACGATGAGAAAATAGTCCACAAAGCCCATTTTTCGGATCATGCCCATCTCATATTCCAGCTGCTTCCGGTACTGCTCCGGCTGCTCCGGATACCGCCGGGCGAAACCCTTCCAGCACAGATCCCGGAAATAGGCTTCCCCATCGTCATAGCCCGCTGGCAGCTGGAAGTGAGGCAGGTGGTATCTTCCGAACTCAAATTCCACATTGCAAAGCTCTGCGATGCGTGCGGTGTTCTCCAGCGCCTCGGGGACATTGGGGAAGAGTTCCGCCATCTCCTCTTCACTCTTGACATAGAACTCCTGAGTCTCAAACTTCATCCGCCCGGGATCATCCAATGTCTTGCCCATCTGAATGCACATCAGGATGTCCTGCATTTCTGCATCCTCACGCCGGAGATAGTGTGCATCGTTGGTGGCAATCAGGGGAATTCCTGTCTCCTCATGGAGGCGCAGCAGACCTCCGTTTACTTGCCGCTGGACCGGGATGCCGTGGTCCTGGAGTTCCAAATAGTAGCCGTCCTCTCCGAACAGCTCCCGCATCTCCAAGGCAACCTCCTTCGCCTTCTCATATTCTCCCGCCATCAGCAGCTTAGGGACCTCTCCTCCCAAGCAGGCGGAGCAGGCGATCAGGCCTCCGCAATGCTCCCGCAGCAGGTCCAGGTCGATGCGGGGCTTGATGTAAAAGCCCTCCAAAAATGCCTGGGAGACCATGTAGGACAGGTTGCGGTAGCCCTCCTCGTTCCGGCACAGGAGTACCAGATGGGAGAAGGCGGCGTCAAACTCGTGTACCTTCTGAAAGCGGGTGCGGCCCCGGGGTGCTACATAGACTTCGCAGCCAATGATGGGCTTGATCCCTGCCTCCCGACAGGCCTTGTAAAAATCGATCACCCCATACATAACTCCGTGATCGGTGATGGCCACCGCATCCTGCCCCAGATCCTTCACCCGCTCCACCAGCTTTTTGATCCGGCAGGCTCCGTCCAGAAGGGAAAATTCTGTATGCAGATGTAGATGGACAAAGGACATGGTGCAGTTCTCCTTCCCTCTCAGCGGCAGATACCGCATATCACTGTAAAGGTATACTCCTGTTAATCACTTGATTTTGAACCATTTTTTCGACGCTCAGCCACCATCTGGCACATCCGTACCAGAAGATATCCCAGGACAGCCCCCAGAAAATTCAAAATAGAGTCATCCACATCGGCGGCCCCAGTAGCTGTGATCCATTGCAGCCACTCCACCCCTATCGCAACCATGGCGCACAGGGGCAGGCAGGTCCAAAAATGGCGCATGCCCCGAAACAGAAGAGGAAGCAGCATCCCCAGCGGAACCATAATGACCACATTGCCCAGCAGGTTCACGATGCTCACCAGACTGCCTGTGTTGCGATAAAAACGCAGATAGCTGCGGATGGTATGAAAAGGCTCCAGATTGACACTGCCTCCCCACACACGATCCAGTTGGAACAGTCCTCCAAAGAAAAGAAGGACCGACAGAATCGCTAGATAGTAGAGAAACAACACCCACAGCGCCCCTCGCAGATACCGGGATCTTGCCACCCGGGATAGGGTTCGGAGCCTCAGTGCGACTCCTGTCCCCGCCAGAAGAACGGTGACCGCCGGGGCCGCCACCTGAAGAAGCAGACCCAGACGGTCGCCAAGAAGCAGCCACACCAGATTGACCAGTCCAGCTGCAGAATAGCAAAGGATGTGAAGCATTTTCCCCTTATACCTTCTCCACCTGATTGCCCAGCTCCACCAGCTTCCGCAGCCGATGATTCAGGGCAGATTTTGTCACAGGAGGACTGCACTGCTCTGCCAGCTGGGACAGAGTATCCTCCGGGTGGTCCACCCGGAGCCGGGCAGCCTCTTGAAGCTTATCCGGAAGCGTCTCCAGTCTGCCGGAGCGTTCCAGCCTCCGGATGGCCTCCAACTGTCCCTGAGCAGCCTCTACCACCTTATCCAGATTGGCCGCGTCGCAGTTCACTCGGCGGTTCACACTCCCCCGCAGATCCTTCTCCAGTTTGGCCGTCATGACATCCATGGCAGCCACAGGAGCGCCTATGGCAGTAAGAAAGTCCTCAATGTACTCACTCTGCTTAAAATAAATCACAGAATTTCCCTTCCGGTCGGCATCCTTGGGGGCAAACTCCTCCTCCCGCAGCAGAGCCAGCATCTCGCGGCTGACACTACGGTGGGATGTCGCCAATTCCAGATGATAGCCCTTTCTAGGGTCGGTCACAGATCCGCCAGCCAGAAAAGCTCCCCGGAAGAAAGCCGCCCGGCAGCAGGGCTCCTCCAGGGCCGCAAAGTTGATATGCAGGGCCAAGGAATCTAGATCCACTCCATAGGTCTGGTGGATAAGCTGAAGCTTGTCCGGCGCATGGATGGAAAACACCCGTTTTCCATCCCCATCCGGCAGTCGGTCAAAGGACAAACGGAAGGCTTTTCGGAACAATACAGGCAGCCGCTGTGCAAAGGCCTCGTGCTCCGTCACGATGCGTATCTCGCTGCCGCAGAATGTATTGCAGTACAGCAGCACCCCGTATGCCTCCGCCTGGGCACAGCATTTTCGATTCAGCCCCGCCCGGCATAGTTCATTTTTTACCTCTCCGCCAAAGGTCATGCCCTCACTCCTCAATGATATAGCGCTCCTTCCCCCGGAAGATCCGTACCGCTCGCTGGCGGTAGATCTCCAGCACCGCCGCTGCCAGCTTGTCCGGGTCGTGCCGGGCAAAGTTGCCGCCCTCCGAGGCCACTGGCCGTTCCACCAGTTCCAGTCCCATGGCAGCAATCCGCTCACGATCCACCGCCAGCGGCACAGCGTCCTCCTCCCGGTACCGCTCTACCAAGCCCTCCTGGACCGGGGCCGAATTGGCCAAACACAGGTCTACCAGGCCTGGGGCTCCATGGTTCATCAGTGCCTCCAGATGATCGCCGGCGGTGTATCCCTCCGTCTCTCCATCCTGCGTCATAATGTTGCATACATAGATCTTCAGGGCATCAGACTGGACAATAGCCTCCGGCACCCCATCCACCAGCAGATTGGGGATCACGCTGGTATAAAGGCTCCCCGGTCCCAGCAGGATCAGGTCCGCCTCCCGAATGGCCTCCAGCGCGGATGGCAGGGCCCGGGGCCGCTCCGGAATCAAGGATACATGATGGATCCGGCAGTCCTGCTGCTTTTTGAAATCATAGATCTTGGACTCTCCTACCACCCGGGTACCATTCTCAAAGACGGCCTCCAGCTGCACATCGGCACTGGTCACGGGAATCACCCGGCCGGTGATAGCAAGCACCTGGCTCATCTGAGAGACCGCCTCCTCAAAGGAGCCAGTCACCCCGTTCAGGGCAGCTAAGATTAGATTGCCAAAGGACTGTCCAGCCAGCGCTCCTTCCGTAAACCGATAGGTGAGCAGCCGCTGCATGATAGGTTCCACATTGGCCAGGGACTCCATGCAATGGCGGATGTCCCCTGGCGGGGGCATCCCCATGTCCCGGCGGAGCATCCCGGAACCGCCGCCGTCATCTGCCACTGTTACCACCGCAGTGAGGTTCCTGGTATAATTTTTCAGCCCCCGCAGCATGGTGGATAGGCCGGTCCCGCCGCCGATGGCAACGATGCGCGGACCGCGCTCCCACTGCTGGCTGTTAGGAATGGGTTCCAGCATGGCGTTCTCCTCCTCTCGCCGGTTAGATCCGACCTAAGTCCCGGTGGACCTCTCCCACAGGATATCCCTCCTGCCGAACGGCCTCCGCCAAATGGTGTGCCACCGCCACTGAGCGATGCCGTCCCCCGGTACAGCCCACTGCGATCGTCAGTGAGGTTTTGCCTTCTTCCACATACCGGGGCAGCAGATAGGTAACGAAGTCAGTCAGACGGCGGAGGAACTCCCTGCTTTGTGGAGCAGACAGGGCATAGTCCCGCACCCCGTCATCCAGCCCAGTGCGGGGCCGCAGCTCCGCTACATAGTAGGGGTTGGGCAGAAAGCGCACATCAAAGACCAGGTCGGCCTCCATAGGGATTCCGTGCTTGAACCCAAAGGATGTCACCCTCACCTCCATAGACCGCTCCGCCTGTCCTCGGGCAAACAGCTGAAGAAGCGTTGCCCTCAGCCCACGGGCAGTGAGGCCGGAGGTGTCAATGATGTGAGCCGCCCGCTCCCGCAGCGGAGACAACATCCTACGTTCCAGGGCAATGGCCTCCTCCAGAGAGTCACACTCATCCGCCAGAGGATGGCTGCGCCGTGTCTCCTTATACCGCTGAATGATAATCTCATCCGTGGCCTCCATAAATAGGATGCTGTACGCACACTGCATGGCCCGCAGTTCATCCAATGCCTGGAACAGGCTGTCGAACTTGGTACCCCCCCGGATGTCAGTAACCAGCACTACCCGGTCATACTCGCCGTTCCCTGCCATCCCTAATTCGGCAAACTTAGGGATCAGAAGGGAGGGTAAATTGTCCACACAAAAAAAGCCCATATCCTCCATGATAGAGGCGGCACGGCTCTTTCCCGCACCGGACAAACCGGATATAATGACAAATTCCATAGGAACCACCTCGTCTGCCACCCTGCAATCACTGGATGGCATTTCTCTCTTGTACGGCTTTTTGTGCCGCAAAACTTACCCCAGAAGCCGCACTTCCCGCTCCAGGGTCACGCCCGTCTCCCGCAGGACCCGCTCCCGCACTTGGTCCACCAGAGCCAGCACATCTGAGCAGGTTGCCCCGCCCCGGTTAATCACAAAGCCCGCGTGCTTCTCTGACACCTGAGCCCCTCCTACCGTCAGCCCCTTCAGTCCGCACTGGTCAATCAGTGCTGCTGCAAAGTATCCCTCTGGGCGCTTGAACATGGAACCTGCACTTGGATACTCCAGCGGCTGCTTCTCGCTGCGGCGCCGGGCCAGTTCCTGGATCTTTTCTCGGATCTCCTCCGGATCTCCCTGCGGCAGAGAGAACTCCGCCTTTAGAATGAGCCATTCAGGATGCTTGGCGAATACGCTGCTGCGATAGCCAAACTCACATTCAGAGCTGGGGATGGTATGCTCCTCCCCCTCCTCGTCCAAATAGGTCACAGCAGTGACCGACTGGGACAGCTCACCTCCGTAGGCCCCGGCGTTCATCATTACACCGCCGCCCAGGGTGCCTGGGATCCCGTGGGCAAACTCCAGCCCAGCCAGCCCCCGGCCCTGGGCCGCATTGGCCAAACGAGCCATGGAGATACCGCTCTCTGCCCATAGACGTCGGTTCACTTCTTGGGTCTGATCCAGGCCGCACAGCTTTACCACAAACCCATGATATCCCTCGTCCGATACCAATAGGTTGGAGCCGTTGCCCAGGAAGAAGGGGCGGATGTCCAGCTCCCGGGCCGCTCTCACCGCCGCTTTTGCCTCCCCCACCGTCCGTGGCAGGGCCATCAGGGCAGCCGGGCCACCGATCCGGAAAGTAGTATGCCGGGACATAGGTTCCTCGTTCCGCACTTCCAGCGTACCACACCGCTGAGCCAGCAGGGCGGCCAATGCTTCAAATCGATCCATATTTCCTCCTGATCCTCAGGTCAAATTCTAGGTATCATGTTATTATAGCAAATTCCTGAAAAAAATAGAATAGGCGAAACAGAAAATGTCCTCACGGCCATCGCAAAAGCGATCCATCCACTTTTGTATGTACATTTCATCTCCTTGGAGGCCCGATCTTGCTCCCAAGAAGTCATTCGGTTTTCGTTTCTTGAGCACGACAGGCTGTGCCCAGTAGAACCGGCCGCCTTATAAGCTGCTGGCTCTACTGGGCACATGAAAAATTTTGTCACACCATGTCGCACAGCAGGGCAGCCCCTACTACACCGGCATCATTGCCCAAGCTGGCCTTCACCAGTTTGGGCGGATTGTCTTTGTCAAAGCAGCCCCGGTGGAATCGCTCTCGTAAGGGATCCAGCAGCAGATCATCATCCGCAGCGCTGATCCCACCTCCGAGGCAAATCACCTCCGGAAACAGCACATTGGCCAAATTGATCAGCCCCACAGAAAGGCCATCCAGATAGCACCCCAATGCACGACAGGCCGCAGCATCTTCCTGGCGGGCTGCCTGAAACACCATACGGCCATCCACACGCACCTTCTCCCCTTCACAAAGCTGCCACAGGGCACTGTCTGGACTCTGATCCATCTCCTCTCGGGCCATCCGAATCAATGCGGTAGCGGAGCCATACTGCTCCCAGCATCCCCGGTTCCCGCATCCACAGAGCTGTCCTCCGGGATGGATCACAATATGTCCTGCTTCCAGGCCCGCACCGCCGAAACCAGTGTACAGCTTTCCGCCTTGAACCATGCCGCTGCCAATCCCAGTCCCCAGGGTAACCACCACCGCAGGGTCACAGCCACGGGCCGAGCCAGCCCAGTACTCTCCAATTGCTGCACAATCAGCATCGTTGCCCAGATAGAGCGGCAGTTCCAATTCCTGCTGGAACAGTGCCCGGAGCTGGGTATTTCGGAAGGGCATATTGGGTGTTTTGACCACTACACCTGTCTGGTTGTTCACCAAGCCGGGCAGGCCAGCACCGGCCGCCTTCAGCTGAGAGACCGGGCAGCCGCCCTCTTCCGCCGCCTGCCGGGCCAGCAGCGCCAGACGGGCAGACAGTTCCTCTGCAGTCCAGTTCCGGTCCACAGGACAGGCGGCTTTATGGAGGATCTTCCCCTCTCGGTCTACCAGACCAGCCACCAGATTGGTGCCGCCTACATCAAGTCCGACATACATCTGCTCCGTCCTCCTCTTCTGACAGCTTTTTAAAGTGCTCGTCCATCCGGCGGGTCAATTCCATGGCTGCATTGTGGCCCATCTTCCGGTTCCGGTTGTTGATGGCAGCCACCTCTACTATGCTGGCTAGATTCCGCCCCGGCTTCACCGGGATGGTGATAGACGGGACCGAGACCCCCAGGATCTCTGTTACTGCCCCCTCTAGACCCAGCCGGTCATAGACCGCATGGTCATCCCAAGGCTCCAGGTTGATGACCATATCGATCTTCTGAGAGATCTTGATCGCACTCATTCCAAACAACTGGCGCACGTCTACCACACCGATGCCCCGCAGTTCCATATAGTGACGGATCAGCTCTGGGGCAGTGGCCACTAGCGTGCCGTGGTTGGTCTGTTTGATCTCTACTGCGTCATCAGCAATGATGCGATGACCCCGCTGGATCAACTCAATCGCCACCTCGCTTTTACCCACACCAGACTCACCTTGGAACAGGACACCCTCGCCATAAATCTCCATCATCACACCGGAGCGGGTAATCTGAGGTGCCAGATAATTGTAAAGACTGCCGATGAGCGCGCTCATAAAAGCGGATGTGTGAGCCTGGGTACGCAGCACCGTCCGGTCGTGCTTCTCGGCCATCTCCATACACTCTGGACATGGTTCCAATCCCCGAGTGAGGATCAGTGCCGGAATCGGATACTCCAGCATCTGGTCAAACCGTTCCCTCCGCAGATCTGCGTCCATCTGCTCCAGGAAAGTGGTCTCTGCCAACCCAATAACAACCAGGCGTCTGGGATCAAAATGTTCAAAAAAGCCGGTCAGGGGCAAACCCGGGCGGTTCACGTCCAGAGTGGTCAAGGGGACAGACGCGTAATTAGCCCCGGGATGCAGGATCTCCAGGTCGAACTCCCGGATGATCTCCCCCAGCTTCACACTTTTGCTATAATCTGACATTGGCGCTCCTCCATTCAAAAAATAGAAGTGACTGGATCGTGTTCAGTATATCCTATCCCCCTCCGTTTCGCAAGCGGTGGTAGCCCCAAATTCCGCTTCCCTTCCGTTTTTTTGCGTACGATCTACGTTGAAATCAAAGGTTGTTCCTGCTATAATGAGGTTCATTCCATTTCCGCCCCCTCCACAGGCCCTAGCCAGTGGCCATTGGTACATATCCATCCCCAGACAAATAAGGAGCATCAACATGAAGTATCCCCATCTGCATAATCTATCCAAGCGCGCCGCCGCCCTGGTTTTGACCGCAGCGTTGCTTATCCCATCCGCTTTCGCCTCGGCCGGTACAACGCGGCTGAGCACCTCCCGCACTTTGGCTGATGGCCTAACGTACATCAATACCATATCAGAGCATCCCTCCTCTGGACGAATGGAGAGTTTCTCTTTCCAACTGGACCCAGACAGTGACGTCACCCCTATTATGGTTCAGTCCTCCGGCACCATCTACGGAGCCGCCACCATCAACAAAGCGATCAGCTATGCCGAAAGCCTGGGCTACCATGTGCTTGGCGGCATCAACAGCGACTTTTTCACCATGGGAAGCGGCATCCCAAATGGCATCTCCATCGAGAACGGGGTATATAAATCCAGCCCTGAAGGGAACCACGCCATCTCTGTGGTGGATGGACGTCTAGAGTTATCCGCTGCCCCCCAAGTAGAACTTACCCTGACCAACCGCCGGGATGACAGCACCATCTCTCTCACCCACTTCAACAAGTGGCGAAACTCCTCCGGCGGGCTTTACCTTTATAACGAAGACTTCTCCTCTGTCTCCACCCGCACTGATTCTGCCGGCGGCCGAATGGTTCGCTTCCAAGTTGCAGAGAAAGACCGGGACACCCCTCTCACCGTCAACGGTGATCTCACCCTGGAGGTGACCGAGATCTTTGAGACCCAGGACGCCGTCACCATCGGAAAGGACAACTACATCCTCACCGCCGCCTATGAGTCCGGCTTTGCCGAACTCTTCTCCGGCTATCAGGTAGGGGACAGAGTCACCCTGTCGGCCTCCTGCTCAGACAAAGCCATCTCTGATGCCCAGTGGGCAGGGGGCTGCGGCGACATTATGATCGCTAACGGCAGGATGACGGACAGTTCTACCTGGCACTATGCCACTGGACAGGCCCCACGTACTGCAGTAGGGGTCAAAGAAGACGGTACTATGGTGTTCTACACGGTGGATGGCCGGCAATCCGGCTACTCCGCTGGCCTGACCCAGAAGGACTTGGCTGACGAGTTGCTCCAACAGGGCTGTCAGTGGGCAGTAAACCTGGATGGCGGCGGTTCCACTACCCTCAGCGTCCTGCTCCCGGGCGGCAGCACCCCGGTGGTGGACAACTCCCCCTCCGGCGGCTCCCTCCGTGCCTGCGCCACCTTCATTCTGCTGGTCACCGACGCCCCTACAAGCCGGGATCCAGAACGCCTGGCCCTTCAGGAGGACGGCCTGACTGTACTCACCGGCTCCGCCCTGACCCTGGGCGATGTGGCCGCCGTGGACAACGGCGGCGCCACGGTGTCCCGCCGTGTCTCTGACGCCGAGTTCTCCTCTAAAGATGAACTTGGTTCTTTCAACGGCAGCATTTACACCGCCGGTGACAAGGCGGGAACGGACGAGATCGCCATCCGCTCCCGTGGCCTGGACCTGAAGGGCTCCGCCCAGATCCATGTGGTAGATACGCTGACCTCCCTTACCATCTCCAGGGCGGGCAGCACCTCCCCCCTCACCACCCTCACTCTGAAAGCCGGTGAGAGCGTCCAGTTGGCTGCCTCCGGCTCCTACTGGTCCCGGGAGGCCCTGCGTCCCGGCTCCAGCGGTGTGACCTGGAGCGTGGAGGGTAATGTGGGCAGCATCACCCAAGACGGTATGTTCACCTCCGGCGGAACGGGCAGCAGCGGAACCATCACTGCCACTGCTGGTGGGCGCACCAGCACGGTGACTGTAGGATTGGAGAATGTCCACAATGATGTAACCCCAGAGCACTGGTCCTATCCGGCAGTTGAGTACTGCTATGAGCATAGCATCGTCAGCGGCATCTCTAACACAGAGTTTGGGCGGGACCACTCCATCCGCCGGGGCGATTTTGTGCTCATGCTGTATAATGCCCTGGGCAAGCCCGCAGTCACCGGCTCCTCTGTCTTCTCCGATGTGGCCCCCTCCGACTATTACGCCAAGGCCATCACTTGGGCCAGCGCCAACCACCTGGTCTCTGGGGTGGCGGAGGGCCTGTTCGGCCCTACCGACCTGGTCACCCGGGAGCAGGCTTTCACCATCCTGCACCAGACCATGCCCCTGCTGGGCCTGAGCAGTCCTGAGCCTGACCTCGCCGTACTGGACCGGTTCGCCGACCGGGACCAGATTGCAGAGTACGCCCGTCCTCATGCAGCCGCCCTGGTGTCTCAAGGCCTAGCCAGTGGTGCAGGCGGCGTACTCAACCCCAGGGGACAGCTGACCCGGGCGGAAATGGCCGCCCTGCTCTATCAGCTGCTCACCTATGACCCCGCCAGCCAGCCTGAGATCCCCGAAACTCCGGATACCCCGGAGGTCCCTGAAATCTCTGAGACCCCTGAGTCGCCAGATACCCCCGACGTCCCTCAGGTGGACCCGGACGCCCAACTGATCCTCAACCGGACGGAGGGGACCCTAGCCTCGGCGGAGACCCTTCAGCTCACCGCCCAGCTATCTATTGGTGAGGGGCCTGTCACCTGGCGCTCCAGCGATCCCTCGGTGGCCGCAGTCTCTCCGGAGGGCGTCGTCACCAATGTCTACGCCGGCAGCGGTGAGGCTTCTGTCACCATCACAGCCTCCTGCGGTCCCCTCACTGCAAAGGCAGTCATCCAGTGCAGCCCCGCCGGACAGATCGGTGTGGTCACCGCAGAGCCTAACCTCCGCGTGCGCTCCGGTCCCAGTCAGGAGGATCCGGTCATCTCCCGTTTGAACACCGGAAGCCGGGTCGTCCTGCTGGATACCGACACCACAGGCTGGTATCAGGTCCTATTTTCCGACGCCGCCGGTCAGGCCGTCACCGGCTGGGCCTCCGCTGATTATATCCTTCTCCACTGACCGAAGCGGTCTTGAAGGATCCCGCCCGGTCTGGTATAATAGAAAGACGGCGGGCCATAGGCCCTGTCCATTAGAGCGGAAGTTCGCCGTGCAGCCTTGGCTGCACGGCGTTTTTTCTCTCCCCCAACCTACCGCAGTCCCGCCCCGGCAGCGGAATCACTACTGAAATGGGAATGCTCCCCGGAGCAGAGGAGGCTACTTCATGGAAATGACAAACACAAGAACTGTAATGATCGACGGAGAGTCCCGTGACTATCCTCTGGGCACTCTCTATCAGGCTATCGCTGCCGATGTACAGGATCGCTATCCCAGTGATATCCTCCTGGTGGACCGGGACGGAAAGCTGTGTGAACTAAACAAGCCCCTGGATCGAGACTGCACTCTGCGCATGATCACCGCGGCAGACCGGCCGGGACGCCAAACCTATGAGCGCAGCGTGGTCTTTTTGATGCTCGCCGCCTTTTATGACACAGTGGGGTCAGAGCACATCCAGCGCCTCTCGGTCGATTACTCCATCAGCCGCGCCCTGTTCATCCGGGCCAAAGGGGATTTTATCCTGAACCAGGCTCTTCTCACACGGGTGGAAGAACGGATGCGTCAGCTGGTCTGCCAAGCCGTCCCCATCAGAAAACGCTCTCTCTGCACCGAGGATGCAGTAGAGCTGTTCCGAAGCCGTGGAATGCTGGATAAAGCACAGCTGCTCAGCTTCCGGATCAGTTCCCGGGTCAACGTCTATTCCCTGGAGGATTTTTCTGATTATTTTTACGGCTATATGGTCCCGGATACCAGTTATTTAAAGTGGTTCGCCCTACAAATCTTTGAAGACGGCTTTGTCCTGCGGCTGCCCGATCTTCGGGACCCCTGCCGCCTCGGGGCGTTCACGCCCCCTATTAAGGTCTTTCAGGCCCTCCATGATGCTACCCTTCGTTCAGAAGCGCTCCACATCTCCAACGTGGCAGAGATGAATCAGCGCATCTCTCAGGGGGGCGCCACCCAGATGATCCTGTCCCAAGAAGCTCTGATGGAAAAGCAGATTGGAGATATTGCCGAAGAGATCGCCAAACGGCGGGATGTGCGTTTTGTGATGATCGCTGGTCCTTCCTCTTCTGGAAAAACCACTTTCTCCCATCGCCTGTCCACCCAGCTTCTGGCCCGGGGAATGCGCCCCCACGCCATCGCCACTGATAACTACTTCAAAAACCGGGAGGATACCCCCCGGGATGAAAACGGCCAATATGACTTCGAGGGACTGGGAGCCATGGATGTGGAGCAGTTCAACCAGGACATGGTGCGGCTCCTGAACGGCGAGACGGTGGAACTCCCTCACTTTAACTTCAAAAAGGGTGCAAGGGAGTATAACGGCGATCTGCTCACCCTAGGTCCCCAGGATATTCTGGTTATCGAGGGTATCCACTGCCTGAATGATCAGTTCTCCCACTCCCTGCCTAAAGAGAGCAAATACCGTATCTATATCAGCTGTCTGACCACACTAAATGTAGACGATCATAACCGCATCCCCACCACAGACGCGCGCCTGCTCCGCCGGATCGAGCGTGACGCCCGCACCCGGGGCTATAACGCCCGGGCCACCATCCAGCTGTGGCCCTCCGTCCGCCGCGGGGAAGAGCGAAATATCTTCCCCCACCAGGATAGCGCAGATGTGATTTTCAACTCCGCCCTGCTCTATGAGACCGCTCTGCTGAAGCCCTATGTGGAACCGCTGCTTTTCGCCGTGCCAAAGGACTGTGAGGAGTACATCGAGGCCAAACGGCTTCTAAAATTTCTCAGCTATTTCCTACCCGTCCCAGCCGATGATGTGCCACTCACCTCCCTGCTGAGGGAGTTCATCGGAGGCGGCTGCTATCCAGGGTAACATCCGGAACAGTTCATTTTTCTTTCAAGTCAGGACCCCCGGCTAAGCCGGGGGCTTGAGTAAGCCCTAGAAGGGCACAA
>JAYCWP010000039.1:0-9257 GCA_037257225.1 Lawsonibacter sp.
CATGCCCCTGTTCCAACAGAAAATTTCTTTCCAAGAGGATCCCGCTCTTTTCAACTAGACAGAAAATATGGTACACTGACACAGGTGATAAAGTATGATACGAATTCAAAATATTCCTCTGTCTCTGGACGGTGATCTGGAACAGCTGCGGAAAAAGGCAGCTCGTATTCTGGGGGTCCGCCCGGGAACTTTGGAGGATCTCACTCTAGTCCGCCAGTCCATCGACGCCCGAAAAAAGCAGGACGTCCACTACGTTTACACTGTAGATGTGTCCTTACGCACCGGAGAGGAACAGGCGGTAGAACGGAGCGGAAAAGGGAATGTCTCTCTGGTTCTTCCAAAGCCCTATACCTTTCCTAGGGTAACGCGGAACGCTTCTTCCATGCCCGTTGTGGTGGGCATGGGGCCGGCGGGCCTGTTCGCTGCCCTGTTCCTGGCCCGAAACGGGTTGCCCTGTGTGGTTCTGGAGCGGGGACAGGATGTGGACCGCCGCACCGCACAGGTAGAGCGCTTCTGGGATTCCGGCCTGCTGGACCCATCTACCAATGTTCAGTTTGGCGAGGGCGGGGCCGGAACCTTTTCCGACGGAAAGCTCACCACCGGCACCCATGACCCCCGCATTTCCGCCGTTATGGATGCCCTAGTGGAGGCGGGGGCTCCAGAGGATGTAAAGTGGTCTCATAAGCCCCACATCGGCACTGATATTCTGCGGCAGGTAGTCAAACGTATCCGACAAGAGCTGATTTCCTTAGGGTGCGACGTACGCTTCGGTCACTGTCTAAGCGGGCTGGAGACCGACTCCGGCGCACTCTCCGGCGTGTGGGTCACCTGTGAGACAGGGCGGTACCGCCTGGACTGTGACGCCCTGGTTCTGGCCCCAGGGCACTCCGCCCGAGACACCTTTACGATGCTCCACCAGGCAGGCATACCCATGGAGCAAAAGAATTTCGCCGTGGGTGTTCGCATTGAGCAGGAGCAGGCAGCCATCTCCAGAGCCCAGTACGGCCCAGTCTGGGAGCAGCTGCCTCCATCGGACTATAAGCTGGCCTGTCATCTGCCAACCGGCCGCTCCGCCTTCACCTTCTGTGTCTGTCCCGGCGGCCAGGTGGTAGCCTCTTCCTCCGCTCCAGGACAGGTAGTGACCAACGGCATGAGTCTCCGGGCCCGGGACGGAAAAAATATCAACGGCGGTTTTCTGGTTGGAGTTGGGCCAGAGGATCTTTGCTCTTTCGGCTCAGATCCTCTGGCTGGGGTCCGCTTTCAAGAGCAGTGGGAGCATGCAGCTTTTCAGCTTGGAGGAGGAAATTTCTTCGCGCCTGCCCAACAGGTAGGCGACTTTCTGAACAAGCGCCCCTCCCAGGGGCCGGGATCCGTCCTGCCCACCTACCGCCCTGGTGTGACCTGGACGGAGCTGGACCGCTGCCTACCCACAGAGGTGGCAGATACCCTGCGAGATGCCCTTCCTCTCATGGACCGTAAATTGAGGGGCTTTTCTGCACCTGAGGGAGTCCTCACCGGGGTGGAAACCCGCTCCTCCTCTCCAGTACGGATTCTTCGTGATGAAACGCTTCAGTCTACCCTGCGGGGGCTATATCCCTGTGGTGAGGGTGCGGGCTATGCCGGAGGCATTGTATCCGCTGCTGTGGATGGGATCCGGGTAGCCGAGGCGGTGGCCGGAGGTTCGTTCCCCTTCTCCCGACCAACTCGAGGATAAATCCTGCATTGACAAGCGGGAAGCCATGGGGGATAATAGCAGTCACGAGTCTTTCGACTTTGCACACCATACCAAAGGAGCTGTTGCGATATGACAAAGGTAAACCAGAATTTTCTAAAGCTGCCTGGCAGTTATCTCTTCTCCGAGGTAGCCCGGCGGATCTCCGTCTACTCCGCCGCCCATCCCCAGGCCAGGATCATCAAGCTATCCATCGGCGATGTGACTCGTCCTCTGGCCCCAGCGGTCATCCAGGCGATGCACCAGGCAGTGGACGAGATGGGCACCTTTGAGGGCTTCCGCGGCTACGGCCCAGAGCAGGGTTACGCCTTCCTGCGCGAAGCCATCGCACAGCATGACTATGCCTCCCGTGGTGTAGATATCAAGCCGGAGGAGATCTTTGTCTCTGACGGCGCCAAGAGCGACTGCGGCAACATCGGCGACATCTTCGGCACGGACAATGTGGTTGCGGTGTGCGACCCGGTGTATCCGGTCTATGTGGACACCAACGCCATGGCCGGGCGGGCCGGCGAGTATCAGGAGGAGCTGGGCCGCTGGTCCCGGCTGGTCTATATGCCCTGCGTAGCAGAGAATGGCTTCACTCCGGAACTGCCCAAGGAAAAGGTGGATCTGATCTACCTCTGCTTCCCCAACAACCCCACCGGCGCAGTGGCTACCCGCGAGCAGCTGAAAGTCTGGGTGGACTACGCCAATGCCAACGGCGCAGTGATCCTGTATGACTCCGCCTACGAGGCCTTCATCACCGAGGAGAACGTCCCTCACACCATCTTCGAAATTGAAGGAGCCCGCACCTGCGCCATTGAATTCCGCTCCTACTCCAAGACCGCCGGTTTCACAGGTAACCGCTGCGCCTATACCGTGGTACCCATGGAGCTGAAGCGGGACGGGGCCAGCCTCAACGCCCTTTGGAACCGCCGCCAGTGCACCAAGTTCAACGGGGTACCCTATGTGATCCAGCGGGGCGCAGCCGCCATTTATACCCCGGAGGGAAAGGAGCAGACCCGTGCTTCTATTGACTACTACCGCCAGAACGCCCAGGTGATCCGGGAGGGTCTGACCGCCGCAGGACTGTCTTGCTTCGGTGGTGTAAACGCCCCCTATATCTGGCTCAAAACGCCGGATGGGATGGGCTCCTGGGACTTCTTCGATCTGCTGCTGGACCGTGCCAACGTGGCCACCACCCCCGGCGCAGGCTTCGGCCCCAGCGGCGAGGGATATATCCGCCTAACTGCCTTCGGCGGCGCAGAGGCCACCCGTGAGGCTGTGGAGCGGGTCAAAGCGGTGCTCTGACCCCAAACTTCTCCCCTGTCTGAACACCCCCGGCCCCGGATCCGATCCGGCAGCCGGGGGCTTTTTCTACTTACAGAACAGCGCTCTGTTTCCCCACTCCACTTTTCAAATGAAACAGGATATGGTATGATAACACCTACTGAATCAACCGTAACTCGGTTTATTCTCACAGCGGAAACCCGCTGGAAAGGAGCACGAGTTCATGAAAATCATGGTAATTGACGGCCAGGGCGGCCGTCTTGGAAAGCTGCTGGTCGAAGCAGTCAAGGACCGCATCCCCCAGGCAGAGGTGCTGGCCGTGGGTACCAATGGCATTGCCACCGCTACCATGCAAAAGGCAGGGGCCGACCATGTGGCCACAGGAGAGAATCCTGTTGTCCGCGGCGTAATGGACGCAGATGTAGTGCTGGGTCCCCTGGGCATTGTAGTAGCCCACTCTATTCTGGGCGAGGTAACCCCTCGGATGGCAGAGGCCGTTGGAGGCTGCCGTGGAAAAAAGATCCTGATTCCCATGAACAGCTGCGGCGTGTCGGTGGCCGGGATCCAGGAGATGGGGATGGCGGGATATGTGAAACTGGCCGCCGACCAGGCAGATGCCTTTCTTCAGGAAGCCAGGTGACCTGTGGAAACGCGTATGAACCTGCCTGGGATGGGGACGCCCACCCCCTCCCTGCTTGGATACGGCTGTATGCGCTTCCCGCTCCGGCCAGACGGCGCTGTTGATGAGGTTCAGGCAGCCCAGCTCATCCACCGTGCGATCCAGAGCGGCATCAACTATTTCGACACCGCCTGGCCCTACCACGGCGGCGAGGGAGAACCAGTCCTAGGACGCATCCTCTCCCGCTATCCCCGGGAGACCTTTTACCTGGCCACCAAGCTGCCCTGCTGGGAGATCTCCAGCCGGGAGGATGCGGCAGAGCGCTTCTCCCGGCAGCTGGATCGTCTTCAGACAGAATACATAGACTTTTATCTCCTCCACAGCCTGAGCCGGAACACCTGGCGACGGATGAAAGAGCTGGGGGTGGTAGAGCTTCTGGAGGAGGAGCAGCGCCGGGGTCGGATCCGGTGGTTTGGCTTCTCTTTCCACGACAGCTTCTCTGCCTTTGAGGAGATCCTTCGGGCACGAAGCTGGGATTTCTGCCAAATCCAGCTCAATTATATGGACACTGAACATCAGGCCGGCCTGCGGGGCTATGTACTGGCGGAGGCACTGGGGGTCCCGGTGGTGGTCATGGAGCCGGTAAAGGGAGGCTCCCTGGCCAAGCTGCCTGATGATACCTGCGCCCCCCTGCTCCAACTGGATCCGGAGGCTTCTCCGGCCTCCTGGGCCCTGCGGTGGGCAGCCAGCCTGTCCAATGTACAGGTGGTACTCAGCGGCATGGGGAGTCTGGAGCAGTTGGAGGACAACCTGCATACCTTTCAGAACTTCCGCCCTCTGAACCCTCAGGAACAAGAGGCAGTAGCTGAGACAGCGAAGCGGCTCCGCCGCCGGCTGAAAAACGGCTGCACTGGCTGCGGCTACTGTATGCCATGTCCAGCCGGGGTGGACATTCCCGGCAGCTTCCAGGTCTGGAACGGAATGTCCATGTACCAAAACAGGGAGATCACCCGGCGTCAGTGGGAAGGGCTGGATCAGGAGGAGCGGCCCGACCTGTGCTACCGCTGCGGCCAGTGCGAGCGGCGCTGCCCCCAGCACCTCCGGATCCGGGCTCAGCTGGCCCAGGTGACCGAGGACGTGGAGGGGTTCCTTCGGGACGGCTCAGAGCCTATTTGATGGTTCCTCAATTCCATTTGACCGTTTCCGAAACGATACAGCGATCCAAAGAGAGAGGGTGCGCATCTGCGCACCCTCTCTCCACATATTCATCAACTCGTTCTCTTACAGCAGGCAAAGCGCCAGCCCCGCCAACACCAAAATATGGACTGGATAGAACAGGTAACAGGCCATCTGTACCCCGCGGCTGTGGTACCCTTGGCGTCCCCGGTAAAGCCAGATGGGGATCAGCGCCAGAAGAGCAAGGCCCTGCTGAGGAAACTCTATGGTCAGTCCCATTACATGGATCTGGAGCACCAGGCCCGCCAACAGCCCGCAGTTGATCCAGATCATCCCAGCGGCCTGACCCAAGCGCTGCCACCAGAGACTGCCCCGGAACAAATAAAACACCAGAACAGTCAGCACACCAGCCCCATAATAGTCCACCATGGCGATGGTACCCACCAGCCAGCCCACCATAGCCATCCCCGCCGCAGCCAGGAGCGTAAACCACAGGTTCCCTCTCCGCTTCACCCGCTCAATGGCCCACATACAAAACAAAGCGATCAGGAAGGTCCAGATCACATTTTGGTGGAATGGAAAAAAGGGCGCTCCGGCATACATCAAGTCAAAGGGGATCTCCGACAGCAGGGCCAGCAGCAGCAGGCGCAGGACGTACCGCCTCAGGTCCCGGGTGTGGAAAAAGCCCTCCACCAACAGGAAAGCGAAAATAGGAAAGGCGAGGCGCCCCACACAGGTCAACCAGTTCTGTCCAGCTACCAGCGTGGCCCAAATGTGGTCGCAGAGCATAAAAGCCATTGCCAGAAGGTGGAGGGTCAGACTACTCACACCGCCTGCACTTTGACCCCCATAGTAGTGTGTGTTTTCCATCTCAAGCATCCTTTCCACGCCGTTCTAAGGCGGCCAGCACTTTCTTCTGTACCGGAAGCCGCTGCGACCTGCGATATTGCCCCCGGTACCACTCTGCCAATTCCGCCGCTGTCTTCGGCGGGAGCAGATCCGTCAGCGCCAGAACATGCCCCTGAGCTGCCTCCCGCATAGGGGCAGTCAGTTCATGATACCGCTCTGCTTGGCTCAAAGTCAGCAGGAACTGGGCGGTCTCTGCCGCCGCCTCTGGCTCCAGCCCCTCTCGAACAGCCTGAGCTACCAGTTCCCCCGCCGCCTCATAGAAGCGGAGGTGGCAGGGCTCACGCCGCGGATCCCGGCCCAGGCCCATGAAACCGTCCCCCGGCCGCAGCTGGGACACCGCCTCTCGGATCTCCCGGTCATATTCCTCCATACAGGCCGTCAGGGCCATCTTCAAATCATCCATGTGATCCTCCTTCTCCTCCTACTGGGGGCCGCCAGGGCACATCCTGAAACCGTTCACCGCACACCATGCCCTCCACTGTCCCAGCCGTCATATCCAGGATGTGGGCCAAAAAGGCATCTGCCCGCTCCTCAGGCAGCAAAACGGTCAAAGCGATATCCGCTCCATAGTCCACCTCGGCAATCACACCGCCGAAGCCCTCCGTTTCCAGCTTCATCCGCTCATACTGGGCATAGGAGCATGGCAGCAGCACCTCGATCCACCGGCGCACAACAGAGATCCCCGCAGCGTCCAAAGCATCCTTGGCGCTCTGAGTATAGGCGCGCACCAACCCACCCGCACCCAGCAGGATCCCACCGAAGTATCGGGTCACTACACACACTACATTGACCACGCCCTCCCGCTGGAACACATTGAGCATGGGCTGTCCCGCCGTTCCCTGGGGTTCTCCGTCATCAGAGTAGCGCACCGGGCCATCCTTAATCAGATAGCACCAGCAGTTGTGCCGGGCGTCGTAGTACCGCTTCTTCATTTCCTCAATGCGGGCCCGGGCTTCTTCCTCTCCCTCCACACGCCAGACATGGCCAATGAAGCGGGAGCGTTTTTCCACAAACTCCGTTTCGCTGGAGCCTGTTGGGATATAATATTCTATCATGGATCCTCCTCAAGAAGTGCAGCCGGAGCCGCCCATTCCATTGATCTTTTCTTGGTCACCGAAACCTGGATCTGCCCCAAAATCTCCCCAATGGAGCCAGTCAAAACCAAGTCTGCCTTCCGGTCATAGGGAGTGGGAGACTTATTGATGAGCACCAGCCGGTCCCCCCGATAGTAGTTCACCAGTCCGGCAGCGGGATAGACCACCAGCGAAGTCCCCCCGATGATGAGCAGATCCGCCTGCCGAATATCCGTCAGCGCGCCCTCCAGCACCTGGGCATCCAAGCTCTCCTCATAGAGCACCACATCTGGCTTGATCACACCTCCGCAGACACAGTGCGGAACACCTGAACCATCTGCCACAGCAGACACCGGCCAGGGTTTTCCGCAGGACATACACCGGTTGCGCAGGACAGAGCCATGAAGTTCCCACACTCTCTGAGAACCCGCCGCCTGGTGCAGGCCGTCGATATTCTGGGTGACCACACTGCGCAGCCGCCCCCCATGCTCCAGTTCGGCCAGTTTCTTGTGAGCGGCGTTGGGTTGTGCATCCAGGCACAGCATTTTGCTGCGGTAGAAACGGTAAAACTCCTCCGGTTTCCGGTCAAAAAAGCTGCGGCTCAGGATGGTCTCAGGTGGATATTGATACTGCTGGTGGTACAGTCCGTCCACACTGCGGAAATCCGGGATCCCGCTCTCGGTACTCACTCCCGCCCCACCGAAAAACACGATCCGGCTGCTCTCGTCCACCCAGCGCTGCAAAGTCTCGATCCCTTCCATGGTCTCCGCTCCTCTCCAAATATCTGGACATAGTTCAGGGTCATTATAGCATCTTCTCCCCGGTTTGACCAGAAAAACCGAAATTCCCGCATAGCTTCTCCCATCTCTGCACATACTGCCTCTATCTTGTCACAACGAGGTGTTCCGCATGACCACAAAAAAGCTGGGCCGGCAGACCGTGGCGCTGTCTTATCCCCCCTCCCTGCTCTCCTTCGCCAATGTAGTAGGGAAAAAGGAGGGGGATGGGCCGCTGTCCTCCTGCTTCGACTATATTGACGGAGACGACACCTTCGGTGCTTCCACCTGGGAGAAGTCGGAGCGGGCCATGCAGCAAAAGGCCCTGACCTTGGCACTGGAAAAAGCGGGAGCGGAAGCGGCACAATTGGACTGGCTATTTGCCGGCGACCTGCTGAACCAGTGCGTCAGTTCTTCCTTTGCCGCCCGGGAGCAGCAATGCCCCTTCTTTGGACTATACGGCGCCTGTTCTACGATGGGAGAGGGACTGGCCCTGGCTGCCATGACATTAGACGGCGGCTTTGGGCAGCGAGCTGGGGTGGTGGTCTCCTCCCACTTCTGCACTGCGGAACGACAGTACCGCACCCCGCTGGAATATGGCAGCCAGCGCACTCCAACCGCACAATGGACAGTAACTGCCGCTGGAGCCGTCCTCCTGTCCCGCGAGGGCCCCGGCCCCTACCTCACCCACGTTACCCCGGGCCGGGTAGTGGACAAGGGGATCACAGACACAAATAATATGGGGGCAGCTATGGCTCCCGCCGCCTACGACACCATCCACGCCCACCTTCAGGACACCGGGCGGGAACCTGAGTTCTATGATCTCATCGTGACTGGCGATCTGGGGAAGTTGGGGGGCGAGCTGTTACAGGAGCTGTTCCAGCGGGACGGGGTGGACCTGTCCTCCCGGTACGCCGACTGCGGCTTGATGATTTTTGATCCTAAGCGTCAGGACGTCCACTGTGGAGGCTCCGGCTGCGGCTGCTCCGCAGCCGTCCTCACAGGCTGTCTGCTCCCAGGGATGCGTGCAGGCCGGTGGGACAACATCCTATTCTGCCCCACCGGAGCCCTCCACTCCCCCACCACCGCCTGCCAGGGGGAGTCCATTCCCGGGATCTGCCACGCCATCTCCCTCTCCAACCGCCGCCCCGCCTCCTGAGCCTGGCGGCCCATCTTCAACTGTGACCGTGAGGTGTTTTTTCGTGCAGTATCTCAACGCGTTTCTCTGCGGCGGCGTCTTATGCGCCGTGGGTCAGGTGCTTCTGGACCGGACCAAACTCACCCCCGCTCGAATTCTGGTGTGCTACGTCACTATGGGTGTCCTTCTGGGCGGCCTTGGGTTGTATGCCCCTCTGGTTGAGTGGGCTGGGGCAGGCGCAACTGTTCCCCTCACCGGTTTTGGCTTCACCCTGGCCAAGGGAGTGCAAAAAGCTGTGTCACAATACGGCCTTTTGGGGGCTCTCACCGGTGGACTCACCGCCTCCTCAGGAGGAATTGCTGCCGCTATTTTTTCCGGTTTTCTGGCCGCTGTTCTCTTCCACGCAAAGCCCAAACGTTAATACAGGACAAGCCAAAAACAGCGCCCCGCCAGTCCAAAGGGACCAGCGGGGCGCTGTTTTCTCTTTTCGCCACTTCTACGGAAAGGGCGGATATTTCTTACTTGTCCAGCTTCTGATGGAAGTTCATCAGGATCTGGGCAACCT
>JAYCWP010000040.1:0-33678 GCA_037257225.1 Lawsonibacter sp.
AAACCATGTCTCCTTTTATATACTTTTCAATTTGCGAAAATTATTATACCTTATCAGGGGCAATTAGTCTCCCGCTTGAAAATATGTCTCAGATGTCCCCCGCTGATGCCCAGGCGCTGGTCATCTGTCCGGCGCTGGCCGGTTTTTTTGCAGGGACCAGCTGGGTTCCGGTCAGGTGGTGGAGGGGGCTGCCCCCAGACTGCCTGCCGGAGGATAACCGCACAGGCTGCTGTGGGAGCTCCGGATGTAGAAGGCGTAGTGCGCCGTGCCTCCGGAGCCTTGGCTGTCGTCCCACTGGGCGGTGACCTCATAGATATATCCGCCCGGCTTCAGCTGGAGGGTGCTTCCGTCGAACGCGCAGGGCTCCGCCTCTGCGTCGGGGTCGGGGTCGGACCAGTGGGCGTCGCTCCAGCAGCGGACGTCCGTGATGGAGCCGGGCTCCGCCTGGAAGCGCAGGACGGCGGTCTCCTCCTCTGTCTCCAGGGGCAGAAGGAACTCCTGGCAGTCCAGCGGGTGGGCGCTGTCCGATGCGACGCCCTCCCATGACCCGCTGGGGGCCTGCCACTGCCAAGAGTAGGTCCCCAGAAGCGCGCCGGCGGCGGTATCGCCGCAGATCACCGTCAGGGCCGGCGGCTCCTTCAGAAGGCGGGGGGCATTATCTGCGGCCAGAAGCCCGTTGGCATACCGCGCCAGGGCTTCACAGGAGTCATGCTCCGTCCGGTATCCCACCCCGTCCAGGATCAGGAAGGGGCTGGACGCGGTGACCGTGGTCTGCGTGCCGTCCTCCAGTTCCAGAGTGAAGTCTGCGGCCTGCCCCGCGTACTCGGTGTAGGAGGGATCTGCCTCATAGAGGGTCACCTCCTGCAAAAGCTCCGCCAGACGGTCCGTGTCCTGGATCAGGACCGTCAGATCGGGGGGCGATAGGCGGACAGAGGCGGAGCGGATCTCCGCTCCGGTCAGCTCCCGAAAGGGCCTCTTTTGACCGGAGCAGCCGGACAGACCCATCACACAGGCCAGCGCCAGAAGAAGGAAGGGGGCTTTTTTCATGGGAACGATCTCCTTTCTTGCTCAATGTGCTTGTATGAGTTTAGACGGCGGAGAGAGGAAAAGGTTCCCGATCCATACTGGCTCCTGCCTGAAATACTCCAATGTTTTGCAAGAAACAGCCCATAATGGGAGGCTCCCTTTGACAAGCGGAGAAAAATCGTGTAAAATGAGCATCTTGTAAAATCCAAGTAAAACAGGAGCGCTGATATGATGGTGAAAAAAGCTGTGATCCGCCGGAAGGAGCTGCCCTGCCGGCTGCTGCGGGCGGCCCTCTATCTGCTGCCCCCCGTCACTGCCTTTTATTTGATGCAGTTCCTCTATGGAGCCTGGCCCTGGCAGACGGCTCCAGGGGCGGCTCTGGCTAATATGATCTGCGTGGGGGCCCTCTATTTTCTGCTGTGCGGACTGACTGGGCGGCCGGCGTTGTGCTGTGTGTTCATCCATATCCTGTGTGGACTGTGGGGGATGGCCAACTATTTTGTAGCTCTGTATCGGGGCAGCCCGATTCTTCCGTGGGATCTGACAGCTCTGGGAACCGCTGCGGCGGTGTCCGGGAGCTATTCTTACCGCCTTACTTGGCAGATGGCAGCGGGGCTTGTGTTGATCGTGGGGCTGATTTTTGTGCTGCGGGGACGCACCTGGGCAGGGCGGAGCGGCCCGCGGGCCCGGACGGTCTGCCTGCTGGCCGGGGCACTGTGCCTTGTTCCGGTGGTTCGGCCGGAGCAGCTGGGGATCTTTGGTGTGAAAACAGATGTATGGGATCAGGCGGGTGCTTACCGTACTGGAGGGGCACTGGCAGTCTTTCTGCGGAACGCGGAGTTTATGCAGGTGGAGGAGCCGGAGGACATGACCCCGCAGCGCCTGGGGCAGATCCTGGACCGGGTCGTTCCAGAGGAACCTTCCACGGTGGAGGTGGAACACCCCAATATCGTGGCCATCATGAATGAATCCTGGGCTGATTTTGAGGAGTTCGGAAATTTGTCCCTCACTGAGAGCGTCACTGACACCTTCCGTACTCTGGACAACGGGGTATGGGGGCACGCATATACTTCTGTGTTCGGAGCGGGAACCAGCGCCAGTGAATTTGAGTTTCTCACTGGAAATTCTATGGCCTTCCTGCCCTCGGGGAGCATCCCATATCAGCAGTATATCCTGGATGATGCCCCCTCCATGGCTTCGCTCCTGCGGGAGGCGGGGTACCGCACCGTGGCGTTCCACCCAGGGGAGCGAACCTCCTGGCAGCGAGATCGGGCCTATCCCCGTCTGGGTTTTGATCAATTCAAATGCGGGGAGGATATGGATGTGCCCCAGAGCATGGAGCACGGCTATGTCAGCGACCGCTCCGACTTTGAGCAAATCGTATGGGAGTTTGAGCATAAGGCGGAAGGTGAGCCCTTGTTTTTGTTCAACGTGACCATCCAGAACCATGGCAGCTATACTGTGGAGGATTACCAAGCCCGGGTGCAGCTGACAGACGCACCGGGGAAATATCCCATGGCGGAGCAGTATCTGACCTTGGCCAATGAGACGGACCTGGCTTTTCAGAAGCTGATCGACTATTTTTCCCAGCAAGAGGAGCCCACCATCTTGGTGATGTTCGGGGACCATCAGCCATCGGTGGAGCAGGAGTTCCTGGATCTGGCCTATGGGGTACAGCAGGAGGATATGACTATGGAGCAGTACATGGGCCGGTTCCGGGTGCCCTTTGTGCTGTGGGCCAACTACCCTGTGGAGTGGGATGGGCCGGAGGAGACCAGTCTGAATTTTTTGGGGCAGTACCTGCTGCGGTATGCCGGGATCGAGGGGGATCCCTATGAAACGTTCTTATGGGATCTGCAAAAGACACTGCCTGCGCTTACTTTTGTGGGCTACACAGATGCACGAGGAGAGGCATACAGCCATCTGGAGACCAATGCCTATACGGAGAGAATCGAGGATTACCAGCGGATGCAGTATGACCGCCTATTTGACGGCGGTGCGGCAGCCGCTCTCTATCAGGGATAACGATAAAAGGACCGCTGCGGCATTTGCCGCGGCGGTCCTTTACGTTCAATCGTGGCTGGAATCAGTCGGCCAGCTTATCCAACAGGGCGGACAGTTCCTCCAGCTTCTCATCTGGTGAGCCGGAGACGACAGCCTCCCGGACGCAGCAGTCCATGTGCGCTTTGAGTACCATACGATTGGCTTTTTTTAGGATGGACTGGGCCGCCATGATCTGGCTGGACACATCCAGACAGTAGCGATCCTCCTCCACCATTTTCATAATGCCATCGATCTGTCCCCGAGCGGTCTTTAAGAGCCGGGTCACCTGAGTGTGGTCTGCCTTCACTGGATTGACACCACCTCATATCCGGCCTCAGTGACTGCATCCTTCAATTCTTGATCGGAGACCGGAGCGGCCAGAGTGACGGTGGCACATTTGTCTTCCAGGTCGGCTTTGGCAGAGATCACACCGCCCAGAGCGGACAGGGCCTTCTCTACATGGGCCACGCAGTGGGCACACATCATGCCTTCGATCGTTAGTGTTTTAGTCATAGCTTTTTCCTCCTTATGTTCTTCTGACGGTTCTGCGGGGATGTCAGCGGGACAGGTCTCCCGGCAGGAAGACTGCTCCGGCGGGGCAACAGATTTGAACTTACTTTTGAAAAATCGCAGGCGCAAGGCGTTGGACACCACGCACACCGAGCTAAGGCTCATGGCTGCGGCGGCGAACATAGGGTTGAGCTGCCAGCCCAGCAGAGGATAGAATACGCCGGCGGCCAGAGGGATGCCGATGGAGTTGTAGAAAAAGGCCCAGAACAGATTTTCCTTGATGTTCCGGATGGCGGCCCGACTAAGTTCCACGGCGGCAGCGGCATCCAGCAGATCAGACTTCATCAGAACGATGTCGGCGCTCTCGATGGCCACATCGGTGCCCGCCCCGATGGCCAGACCCACATCGGCCCGGGCCAGGGCGGGGGCGTCGTTGATGCCGTCCCCTACCATAGCGACTTTCCGGCCTTCCTCCTGAAGCTGGCGAACCATGCGTTCCTTATCTTGCGGGAGGACCTCAGCCATCACCTGTGTGACCCCAAGTTGACTGCCGATGGCGTCGGCGGTGCGCTGGTTGTCGCCAGTGAGCATGACCACATCCAGACCCAGCTGACGGAAGGCGGCTACCGCATCAGCGCTGGTGGGTTTTGGGGTATCGGCTACGGCGATAAGGCCCAGAACTTGGTGCTCATCGGCAAAATACAGGGGCGTCTTGCCCTGCTCTGCCAGCACCTCCGCCCGGGATGGGAAGGAGCCCAGTGCTACACCGGCTTCCTCCATCATGGCCCGGTTCCCGCCCAGGAAGATTCGGCCGCTCAGCTCTGCTTGGACGCCCCGGCCATGGACGGCACGGAATCCTCCTACTGAGGCGATGGGGAGATTTCGGGTTTTGCTTTCTTCCACAATGGCGGCAGCCAGTGGGTGTTCCGAGGGACTCTCCAGGCAAGCGGCCAGGATGAGCAGACCCTCTTCGTCCATATCCTGGCCGGGGAGAATATCGGTGACCACCGGCCTGCCCTGGGTAAGGGTTCCGGTTTTGTCCAGCACAACGGTATTGACGGTGTGCAGGGTTTCCAGAGCCTCGGCGGATTTGATCAGGATACCGTTCTCTGCCCCCTTGCCTGTGCCTACCATGATGGCTACGGGGGTGGCAAGACCCAGTGCGCAGGGACAGGAGATGACCAGGACTGCCACCCCGGCGGTGAGGGCCCGGGTAACGTCATAACCACTGGCTATGAACCAGACCAAGGCAGTTACGGCGGCGATGGCCATGACCACTGGGACAAAGACACCGGCCACCTTGTCGGCCAGCTTGGAGATGGGGGCCTTAGAGGAGGAGGCATCCTCCACCAGGCGGATCATTTGGGCCAGAGTCGTATCCTCACCAACCCGACTGGCTTCAAAGATAAAAGATCCAGAGCGGTTGATGGCGGCGGCGGCCACCTTGTCTCCTGGGCCCTTATCTACCGGGAGAGATTCGCCGGTGAGGGCAGACTCATCCACGGCGGAACTGCCCTCCATAATCACGCCGTCCACCGGGATAGATTGGCCGGGGCGAACCACGATGCGGTCGCCTACCCGAACCTCCTCCACGGGGATCTCAACCTCTTGGCCATCTCGCAGGACGGCGGCGGTCTTGGGGGCCAGATCCATCAGACGGGTGATAGCCTGGCTGGTCTTGCCCTTGGAGCGGGTCTCCAGGAATTTGCCCAGGGTGATGAGGGTGAGGATCATGCCGGCGGACTCAAAATACAGATCCATGTGGTACTGGGCTACCAACTCCAGATTTCCGTGCCCCAGTCCGTAGCCCATCTGATAGATGGCGAACACGCCATATACTACGGCAGCGGCGGAGCCCACAGCGATGAGAGAGTCCATGTTGGGCGCCCGGTGGAGCAGAGTCTTAAAGCCGACTTTATAATATTTGTCGTTGAGATACATGATCGGCAGCGTGAGCAAAAGCTGAGTCAGGCCAAAGGCCACCGCATTTTCTATGCCCAGGAGGAACTCAGGCAGGGGAGCGCCCATCATGTGGCCCATGGAGATGTAGAACAGGGGGATCAGAAAGACGAAGGACCAGACTAGTCGGTGCTTCATGGCGGAGAGTTCCTCGTCCATCCGTGCCTCTGGCCGGGCAGCGGTGGTCTTGACGGTGGCTGCCTCGGGCAGGGAGGTTCCATAGCCTGCGTGGACAACGGCATCGATGATGCTGCCGGGGGAGAGGACGTCCTCGTCGTACTGGACGGTCATGGAATTGGTCATCAGGCTGACCTCGGCCTTCTGGACGCCGTCCAGCATGCTGACTGCCTTCTCCACATGGGCAGAGCAGGCGGAGCAGGTCATGCCCGTGACATTAAATTTCTGTTTCATGGGATCACCTCGTTGTGTAGCCGCCTGCTCTGCCTATAAGGGCGCTGTGCGCACCCGCCGCAGATGCGGCGTAAATTCGGAGCAAAGCGGAGAATTTCCAGAAGGGCGGCTTTGCCGCCTGTGAGAGGTTCAGAGAATAAGCTGCTGACAGCACCCCCCGGGGGAGGGGTGTTTTAATTATAGGTCTGAAAGGTAGGTTTGTCAAGCGGAAGACTTGAATTTTTATTGGTGAGAGGCGGAGAGTTGTTCCGGAGAGACTCCCAGCAGGAGAAGGGCTCCGGCCACCGTTAGGGCAGAGTAAGGAGAGGCTCCATAAGGAAGCCGCCAGGGGAATTCCTGCCGCTCTACCACACATCCCTGGACCGTGATTAGTTCCCGTTGGAGGGCTATCCATAGACGATCTCCGGTTTGACTGGAAATGGTGATGGTATTCCGTGGGCCTGCGCCATAGCTCACAGCGCTGGCGGCTTGGAGGTCCAATTCTGCCAGGGGTGTATCACCAGGCAGCAGAATAGTACGGCAGGTGGCTTTGATGGATTTGCGGAGCGCGGCGCGGGGGGAGACCACCAGCAAGGCGGGACGATGCGTGGAAGAGTGAGGCGCTGGCCGGATGCCTAGAGCGGAAAACCAATGAGAAATCGCTGCTGTGATTCCCTCGTGGTCCTCAAGTACCTGAAAACAACCCATTTTTTGCCCTCCTTTGTGGTACAGTTTTGGGTGAAAATGTATATTTTATACCTTGTAGTTTGGGAGGAAGCTGGGGTTCCTTGACTTTCACCTGGGTTATGAGGTATCATAATTCTGTTATTGTATGGATTTTTTAAGGAAGTAGTGAGGAAGAGGAAGCTATGGCGCAGAAGAAAGCAAGTTATGGAAATGAATCCATCTCCGCGCTGAAGGGAGCGGACCGGGTGAGGAAGCGCCCGGGGGTGATCTTTGGATCGGATGGTCTGGAGGGTTGCGAGCATGCAGTCTTTGAAATCATGTCCAACGCCATCGATGAGGCTCGGGAGGGTCACGGCAGTTTGATTACTGTTACCCGTTTTCTGGATCGATCTGTCCAGGTGGAGGATCAGGGACGGGGTTGTCCGGTGGATTGGAATGAGAAGGAACAAAAATATAACTGGGAACTGGTGTTCTGCGAGCTGTATGCTGGTGGAAAGTACGGCGGAGAAGGAGACAACTATGAATACTCCCTGGGACTAAATGGTCTTGGTTCCTGCGCTACCCAGTACGCCAGTGAATATTTTGATGCGTCTGTTTGGCGGGATGGCTTCAAATATACCCTCCACTTTGAAAAGGGAGAAAATGTGGGCGGCTTGCACAAGGAGCCTACAGACCGCGGGAAAAGAACGGGGTCAGTATTCCGATGGAAGCCCGATTTGGAGGTTTTTACTGACATTGACATCCCGGTAGACTATTACACTGATGTGATGAAGCGGCAGGCAGTGGTAAATGCGGGGGTGACCTTCCGCTTCCGGGAGGAGACTTCCGCCGGGAGATTTTCTACCACGGACTTCCGGTATGACAATGGGATCCTGGATTATGTGACAGAACTGGCGGGGGAAGAGTCCCTCACTCAGCCGGTGTTCTGGCAGACGGAGCGAAAGGGCCGGGATCGGGCGGATAAACCGGAGTACAAGGTGAAGCTGTCGGTTTCTTTCTGCTTCTCCAATCGGGTGTCGGTGGTGGAGCACTACCACAACTCCTCCTGGTTGGAGCATGGAGGCTCTCCGGAGAAGGCCATGAAGTCGGCCTTTGTGTCTGCGCTGGATGCTTATCTGAAGCAGCAAAATAAATATCAGAAGAACGAGGCGAAGATCAGCTTCAACGACATCCAGGACGCCCTGGTGTTGGTGTCCAACAACTTCTCTACTCAGACCAGCTATGAGAACCAGACTAAAAAAGCCATCAACAATAAGTTTGTCCAGGAGGCTATGACCGATTTTCTGCGCTCCCAGTTGGAGGTCTATTTCATCGAAAACCCCCAGGATGCCCAGAAAATCGCTGAGCAGGTTTTGATCAATAAGCGTTCCCGGGAGACGGCAGAGCGTACTCGTCTGAATATCAAGAAGAAGCTGTCGGGATCTATGGATATTTCTAACCGGGTGCAGAAGTTTGTGGACTGCCGTACTAAGGATGTATCGCGCAGAGAATTGTACATCGTGGAGGGTGATTCCGCCATGGGTGCAGTCAAACTCAGCCGGGATGCGGAGTACCAGGGGATTATGCCAGTACGGGGCAAGATCCTCAACTGCCTCAAGGCCGACTATGCTAAGATTTTCAAAAGTGAGATCATCACCGACCTGTTGAAGGTGCTGGGCTGCGGCGTGGAGGTGAAGGATAAACACGTGAAGGACTTGGCTGCCTTTGACCTGGAGAATCTGCGCTGGAACAAGGTGGTCATCTGCACGGACGCCGATGTGGATGGGTTCCAGATCCGCACCCTGATCCTCACCATGCTCTACCGCCTGACCCCCACCCTGATCCAACAGGGATATGTGTATATCGCCGAATCCCCCCTGTATGAGATCACTTGCAAGGAAAAGACCTGGTTTGCCTACTCCGACAAGGAAAAGGCGGACATCGTGGCCGAACTGGAGGGGAAGAAGTATGACATCCAGCGGTCCAAGGGTCTGGGCGAGAACGAGCCGGATATGATGTGGCTGACAACCATGAACCCGGCAACCCGCCGCCTCATCAAGGTCATGCCCGAGGATGTGGAGCGCACTGCCTATTTCTTTGATCTGCTGTTGGGAGACGACTTACAGGGCCGTAAGAGCCACATCGCGGACAACGGGTATAAATATTTGGAATTGGCGGATATTTCGTGAGGCAGATTTCTGGGTGTATGACCTGGTGCGGCTGAATCAGCCGCATGATCGGCAAAGATCTCCAAGAAAACCCCTCTGAAATGGGGTGCAAAATAAGGACGGACAAAAATGGCAAAAAAGAAGACCCCCGCAGAGGGGGCGAAAAAACCAAATAATCCAAACGTCATGGGACTTCACGCCGAGGTGCTGGAGCAGCCCATTACCCAGACACTAGAAGTCAACTATATGCCCTACGCTATGTCGGTCATTGTCTCACGGGCCATCCCGGAGATCGACGGCTTCAAGCCCTCCCACCGGAAGCTGCTGTACACGATGTATGACATGGGGCTGCTGACGAAGACACGGACGAAGTCGGCAAATGTAGTGGGAGCTACGATGAAGCTTAACCCACATGGCGACCAGGCTATCTATGATACTATGGTTCGCCTGTCCCGAGGCTATGGGGCGCTGCTCCATCCATTTGTGGACAGTAAGGGTAACTTTGGTAAGGTGTACTCCCGAGATATGGCCTGGGCGGCCAGCCGCTACACTGAGGTCAAACTGGATGCCATCTGTGGAGAACTGTTCCGGGACATTGACCAGGACACGGTGGATTTCGTGGACAACTACGATGGTAAGCTGAAGGAACCTGCCTTGCTGCCTACCACCTTTCCCAATGTGCTGGTGAGCGCAAATCAGGGTATCGCAGTCGGCATGGCCAGCAATCTGTGCGGCTTCAACCTGGGCGAAGTGTGTGACACCACCATTGCCTTTCTGAAAAACCCGGATCATGACATTCTTTCCACACTGAAAGCGCCGGATCTTCCTACTGGTGGAGAGCTGCTGTATGACGCGGCAGCCCTGGGTGAGATCTACCGCACTGGGCGTGGTTCGTTCAAGGTTCGGGCCAAATGGCGCTACCTCAAGAGTGAGAACCTGATTGAGGTCTATGAGATCCCATACTCTACTACCTCAGAAGCCATCATGGACAAGGTCTCGGAGCTGGTCAAAGTTGGAAAGATCAAAGAAATCGCCGATATGCGGGATGAGACCGACCTGACCGGACTGAAGCTGGCCATTGACCTGAAGCGGGGGACCGATCCAGATAAACTGATGTCCAAATTGTTCCGTATGACTCCATTGATGGATTCCCAGTCTTGTAACTTTAATATTCTTATCGCTGGGATGCCCCGAGTGATGGGGGTCCAGGAAATCTTGGAGGAGTGGACCGCCTGGCGGGCGGCATCGGTCCGCCGCCGAGTGTACTTCAACATGAAGAAGAAGCAGGATAAGCTGCATCTGCTCCAGGGTCTGCGGCGCATCCTGCTGGATATCGACCGGGCGATTCAAATCATTCGGGAGACGGAGGAGGACGCAGAGGTGGTCCCCAACTTGATGATTGGGTTTGGGATCGATCAGGTTCAGGCGGAATATGTAGCCGACATCCGTCTGCGTAATATCAACAAGGAGTATATCCTGAAGCGTACGCAGGAGGTGGATTCCCTGGAGGCGGAGATCGAGGATCTCCAAGCTACAGTCAATGACCCGAAGCGCATCCGGAAGATCATTATCGGCGAGTTGACAGAGGTCAAGAAGAAGTACGCCGTGCCCCGCCGTACTGACATTCTCTATGAGTACGAGACAGAAAATGCACAGGGAGAGGAGGATGACATCCCCGATTATCCAGTGCATTTGTTCTTGTCCCGAGAGGGCTATTTGAAGAAGATCACGCCCCAGTCCCTGCGAATGGCCAGCGACCAGAAATATAAGGAGGGAGATGGCCCATTCCTGTATTGGGAGGGGACTAACCGGGACGAACTGCTGGTGTTTACCGATCAACAGCAATGCTATAAAACCAGGCTGAGCGAGTTTGATGACAGCAAGGCCAGTGTTTTAGGTGACTATCTCCCAACCAAACTGGGGATGGAGGGTGAGGAGCGGGTCCTGTGGGCCTGTATCCCTGGGGACTACTCCGGCCAGCTGCTGTTCTGTTTTGAGAATGGCAAGGTGGCCCGGGTAGAACTATCTGCTTATCAGACTCAGACCAGGAGGAAGAAGCTGACCGGTGCTTATTCCGATAAATCGCCTCTGGTCACGGCCTTCCTTCTGCGGGAGGATTTGGAACTTGCCCTGTATTCCAGTGATGGGCGGTGTATGGTGTTCCACACTGCGGTTCTGGCCCCTAAAACTACCCGCACGACCCAAGGAGTAAACGTCATGGCGCTTAAGCCTAAGCGGACCGTGACCCAAGTTCTTCCCCTATCAGAGACAGCAATCGTCAATATTGCCCGCTACCGGGCTCGCAGTCTGCCTGTTTCTGGGGCGATTCTGAGGGAAGAGGATCGGGGAGAAAAGCAACTTTCCCTTTTGGAGTAACAGAGCATTCAAGTTTAGAACAATGAAACGGCAGACTTTGTGTATCTGCCCTGTATCAAAAAATGAAAATGCTGCGGTTTGGCCGCAGAGGAGGAGAGGATTATGCCTATGAAACAAGAAGTATTGAAAAAGACTGCGATTTCTTATCTTTGGATCACGATTGCATCCATTTTATATGCCATCGGTTTTGACTGGTTTTATACACCAAATCTCATTGGCTTCGGCGGGATCACTGGTGTGGGTCAGGTCGTTAATGCCTATCTTCCGATTATCCCCATCGGAGCTTTTGTGTTTGTGCTGAATATCCCCCTGTTTATTTTGGGTTGGAAGTACATTGGCGGACACTTGCTGGTGAGTTCTCTGTACTCCATGGTTCTGTCTTCTGCCGCGGTAGACGTACTGGCACTTCTCCACTACGAGCCCATGGATCAGATGCTGGCGGCAGTCTGCGGCGGAGCCATGATCGGACTGGCGCTGGGTATTATTTTCGCGCAAGGAGCTACTACTGGTGGTACCGATTTGATTGCACGCCTAGTTAAACTGAAGCTGCCTTGGGCCTCTATGGGCAAGCTGTTGCTGGTGGTAGATATGGCAGTGATCCTGCTGGTGGCCGTAGCGTTCGGTAATATTACGACCGCCCTGTACGGTATTATTGCTCAGGTGGTCTCCGCCTATGTGACGGACGCAGTTCTGTATGGACTGGACACAGCGAAGGTGGCCTATATTATCAGTAAATGCGACCGGGAGATTTCTGAGGCTATCGTGCAAAGAATAGACCGGGGTGTCACCATCCTGAAGGGAGAGGGTGCATATTCCGGAGATGAGAAGCGGGTGCTGATGTGTGCCTTTAAGCAGAAGGAGATTGTATCCCTGAAGGAACTGATTTTTGATGTAGATCCGGATGCATTTATCATTGTCTGCAACGCCCATGAGGTAACTGGAAACGGATTTAAGACTTATCAGAAAAACGAGATCTAAAGATAGGAAACGGGGCCTCGGCCCGGATAGGAGCAGGATATGGCAGACATTGAGAAGCTGAGAAAAAATTTAGAGGATCGTGGAATTCAGAGCAGCTATTTTGCCACTGCGCAGGCCGCGGCGGATTACCTGGATCGAAAAATCAATGGGACCACCGTTGGAATCGGCGGCTCTATGACCATCAAGACCATGGGGCTCTACTCCCGTCTGTCTGCCCACAACCAAGTGGTGTGGCACTGGGAGGGGGGCAGCCTGGAGGAGGCAGCTAAAACAGAGGTCTACCTGACCTCTGTCAACGGCGTGGCGGAGACAGGTGAGCTGATCAATATCGACGGGAACTGTAACCGGATCGCCTCCACGGTGTATGGTCATAAAAGCGTGTATTTTGTGGTGGGTATCAACAAGATTGAGGCCGATTATGACCGTGCTTTATGGCGGGCGCGGAATGTGGCTGCGCCAAAGAATGCACAGCGCCTGGGGAGAAAGACCCCCTGTGCGGCTAAGGCAGACCGCTGCTATGACTGTAAAAGTCCAGAGCGGATCTGCCGCGGCCTTTCGGTGATCTGGGGCCGGCCCACTCCGGTGGAGACCATGGAAGTGGTTCTTGTCGGCGAGGAACTTGGAATGTGACCAAGACGCCGGAAGGGGAGAGGATAGATGAGAGGAAAACTGCTTAGTGCGGCACTGGTGGCAGCTATGCTGTTGACCGGATGCTCCTCCATGCTGACTCGGGAGTACGGTTCTGTCGAGCTGCACAGTGCTACCCTAGTGTCTGATGGTGATACCAACACTCTGCGGGCGGAGAGTTACCAGGATGTGGTCAACGGTTTGATCTACTTCATAAATCGGGGAGCAGAAAGTGGCTCTATCCGTTTTGACGGGGAGGAGCCGGATGTCCGGAGTCTGCTGGATGAGGCCTGCCTAGAGGTGGTTCAGGAGGATCCTCTGGGTGCGTATGCCGTGGAGTACATCAAATATAATGTAGCCCCAATCGTAGGCAGTTATGAGGCGGATGTGCATATCACTTACCGCCGCAGCCGGGAACAGGTGGCTGCTATTGCAGATGCCACAGGAACCTCTGCTATCCGGAGTGAGCTGAGCGAAGCCCTGGCTGCTTTCTCCCCAGAGGTTGTGCTGCGTATCAGTTATTTCGAGGAGGATGAAGATTATCTTCGTCAGTTGGTTCGGGAGGCTTATCTCTCTGATCCGACCTCTGCCCTGGGGATGCCGGAAGCTCAGATCGCTATGTATCCAGGCAGTGGACCGCGCAGAATCGTAGAGATTCTACTGACCTATCCAAAGCCGCGGGAGATTTTGGAGAGCCAGCGCAATTCCCTTCGCCGGGAGGCAGAGCGTCTGGTCAGCCCGAGTGTCGGTCTGGAGGAGGAAAGAAAGCTGGAACAGCTGTCCAGACTGGTAGGAAACTACGACCCGGGTGGCGGCTCGACTGCGTATGATGCGCTGTTGGGGAGTGGAGCGAACAGCCAGGGGCTGGCCCTGTCCTTCTCTCTGCTGTGCACACATGCGGAATTAAACTGTATGGTGGTGGACGGGCGGTTGAACGGGGAAATCCATCAGTGGAATGTTGTGGAGACGATCGATGGTTGGCGCCATGTGGACCTGACCCGGGAGGAAGATCTTCGCTTCTGGACAGATGAGGAGCTGTCTGGTGCGGGATATGCCTGGCAGAGAGACCTGGTTCCTCAGTGCGGCGAGAAACCTTGATCCGGCCCCGTATACAGTAGAATTGCCGGGAGAACGGCGGGGCGGAAGAAAAATTAAAAAAGGTGTTGACAGCAGGGAAAAAATCTGCTAATATAAACCCTGCTGTTGCGAGTGTAGCTCATCTGGTAGAGCGCCACCTTGCCAAGGTGGAGGTAGCGAGTTCGAGCCTCGTCACTCGCTCCAAAAAGAAAGACACGACGAAAGTCGTGTCTTTCTTTTTGGTTCTGGCTGCCGGAGGCGGCCTCACCCTGTGGTACTTCAAATAAAATGCTTGGGCGAAATAAATAAGGTTTCCTCCTGCGGCGAAAACGCTTGTACGGCGCAAACAGGCCATCAGCCAGAAGGCCGGGTGGGTCATCCTCATGATCTATAATAGATATTGGGGAACTCTTGTACGATTCTTCTTGAAAAAGTTGCTGTGCGATATTTTGATTGTCTCAACAGCCGCACCATTTGGTGCGGTTGTTTTCATAAAATGCACAGGCAGTGGGCATATCTATTTGAGGCCGGATCTGACACCTCATGGCCTGTTCTTGTTTTTTTCTACAAAAAATCGGGGAGGGGCCCAAAACATATCCAAGTTTTTTCCTAGAAGAGCCAAAAAAATTCTATCGTTTTTTCTAAAAGCCAGGGATACAATAAGGGACGAAAAGCGGAAGGCTCCGCTAAGGAAGGAAATGTTTCATACAGATCCGTACCACAACAGGAGGAATGAAAATGAAGAAGAAACTTGCTCTGATTCTTGCGGCCACCATGACTGTCGGTCTGCTGGCCAGCTGCGGCGGCTCCGGCTCCGGCAGCGCTTCCAAGCCCGAGGGCTCCGGCACCTCTGCCTCCGCCTCTCAGACTTCCGATCTGAAGGTCGGCGTGTTCTACTACAACTTCGCCGATGCCTACATCACCACCGTCCGCACCGCAATGGACAAGCAGCTGGATGAGCTGGGCGTTCAGTACCAGAACTTCGATGCCCAGACCAACCAGGGTGAGCAGCTGAACCAGGTCAACACCGCTATCTCCGACGGCTACAACCTGCTGGTCGTGAACGTGGTGGAGAACGCTTCTCCCGATGCCGCCCAGAACATCGCTGACGCCGCCAAGGCTGCTGGTATCCCCGTGGTCTTCTTCAACCGCGACTTCGATGTCTCTGTGCTGGAGAGCTATGAGGAGACCGCCTTCGTGGGCACCGATCCCGCTGAGGCCGGCCACATGCAGGGCCAGGCCGCCGGTAAGTACCTGGTGGAGAACTTCGATAAGGTGGACCTGAACGGCGACGGCAAGATCTCTTACGTTATGTTCAAGGGCCAGGAGGGCAACCCTGAGGCCGAGATGCGCACCCAGTATGGTGTGGAGGACGCCAACGCTGTCCTGACTGAGGCTGGCAAGCCCGCTCTGGAGTTCTATGATGCTAACAATGCTTCCAAGTACCTGGTTGACCAGACTGGCGCCTGGTCCGCTCAGGCCGCCACTGACTACATGAACACCATCCTGGGTCAGTACAACGAGGGCAACAATAACATGGTCGAGCTGGTCCTGGCCAACAACGACGGCATGGCCGAGGGCGCTATCGCTGCCCTGCAGACTGCCGGCTGGAACCTGGAGGACGGCGACAAGACCATTCCTGTCTACGGCGTGGACGCTCTGGCTTCCGCTGTGGAGAAGATCGATGCCGGCATCATGACCGGTACCGTCAAGCAGGACGGCGAGGCCATGGCTGCCACCATCGCCACCCTGGTGAAGAATGTCAAGGACGGCGCTGACCTGATGGCCAACACCGAGAGCTACAAGTTCGCTGTGAGCGAAGAGGGTGAGACCATCTCCAACAAGATCCAGGTCCCCTACGCCATGTACACCAAGTAAGCAACGCGGTACCAACAGATCGCCCCGATCTGTGACAAAGCGGGACGCGGGGCTGCCCTTCGGGGCAGCCCCCTTCCCATCCGTGGAGCCTTTGCCTCTGCCCCATCTCATGGGAGAGGTGGAGGCAGCGGCTCCACGCAGAGGAGAGAGGAGGAATATTCATGGATCATCCAGTTCTGCTGGAAATGAAGGGGATCAGCAAGGAGTTCCCCGGCGTCAAGGCCCTGGATAACGTCAATCTCACCGTCCGGGCAGGCACAGTCCATGCTCTGATGGGAGAGAACGGCGCTGGCAAGTCCACCCTGATGAAGTGCCTGTTCGGGATCTATAATCGGGATTCCGGCACCATCACTCTGGACGGCAAGGAGATCCACTTTAAAAGTTCCAAGGAAGCCCTGGAAAACGGTGTGGCCATGGTCCATCAAGAGCTGAACCAGGCCCTGACTCGCACCGTGCAGGACAACTTGTGGCTGGGTCGCTATCCCAAGGTGGGTGGCATCATGGTCAGCGAGCGCACGATGGCCAAGCGTACCCGCGAGATTTTTGACACTCTGGATGTGTCTGTTAACCCCAAGGCGGTCATGTCCACCTTGCCCGTTTCCCAGCGGCAGATGGTGGAGATCGCCAAGGCGGTCAGCTATGACTCCAAGATCATCGTTTTTGACGAGCCCACCTCTTCTCTGACCGAGACCGAGGTAGAGCACCTGTTCCGTATCATCGATATGCTGAAGAAAAAGGGCTGCGGCATCATCTACATCAGCCATAAGATGGATGAGATCCTCCGTATCAGCGATGATATCACGGTCATGCGTGACGGACAGTGGGTGGCAACCCGTCCGGCCAAGGAACTTACCATGGAGGAGATCATCAAGCTCATGGTAGGTCGGGAATTGACGAACCGTTTCCCGCCCAAGACTAACAAGCCTGGTGACGTGATCCTAGATGTACAGCACATCGCCGGCAAGTACACTCGCCTGAAGGACGCTACCTTCCAGCTGCGTAAGGGCGAAGTGCTGGGTATTGCCGGACTGGATGGCTCCGGCCGTACTGAGGTGTTAGAGAACCTGTTTGGTTCCATGACCCGTGAGGGAGGGACCATTACGCTCCATGGAAAGGAGATCCAGAACCGTACCCCCAAGGAGTCCATCAAGAACGGCTTCGCCCTGCTCACTGAGGAACGCCGGGCCACCGGGATTTTTGGCATCCGGGATATTCGGGAGAATACTGTGATCTCCAGCTTGAAAGACTATCTGATGGGTGGCATCTGCCTGAGTGACAAGCAGATGAAGGAAAAGACCGAATGGGCCATTCAGGCTATGCACATCAAGACTCCCAGCCAAAAGACCCAGATCCGCTCTCTGTCCGGCGGAAACCAGCAAAAGGTCATCATTGGCCGCTGGCTGCTCACCAAGCCGGAGGTTCTGTTGCTGGACGAGCCTACCCGCGGCATTGACGTGGGTGCGAAATATGAGATCTACCAGCTGATCATTGACCTGGCCAACGAGGGCAAGGGAGTCATCATGGTCTCCTCTGAGATGCCTGAGCTGCTGGGCGTGTGTGACCGGATCATCGTTATGTCCGGAGGACAGGTGGCCGGCGAGGTGGACGCCAAGAATACCAGCCAGGAGGAGATCCTCACCCTGGCGGCCAAGTATGTGTAAAAGAGGAGGAAACGAACCATGAGCAACGAATCCAAAGAGTTGGCCGCAAAGGCCAAGAGCTTCGACTCAAAAAAGGCTGTTGATCTGCTGCTGGACAACGCCCTGTACATCCTGATGATCGTTGCGGTCATCTATATCCAGGTGTTTAAGAATCCAAACTTCCTCAAGCCAAGCTCCCTGGTCAACATTCTATCGCAGACGGCAGCTTACCTGCCTCTGGCGCTGGGTATCGCCGGTTGTATCGTTTTGACTGGTACTGACCTGTCTGCCGGCCGTTCTGTGGGTCTGACTGCCTGTATCTCTGCATCTCTGCTCCAGTCGGTCACCACCTCCAACAAGATGTGGCCTGAGATTGGTACTCTGCCGATCCCAGTGGTGATTCTGATTGCCATGGGCATCGGTGCCGTGGTGGGCGTATTCAACGGCTTCTTTGTGGCAAAGTTTAAGCTGCATCCCTTCATCGTCACTCTGGGTACGCAGCTGATCCTGTACTCCTGCCTGCTGCTGTATGTCAAGATGGGCAACAACGGCGGTATGGCCATCTCCGGTTTGGACAAGAGCTATAACGACTTTATCAAGGGTTCTATCGTCAGCGTTCCCACCGGAAACGGCACCAGCACCCCCATCCCCAACTATGTATGGTTTGCTATCCTTCTGGCAGTCATCATGTGGTTTATCTGGAACAAGACCACCTTCGGCAAGAACATGTTTGCCTTGGGTTCCAATGAAGAGGCTGCTCGGGTGTCTGGCGTCAACGTGCTGATGACCACCGTGCTGGTCTTTGCTCTGGCTGGCGCTATGTACGGCTGGACCGGTTTTGTGGAGGGCGCCCGCGTGGGCTCCAACACCGCCAATACCGGCCTGAACTACGAGTTGGACGGCATCGCTGCCTGCGTCATCGGCGGCGTCTCCTTCGTAGGCGGCATCGGCAAGATCCGCGGCATCGTGATCGGTGTACTGCTGCTCCGCCTGATTTTTGTGGGCCTGAATATGGCCAGTGTCAACCAGGATCTGATTTATCTGGTCAAGGGCGGCATCATCCTGTTCGCCTGCGCCCTGGATATGCGCAAGTATCTGGTCAAGAAATAATCGCATTGGTCTATTGAAAGGGCGCGCCGTTATAAGCGGCGCGTCCTTTGTGTTAGAAAGGAGAAACGGGCAGTATGCTGGAAAGATGGAGCGGGATATGGTATAATGGCGGAGAAAATGGTCGGGAAAAAAAGAATGTGCCGCTGCCCCGGGAAAACGTTTCTCCGACGCCGGAGAAGCCCGCGGGATCTGGACTGAGACAGAAGGGGGGGATGAACAGCGTGGAGCGCTATCGAGTGCTTCTGGTGGATGACGAGGAGGAGATCCGAGCCGGAATCAGCCGGAAAATAGACTGGGACAGCCTTGGTTTTGCTCTGGCTGGGGAGGCGGACAATGGCGAGGAGGCCCTGGAATTGGCCGAGCTGGTCCGCCCGGATGTGGTGCTTACCGACATCAAGATGCCCTTTATGGATGGTCTGGAACTGTGTCGGAGGCTGAAGCGGGTTCTTCCTGCTGTCAAAACAGTGGTTTTTTCTGGATTTGATGACTTTGAATACGCCCGTCAGGCAGTGGGTATGGGTGTGTCGGAATATATCATGAAACCTATCAACGCCCAAGAGATGAGTGCAGTGCTTCTCCGTCTGAGGGATCAGTTGGATCAGCAGCAGGCGGAGCGACGTGATATGGAGAGTCTGCGCCGCCGGTATGAGGAGAGCCTCCCCGTGCTGAGAGAGTTGTTTTATACCCGGCTTCTGGACGGACAAGTCCGGGCGGAACAGATCGGAGACCGGGCGGCCCGATATGAGATTCAAATGCCGGATGGGCCCTGGACAGTGGCTCTGTTTGATGTGGACAGTCTGGAGGATGCAGAGCAGAGGGATGAACTGCTGCTTCTCTCGGTCCAAAGTTTTTTAACTAAGTATACCAATCTGGACTGTGTGGTGCGAACAGTATTATACAATGACAGCGTGGCCCTTCTGGCACAGACGGATCAGACCTATATCCTTTTGGAGGAGTTGGAGCGCCTGAGGGCCTTGGCGCTGAACTATCTGGGACTGGAACTGACAGTAGGTGTTGGGCTGTCCTGTGCTACCCTGGGAGAACTGCGTCAGTCTACCGATGGGGCGCGTTCCGCCCTGGACTACCGGGTGCTTATGGGGGGCGGCCGGGTACTTTATATCGGCGATATCGAGCCGGGGACCTCTGCGGAGCTGTCCTTGGACGAGGATGACCAGCGGGAACTGGCCACCGCAGTGAAGCTTGGGACAGCAGAGCAGGTGGAGGAGCTGGTGTGCAGCCTGATTGAGCGGCTGCGGAAGCACCGGATGGATCTGGCTCAATGCAGTCTGTTCCTTTTGGAATTGACCACTGCACTAATTCGGCTGGCTCGGGCCGGTGATGTGGAGTTGGAGTCAGTGTTTGGTCCGGGATTTACTGGGGTAGTCCCTATCTCTCAGTTCCGGTCGCTGGATGAGCTGGAGCACTGGTGTGTGGACCGCTGCCTCAACCTGCGGGAACTGTTGGGCCGCCAGCGCAGTGATTCCGCCTGGCGCACGGTGGAGCGGGCCAAGCACTACATTGACCAGCACTACGCCGACAGCGAGTTGAGTGTGGAGAGTGTATGTACCCATCTCCATCTGTCTCCGGCTTATTTCTCAACCCTATTCAAGCGGGAGGAGGGGATGAGTTTTACCGCCTATGTGACCAATGTGCGGATGGAGCGGGCTGCCCAGCTGTTGCTGGAGAGTGATGACAAGACTTATTTGATTGCGGAAAAGACAGGGTATACTGATCCGAACTATTTCAGCTATGTGTTCAAGCGGCGGTTTGGTATCTCTCCCTCCAAATACCGGGCAGGAGGTGAGCGGTAGTACAGTCTAAGGAAGGGGGATGCGTGTGGGAAAGTTGCTGCGTAAGATGACAGGACGGGCGGTGGGGCGCTACCGTGCCATGGGGATTCAGATGGTGATCTCCCTCTCCTTCACTGCGGTGGCTATTGTAGGCATGGTATTTATGGGCATGAGTCTGTTTCTGCGTTTTTCCACCACCACATACGAACTGACAGAGGACAACAGCCAACGGGTCCTGGCTCAAGTGAACATGAATCTGGACGGCTATCTGCGGAGAATGATGCGGGTGTCCGATACCCTCCATTACCGGATCATTAAGAACACAGATCTTGAAGAAGGATCCCTGGAGTCTGGGATGGGACTTCTATATGAGGAGAACCGGGAGTCTATCGTATCTATCGCAGTATTTGATGAGAAGGGGCGGCTGGTTTCCGCTGCGCCCCTGTCTGAGCTGAAGCCGGATGCAGAACTCCGGGATAGCGGCTGGTTTCAGGCGGCCATCAAAAAAATGGAGAATTTCCACTTCTCTACTCCCCACGTACAGAACTTGTTTCAGGAACAGGATGCCCGCTACCGGTGGGTAGTCTCCCTAAGCAGTCAGGTTCAGTTGACCCGCGGCGGGGCTACCGAGACAGGTGTTCTGCTGGTGGATATGAGTTTCAGTGGCATCGAGCAGATCTGCCGGGATGTGCAGCTGTCCAATGGCGGATACCTCTATCTCATCGATGGTTCTGGTGAGTTGATCTATCACCCACGGCAGCAGCTGATCTATGCCGGACTATTGGAAGAGAACAATCAGACGGCGGCAGATTATTCAGACGGGAGCCACAGAGAAAACTTTCAAGGAAGGGAACGGCAGGTAACCGTTAAGACCGTAGGGTATACCGGTTGGAAGCTGGTTGGCGTAGTGCCTATGGAGGATTTGGAGGCAGACTCCCATCAAATGGTCTTGTTTGGACTGTCGCTGCTGCTGTTCTCCATCTTCCTGATGGCTTTTCTGAATTTCCGGATCTCCGCCCATATTTCTGACCCGATCCGCCGCCTGGAGCAATCCATCAAGGAACTGGAGGCTGGACGGGAAAATGTGGAGATCGAGGAGCGTGGCTGCTATGAGGTGCAGCACCTGAGTCGATCGATCCGCTCCATGGTGTCTACGATGCACCACTTGATGGATGACATCGTCCAGCAGGAGGCACAGAAACGGCGCTCGGAACTGGAGGTGCTCCAGTCTCAGATCAATCCCCACTTCCTATACAACACGCTGGATTCGGTGATCTGGATGACGGAGGCCGGGCGGTATGATGAGGCCATTCAGATGGTGACCTCTCTGGCGCGGCTGTTCCGCATCTCCCTCAGCCGGGGGAGCAGTATCATCACTCTGGCGGATGAATTGGAGCACGCGCGGCACTATATGAACATCCAACAGATCCGGTACAAGAACCGCTTTACCACCGAAATCACGGCTGAACCAGGTACAGAAGGACTGTATACCCTAAAACTGATCGTCCAACCGATTCTGGAGAATGCGATCTATCACGGAATGTCAGCGGCGGAGGACGAGGGCATCATCTCGGTCCGTGCCTACCGCCGTGGAGATGACCTGTTCATCGACGTGGAGGACAACGGTATGGGGATGCGTCCCGAGGTGGCCGAGCAGCTGCTGGAGGAGTATCGACCCGCCATCAACACCAAGGGATCTGGCATAGGGGTGCGCAACGTCCACCAGCGGATTCAGCTTACCTTTGGACAACAGTATGGGCTGACCATTCAAAGTGAACCGGACGAGGGTACGCTGGTGCGTATCCATCTGCCGGCATTGGATGAGGAAGCGTCCAGGCCCTATCGGAAGGAGGCGGACTCGTGAAAGATCGGAGAAACGGGATCATCCAGCTGACGATCTTGGTGGCGTTGGGGGCGGCTGTTCTGTTGTCCTTGGCGGCTCCGGACCTGGAAGGACGGGACCGCAGCCGGGGGCCGGCAGAGGTTTCTGTACTGATCCGCAGCGCAGACAGCAGTCTTTGGGCCAATGCCAGACTGGGAATGGAACAGGCAGCGGGCGATTTGGGGGCAGAGCTGCGCTTTCTGACGCCTGGAACGGACAATGATCGCGAGGAACAAAAGGAACTGCTCCGCAGGGAAGTTGAGCGGGGAACCGATGCACTAGTGCTTGTCCCGGTAGATCCGGCAGACTTGAATGCGGAGTGGGAGGCACTGGCGGGGAATACTCCAACAGTAACATTGGAGTCAGAACTGTCTGGAGCAGCGGCTCTAATTACGCCAGACAATGGGGAATTGGGGCAGGCACTTGCCAGAAGAGCCCTGCAAGAGTATCGAGGTGGGACTGTCTTGCTTTTGGACTGCCTTCCGGAGAATACTGGGGTACGGGCGCGGGTAGAAGCGGCAGAGGCGGCCCTGATTCGAGGAGGAGCCACAGTCCTTCGCTGGTCAGAGACTCAGGAGGAGGAACTGCTCCGCTTAGATCAGGAAGGCGGTCTAGCTCAGGTGGTTGCCCTGGAAATTGGCACCACAGAGGCAGCTGCTGCGGCCAAGGAACGCACTGGGAGCGGGGCTGCCCTCTATGGTGTGGGTGTAACGGGCCGAATCGCAGCTTGGCTGGAGCGGGGAACGATCTCCGCTGTGGCGGCCTGGAGCGAATATGCTGCAGGCTATCTGGCGGTTCAAAAGGCGGCAGGGGCGGCTCTGGGAAAGACTGAGCCGCTGACAGAGACACTTCCCTTTTCGGTGGTGGGAGGCGATGAGATCTATGAATCAGAGTATCAAAAACTGCTGTTCCCGGTCACATCCTGACCGGAAGTGGGGCACTGTGTTTCCGGCGTTGCTTGCTTGCGCCCTTCTGCTGACGGGCTGTGAGAACAGAGGAGCGGAAAAGACAGAGACTGTCCGGGTGGGGGTTGCCATCTATCAGCAGGATGACACCTTTATCTCCAATGTGGTCCAGGAGATGGAACGTCTGGCCCGGGAGAAGGAGGGAGAGAGCCTTCTGAAGATCAACTTGAGCATCGCTGATGGCCAAAGCAACCAGACCCTTCAGATGGAGCAGGTGGACCGCTTTTTAGATTGGGGCTGCGATGTGCTATGCGTTAACATGGTGGACCGCACGGCGGCGGCTGTCATCGTGGACAAGGCGGAGGAGGCCGGTGTGCCGGTAATCTTTTTCAACCGTCAGCCAGTAGAGGAGGATCTTCAGCGGTGGGAGAATGCCTACTACGTGGGTCCAAGAGGTGAACAGTCCGGGATCTTTCAGGGACGGATCGTTTGGGAACAGTGGCAGGAGGACCAGGAGCGTGTAGATCGGAACGGAGACGGAGCGCTCCAGTATGTTATGCTGGAAGGGGAACCAAGCCACCAGGATGCCCTGCTGCGCACGGAGTATTCCATCAAAGCAATTACCAATGCGGGGGTTTTGGTGGAGAAACTGGCCAGCGATACCGCAAATTGGAACCGGGGGCAGGCAGCAGCCAAGATGTCCCAGTGGCATGAGGAGTTTGGTGACCGCATTGAAGCAGTCTTTGCCAACAACGATGATATGGCCCTGGGGGCCATCGATGTGCTGCTGGAGTCGGGCGTATCTCCGGAAGAGATGCCCGTGATTGTAGGTGTGGATGCCACTGCACCGGCTCTGGAAGCGATGGAGGCGGGGACACTCAGTGGAACGGTACAGAACGCCAAGGAGATGCCTCAAGTTTTGATGGATTTAGCCTTGTCTCTGTATGCAGGGGAGGATCCCGCTCAGACCGCAGAACTTACCGCGGAGCACTATGTTTGGCTCCCATATCGGGAGGTAAATCAGAAGAATTTTCGAAGCTTTCGAGAGGAATAGTCCGCTGGGGGCTTGCGCTGACTTCTGCTCTGTGATATTTTATTTTTAGTAAAAATATAAGGAGGCGGATCACCATGGCTACGCTGCGGGAGCTTGCGGAGCGGACAGGATACTCTGCTGCCACGATCTCCAGAATCTTGTCGGGCGATCCAGCACTGTCGGTGAGCATGGAGGCCAGAAGAAAGGTGCTGGAGGAGGCTGGGCGGCTGAACTATACCGCTACCCGAAGCCGCAGGGGCCGTGCACCCAAGGGGGTTCTCCGTGTGGGGATTGCAGAGATGCTTACGCCGGCCCAGCAGTTAGAGGACCCTTTCTACCTCTACCTCAGTGGGTTTGTCCGCCAGGGATGCCTGGATCGGAAGTATACTGCGGTGCCTTTAGAGAGCCGGGGAGAGGGATTCCTGACTCCGGAGGGAGAGGCTCTGGATGGGATCATTGCCATTGGAAAGTTTCGGTCTGGACAGATCGCAGCCTTAGAGTCCATCTGCCCTCAGATCGTATTTTTAAACTCTTCCCCGCTGGAGAGTCGATTTGACTCAGTGGTATTGAACTTCTCTCTGGGCATTTCTATGGCTCTGGAGCATTTGGTGGAACTGGGACACCGATCTGTGGGTTTTATCGGCCCGGAATGGAAGCTGGATGACCTGGGACGCTGGGCTCCTGAGGTGCGCCGCCAGCTTTTTTCTCAGCAATTGGAGGCGCGAGGATTGGAGTGCCGGGACTGGTTGCTGGATTGCCCCATGGAGACAGAAGCGGCGGCTAGAGCGGTGGGAGAGCGGCTGTCCAATGGAGGGACTCGCCCTACGGCTTTGCTGGCGGCTAATGAGGAGACGGCCATCGGGGCCATCCGGGCCATGAGACTGGCTGGGTTGGATGCACCAAAGGATCTGTCGGTGGTCTCCTTCAATGACACGCCCCGCTCTGCCCTGGTGGAGCCGCCTCTGACATCGGTGTCTGCCCATGTGGAGGAGATGGCACGCACTGCCCTGCGTCTGCTGCGGGAGCGGGTGGCCCTCCCGGGAAGGGAGCCGGAACGTACTGTTCCACTGAAGGTGGTGGTGTCATCTTCTCTGACCGTGCGGAGCAGCACTGGGCCTGTCCCGGCGGAATGACCAGAAAGACAGGGGATTTTCTGTCAAAGCCGCTGAACTTTCTGAATCTTCAAAAGATGGATTGAATTTTTAGTAAAAATAAATATACTTTGTAGTAGAAATAAGAAAGAGGTGACGTCTATGAGTTCCACGGGAGAGCTGTTACAGAAGTTGCAGGAAGGCGGGGGAGATGAGGCGCTTCGGGGGCTGTATGCTCTGGATGGAAGCGACGCCTCCCTGGAAAAGGGACGAGAGCGGGCGGTCCGGGTAGTCCGGGCCTTTGAGGCAGAGTTCGGCGCACGGCCGCAGGCCGCACTGTTCAGCGGACCGGGCCGGACAGAGATCGGTGGAAACCACACGGATCACCAGCACGGCCGCGTGTTGTGCGGCAGTGTGGATCTGGATATGCTGGCCTGCGCTGCTCCCAATGGGACGGACTTGGTTCGAATCCAGTCAGAAGGTTACCCTGCGTTAGAGGTGGATCTGCGGGATCTGAAGGTTCGGGAGGAGGAGAAAAACAGCTCCCCCGCGCTGGTACGAGGAGTGGCGGCACGGCTGGCGGAGCTGGGGTGCCATCCGGCAGGATTTGACGCCTATGTGACGTCCACGGTGCTGTCCGGTTCTGGCCTGTCCTCCTCTGCTGCCTATGAGATCCTGGTGGCTACCATCGTGGACTGCTTCTTCGGCGGCGGGACCCTGGATCCTGTGGAACGTGCCAAGGTGGGCCAGTATGCAGAGAACGTCTATTTTGGCAAGCCCTGCGGCCTGATGGACCAGATGGGCTCCTCGGTGGGCGGTGCGGTGGCCATCGACTTTGCCGACCCGGCTGCCCCCATCGTGAAGAAGGTGGAATACGACTTCACTCAGTCGGGCCACGCCTTGTGTATCGTGGATACCGGCTCTTGCCACGCAGATCTTACGGATGACTATGCGGACATCACCCGGGAGATGGGTGCGGTGGCCGCCCACTTCGGCGAGAAGTTCCTGCGGGATGTGGACGAGGGGGCCTTCCGGGCTGCCCTGCCGCAGCTGCGGAAGGAGTGCGGCGACCGGGCGGTACTCCGGGCCATGCACTTCTTTGAGGAGGACCGCCGGGCGGAGCAGGAGGCTGAGGCTCTGGAGCAGGGAGATTTTGATGCCTTCCTGGCTTTGGTGGACCAGTCGGGGCTGTCCTCCGCCCTGAACCTGCAGAACACCTGGTCGGCGGCTGCCCCTCAGCAGCAGGCCATCCCGGTGGCCCTGGCCGTGGGACGGGAGCTGCTGGGCGGCTCCGGTGCCATCCGGGTTCATGGCGGCGGCTTTGCCGGTACCATTCAGGCCTTTGTCCCCAACGAGAAGCTGGAGACCTTCCGGCAGGGGATGGAGGAACTGCTGGGCCCCGGGATGTGCCACATCCTGCACATCCGGCCCCAGGGCGGCTGTGTGGTTTTGAAGTAACATCAGGCGGAACAGCGGAATAGAAAGGACGGAACGAAGACTATGGCGATTTTAGTGTTGGGCGGAGCTGGCTATATCGGTTCCCATACTGTGTACGAACTGATCGATGCCGGCCGGGATGTGGTGGTGGCGGACAACCTGCTCACCGGCTTCCGGGCTGCTGTGCATCATAAGGCCCGCTTCTATGAACTGGACATCCGGGACAGAAAGGCTCTGGATCAGCTGTTTGAGCAGGAGAAGATCGAGGGCGTCATCCATTTCGCCGCCTCCTCCCAGGTGGGCGAGTCTATGAGCGATCCTCTGAAGTACTATGACAACAACCTGGGAGGCACCATCTGTCTGCTGGAGTCCATGGTGGCCCACGGGGTGGACAAGATCGTGTTTTCCTCCACCGCCGCAACCTATGGAGAGCCGGAGCGTGTGCCCATTCTGGAGACGGACAAGACTGTTCCCACCAACTGCTATGGCGAGACTAAGCTGGCGATGGAGAAGATGATGTCTTGGACCAGCCGGGCCCACGGCCTGCGGTATGTGGCCCTGCGGTACTTCAACGCCTGCGGCGCCCATCCCTCCGGCGCCATCGGCGAGGCCCACGCCCCTGAGACCCATCTGATCCCCCTGATCCTCCAGGTGCCCAACGGCCAGCGGGAGAAGATTTCTATCTTCGGTGATGACTATGCCACCAAGGACGGCACCTGCGTCCGGGACTATATCCACGTCACGGATCTGGCCCAGGCCCATATTCTGGCCTTGGATTACCTGCTGAAGGGCGGGGACAACAACGTGTTCAACCTGGGCAACGGAGTGGGCTTCACCGTCAAGGAGGTCATCGACGTGGCCCGGAAGGTCACCGGTCATCCCATCCCTGCGGAGATCTCCCCCCGGCGGGCGGGCGACCCCGCACAGCTGGTGGCCTCCTCGGATAAGGCCAAGGATGTTTTGGGCTGGAAGCCCCAGTATGCTGATCTGGAGACCATCGTCTCCTCCGCCTGGGCATGGCACAAGGGCCATCCCCACGGCTTTGCGGACTGAGGGGCAGGTGTGGCGACAATGATCGATGAAGCCGTTTCCAAGCTGGTCACCTACGCCCTGCGCACAGGGCTGATCCAGGAAAATGAAACCGTTTGGGCAGTCAACACCATTCTGGATGCCCTAAAGCTGGACAGCTATACCGACCCTGGCAAGGAGTGGGGAGGGTTGGAGTTGGCCCCCATTCTGGAGGAACTGTTGGATGACGCCCACGACCGGGGTGTGCTGACGGAAAACTCAGTGGTCTACCGGGATCTGTTTGACACCGAGCTGATGGGACGCCTCACCCCGCGGCCCGCTCAGGTCATTGAGACCTTCCAGTCCCTGTACCGGGAGGATCCCAAGCAGGCGACGGACTGGTATTACAAATTCAGCCAGGATACCAATTATATCCGACGGGACCGCATTGCCCGGGATGTACAGTGGAAGGTTTCCACAGAGTACGGAGATCTGGACATCACCATCAACCTCTCCAAACCGGAGAAGGACCCCAAGGCCATTGCGGCCGCTCGTAATCTGCCGGCCTCTAACTATCCACGGTGCGCCCTGTGTGCTGAGAACGAAGGTTATGCTGGTCGGGTGAATCACCCCGCCCGGCAGAACCACCGTATTGTTCCCATCACCATCAATGGCTCTCCCTGGTTTATGCAGTACTCCCCCTATGTCTACTATAACGAACACTGCATCTGTCTGAACAGCGTCCACACTCCTATGAAGATCGACCGGGCCTGTTTTGGGAAGCTGCTGGACTTTGTGGGGCAGTTCCCCCACTACTTCGTGGGCTCTAACGCTGATCTGCCCATCGTGGGCGGCTCCATTCTGGCCCACGACCATTTCCAGGGCGGCTGCTATACCTTCGCCATGGAGAAGGCCCCTGTGGAGACCCCGGTGACTTTCCCTGGCTTTGAGGATGTCCAGGCCGGCATTGTTAAGTGGCCCATGTCGGTGATCCGGATCCGCTCTGCCCAGGCGGAGCGGCTGGTGGACCTGGCCGACCGGATTCTGGCCTCTTGGCGGGGCTATACCGATGAGGCGGCGGTGATCTTGGCCGAGACCGACGGCGTCCCCCACAACACCATCACCCCCATCGCCCGGATGCGGGATGGAGAGTTTGAACTGGACCTGGTGCTGCGCAACAATCTGACCACCGAGGAGCACCCGCTGGGTCTGTATCACCCCCACGCCGAACTCCACCACATCAAGAAGGAGAACATCGGCCTGATCGAAGTCATGGGCCTTGCGGTGCTGCCCGCCCGGCTGAAGGACGAGTTGGCCGCTGTGGCTGACGCCCTGGTGACCGGGGCGGACCTGCGGGCAGACGAGCGCACAGAGAAGCACGCCGACTGGGCGGAGGGCTTCCGGGACAAGTATGCCTTCACTCGAGAAAATGCGCTGGAAATTGTCCAAAAGGAAACTGGCCTGGTCTTTGCCCAGGTGCTGGAGCACGCGGGCGTATATGGACGCAGTCCGGAGGGGAAGGCGGCCTTCCTCCGCTTTATCCAGCAGGTATAATACGCATATCGTGAAAAACAGACAGCCCCCGGAGCGATGCTCCGGGGGCTGTCTGTTGGAAAGGCGCGCTGCTGCGGCCTGTGGGATCGTGCCGAGGCTCACTCCGCGAACATGGGGGAGGAGAGATATCGGTCGCCAGAATCGGGAAGGATGACCACGATGGTCTTGCCTGTGTGTTCCGGCTGGCGGGCCAGCTGGGCGGCGGCCCACAAGGCTGCGCCGGAGGAAATCCCCGCCAGGACGCCCTCGGTACGGACCAGTTCCCGTCCGGCAGTAAATGCGTCTTCGTCCCGGACCCGGATGATCTGATCGTAAATGCTCCGGTCCAGGGTGTCGGGAATGAAGTTGGCGCCGATTCCCTGGATCTGGTGAGGGCCAGCCTGGCCGCCAGAGAGCAGGGGAGAGGCATCAGGCTCCACCGCAGCGACATGAATGGCGGGATTTTGCTCCTTCAAATAGCGGGCGGTTCCAGAGAGCGTGCCGCCGGTGCCCACACAGGCCACCAGGATGTCGACTTTGCCCTGGGTGTCTGCCCAGATTTCCGGGCCGGTGGTGCGGTAGTGGGCGTCTGGGTTGGCGGGGTTATCGAACTGTCCGGGAATAAAGCTTCCGGGGATGGAGCGGGCAAGTTCCTCGGCCTTCGCTACCGAACCCTGCATCCCAAGAGCGCCGGGGGTAAGGACCAGCTCTGCACCATAGGCGGCCAGCATGGCACGGCGCTCTGCGCTCATGGTATCTGGCATAGTGAGGATCAGACGATAGCCCCGGACGGCAGCTACGCAGGCTAAGCCGATGCCGGTGTTTCCAGATGTGGGTTCAATAATCACGGCGCCGGGCTTCAACAACCCACGGGCTTCCGCATCCTGGATCATGGACAGGCCGACCCGGTCTTTTGCAGAACCGGCGGGATTCAGGTATTCCAGCTTGGCCAGCACCTGAGCGGAAAAGCTGTGGCGGTTCCCATACCGCTCCAAAGCAAGCAAGGGGGTATGCCCGATGAGTTCTTCCACGCTGTGTGCAATCTTTGACATAGCAGTGCCTCCTTATAATTCGATATGACTGGTATCATCAAAAGGATGATACCGCCTGCTCTGCGGCTTTGTCAACATTGACCTTTGCAAAAGCGGCTGGGAGGGGGTATAATACCCGAAGAAATGCTGTGGCTGCTTCAAAAGAGAGCGGCTGGTATGGACAGTCAGAAGGAGGTCTGCGGAATGAAGATCGGCATGGTATTGGAGGGTGGTGCGCTGCGCACCATTTTTTCCACTGGGGTGTTGGACGCAATGCTGGAGAAGGATCTGATGGCGGACTATGTAGTGGGTGTGTCGGCTGGGATCGCCTATGGGGTGAGCTATGTCTCACGCCAGCCTCGGCGCAATTTGGAGATTTTGACCCGGTTTGCCAACGACAGGCGCTATATGGGACTGGGTAATCTGCTGGACCGGCATAACCGCAGCTATTTTGGACTGGAATTTTCCTATGAGACCATTCCAAATGAGTTGGTGCCTTTTGATTACGACACATTTGCTGCTTTTCCTGGGAAGGTGGAAGCGGGAGTGACCAATCTGGAGACAGGGAAGGCCGAGTATCTGGAGGTCCCCCGCCGGGACGACAACTTCCTGCTGCTTCAGGCTACCTGCGCCATGCCTCTGATGTTTCCCATCTACCGGCTGGGGGGGAAGCCCTATTTGGACGGCGGAGCGGCGGAGACCGTGCCCTATCCCCGGGCCTTTGAAATGGGCTGCGACCGGGCCATTGTGATCCTGACCAAGCCACGGAACTTTGTGCGGAAGCAGGAGAAGCTGCTGCCGGTGATCGAGCGGCGGTACCGGGAGTACCCCAATTTCTGCCAGACCATGAGAGAGCGGGCAGAGCGGGACAACCGGGCCCGGGAAGAACTCTTCCGCTTGGAGAAGGAAGGAAAAGTTCTGGTGTTGGCCCCAGAGGATCTCCGGGGCGTGAGCCGCATTGAGCGGGATGTGGAGAAGCTGCGTCTGCTGTGGGCAGATGGATATCAGCAGGGGATGGATCGGATGGAGGAAATCCGCGCCTTCATGGGCCGGTAGGCGGAATATTATGCTGCCCATCTGGCGCATCCAGGGCGTACAGAGCCAGCAGATCCCCCAAAACAGTGAAAAAAGCAGCCAGACGGTTCAGCTCCTCCTGGTTCAGTCCTCGGGCAAGAGAAGCTGCTGTTCCAGCTGCTGCTGCGGCAGCAGCATCGCTCCCGGCCCAGCGATGAAAGACAGACAGATGGACCACCTCCGGACCATGCTATGCAGCAGGCCCCCGGGCGGTCCTTTTTTGTGGTTCGCTACCGAACACCCTATTTCCAACCTTCCCATTTGTCAGGAAGTATGGTACAATAAGCCGATAATACAAGGAGGGCGGCATGATCATACTAGGCATCGATCCCGGAGTGGCCACCATTGGATTTGGTGTGATCCGGGCGGAGCGGGGGAAAAATACCCTGCTGCGGTACGGCGTGATCACTACGCCGCCGGGGATTCCCCTGTCCAGCCGTCTGCTTCAGATCGACTGTGACATGGAGGAGCTGATCCACACCTTTCAGCCGGACGAGATGGCGGTGGAGGAACTCTTTTTCTCCAAAAATATCACCACCGGCATCGCTGTGGCCCATGGCCGTGGCGTTATCCTGCTGGCGGCGGAGCGGCTGGGGGTGCCCATTTTCGAATACACTCCTATGCAGGTGAAGCAAGCGGTGGCGGGCTACGGCGGGGCAGACAAGCGGCAGGTTATGCTGATGACCCAGCGCCTGCTGAACATGAAGCAGATCCCACGGCCGGACGATGCCGCGGATGCACTGGCCATCGCCATCTGTCACGGACGGTCGGCCACAAGCCTGCTGAATACTGAGCGGGTTTTTGACCCCAGCCGGTATGACACCAGATAAATTAGGAGTTTGGGATTGGAAATGGGGAATTGGGACACGCCTGAATTTCTAACTCCTCATTCCTCATTTCGAACTCAATACAGGGGGAAAAGAGAAATGTTTTACTACCTCAGCGGCATGGTGGCCCATATAGAGCCTCACCTGGCTGTGATCGATTGCGGTGGGGTGGGGTATGCCTGCCGAACCACCAGTTATACCCTCTCTGCCCTGAAAAAGGGCGACAAGGGGAAACTCTTTACCCATTTGAATGTCCGGGAAGATGCCATGGAGCTGTACGGCTTTGCCACCCAGGAGGAGCTGAACCTGTTCCAGCAGTTGATTTCAGTGTCCGGTGTTGGCCCCAAGGCGGCCTTGTCCATCCTGTCATCCAGCACCCCGGCCAATCTGGCCTTATCCATCATCACCGGGGATGAGAAGGCCCTCACCTGTGCACCGGGTATCGGGAAGAAGATCGCCCAGAGGGTGATCCTGGAACTGAAGGATAAACTGGCCAAGGGGCAGACTATCTCCGCCAAGGGAGAGGCCTACGGCGGCAGCGGCGTGACCGTCATCCCGGAAAACAAGCTGTCTGAGGCGTCTGCCGCCCTGGCGGTGCTGGGATATTCCCAGGGAGAAATCAACATAGCCCTCAAGGGGATCGACCTGGACAGCCTGACCCTGGAGCAGATCATCAAGGCGGCACTGAAGAAGATGATGAAGCAGTAAGGAGGAGCACCATGGCCAAGTACGAGACCCGCCTCCGGGGCGATTTTGATGAGACCCTACGCTATTTTCACGATGGGATCTTTCAAAAAAGTTCCTCTGCCAGCTATGAGGATGAGAGTTATGTACAATACGCCGGAGTGCGCTGCTGTGTCCGGGTGTATGAGCGGTACAGCTGGTCGGGAGGCAACCGCCTGTCCATGACCCTTACTCTGGTTGGAGATGGGGAGGAGCTGTTTCTGTCCGCTATCACCGCCGGCGGCAGCCAGGGGATGGTCTTTAAGTTCAATACCTTGGGAGAGGAGTTTTTCCTGGACACTCTTCGGGAGTTGGCGGAGCGGCATCCTTCCGTGCTGTAACTTGCTTTTGTGGAACTGGGGAACTTCGTTCCAGATGGAGTGAAAGGAGCGGCAGCCATGGCAAAATTGGAGCGGGAAATTCCGGGCTATTACGATTTTGATGAGGTGCTCTGTTATTTACATAACGGAATTCTGGACAGCAGCCTTTCCGCCAGCTATGAGAACGGCAGCGAATACTGCTGGGGCGATGTTCGGTGCGCTGTGCGTGTCTACGAGCGCTATACCATACTGGGGGATAACCGTCTCAGTCTGACCGTGATGTTGGCGGGGCACGGAAACCAGCTCTATCTCTCTGGAATCACCGCGGCGGGAAGCGGCGGAGTCGGGAAAATCATCCCCTGGGGGGAAGAAGAATTTTTGAATGTCTTGGAGAAGCTGGCTGATCAGCTGACAGGGCAAAATAATTGAAACCATATGACAGTACTGTGCGATTAGGATGTGAACCCATGGCAATCGACTTTTCTAATTCGGATTTTGACAGCGAGGAGCTGGAGCCTCTTGTGACCACCTCCCTCACCCGGGAGGACGAGGGAGAGTACTCCCTGCGGCCCAAGA
>JAYCWP010000041.1:0-6223 GCA_037257225.1 Lawsonibacter sp.
CCATGGAGAACATCGACCCCGTGGGCGTCCACACCGGCGACTCCATCGTGGTGGCTCCCACCCAGACCCTGGCCAACCGGGAGTTCCAGATGCTCCGCTCTGCCGCCCTGGATATCATCTCCGCCCTGGAGATCGAAGGCGGCTGCAACGTGCAGTTTGCCCTGAACCCTGACAGCTATGAGTACGCGGTCATCGAGGTCAACCCCCGTGTGTCCCGCTCCTCTGCCCTGGCCTCCAAGGCCACTGGCTACCCCATCGCCAAGGTAGCCGCCAAGGTAGCCCTGGGCTATACTCTGGACGAGATCCCCAACGCGGTGACCGGTAAAACCACCGCCTGCTTCGAACCCACCATCGACTACTGCGTGCTGAAAATCCCCCGCCTGCCCTTTGATAAGTTCACCACCGCCAGCCGCACCCTGGGCACTCAGATGAAGGCCACCGGCGAGGTCATGGCCATTGCCAATTCTTTCGAGGGCGCTCTGATGAAGGCCATCCGCTCCCTGGAGCTGAACGTCCGGGCACTGAAGCTGGACAAGCTGGAGGGCCTGTACACCGACGAAATCGAGGACCTGCTGGTCCAGGTCACCGACGAGCGCCTCTTCGTGGTGGCCGAGGCCCTGCGCCGCGGCTTCTCTCCCCAGAAGATCAACCACATCACCAAGATGGACATCTGGTTCCTGGACGGCTTCCAGCGGATCATCGACATGGAGAACGAGCTGAAGTCCTGTAAGGGCGAGCCCGACATGGACACCCTGAAGCGTGCCAAGGAGATGTGCTTCGCCGACAGCTATATCGGCGCCCTGTGCGGCATGACCCAGGCTCAGGTGAAGGCCCTGCGGGAGCGGTATGGCATCATCCCCTCCTTCAAGATGGTTGACACCTGTGCCGCTGAGTTCGATGCTGAGACCCCCTACTACTACTCCACCTACGACGGAGAGAACGAGGCGGTGGACAACGGCTCCGGCAAGAAGAAGGTGCTGGTGCTGGGCTCCGGCCCTATCCGCATCGGCCAGGGCATCGAGTTCGACTACTGCTCCGTCCACTCTGTGTGGGCCTTCCGCCGTATGGGCTATGAGACCATCATCATCAACAACAACCCCGAGACCGTCTCCACCGACTTCGACGTGGCGGATAAGCTGTACTTCGAGCCGCTGACCGCCGAGGACGTGCAGAACATTGTGGAGCTGGAGAAGCCCTGGGGCGCCGTGGTCCAGTTCGGTGGACAGACTGCCATCAAGCTGGCCAAGGCGCTGACTGAGATGGGCGTGCAGATCCTGGGCACCTCTGCCGACGGCGTGGACGCCGCCGAGGACCGGGAGCGCTTTGACGAAATTTTGGAAAAGTGCGCCATTCCCCGCGCTAAGGGCCGCACCGTCTTTACCACCCAGGAGGCCCTTCAGGCGGCCAACGAGCTGGGCTACCCCGTTCTAGTCCGTCCCTCCTACGTCCTGGGCGGCCAGGGCATGGAGATCGCCTACTCCGACCGGAACATTGAGGAGTTCATGCGGATCATCAACCTGACCGTTCAGGAGCACCCCATCCTCATCGACAAATACCTCATGGGCCGTGAGTTGGAGGTGGACGGCGTGTTTGACGGGGAGGACATCCTCATCCCCGGCATCATGGAGCACGTGGAGCGGGCCGGCGTCCACTCCGGAGACTCCATCGCGGTCTATCCCCCCATCAACCTGGAGGAGAAGCACCGGGAACTGATCCTGAAGCACACCAAGAACATGGCCAAGCATCTGAATGTCATCGGCCTGATCAATGCCCAGTATATCCTCTATAACGACGATATCTATGTCATTGAGGTCAACCCCCGCTCCTCCCGCACCATCCCCTATATCTCCAAAGTGACCGGCGTGCCCATCATCGACCTGGCCACCAAGGTCATGCTGGGCGAGAAGCTGAAGGACCTGGGCTATGGCACCGGCCTGTACCACGAGGCCAGCTATTTCGCCGTCAAGGCCCCCGTGTTCTCCTTCGAGAAGCTCACCGACGTGGACACCGGCCTGGGCCCCGAGATGAAGTCCACCGGCGAGGTGCTGGGTCTGGCCGAGACCTATCCCCAGGCCCTGCTGAAGGCCTTCAAGGGCGCTGGTCTGAAGGTGCCCAAGCGGGGCAGCCGAATCATCGTTACCGTGAAGGACGAGGACAAGGCCGAGATGGTAGGCATCGCCCGCGGCTTCGAGGAGATGGGCGTGGAGATCTACGCCACCTCCGGTACCTGTGACGCCCTCACAGAGGCCGGCATCCAGTGCAAGCGAGTCAACCGCGTCTCCCAGGCCCACCCCAACATCCTGGATATGATCCAGAGCGGCACCGTGGACCTGATCATCAACACCCCCACCAAGGGGCGCAAGCAGGACAGCGACGGCTTCAAGATCCGCCGCTCTGCCGTGGAGCATTCTGTGGCCTGCGTCACCGCCATCGATACCGCCCGGGCCGTTCTCACCGTCCGGGAGCAGAGCCGCAGCGAGGACCTGACCCCCATCGACATCACCAAGATCTGATCCTTTTCTCCCTGGGCCCCAGCGGGCCCAGGGAGTGCTTTTATCCGCCTCTCCCCTCTCCTTCGGAACCTTTCTGCCGTTCTGCCGTCAAAACGTCTGACTAGATAGAATACAACCTGGAGGTGTATCCTTTTGGCCGCCCTGACAGGCGTCTGCCTGTAGTCCTCCCATCCGGTCCGTCTGGATGCCGCGGAGCTGACGCCAGCTGAGACGCTGGAGAGCCTCCCCGGCCTGGAGTTGTACCTGGACACATATCGCGGCTGTACCCTCTCCATGACCGTCGTGAACCGCAGCGGCCTTTCGGTGGAATCCAGCGGCTCGGCAGATCAGGATACCACGCTCTATCTGGAACCCGGGCTGGATGTCTTACTAAATGGAAATGGGATCTGGTACAATGTGCCCTATGAGCCGTATACCTCCGCCGGGGTAGGTCTGGAACTGGCCCCAGGTGAGGAGGTCGAGGGGCAGGTCAGACTCTCCCAATTCGGGAGACTTCCGGACGGCCAGTACCGACTCTCCTTTGTATACTGGAAGCATATCCCCGGGGATGAACGCCACCGGAAGGATCTCCCTCTCTATGCCTCGTACACCGGGCTGGAGATTTCGGACGGGAGCTACACCCTTCCCACCTCATCCCCATAAAACGCAAAAAACCACACCCTATGGTGTGGTCCTGAACTTTTGAATCGATTCTCTTACCGCTCGCTGGCAGAAACATCCTTACACTCGTAGATCAGATCCTCCAGATCCTCAGCGGCCTTCCACTCAAATCCCATCGCACTCACCTCCTTCTTTTCGTCTGTCAGTATACCCTTGTTTCCAAACCAAAACAAGCAGCTCGCCGTAAAATCTTTGTAAAATCCTGTATAGAAGCCTGTCTGCTGATAGGACCGCTCCCCTCCCCTTGCGCAAATTTTGTCAAACTATACTAGGAACCCCACCTTAGAATCCACGCATTTTATCCATGCTTGAAGGCACAATATCTTGCGAAAGCACCCGAATTGTGGTACTATGAGTCATACAAAAAATAGGAGGCGCTGCAATGAAGCAGGACATGATTCTGATACTTGATCTGGGCAGTGAGGAGAACCCCCGCCTGGCCCGTGAGATCCGTGCGCTGGGCGTTTACAGCGAAATCCATCCCCACGACATCACCGCCGACGAGCTTGCCGCTCTGCCGAACGTGAAGGGCATCATCCTGAACGGCGGCCCCAACCGTGTGGTGGACGGCGTGGAGATCGATGCTGCCAAGGAGATCTATAATGCTCCCGTGCCCGTGCTGCTGGCCGACCACAAGGGCGATCAGCCTTGGCCTGAGGACGCCGCGGCCCGCAAGGAGGCGCTGAGCAACTTCGTGTTCCAGGTCTGTGGCGCACAGGCTAACTGGAATATGGAGAACTTTATCGCCGACCAGGTGGAGCTGATCCGCCAGCAGGTGGGCGACAAGAAGGTCCTACTGGCTCTGTCCGGCGGCGTGGACTCCTCTGTCGTGGCCGCTCTGCTCATCAAAGCCATTGGCAAGCAGCTGACCTGTGTCCATGTGAACCATGGCCTGCTGCGCAAGGGCGAGCCCGAGCAAGTAGTCAAGGTATTCCGGGACGAGATGGACGCCAACTTGGTCTATGTGGATGCCGTGGACCGCTTCTTGGACAAGCTGGCCGGTGTGTCCGATCCGGAGCAAAAGCGCAAGGTCATCGGCGCAGAGTTCATCCGCGTGTTTGAGGAGGAAGCCCGCAAGCTGGAAGGGATCAAGTTCCTGGGCCAGGGCACCATTTATCCCGACATCATCGAGTCCGGCACCAAGACTGTGAAGGCGGTCAAGAGCCACCACAATGTGGGTGGTCTGCCGGAGGACCTAGACTTTGAACTGGTGGAGCCTCTGAAGATGCTGTTCAAGGACGAGGTCCGCGCCTGCGGCAAGGCCCTGGGTCTCCCCGATTCTATGGTATACCGCCAGCCCTTCCCCGGCCCCGGCCTGGGTGTGCGCTGCCTGGGCGCCATCACCCGCGACCGCCTGGAGGCTGTCCGGGAGTCCGACGCCATCCTGCGCGAAGAGTTTGCCAAGAACGGCCTGGAGGGCAAGGTTTGGCAGTATTTTACCGCCATCCCTGACATCAAGTCTGTCGGCGTCCGCGACAATAAGCGTGCAGACGAGTGGTGTGTGATCATCCGTGCGGTCAATACCGTAGACGCCATGACCGCCACTGTGGAGAATGTGCCCTTCGAGCTGCTCCAGCATATCACCGCCCGTATTACCGCCGAGGTCAAGGGTGTCAACCGTTGCCTGTTCGACCTGACCCCCAAGCCTACGGGCACGATTGAGTGGGAATAACAATGGGGTTTCTGAATTCACTGAATTAGTTTAGAAATCAGAAGAAAATAAGAGAAAAACCACGAAACACGGAAGAAAATGTTCTGCGTTTCGTGGTTCTTTTTTTGTTGCCGTACTATAATCGTACTATTTACAAAAAATAGCCTTGAATTTTTAGCCCTGTTGGGCTTTGCTGAAAGCGGAATGGGCTTCTTCAATCAAGGCCGCAACTTCTGAATGTTTGTTGGGGTAAAGATGGCTGTATGTCTGAAGGGTGGTTTCAATGTTTTCATGGCCCAGCCGGTCAGCAATCAGCAAGGGGGAGAAGCCTTTTTCGATGAGAAAGGAAGCGTGGGAATGCCGCAGATCGTGAACCCGAATTCGCTTTACCCCGGAAGCCTTACATCCTCTAATCATTTCATGGAGAAGATAGCTTTTAGTTTGTCCGAAAAGGGTTCTGGCTCTCTCCTGCTGCGCCTCAAAAACTATGCAAATGTGCGCAACTACTATGGTCAGGAGCTTACTTCCACAACCTACAACCTTGCCCGAATGAATATGATCCTCCGTGGCATTCCTTACCGCAATTTCAATATCTACAACGGTGACACTTTGGAGCATGACTACTTCGGTGACATGAAGTTCCGTGTTCAGGTTGCCAATCCTCCGTATTCTGCAAAGTGGTCTGGCGATTTGAGCTTCATGGAAGATCCCCGGTTCAACGAATACGGCAAGCTTGCCCCGAAAAGCAAGGCTGACTTTGCTTTTGTGCAGCATATGGTACATCACATGGACGAGGACGGACGAGCTGTTGTGCTGCTTCCTCATGGCGTTCTGTTCCGTGGTGCTGCGGAAGAAGTGATCCGCAAACACCTTATCCAGAAGTTGAATGTGCTGGATGCCGTGATCGGTCTCCCTGCCAATCTCTTCTTCGGCACAGGCATTCCGGTGTGTGTCCTTGTTCTCAAGAGAGAGCGCAACGGCAATTCCGACAACATTCTGTTCATTGATGCTTCCAATGATTTTGAAGCTGGCAAGAACCAGAATATTCTCCGTGAGTGCGACATTGATAAGATCGTCGAGACCTATGAGCGCCGTGAAGATGCGGACAAGTATGCTCATGTTGCAACCATGCAGGAGATTGAAGAGAACGGTTTCAACCTCAATATTCCTCGATATGTTGATACCTTTGAGCCGGAAGAAGAAATTGACCTGAACGAAGTAGCTGCGGAAATCCGCAAGCTGCAAAGTGAAATCAAGGACATTGATGCAGAGCTGAAACCGTTTTTTGACGAACTGGGACTTGATTTCCCGTTTGAAGTGGAGGGCAAATAATTATGGCAAATGTATCCTCAAGTAACGGTCTCGAAAAGCGTCCGAAACTTCGCTTTCCGGGCTTTGA
>JAYCWP010000042.1:0-10035 GCA_037257225.1 Lawsonibacter sp.
ACCATGTCTCCTTTTATATACTTTTCAATTTGCGAAACTTATTGTACCTTATCCCTATGACAGAGCTCCTCAACTTTTCGTAGAGTTTTTTCAGCCGCTTTGATACCGCCATCTTGGACACACCGTAGATCTTGCCGATCTCTTCCATGGTCGGTTCTCTGCCATATTGGAGTCCGATAAGATCCTGGCCCTGGTCATCCAGGCAGGCTGTCCACAGCTGTCCGCAGAGTTTCAAGCTGGAGGTTCTGGAGCGCCGCATCTTCCACGGGACGCCTGACATAACACAAGCCGGACAGCACCGTTTCAAACTCACTTTTGTTCAGATGCCTTTGGTCTTGCTTAGCCTGTTCCCGCTTCCGATCCTGCTCCAGGAAGTTTGCGACCTCCTTTGGCACTGATACTGGCTCCCCATGATAGATGATAACAACTGTATCGTTCATTCTGCAACGTGTCCCCCAGCAGCTCCCCCTGTACCAAAAGCAGATCCAGCTATTCTTTGACTTGGTTCTGGATATTGACCGCACAGGACGCAACCCTCAGTTTCAGGCATCCTAGAACTATCGGTTTGATGCTCCCAGAGATCCCGGGCTGTTTCCATTCCACCCTATCCCCCTCAGCTTTGAGCCGGTGGAACCCGGGCGGTGTTCTCCTGTCCTGTACTCCTCCAGCATCTTGGACATGATCGACTACTCTCTGCGCAGCTGTGTGGAGAGAGGCATTACAGTTCGCCGCTGTAAGAACTGCGGCCGCTACTTCCCCCAGACTGGCCGGGTCAGTGCAGAGTACTGTGAACGTCCCGTGGCAAAAGGTCAGCAGACCTGCCGAGAAGCCGGGGCCTTCCAGCAGTGGACCAAGAAACAATCCGATGATCCAATTTTCAAGGCGTACCGCAAGGAGTACAACAAGCGCTTTGCCTGAATCAAGGCGGGACGTATCTCGGACATCGCTTTCTATACCTGGAGCGAACAGGCCAGAGAGATGAAGAAGAAATGCGACGGCAAAGCCATCACCTTAGATGAACTTATGGCGTGGCTGAATCAGTCCTGAAGCAAAAACAGAGGTCTTCCCCGTTCAGCGAACCGGAAGACCTCTATTTGTATTTTGCTGTAGTTCTAGGCTTTTTTGTTTTCTGCGGCGCAAGATTTTGGCTGGCTCTGCCACAATTTGCATGGTAGCAAGTGCGTTTAGACGAGGAACCGCCCCTCCTTCCATTCCAGATATCGGTGGGCAAAGGCCACATCCCAGGTAAGTATATGATGGTGAACCCACTGGCTGCGTAGGACAGACAGCTCCTCCACCCCTTTCTCAGGACTCTCCTTCTCCAGATTAATCGATAGAGCCTTGACCTCAAAAATCAGGCGCTTGTGCTCAGCCTGGTGGGCGCGGTATTCTGGGGCATTACACTTGACCATGTAGCCTTTCTCTGTATTGAAGTGCATCATGATAGCCTTCTTCGTAATGGAACCCGCCGGAACAGCACAGCACCCCTCAGTCGCGCAAGGCGGCCGGGGGTGCATTCCGGATGTCTAGGTTGCTTTTGCCCTTCTCATTGCCAGATAGGCCAATACGCCCATGAGAATATAGAATCCGCCTATCACCACATTGAACATCAGGTTTGCCATCGTCGAACCCTCCGCAATCAGTCCGTAGTAGATGGGAGAGGTTACGGTGCTGATGATGCTCATCAGCGCAAATCCCATAGAAAACTCGGCCAGGGCCGGGGTCTGATAGTCGGGATCACAGATTTTCAGCAGCATCATACCCGTGATAGTGACCCCCGTGTTGGCACCCCAGCAGACGATCATCCGCTCGAAAGCGTAGTTGCCGCGGAAGACCCTCCGGGCAATGGGGAAGGTGATCCAGGAGACCAGAAAACCCAGCACGCACATCACCGCAATAGGGGTCAGCAGCTCCAGCACGGCGGAGACGTCACAACTGGCGATGGCGCCGCAGATCGCCACATCGGACATCGGTCCCGTCACCCGCGCCTTGACCTTTTTGTCGATCATCCAGTCCAGCTTCAGCCTGCACAGGCAGTAATTGATCCCATACATGATGACCAGCGCATAAAACCAGACCGGACAGGAGGAAAACGCCCCGTTCATCTCACCCAGCGTGGCACGCACCCAGTAGGCAATGCCGCAGCCCAGAAGGATAATGGCCAGATGTACCGTGACAGGGTCCACCGAGGAGCTCAGGAACATCTCCCGCCCAAGGGACCCCTGCTGTTCTGGATCGGTGATGACTCCCCGGGCCGTAGTCTCCGGAATCACGCCTGCGTCAAAGCCGGCGATCTCCTTCCGGTCGTTGGCCCGTTTGATCATCCAGATGCCAATGAGCATACCGCCCAGCAGCCCCACGGTGGCCATAGTGACGCCCACGCTCTGGGCAGTGCTCCAGTAGTCCAGCTGAAAGTCCTGCAGAATACCACCGATGGCCGAGGCCGTACCGTGTCCCCCCGCAAACCCCTGGCTCAATTCCCAGCCAAAGGTGCGGTGGAGATCCCACCCCATAGCGGTAAACACCAGGTTGACCCCGTATCCCACTACACCTTGCAGACAGCTCACCGTGGAAAACAGCGCGCACATCAAAAGCACAGACGGGCCATACTGAAGCAGGCCCTTCTTTTTCCGGGCCCGGTCTGCCCCCATGCCGTTGCCAAGGGGAGCCGCCGCGAAAATGGGTACGATCAGAATGGAAGGCAGCAGGGACCACGTATTCAGGTAGTCCTCCGAAAAGGGTATCAGATTCAGCACGCGCGGGCCCACGATCAGGGCCAGAAATCCCCCGATCACAGAGGCGGGCAGCAGCAGTTTTCTAAAAAACGGGGCCTTCGCCCGCAGAAAGGCTCCGATCAGCAGAAATACCCCTAAGATGGCCACTGCCTTCAGCAGTTCCGTAAATAAGCTTGACGTCATGTCAGTCCCCCCTATTTTCCTCGTTGTTCCGTCTGGTTCCGTCGCCTCTCTCCCGCCGGCGGATATGGCAAGGAGCCGTCACAGAACGTTGATTCCATGGCGGCTCCTTTCCGAAATTGCTTTAATTTACATGGGGAAGAGCGTCATGGCAATCAGCGTGCCCACAACGCCGCGCAGAATACCGGGGAGGATACCCACCTTGAACATGGTCTTGGCGCTGTAGCCGCCGGCGTCCATGGCCATGGGCACCACAGCGGTGGCCATGGGGGTGATCAGAGAGGACATGGTAGCCAGGGCGCACAGGATCACCGGACCTCTGGGATCGCAGCCAATGGAGGTGCAGGTGATCACAGCCACGGGGGTCAGCACGGTGCTCACCGCGCGGTTATACAGCAGAGAGGTCATCAGGAAGCTGACCATGTAGAACACAAAGCCAATGATATAGCCGTTGGTCACGCCCTCCAGCACCTTGGCAATGGCGTCGCCGACCATCTCGGCCGCGCCGGTCTGGGCCAGGCCCTCGCCGAAGGCGGACACGCCCACATACAGCAGCACGGTGCTCAGGTTGAGGTTGTCGATGGCCTCGCGCTCGGTGAGAACGCCGGTAACAACCAGAACGATGGCGCCAGCCAGGGTCACCTGCCAGGAGGAGAAGCCCAGCATCAGGCAGATGATAACCACTGCGAACACGCCGTAGCCCAGGACCTCACGCACGGGGCTCAGAGGCTCCTTCTCCTGCAGCTTGCGCCCGCCGATGGCGGAAATGGGGCGCTCGGGCTGGTCGGGCAGCATACGGGGCATGACGAAGATGGCCCACAGCAGCGTCAGGATGCCCACAGGCAGGAAGACGCTGGTCTCGCTCCACATATTCAGCTGAGTCCCGGTCCAGCCATAGGACTCCATAAATCCGTTCTGGGTCACATACCAGGCGGCATAGGGGCCGATGGGCTCAACGATGAAGCTGGTGGAGACGGTGGCGACCGCGATGGGATACATCATCTTGGAGGGGCTAATGTTCATACGGTCGCACATGCTCTGCACCAGGGGATGCACCAGGGCAAACAGCGCCACGATGCTGGGAACAAACTGGCCCAGCAGGCAGGTCACCAGCATATAACACGCCAGCACCTTAGTGAAAGAGCCGTCGGTGATCTTATAGAGCAGCCTGGTGATGTGGTTGATCATCTGTGTGCGACTCAGGCCGGCGGCCACCACGAACATGGCCGCCATGGTGACGACTGTGGAGCTTCCGAAGGTCGCGACCGCCGTTTTGGCGTCCAGACAGCCGGTAAACACCAGCAGGATCATGGCGCCCAGGGCGGTAAACGACATGGGGAGCTTGTTGGTGAAAAACAACACCAGCATCGCCACAAAGAGGACAAGACAAATGGTAATTTGGGTCATAACGATTTCTCCCTACTCTTTTTTGTGTGTGTACTCAAATCGTATGCAAGATGTCTTCTATGCCAACGCGGTTAGGGTGTCTGAAACAGATCCCGGGGAATTTTGGGCTGGATTTCTGCCGGGATGGGGGGCTGGTAGGTCTTGCCGCCGGTACGGCGCAACAGTTCCTCCTTGGCCCGCCGGATGATTTCGGGGTCCTCCAGGGCGTCGATGGCGGACGCCGCCATCACCTTGGCCGCATAGAGCATTCCCTTCTTCGCCATGGGGGTCTTTCCCACCGCGACCATCTGCCAGGAGTGCATGGGCACTCCGGCGGGCATGGTGGCGGCGTTGATCTGAGCCACAGGGCAGTTCCAGCTGACGTCGCCCACGTCCGAGGACACAAAGCCCTGGCGCTCCCGGGCCAGCGGCATCACCACCCGGTGGATGGGCTCGTCGGCCCTGGCCTGCAGTTCCTCGCGCATCTGGGGGTCCTCCACCTCGTCCACCAGGGAGTCGTAGTAGGTCTTCCCCTTGGGGAAGGTCTGCTGATACCGCCGGGCCTGCTCCAGATCGGCCTCGTCAAATCCGGCAGGCGGCACCTGCTCCAGATTTTTCTGCATCAGGCGGTTGAGCTCGGTGTTGATGACCACGTTCGAGCAGGCTTTGATAAACTCGATCTCCACCGTCGTATCGGTCATCATCGCCGCGCCCCGGGCAATTTTATTGACCCGGTCGTAGAGGTCGATCAGCTGCTGGGGATGTACGGCACGCAACAGATACACCGCCTGAGCGTAGGGCTGGACCGTCCCCGGAGCGCTTCCCCCGGTGTCGGTGATGGCGTAGTGGATCCGTGTATCGGTGGGCACATGTTCCCGCAAAAACTGTACCCCTATGTTCATCAGCTCCAACGCATCCAGCGCGCTGCGCCCCTGCTCGGGAGACATGGCCGCATGGGCGGAGACCCCACGAAAATGGTAGCAGATCTGATAGTTGGACATGGTTCCCTCGGTGGAGACGCTGTTGACCTCTCCGGGATGCCAACTAAAGGCGATATCCACCTGTTGAAACACTCCGCTCCGGGCCATAAAGCCCTTGCCGGAGCCCCCCTCCTCTGCGGGACAACCGAAAAACACGACCGTCCCCGGCAGATGATTGTCCTGAAGATACTGCTTCACCGCAACGGCCGCAGCCAGCGACCCCACACCCAGCAGGTTGTGGCCACAGCCATGGCCGGGAGCCGACTCCTGCGCCGGGATTTTCTCCAGCGCGGCCTCCACCTGGCTCAAGCCGGGCAGCGCGTCAAACTCCCCCAGAAAGCCGATCACCGGGCCGTCGTTTCCATAGGTGCCGGAAAACGCGGTGGGAATCCCCGCCAAATTCCGCTCCACCTGAAAGCCCAGGGCCTCCAGCGTGTCACAGTACAGTTCGGCGGCATACTTCTCATGGAAGCCCACCTCTGGATGCTCCCACAGCTGGTCGCTGACGCGGCACAGCAGCTCCCGATTCCGGTCAATGGCATCCAGGGCCTGACTCTTCTGGTGATTCATCTGTCCTCACTCCTTTCACCCTCTGTTCATTGGTTCCCGAATATTTTGAATTTATTTAAGACATTTAAAGACACTATTCGGAAATCTTGCTTTAGTATAAAAAAGAAATGCAAGTGCTGTCAAGTTATTATTCACTTTTTTCTGTATTCTCCATTTTTAACAAACTACTACACCTCTCTCTTGTCTTTATCTAGGTTTTCTCCGCTAATTATTTCTTTATTCTCCCTCTTCCTGTCATATCTTGAATCTTTTTTTGTCAATTCCTCAATATTTTTCCCCCGGGCAAAATGGGTTGCTCCGGTGGAACAGCTATATTATAATGAAAGCAGAATGTTGTATGCAGAATTTGGAAGGAACGAGGCAGCCATCATGTATTCCATCGGAGTATTTACCAACGAATTGTCCCTGCAGCGGATTTTAAAGCTCAATGACCTGCTTTCTCAGCGCAGCTATATCACTTATCTGCCCTATACTTCCCCGGACCACCTCCGTTTTTTGTACGAGGAAAACCAGGGAAAATTTGATGCTCTGCTGTTCAGTGGCTCTTACCCCTATAATGTCATTCGGAAATTTTTTCCTCAGGTGGCTGATGTGCCCCACGCGTACTTTGACCTCTCCCCCGTGGACTATTACAAGGCCATCGCCGCTCTGGCCATTCAACACCCGGGGCTGGACTTCACCCGCGTCTATTTTGACCGCCCCCAGGTCCCCGTGGATTTCAAGTCCATTTTTTTACAGGAGGATGCCCCCAGATTGGGCACCGCCCCCATTGACTGGCCCAATGTGGATGCTCCGGACTGGTATGTCCCCCTCCAGGAATACTATAAGCAGCTGTGGGACAGCGGGACCATTGACCTGCTGGTGACCCGCTTTGCCAGCATGGGCTCCTATTTTGATACCCACAGTATCCGCCATCAATATCTGTATCCCTCCCAGGAGACCATGCTGGAGACCTATCAGGATCTGCTGCACCAGCTGTACGCCAACGCAATGCGGGCGGCGGCGGCCTGCGTGGCTCTGATTGATGTGCCCAAAACACTGACTCAGCAGGAGCAGCAGACCCTGTGGGAGCGATTGCAGCAGTTCAACCGCCAGTCCGGGATGCCCTTCCTGACCTACCGACTCCCCAACCGCTTTGAGATCACCTCCAATACCTCCACCCTGAAGGAACTCACCCAGCAATACACCACCTGTCCCCTGATCTCCTTTTTGACGGAAAAACTCTCCGTCCCCATCTGTATCGGCTGGGGCAGCGCCGGAAATATATCCGAGGCATATCAAAACGGCCTGCGCGCCTTAAAGCAGGCCACCCTGTATGGGGATTGCGCCACCTTCATTTCCCTGGAGAACAATGTCATGATCGGACCCCTTTCCAGCACACAACGAATGGTTTACAACGACATTCCCGACAAAAATCTGATTCAAATCAGCGAGCGGGTGGGCATCTCCCCCTTGTATCTAAATAAAATTTTGTACATCATTCAGCAAAAGCAGGGAAATACCCTCTCCTCCGAGGAGCTATCCTTCTTCCTCAACGTCACTACTCGAAGCGCCTCCCGCATCTTGAAAAAGCTAGAGGAGGGCGGGCTGGCCCGAGTGGAGTATAACCGGCAGCTCAATTTCCGGGGCCGTCCTGCAAAAATTTACACCATTGACCGCTCTAAGCTGGAGTCCGGCCAGGCGCTCTGAGCAACATACCCAGGCACCTCTGGAGCAGCGGCTGTGGCAATTTTTAACCCGCACAACGATGGCGCGGAAATCGGAATACGAAAACTGCACGGTTCAGTCCGTGCAGGCAGGAGGCTCCTTTGATATGGAAGAATAGGAACAAAAATCTAAGAAAAACGAACGCAAGATGTACAGCAACCCCTACCAAAGTCTGGAGGCCATCTGGACAGTGCTACGGCTCCACGCCTCCCGGGAGTATCCGCTGAGTGTGGGCGAGATCTGTCACTATCTTCAAAATAGGGAGCAGCCGCCCTCCCGTGCCACGGTGAACCGGATCCTGACCCAGGTCTCCAACCTTTTGGAGCTGTTCTCCTCTGACCCCCTGGTTCATCAGGACGCCCCCGCCTGCACCAGCGTCTATCAGACGGAGAATGCCCTCCATGTCGTTCTGGAAGTTTCCGATGGAACGGTGCTTCACCAGGATGTAGCTCTGGACCTCACCATTTCCCCGTTTGAGGCCCCACCTACTCCTCTGTAGACAACCTCCTCAAAAACAAAGTGCTTTCAATCTGAAAACCTTTCCCTTCCAGCTGCGCTGTGTCGGCCGAAAGAAAAGCGTCACAGGCCGGTACCGCTATATCCCCTATGACAAGTGGGAGGCGGAGCAGACGTCTCAGCACAACAAGACCACCCGTTACTACTATCTGGACAATCCCCTGACCGAGGGCGAATGGCGGATTTTTGCCGACCTGGTGTAGGTCTATCCCCACATCTCCCAGAATCAGACGCAGAAGTTTCTGGACGCACTCAACCGACTGCGGTCCCGGCCTGCAACGTATATCCCCAGCCGTTTTGTCTACAAACAGGGGGAAATCCCCAGCAGTTTGCCCTGATCAATCAGCTGGATTAGGCCATCCGGGAACACCAGAAGGTGAAGATCACTTACGGAGAGTACCGCTTGATCTGTTCCGAACGGTGCTGGCAGCCCAAGCTGGTGGAGCAGGAAAAAAACAGCCAGCTCACCGTCTCCACCTATGCCCTGATGTGGTCCAACGGCAACTATTACCTGGTCTGCCGCCATCGCAGCATGATGAATCTGCGCACCGACCTGAGCCTGCATGTGGAGCTTCTTCCCGAAACCTTTGAGCCTCTCAAGGACTTTGATCCAGCCCAGTACCAGGACCGCACACCGGGCATGTATCCCGGCAAGGAAACCTATGTTTGTATGCGCTGCCACGAGCGGATTCTCAACACCCTGGTGGACTTTTTTGGCAGCGTGCCCCAGTACACGCAGCCCAACAGCCAGGGACTCACCGAGATCACCATGTCCATTGCCGCCGAGGGCGTCAAGCTCTTTGCCCTGCAATACGCCGACAACGTGGAGCTGCTGGAGCCTCAATGGCTGCGGGAAAAATCAGAGATACCTTGACCCGGAATGTAGAAAAATATGCTGGCTCATAAAATTTAAACCGTGTGAGGTGTTACCATGGCCCATCACAATCGAAGGAGGCATCGGTCATGAGAATCAGGAGTCCCAATCTCAAAGCTCCCTGGACAATCTGTTTGAAACACTCTTTAATCCCACGCTGTACACTTTGGAAGAGATGCCCGATTGCCCGCGAACTTACAATAGGCGCACACCTGTTCCGTGTTTGGCAGCTCTTCTCTCATTTATCGGAAGTGCCCCAAACAAACCAAATGATCCATGTTATAATATGCAACAACACCACATTCACTCAAAATCGCAGAAAGCATGGCTGTGCCTGTAATATGTTTTTTCCGGTTTCGTGGTGACTTTGGGCAAGTGACTTCTAAGAAAAAAGCAAGAATGCGTTCTTGTCCTTGAGCATCAGCACACATGATAGACATAAGATTCATATAGATCATGTATCCTTATCAAAACCACTCGTCATAATTTCATCGTGAACAGGCTTGCAGATTTATCCAAAATCCCAGATATGCAATGATGAGCCATCTATATAAGCGGGATACCTGGACGGGGGAATCTTGCTATTAGACTAGCAGTATTTTTTCTTTTTCACTTTCGCGATCAAATAGGTATTACTGAGAGCACGCATAGCTCGCTCCAGCGCATCCTCCTAGAGCTGGCCACCGGTAAACAAGTCAGTCACCTCTCCAACCAGTTCATCAAGGTGCTGCTCCGCCTTAAAACCACCTTTTTGGCACGTCTCCATTGAATGGATGTCAGCATGATTGAGTAGATAGTCAACTGTGGTGTTGAGCACGGTTGCAATATCCCAGATCACCTTCATGTTGCCTGGTCTTCTTGAGCCTAATTCATAATTTTATATTGCCCTCGTCGTTACAGAAACTCTTTCTACAAATTCCGTCTGTGTTAATCCGGCTGCAAATCTCTTCTCCTTCAGCCGCTCCTTAAATCCCATAAGGGCACCTCTTTGTGTTGTACTCCTGCTGCGACGAACGATTTTTCATAAAAGTTTCGCAAATTGCAAGTGCAAGTTGGACACCTGCACGGTAGAACTTAGTGAATCAGA
>JAYCWP010000043.1:0-30701 GCA_037257225.1 Lawsonibacter sp.
TTCTTATCAGCCCCTGAAATGCACTTGTGCCCGCCTCCCTTTGGGAGGCGGGCACAAGTTTTACCCTGCGGTCCGTTTTAGTAGATCCAGCAGCAGTTCCTCGTTCAGGAGGGCCGCCTTAGCCAGCGCCTCCGACTTCTGCCGCAGGCGGGCCAGATTGCTTTCATAATCCTTCATCATGCGGTCGGCACAATCGATGGCCTCCTCCTGGTTGAAATGCTCCACATGACCAGCGGAGGGCATGTCCAACTCCTGAAGATAACTCTCAACTTTAGGGTCATACACCAGACCGATGCAGGGAACTGCCATCCGAGCAGCAAAGATCAGGGTGTGCAGGCGCATGGCCACGCACAGTTCAGCCTCCCCCAATACAGCCATCAGTTCCCGGGGCGTAGTAGCTGCATCCAGAAGATAGGATGGCTCCTCCATAGCTTGACGCACCAAGTCGGTCGTATTCCGATCATGCTTGGGCTGCATCAGGAGGAATAGAATCTCCATTCCATAAGTCCGCCGCAGATGGTCACACAGTCCAGCTAGCTTTTGAGGAAATTCCTCTGTCCCCGGCCAGTCCCGCACTGAGACGGCAGCAAACTTACGCCCCTGGGGCAGGCGAGCCGCCTGAAGCAGTTCCATCCCCCGTTCTCTGGGAGCAGGCGGCAGATTAAATACCGGATCCGCCGTTACGTGGAGATCAGGACGCTTCACCCCCATCTCCTGAAGCTCCCGGGCGGAGCTCCCATCCCGGAGAGTGACCAGGGCCGCCCGCTCCACCGCCCGCCGCACCCGGCGGCGGTTGGCCGGCTTTCGCACCGGGCCGATGCCATTTGCATAGAGCATCACAGGCTTATGGAACAGTTCTGCCGCCCGAATGATCGCCAAATAATACAGCAGGGAGCGGGTGGAAGTCCGATCCTGGAGCAGACTTCCGCCGCCAGACAGCAGGGCGTCACACCGCCAAAGAGCCTTCATCACCTTCCACATCTGGAAGCGCGGAACAGCCTCCAGACCGCACAAATCCCATGTCAGCTCCGGGTCATTGGACAGAACGGTCACCGCCACATCCTGGCTGGCAGCCAGGATGCCCTCATGGATGGACTGTAAGATAGCATCATCTCCAGCATTGGAGAAGCCATAATATCCACTCATCACTACATGGTAACGGCGGCGGCGTACCTGGTCGTACACCGCAAGGCAGTCTTCCGCCATACGGCGCACCGAGTAGTGCTCCTGCACCACCTGCCGGCCATAGCGTCCCAAATCCTTTCTCTTCTCTTCCGGCAGAGCAAAGGCAGAGGTCACCGCCTCCAAAAGTACCGCCTCTGTGGCGATTGGGTCGGTACGGCAGCAGAAGTTGGTATCGATGGCCTTTTCCAGCAGTTCTGGCTGGAATAGTCCAGTGTGACCCTGGGCTCCAGAGAGCACCACAGGCTTCTCCGCCGCCATTGCCTCCAAAGCTGAGCGGGAGACCCCCACAAATAGGTCGCAGGCAGCTACCACGGCATTGATATCTGTTCTGGGACCAGTCAGCACTACACAAGGGCGGCCCAGCTTCAGATTTATTTCCTGGGCTTGTCGTTCCAATTCTGCAAACACATCACCACCGCCGGTGATCAAAATCCTCACTCCGGGCACCGCCCGATCAAGTTGCGGAGCCAGTTCAATCAGCTGACAGGCCGCCAGGGAACTGGCCTGATCCAGCCGGCTGACATGGCCGATCACAGGGGCATCCCCCAGGCAGAACTCCTCCCGCACCGCCTCCCCAGAGACCTCAGGAGAAAACTTCTCTGTGTCGATCCCGTTGATGGTCAAGGTGATGTGTCCGGCAGGGACCCCATACTCCTGGATTAGATAATCCCGAATGTCCTCACTCACGGCCAAAGTGCGCTGTCCCCAGTTGGACAGCAGCTTCAGCATCCCACTGACCTGGAACACCCCATGGCAGGAAGTGACAAACGGGAATTTCAACTCGCGTTGCAGCGTACCACATAGGAAGGCGGGAATTCTGGCATGGGCGTGGACAATGTCAGGTTGTTCCTCCCGCAGGATCCGCCGAAGCAGCGTCCGGGAGCGAAGCATATCCCCTACGCTGCGCCTGTGCATGGGGACAGCATAGTGCCGGATCCCCGCCGCCTCCACCTCAGCTACATATACGCCGCCGTTCGAGGCAATGACCACCTCATGTCCACGGCTCTTCAGTTCCTTGGCCAGCTCCACAATGTGGGTCTCCGCGCCTCCGATCCCCAGACCCATGGTCGCCATACAGATCTTCATAGTTTCCTCACTGGTCCTTATCCGGAATCTGGAGATCCACAACAGTCCCCACAAAGTTTGCGTACTTTGTATTGAAGTTCCGGTTGGAATTGACCCCCAGGCTGTAAATACGGTTGAGCATCACGCTGCCGTTCCCCTCGATCAAGGCCTCTCCCTCAATGGTAAGGAGGATATTGTAGCAGCCCTCGGTGGGCAGCATGGCCACTGTTCCGTCGTTCAGCTTCCCCTCATGGGTGCCGCTGCTGACCTGAATGTCAGTAATAGTTCCCAGAGATCCGCCGGTACTGCGTTCCTTGTCAAACATCTGGTCCCCTACCTGGATTGCGTCCAACATATATTCCGGCTGGTTCTCCAGTTCCATCTGATAGATCACAGTCGTGGTCCCAACATTGCTCCCTGTCTGAGGCTTATGAGTCTTAACATAGATAGCAGCCACCATCGCCGTCACAACCAGAAGAACGATCACGTCCACGATGCTGATCTTACCAAACAGCCGCCCATCCCGATCGATGATTTTCATTGTTCAGCCCCCCGTTCGATTTCAGTCACAGGGCCGCCGCCCATATAACCCGGTCCCCGGACATAGGCCAGTTGGCCTACCCGGAAGTCATAACCGCCACCCAGCAGAAGCGCCCCGCCATCACCGCTGGTGGTGCAGGTGCTCTCCACAGTGACATACACATCCTCATAGCCCTCCAGGACCGCATTCACATAGACCTGCCGTTCCTGATCCAAAACCTGGACCTCTGCAGGCCTGGCCTCCACCGAGACCACACTGCCCATCTGATAGTTTTTCACTGCATCCTCCAGCTGGTCTCCAGGCTGGATGAGAGCACTCTCCCCTTCCTTCATCTTCTGGAACATAACAGTGTAGCGTACAGGGGTAGCGGTAGGTGCAGTCTCTCCATCAGAGCGCAGGCCGATCCAAGCCGCCGCAGCCCCTGCCAGTAGGACCACTACCAGAATAATCGCGTCGAACAGATTCAGCCTCAGCCGAAATTTATGGTTATTTTGTTCCATGGGATACTCCTTTCAGGATGTCAAGGTAAACTTGCTCCACATTCTTTGCAAAGATCTCGCCGGTAAACCGCTCCCGGAACACCTCCCGTGCCCGCTCTCCCATGCAGGCCCGTTTCTCCGGACAGTCCATCAGCCGTGCGATACAGTCAGCCAGAGCCCGGCTGTCCCGACTAGGGAAAATCAAACCGTTGTCTCCGTCCTTCACCAACCAGGGGTTGCCCCCATAGTCGCTGACAATGGAAGGCAGCCCCAGACTCATTCCCTCCAGAAGGGCCATACTGGTAGCTTCAGTACCATAAGATGCATTGAGCTGTACATCAAGAATAGACAGCAGTGCGGCCACATCGGACCGGAAACCCAGCAGGGACATCACATCCTCCACACCCTGCTCAGCCACCACCTTCCGAAGTTCCGCTTCAAAGCCGCCTGTCCCAGCCACCAGGATTCGGAACTTCCGCCCCTGTTCCTTGAGGATACGGGCAGCTTGGGCCAGATACACATGGCCCTTATACTCCTCCAAACGGGCCAGGATCCCCAGAGTAAAGGTATCCTCATCCAGTCCCAGTGAATCCCGCAGCTGTACCCGTTCCTCCAAAGCAATCGGGACCACCGGAGCCACTCCATTCATAACAATGGTAATCTTTTTCGGAGAGATTCCGCCATCTGTCAGATTTTCTGCCGTAGCCGGGCTGACAGCAATGATCCGATCAGCATAGTGCTCATTCAGCCACTTATTGATCCACCGGCCAGGAGGGTAACGCAGCTTGGCGGGCACCGGGAAGGCGGAGTGCCGGCTGTACACCACTGGGACACCGCACTGCCGGGCAGCAATGCGCCCGGACAGAGCCCCATGGGTGTGGACCAAATCCGGCCGCTCCCAACGGATCAGCTCTTTCAGCGCCTTAACATCCTCACGGTGGTAGGATCGATCCGCCATACCGTCTACCTCCAGCACCCGGGCCCCTGCTTCCTCCAATGGCATCTTCAGAAGGCTTCCTCTGGGGACAGCCACCCAAGTTTCAAACTGGCTGCTGTCGGAATATCGTAAATAGTTGAGGATCACTCGTCCAGCACCGCCGATATTCGTATCGCTGATTACGTTCAGCACCCGAATCATGTCTTTAGCCTCCTTTCCGGAAGTTGGCCCCGCCTGGCCAGCAGTGCCCCCAGGGCCAGCCAGGCCCAGAACAAGAACAGTACACGGTAATTATAGAAGGAGTAGTCTGTCATAGCCTGAACCAGGAAGCCGGCGATCCCACTGACTGCTGCCGTCTGATACAGGCGGCTGGTGAGATCCTTCTCCCGGCAGAAGGCAGCACACAGGTCCCGGAAATAGTGGAACAGCAGCAGGATGAACACCACCAGAGCCACCACCCCCGCATCACACATGATCTGGAGGAACAGATTGTGTGCGTGGGGGGCCACAATACCACTGTAACTGTATTTGGGATACACCAGATTGAAGGCCGCATCCCCAGGTCCGATACCGCACATCCAGTAGTCCTTCAGCATGGCCAGGGTGCCCATCCAGATGTACACCCGGTAGGAGGTGGAGCTGTCTCCCAAATTTCCGATGCTGGCAAAGCGATTGATTACTGCATCCGGCAGGACAAAGTACAACGCCGCAAGCAGTAGAGGGGTCAGCAGCAGCAGACGAGGCTGAAGGAACAGTACAAAGACAAAACCAGCAAACAGCAGGCCCAGCCACGCTCCCCGGGACAGGGTGAGCAGCATACACACGCACATGATGCCGCAGCAGCAGAAGTAGAACACCCGCATCCCCCAGTCCTTTGCCGCCAGAAGACCTGCCCCGCCAAGAGGGATGGCCAAAATCAGGTACTGTCCCAGCATATTGGGATTCTCCAACGTAGAGGGAACCCGGAACACATCGCCAAACATCTCACTGTCCGCCCAGGCAGCAGACTGATAGCCCCAGCCGAACAGGTACTGGCAGATGCCGTACAGGGCCACAGCCGTCCCCGCCATCACCAGCAGGAGCAGCAGGGTGTCCAGCTGCCGCCGGGTGGTGATGGAATTTTCCAGAATGACGGCGAAGAGGATGAAGGCCACCGTCAGCACGCCGCCCAGCAGGCTGCCTGCCCGTGTCACCGAGAACCAAGTCCCAGCCAGATAGATGGCCGCGTACAGCCAAAGATAGCGGTTCATAGGTGCATAGTACAGCTTCTGCCCACCATCAGCCATCAGGTTCAGCAGCAGTGAAAAGGCGCTGATAAGCACCAATCCCAGTACCGCCATAGTAGGGATGATTGGAGCCAGTACCACCGCAGCACCCGCCCACAGCCAGCATTTTTGAAACACACTGCCCTCAAACAGCCTGTCCAAGTGCAGAACTTGGTACAGGCGGCACAGCCCTCTGTGGATCCACCGCCAGAGCCGGGCAAAAACACTGTGTTCCGACTCCGCCTGCTCCAGCTGGAGCGGCGGGTGGATGAACCACTGAATCAGCCCGCTGCCCCTCCACTGCCCGCCGAACCACAGGCACAGGGCTGCCAGCACCCGATACACAGCGCTGGCCTGCACGATCCTTTGCATTCGTTCCATAGCTCAACCTCGTTTCAAGATTCGTTTTATCAGATCCCGGGCCAGCTGCATCTCTTCCAGCCGCATCAATCCAGCCAGCAGGAAATAGACCGCAGCACCCAACGCCGCGCAAGTACCCAGCAGCAGAAGTTCACCCACCTTGCCTGCGGGCAGAAGGGAGGCCAAGCTGTTCCGGGCCAGCCAGACCACTGCCGCCATCCCTGCCGCAGACATCATCATCTTCAAAAAGTCGGTCCCAAAACGTCCAGAGAGGATCCCCTCTCCCCGCATTTCCATTGGGACCAGCAGCAGCACAGCATACAGCGTGGAGGATACCGTAGAAGCAATGGCCAGTCCAGCCACCCCCATAGGCTCCGTCAGCACCATACAAAGGAAGATGTTAGCCAGGATGGATACCCCCCCAGCCACCAGAGGCGTACGCCCATCCTGTCGGGCAAAATAGGCACGACTGAGGATATTCTGGAGCCCATAGCCTACCATTCCAAGTGAGACCCATACCAAAGCCTCCGAAGTAATGGAGACAGAGAACTCATCAAATTCTCCCCCACCATATAAGAAGGACACCATGGGGCGAGCCAGCACCATCAGTCCTGCTGCCATCGGCAGAACAAAAAACAGGCTGCCGTGGACGGTTTGCCGGAGCGTATCCCGAAAGGCGCCCTCCTGGTGCTCCGCAGTCAGACGGGACAGACGCGGGAAGATCACATTGGTGATGGACAGGATGAACACCCCAGCAATCACCAGGTACAGGTTGGTAGAATACTCCATGGCAGACACACCCGCACCCTCATACAGGCGGGAACCGAACTTGGTGTTGATGGTCAGGTTGATAGGCTGCACCCAAGTTGAGATCATCACCGGCCCCATCAGGGCGAACGCCTTCCGCATCCCTTCTGAGCGGAAGGAGAAGTCCGGCCGGTACCGGAAGTCCAGCCGACGCAGCGAAGGCACCTGGATCACAGCCTGGAGCAGCCAGCCCAATAGGTAAGCTCCCGCCAGTCCGTACACTCCGAACTGCTTGTCCAGGAAAAAGAAGTAACCAATGATCACCAGATTAGACACTGTGCTGATAAGTGCCGGGACATTAAATCGGTCCATAGCCTGGAGGATACCTACAAAGGAGAAAGCCACTCCGGTGAACAGCACCGTAGGAAACATCACCCTGGTGAGGGAAGCCGCCAGTTCTGCTGTCTGCTGGTCATAGCCGTCTGCAAACAAAGTCACAAGAGGCTGAGCAAACAGGATGCCCAACACAGTGAGGACCGCAGTGAGCATCGCCATGACCGACAGGAAGTTACCTCCGAAACGGAATGCCTCCTTTTCCCCTTTTTGAGTCAGGTACTCACTGAACACCGGGATAAAGCAAGCCGCAATGGCTGAAGCGAACACCACATCGAAAAAGACCCGGGGGATGCGGCTGGCGATATAGAATGCCTTGGCCTCCATGCCGGTGGTCCCATAGTGCACCGCCATCAGGTGGTCCCGGAACAGGCCCAGTACCTTCCCCAGCAGGGTGATGACCATGACCACACTGATGGTTTTGGTGGATTGATCCTTATTTTCTGACAATGTTTCCTCTCCTCTCTCCATACCGCCGCCCCAGCTCTCCTGGGGGCGAATCGCTTTATTGTACACCAAGCCACCCCCTTTTTCAACCGCTCTCCCACAGATTCCAGCTGGATTCATGTTATGTTCACACTTTCTAGTCATTTCTTCCATTTTTCAAAAGTACCCTCTCCTTCCTCTTTGCAGCAAACAAGAATAAATATCCGTACATCATAGAGGTTCCTTAGATATTTCAGTGACATGAGATGCCTTTGTCTGCTATAGCAAGCCCACAAAAATAAACCGGCTATTTGCAGAATAAATGATATAAAACCAATGATTTTGAACGATCAAGCTCCAACGCCCTGCTCCACAGCCAAATAGTGGAGCACTCGAAACAAGCGAGAAAACAAAATGACAAGAGCCGCTACACTCACTCCACTGATTCCACAGAGTTTTCCCATATTGTTCCCAATTTTGACAGCGTTGAAGTATGACGTTTCTCCCAGACGCAGCATCCTCTCCCCATATAAATCCTATCTTTTCCTTTTCTCGCACTGTATTAAGATCAATTTTTTATGCATTTTGACAGTTCATTTTTCTCCCATATATCCTCATATTTTGATTCATTAGTGGTGAAATGCACAATTTTACGACGTTAAAAGACTGTTTTTCCTCTCCTCTTTCCCGTTAAGAAGTCGTTAAAATTGTTGTTTTTCCCCTCAACTGTCAGTATCATAGTATAGAATGAAATCAGAATTAAGCGGTCCACTTTTAGACCATCAGTATCGTCAAGTACAGTCAGGAGTTACAGGTTACTATGAGTCTGCGCATCGGCATCGATATCGGCTCTACCACCGTAAAGGTGGTTGTGCTGGATGAACAGAACAAGCTTCTGTTCCGCTCCTATGAGCGGCACTACTCCAAGACCCGGGAACGGGCCTGCGAAACCCTCCATTCCATCACCAGTCTGCTGGCGGGCAAACAGGTGAAAATGGTCATCACCGGCTCTGCCGGTCTGGGCGTGGCCAACGCCTCCGGCATCAACTTTGTGCAGGAGGTCTATGCCACCGCCGCCGCGGTCAATACATATATCCCGAAAACGGACGCTGTCATCGAACTGGGCGGCGAAGATGCCAAGATCATCTTCTTTGGCGGCGCTCTGGAGGAGCGGATGAACGGCTCCTGTGCCGGTGGCACCGGAGCCTTCATCGACCAAATGGCCACCCTGATGAACGTAACGGTGGGTGAACTGGACGCTCTCTCCCTGAAGCACGAAAAGATCTACCCCATCGCCTCCCGCTGCGGTGTGTTCGCCAAAAGTGACATCCAGCCCATTCTGAACCAGGGCGGGCGGAAGGAAGATGTGGCCGCCTCTATTTTCCAGGCGGTCGTAGACCAGACAGTGGCCGGCCTTACCCAAGGTCGGGAACTAAAGGGCAAGATCGTCTTTCTGGGCGGCCCCCTCCACTTCCTCATGGGCCTGCGGGAGCGATTTGTGGAGACTTTGAAGCTGGACAATGATCACGCCATCTTCCCTGAGGATGGCGATTGTTTCGCCGCCATGGGCGCCGCCCTGTGCGCCACCGATTATGCCCCCATTCTTTTTGAGGAGGCGCTGAAAAAACTGGAGGAGAGCGTGGACACCACTACCTTAGTGGACACTATGCCTCCTCTGTTCCGGGATGAAGGCGAGTATGGTTCCTTCTGTGCCCGACACAATGCCAAGTGCCCTCCCGAAACCGATATCATGACCTACTGCGGCCCTGCCTGGCTGGGCATCGACGCTGGCTCCACCACCACCAAGCTGGCCCTCATCACGGAGGATGGAGGTCTTTTATACACCTATTATCATTCTAACCAGGGCAACCCGGTGGCCATCGTACTGGAGCAGCTGCGTACCATCTATGCCATGTGCGGCGACCGCATCCAGATCAAGGGGGCGGCGGTCACTGGCTACGGTGAGGACCTGATCAAAAACGCTTTCTCCTGTGACCTAGGACTTGTGGAAACAGTGGCCCACTACCGGGCTGCCGCCCACTTCGAGCCTGAAGTGGATTTCATCATCGACATCGGCGGCCAGGACATGAAGTGCTTCAAGATTCGCAACCGTGCAGTGGATTCCATCATGCTCAACGAGGCCTGTTCCTCCGGCTGCGGCTCCTTTATTGAGACCTTCGCCAAGGCTCTAGGCTACTCCATTGCAGACTTCGCTAAGCTGGGCCTGTTCGCCCAGCACCCGGTGAACCTGGGGTCACGGTGCACCGTATTTATGAACTCCAGCGTTAAGCAGGCTCAAAAGGACGGGGCCAGCGTCGAGGATATCTCCGCCGGACTGTCCATTTCCATTGTGAAAAACGCCATCTACAAGGTCATCCGCGCCGCCTCCCCTGACGATCTTGGACAGCACATCGTGGTCCAGGGAGGCACCTTCCACAACGACGCAGTGCTCCGGGCCTTCGAGCTGGAGCTGGGCCGTGATGTCACCCGCCCCACCATCTCGGGCATCATGGGTGCCTTTGGCGCAGCATTGGCCGCCCGGGATCTGAACCTGGAGCAGAGTGCTCTGCTCTCTCCACAGGATCTGGAGAAGTTCACCCACACCGCCAAGCCGGCCACCTGCGGCCTGTGTACCAACCACTGCTCTCTCACAGTCAATGCCTTTGACGGCGGGCGGCGGTTCATCTCGGGCAATCGCTGCTCACGCCCTCTGGGCGAGGAGCCCACCCGGCATCCCGACCTGATGCGGTATAAATATGCAAAACTCCGCTCTCTCCATGGCAAGGGCAGCGGCGACGGTTCCCGGGGCAGGATCGGCATCCCCTTCGGTCTGAACATGTATGAGAATCTGCCCTTCTGGTTCGAGCTGTTCACCCGCCTCAATTTCGAGGTAGTCCTCTCTCCGGAGTCCAGCCGGAAACTCTACCTCAAAGGGCAGCGCACCATCCCCTCAGACACAGTTTGTTATCCCGCCAAACTGCTCCACGGCCATGTAAAAGCCCTGGCTGAGCAGGGTGTAGATGCCATCTTTTATCCCTGTATGCCCTATAACTTCGATGAAGGTGTCAGCGACAACAACTATAACTGTCCGGTGGTTGCCTACTATCCGGAACTTCTGGCCGCCAACGTCCCCGATTTAAAGCAGGTACGGTACCTGTACCCCTACTTTGGGCTGCACCGTCCCCGGGATTTTGAACGAAAAGCGGGCGAATGGTTTTTCAACGAGTTCCAAATCCCCAAACGGGAGACTGCTTCCGCAGCCAAAGCTGCATACGCAGCCTATGACGCTTATAAGGACGATCTGCGGCAGACCGCCCAGACATACATCGCCCAGGCACGGGCAGAGGGCCGCCCCATTCTGGTGGTAGCCGGCCGTCCTTATCACATGGATCCAGAGATCAACCACGGCATAAATGACCTAATCACATCCTTTGGCTTTACCCTCATCACTGAAGACTCTGTGGCATGGCTGGAGGATAAAGCCCCCCGCCATGTACTCAACCAGTGGACCTATCATGCCCGGATGTACAATGCAGCCCGGTATGTATGTACCCAGCCAGACATGGATCTGATCCAGCTGGTCTCCTTTGGCTGCGGCATTGACTCCATCACTGGCGACGAAATGCGTTCTATCCTGGAGGGCGGCGGCAAACTGTATACTCAGCTGAAGATCGACGATATCAGCAACCTGGGCGCTGTTAAGATCCGGATTCGGAGCCTGATTGCGGCCATTCATGCAAGAAAGGCCAATTCTTAAAGCACGAAACCCCAGCGCGCCCCAGATCAAAAGGCGTGTCCAGCAATCACGCCCCGCAAGAAAGGAACATTTCTATGGCGAAATTAGTATATGATGAGACCGGCCGCCTCCTGTTCACCAAGGAAATGAAGGAGGAGTACACCATCCTCATGCCCCAGATGCTGCCCATCCACTTCGGGATGTTCCGCAAGCTGCTGGAGCTGGAGGGCTACCATGTAGATCAACTGAACAACGACGGACGTTCTGTGGTAGATGAGGGCCTGAAATATGTCCACAACGACACCTGCTACCCCGCCCTGCTGGTCATTGGACAGTTCCTGGACGCCATCAAACACGGGGGCTATGACCCCCATAAGGTGGCCTTGTTCATCACCCAGACCGGCGGCGGCTGCCGGGCCAGCAACTATATCCATCTGCTGCGAAAGGCCCTAGCCAAAGCTGGGATGGACTACATTCCTGTGATTTCCGTTTCTTTCGGTCTTGAGAAAAACCCAGGCTTCAGCCTAAGCGTGGATTTGATTCGCAAACTGGTGTACGGCATGATGTACGGAGATCTGATTATGTGGGTCTCCAATCAGGTCCGCCCCTATGAGGTGGAGTCGGGTGCCACCGATACCATGGTGGAGCACTGGACCCAGCAACTGGTAGACCGCTTCCAGTCTGGCAGAGGTATGAGCCGCAGCCAAATGCGCCAGATTTTTGACGAGATCTGTGCTGACTTTGCCTCCATCCCCGTTAGCGGCGAGCAGAAGGTTCGGGTGGGTATTGTAGGCGAGATTTATGTCAAATTCTCCTCCCTGGGCAACAACCACCTGGAGCAGTTCCTCCTGTCCGAAGGTGTGGAGCCTGTAGTCCCCGGCCTGACCGACTTTATGATTTTCAAGATCTATAACCGGGTTGCCGACGTGGATCTATACGGCGGAAAACTGATCAAGAAGGCCGCCTGCCGCGCCTTTATGTCCTATATCCAGAGCTGTCAAAAGGACATGATCCAGGCACTGGAGCGCTCTGGCCGCTTCCGCGCCCCCGGCACCTTTGACGACTTACATAAACTCATTCACGGCTACTTGGGCGATGGAAACAAGATGGGCGAAGGCTGGCTGCTCACTGCCGAAATGCTGGAACTCATTCACACCGGAACCGGCAACATTGTCTGTGCGCAGCCTTTTGGCTGCCTGCCTAACCATATCGTCGGCAAAGGGATGATCCGCAAGCTGAAAGACGACTATCCCATGAGCAACATCGTCGCCATCGACTACGATCCAGGTGCTACCCGGATCAACCAGGAGAACCGCATCAAACTTATGCTGGCCAATGCTAAAGGGCTGGCCCAACATCAGGCCGCTGTTTCTCACGCCAGCGAACCTGTTCCAGTGGAGAAGCCTCGTTCCCTTACCCACGCTGGTGCTCACGCCTAATCACTCCAGTCAGCCAGTAGATATAATAAAACGCTCCTTTTCCAGAAAACAACTGGAAAAGGAGCGTTTTTCATTCTTAACTCGAAGCGTTTATAAACTGATCACTGATGATCCACAGAATACATATATTGGATCAGATCCAGCACCTTATTGGAGTACCCCCACTCATTGTCATACCAGGCAATGAGTTTCACAAACCGGTCGTTCAGCATGATGCCTGCTGTCTCATCCAAAATAGAGGTATGTGGATTCCCGATAATATCAGAGGAGACGATTTGATCCCGAGTATAGGACAAAATCCCCTTCATCGGGCCGGCCGCCGCCTGATGTACCGCCTCACAGATTTCTTCATAGGTGGTGGAGGTGCATAGACGGGCAGTCAGATCTACGACGGATACATCATTAGTGGGGACGCGGAAGGACATACCAGTCATTTTCCCCTTCAGTTCCGGTATGACCAACCCCACCGCCTTTGCTGCACCAGTAGAGGATGGAATGATATTGCCCATAACGGAACGCCCTGTGCGCCAGTCCCGGCCAGCCCGGGCATCCACCGCCTTCTGTTTGGCCGTAGAGGCATGGATAGTAGACATCAGCGCCTCTTCGATTCCAAATTTGTCCTGGATGACCTTGGTCAGAGGGGCCAGGCAGTTTGTAGTACAGGAAGCATTGGATACTACCTGCATATCAGAAGTATAGGTCTCGTGGTTTACTCCCATTACGAAGGTAGGGGTCAAATCGTCCTTAGCAGGAGCGGTGATGACCACCTTTTTCGCTCCGCCCTTGAAATGCAAGGAACCTAGCTCCTGTGTGTTGAATGCGCCAGTAGACTCTATAATATACTCTGCACCGCAATCAGACCATGGAATCTCTCCTGCATCGCTCTGGCTGAACACACGGATCTTATGCCCATTGACGATCAGATTCTCTCCATCATGTTCCACTGTTCCCTGAAATGTATGGAACACTGAATCATATTTGATCATATACTCCATATAATCCAGATCTGCTTTTCTCAAATTGATCCCCTGTAGCTCAAATATTTCGCCCCGTTCCATCATAATACGGAGCGCAATGCGCCCGATCCGTCCAAATCCATTGATGCCGACTGGAATACCCATGTCTTAAGACCTCCATTTTAGTTTTTATTTCACATCTCTTCTTCATCCTTTAGTCTTTTCTTAATTATATATCATATTTATTTTTTGTCTATAGTACTTCGATATTTTCTTTTTTAATTTTATTTATATCTATTTTTAATTTTTATCACTATCTTAAATTACATTTTTATCTATTTACTTAAATGTTATTTAGGAAATACGGAAATCAAGCAGTCTTTTTTCACAAAATATACAGCATATACAATAGGAGCGCCCCTCTGGCCTTCTAATCAGCCAAAGAGACGCTCCTTCAAACATTGTCTACATCACTCACCCGCACGATTGAACTCACTCCAGAGAGTGCGGCCCAAAGCCGCAGGGCAGAAGTTCTTCCAAAACGGAGGACTGGAACATCCCATCCCCCCGGGCAGCCAGCACCCGAATCCTGGGCGAAAACTCATATAGCATCTGTCGGCAGCTTCCGCAGGGCCAACAATAGTCCTCACCCCGCCCTGCAATCGCAATCGCTGTCCAGTCATCCCGGTGCCCCTCGCTGACCGCCTTCAGCAGGGCAGTACGCTCAGCACAGATGGTGGAGCCGAAGGCAGCATTCTCCACATTACATCCGGTAAATACAGTCCCGTCCCGGCACAGCAAAGCTGCTCCCACAGGATAATGGGAATAGGGCACATAAGAAAATCGATGCATAGAAAATGCTCGGTCCACCAGTTCCTGATCGGTCATGTATACGTCCCCCTAATTGATAGTCCGGAATTCCCTTTGAGTATGTCCGTTTTCTATATTATATCCAACTCAGCGCCCCCAGACAAGTCCAACAGCACAGATTGAGCCTTCCTTTTCTCCATTGTTCGCACATTTCTCACAAAATATATTTTGTGTGCATTCAAAACGTGCAGGGATAAAAAACACAATATATAGTGGACAAGCTGACTAAGGTGTGCTATAATCAGGTCCCACAGCATTCTGCCGGCTCCGGCCGGTTTCCTGATAACAGAGCGCGTATGCGCTCCACATCTGATCAGAGAGGAGCCCCCAAATGAAAGTCATCAAGCGCGACGGGTCTATCGTCGATTACGATCGCAGCAAGATCAGCACCGCCATTCAAAAGGCCAATGTCGAAGTCCCAGAGGAAGACCGTCTCAGCCAGGACCGCATCGATGCCATCATCGACCGCATCGAGGAGTTGAAACGCCCCCGTATGCTGGTGGAGGACATCCAGGACTTGGTTGAGCAGGGTCTGGTGGCAGAGAACAAATTCCATCTGGCCAAGACCTATATCATCTACCGCTATAACCGAGCCTTGGTGCGCAAGGCCAACACCACCGACGAGTCCATCCTCTCTCTGCTCCGCAACGAAAATAAGGAACTGGCAGAGGAAAACTCCAACAAGAACACCATGATCGCCGCCACCCAGCGGGATTATATCGCCGGTGAGGTAAGCCGAGATCTGACCCGGCGGATCCTGCTGCCTGAGTATATCTCCAAGGCCCACGACGAGGGAGCCATCCACTTCCATGACGCAGACTACTTCGTCCAGCCTATCTTTAACTGCTGCCTGATCAATATTGGTGATATGCTGGACAACGGTACCGTGATGAATGGCAAGCTTATTGAGAGCCCCAAGAGTTTCCAAGTTGCCTGTACTGTTACAACTCAGATCATCGCCTGTGTAGCCTCCAACCAGTACGGCGGTCAGAGCGTGGACATGAGCCACCTGGGCAAGTACCTGCGCCGCAGCCGAGAGAAATTCCGCAAACACATCTACTATGAATGCGCCGGACAGGTAGATCCTGATACCCTTGACCGGCTGGTGGATGACCGAGTCCGAGATGAACTGAAGTCCGGCGTCCAGACCATTCAGTACCAGATCAACACGCTGATGACCACCAATGGTCAGTCCCCCTTTGTCACTCTGTTCCTCAACCTGCGGGAGGATGACCCCTATCTGGAAGAGAACGCCCTCATCGTAGAGGAGGTCCTCCGCCAGCGCCTGGAGGGCATTAAGAATGAGGCAGGCGCCTACATTACACCCGCCTTCCCCAAACTGGTCTATGTTCTGGATGAGCACAACTGCCTGAAAGGCGGGAAGTACGACTACATCACCGAACTGGCAGTACGCTGCTCTGCCAAGCGGATGTATCCAGACTATATCTCCGCCAAAAAGATGAAAGAGAATTACGAAGGCAATGTGTTCTCCCCCATGGGCTGCCGCTCCTTCCTGTCTCCCTGGAAAGATGAGAATGGAAACTACCAGTTCGAGGGCCGCTTCAATCAGGGCGTAGTCTCCCTCAATCTGCCTCAGATCGGCATACTCTCCAAAGGAGATGAGGACGCCTTCTGGAAGCTGTTGGATCAGCGGCTCCAGCTGTGCTTCGAGGCCCTGATGTGCCGGCACAATGCACTGAAAAGCGTACATTCCGACTCCTCCCCCATCCACTGGCAGTATGGCGCCATCGCCCGCCTGCCCAAGGGTGCCCCCATTGAGCCTCTGCTGTACGGCGGCTACTCCTCCATTTCTCTTGGCTATATTGGCCTATACGAGGTAACCAAACTCATGAAGGGCGTCTCGCACACCGATCCTCAGGGACAGAAATTCGCTCTCCAGGTAATGGACCGCCTTCGGAAGGCCTGTGATGACTGGAAGAAGGAGACCAACATCGGCTTTGCTCTGTACGGAACTCCCGCCGAGTCCCTGTGCTACCGCTTTGCCCGCATCGACAAAGAACGCTTCGGAACCATCCCCGATATCACCGACAAGGGCTACTACACCAACAGCTACCATGTAGACGTGCGCGAACATATCGATGCCTTTGATAAATTCACCTTCGAAAGCCAATTCCAGAAGATCTCCACTGGTGGATGTATCTCCTATGTAGAAATCCCCAATATGCGCCACAACTTGGAGGCTTTGAAGGAAGTCGTCCGCTTCATCTACGACAACATTCAATATGCCGAGTTTAATACCAAGAGCGACTACTGCCAGGTCTGCGGCTATGATGGAGAGATCATTATCAACGATGACAACCAGTGGGAGTGCCCTGCCTGTCACAACAAAGACCAAACCAAGATGAATGTCACCCGGCGCACCTGCGGCTATCTGGGTGAGAATTACTGGAATGTGGGCAAAACCAAGGAAATCAAGTCCCGGGTACTGCACCTCTGAGTTAATTCGGAATTAGGAGATGGAGTGTCCAGTAGAGCTGGACACTCCATCTCCTGTGCCTGGGTGTATACCCAAACTTCTAACCCTTAATTTCTAATTTCCCATTCCTCATTCAACAAACCGGAGGTTTTTCCATGAACTACGCTGACATCCGTCCCATTGATGTGGCCAACGGTCCTGGCATTCGTGTCTCCCTGTTTGTCTCCGGCTGTACCCACGCCTGCCCGGAGTGCTTTAATCCGGAGGCTTGGGATTTTTCTTATGGCCAGCCCTTCACCCAGTCCGAGGCCGAGCAAATCCTCCAAGCAATGGAAAAGCCCTACATCAAGGGGCTCTCTCTTTTAGGAGGCGAGCCCTTCCACCCCGCAAACCAAGCCGTGGTTCTGGAGCTTGTGCGCCAGGTGAGGGCACATTTCCCCCAAAAGGACATCTGGTGCTACTCCGGCTATCTATTTGAGGATCTCGCTGCCGGCAGAGTAGGAGAATTCAGCCGCGAACTGCTGGAGCAGATCGATATTCTGGTCGATGGTCCATTTATAGTTGGACTAAAAAACCTGGGACTGCGGTTCCGCGGTTCCTCCAACCAACGGATCCTGGATGTGAACAATTCCCTGGTTCAAGGGGTTCCCGTTCTGTGGGATGACTCTTCTGTGGAGTGACCCAACACATAAAAAAAGACCGCATATGCGGTCTTTTTTTATGTCCTGCTCGTTACTTTTCAGTTTGGAAAGCTGATCCGGATGGAGGTTCCCCGACCCACCTGGCTGTTTAGGTAGATCTGCGCGCCATGCAGAAGTGCACCGTGCTTGACGATAGACAGGCCAAGCCCCGTTCCTCCAATCTCCTTCGAGTGACTCTTGTCCACCCGGTAAAAGCGCTCAAACACTCGGCTCTGATCCTCCAGAGGGATGCCAATACCTGTATCTGCCACGGTCACCTCTGGGCCTTCTTTCCCATGTCCCGTTGTGAGGGTCACGCGGCCGCCAGGTCGGTTATACTTGATTGCATTTTCACAAAGATTATAAATCATCTCGTCCAGCACTCGGTGGACCCCCTGTACCTGGACCGGAGTTCCCTGAACCTCCACTGTGACCCCCGCATTCTGGGCCGCCGACTCCAGTCGGCGTGCCACCTCCTGAGACAGGGACAGCAAATCTACAGGTTCTCGCTCCAAACTCTCCGCCCCCTCATCCAACTGGGACAGACGGAGTATGTCCTCCACCAGTGCGATCAGCCGACGGGCCTCCTGATAGATGTCCCCGGCAAAATCCCGGATGTCCTCAGGCTTTACCATTCCCCCCTGCATGATCTCTGCGATCCCGGAGATAGCAGTGAGGGGCGTCTTCAACTCATGGGAAACATTGGCGGTAAACTCCCGACGCAGTTCCTCACGCTTCTCCTGCTCAGTCACATCCATCAGCACCAGGACTGCTCCTGCCGGCTCTCCGTCCTTCCACACCGGGTTGGCTAACAACTGGCAGCATCGCCCGTTCATCTGAAGCACCTGTCGGCTCCGGCGTCCCTCCAGCACTTCGTCCACAGCTTGACGGAAGGGCTCTTCCCGGTTGAGGAAGATGGCATTGACTTCTCCCACCGGCTCCTCCACCCCCAGCAAGCGCAGCGCACCAGGATTGTGGGACAGGACATGACCCTGCCGATCCAGAAGCAGAAAACCCTCAGACATATTCTCGGTCAGGGCAGAAAACTCTGTCTGCTTCTGTTGGAGCTGACTCATTTGCTGCTTGATGGTATCATTCTGCCTCTTGATCCTGGTAAGCAGAGGCGCCAGTTCATCATAGGCGTCACAGTCCTCCGGATGCTCCAGGTCCAAATCCACAATGGGCTGAATGATTCTTTTCGACAATCGGGAGGCCAGTACAGCCGACAGCAGCAGGGCTAGAACGAGAATCACCAAAATAGGCTGCACCATAGACAACAGCAACAGCCATACCGTCCTCTGGCTGCTGGCCAAGCGGATCACAGTACCATCCGATAACCGGCGGGCACTGTATAATGTCTGCTCTGACAACGTAGAGGAGTATCGGGCAGCGGTGCCCAGTCGGTTTCCCTGAGCCTCCCTGATTTCTTCCCGGTCATTATGGTTCTCCATAGCGTCAGAGTCAGCAGAACTGTCAAACAGCACTGTACCATCTGCCGCCACCCAGGTCACTCGATTCTCTGAGTCCAGTCCGTCCAGATAATTGATTCCATCCAGTTCCACACCCCTGGCTACCAACCAGGTCTCTGTCCCCAGTTCCTCCATCAGCTGATCACTGAAATATTGATAGAGCACCCCCATAAAAAGGGCAATAGACAGGGCCATAACTGAGACGGCCACCGCCATAGAGTTGCGAAACAGCTTTGCGGTCATATTCCCTTCCCTCATTCTCTGCGGGCAGTTCCCGCCTGATCGTCTGTACTGATCTTATAACCCACACCGCGCACGGTCTCAATGCAGTCTCCGGAATGCCCCAGCTTCTGACGCAGGGTTCGGATATGGACATCTACCGTGCGGCTGGCCCCATCGAACTCATACCCCCAGATGGTATTAAGCAGCTGATCCCGGGTAAACACAGTTCCAGCCCGCTCCATCAACAGGCAGAGCAGCTGAAACTCTTTTAATGTCAGTGTGACTTCCCGCTCCCCATCCCGGACGATATGCCGATCTGGATCCACAAACAAAGTACCCAGAGAGTAGGTGCGGCTTTGAGGCTCCCGCTGGCCGCCATGCCGCAGAGCGGCCCGGATCCGCGCCATCAGTTCCATCATTCCGAAGGGCTTGGCCACATAGTCATCCGCCCCTTCATCCAGACCCAACACCTTGTCATACTCTGTGCTTTTAGCTGTAAGCAAAATGACTGGCAGAGACCGGGAGGCGGGCATAGACCGCAGGCGCTTCAGCACCTGGAGTCCATCCTCCTCCGGCAGCATGATATCCAGCAGAAGCAGATCCGGTATTCGCCGCTCCAGTGCCTCCCAGAACTGGGAGGGACGTTCAAAGCCCTCCGCCTCCATCCCCTGGCTCTGGATGGTGTAGACCACCAGCTTTCGGATGCTGGCGTCATCCTCTAAAATATAGATCACGTTGCTTCCACCTCTTACAGCGGAGGATGGTTCTTGTCCGTCCTCCGCAGGATTTCTCATTCCAGCACACTGTGCTGTCCGGTGAGGGAATACTCCACCCACTCTGCAATGTTTACCGCATGGTCCCCGATACGTTCCAGATATTTGGCGATCATCAGCAGGTCAATACACGCCTCGCCACTATCTCCTTTTCCAAGTAAACGGATCAGTTCCTGCTTTACATCCAGGAACAAGCGGTCTACCTCATCATCTCTTCGAACCACTGCCTGAGCAAGACTCAGATTCTTCCGCACGAAGGAATCAATGCTATCTGTAACCATGACAATGACATTTCTGGCCATCTCGGCGATTGGCACCCGGCTGATGATCGGACTGTTGGCAATGTCCAGTGTGATCTCGGCAATGTCCGCCGCCTGGTCGCCGATGCGTTCCATATCGGAAATCATCTTCAATGCGGCAGAAATAGCACGGAGGTCTCGGGCCACCGGCTGCTGCTGGAGCAGCAGCTTCATGCACAGGTTCTCGATATCCCGCTCCTTTTGGTCGATCTCCCGCTCAGCCCCAGCTGCACTCTCCCGAAGGGCATCATCCCCGTCCAGCAGAGCCTTCGTAGCGGCAGAGATAGCCTCCTCACACAGGGCCCCCATTTTAATCAGCTCTACATTCAGCTGCTCTAACTGCTCATTGAATCTGTTCCGCATCATCCAAACCTCCCGGTGATATAATCTTCCGTCTTTTTATTCTGAGGCATAGAGAACATCTGTTCTGTGTCTCCATACTCAATCAGTTCACCCAGGAGAAAAAATGCGGTTTTATCCGAGATACGGGCTGCCTGCTGCATATTGTGGGTTACCATGATAATAGTATAATCCTTTTTCAGCTCGGCGGCAAGGTCCTCGATCTTGGAGGTCGAAATTGGATCCAGAGCGGAAGTGGACTCATCCATCAGCAGTACATCTGGCTTCACCGCCAGAGCCCGAGCAATGCACAGCCGCTGCTGCTGGCCGCCGGACAGGCCCATAGCCGACTTCTTCAATCGATCCTTCACTTCGTCCCAAATGGCCGCCCCCCGAAGAGACTCCTCCACCAGCTCATCCAGCTTCACTTTATTGCGGATTCCGTGGGTCCGGGGACCATAGGCCACATTGTCATAGATGGACATGGGAAAGGGATTTGGTTTTTGGAACACCATGCCGATACGGCGGCGCAGGTCGGTGACGTCCTGACCAGGGGCATAGATATCCTCCCCCCGATAAAACAGGGAGCCATCAATCTTCACATTGGGAATCAAATCATTCATCCGGTTGATGGTCCGAAGAAAGGTGGATTTACCACAGCCGGAGGGCCCGATGAGGGCGGTGATCTGGTGCTCTGGGATTTGGATACAGATGTCCTTGAGTGCGTGGTTCTCACCGTAATATAAATTCAGCTGTCTGGCAGACAGGATGGTATTTTCCATTCAAATTGCTCCTTTGTCGGATCGAGATCGGATCGATAGGCCCAGCGGGCCGCTTACTTCTTCAGCCGACGGCCCACAAGGCCGGCAGCCAGATTGATGATCAAGGTCAGGATCATTAGAATAGCGGCGATGGCAAAGGCGATCTCCGTCTCCCCTCGCTCGTTTGCATACAGATAAAGGGCCACTGTGAGGGTGGCAGAGGAGTTGTTCAGAGACTGGGCAAAGCTGTACAGAACGGTGCCGAACCCCGCAGTAAACAGCAGTGCGGCAGACTCCCCCACGATCCGCCCTACCGCCAAAATGCAGCCGGTGACAATACCGTCTACCGCATTAGGCAGTACCACAGTGCGGATCATGTGCCACTTTCCCGCCCCCAGGCCTAGTGCGCCCTCCCGGTAACTCTGGGGGACTGTTTTCAGGGACTCCTGGGTCGTACGGATGATGGTAGGCAGAATCATCACAACCAGAGTCAGTCCGCCAGCCAGAATGCCCGCCTTCAGACCCATAAGCTGAAGGAATACCATCATACCCACCAAACCATAAATGATGGAGGGGATACCGGTGAGGGTCTCTGCAGCAAACTCAATCAATCCAGCCAACCGGCGATTAGTTGCATACTCAGTCAGATAGATCGCAGCCCCCACTCCCAAAGGAAGGACGATAACCATGGAAACCAGGATGATGTACACGGTACTGGCTATATGAGGCAGGATGCCCACAGTTCCCTTCAACACACTGCTCTGAGTAGACAGCAGCTCCCAAGTGATCCTGGGAAGTCCCCGGGCAAAGATATATCCAATGATAAATACCAGCAGGGCACACACCAAACCGCCGCACAGCCACAATAAGGCTCGGAGTCCCCGGTCATAGATCCAGCGGCGGGCAGGCAGCTTCTTTTCCATTTTCACCCCTCCTTTCGATTTTTAATACATACATTGAGGATCACATTGATGATCATAATAAACAGGAACAGTACCAGGCCCACAGAGTATAGGGCCTGCTGCCAGAGCGAGCCCACCGCAGCGTAGGACATTTCAGAGGCAATGGCAGTGGTAAGAAAACGAACTGGGGTGAACAGGCTCCCTGGCATATTTGGCACATTGCCGGACACCATAATGATCGCCATGGCCTCGCCAATGGCTCGTCCTACTCCCAGTACAACCGCTGTAGCCACACCGGAGCGGGCTGCAGGAAGCGAGATGCGAAAAATCGTTTCAATGTGTGTAGCGCCCAAAGCTAAGCTGGCTTCCTCATATTCTCGGGGAACCGCCTGCAAAGCAGTCTCCGCCACATTGATGATAGAGGGCAGGATCATCACTGCCAGAACCACGATGGCCGCCAGCAAAGTGGCCCCAGAGGCCAGCTGGAATGTCTTCTGAATGGCGGGGACCAGTACGATCATGCCCACCAGGCCATAAACGATGGAGGGGATCCCCGCCAGCAGCTCCACGGCGGTTCGGATCACCCGGGCCGCCCTGGGAGGGGCCACCTTCGCCAGGAACATGGCCGTTAGAATACCCACAGGCACGCCCACCAGCACGGCTCCAGCAGTACCTGCCACCGAGGTGAGAATGAAGGGCAGGATCCCGAACTGGCCCTGCTTCCCTGCCCACTCCGTGCCGAACAGGAAGTCCGTGATCCCAATCTCCAACACGGCGGGCAGACCCGCGATGATCAGGTAGATGCAGATAAACAGCACACACCCCACCGCCACGCAGCCGCACAGCAGGAACAGCAGCTTCACACCAAACTCCAGGGTATCCCGTTTCCGCTTGGAGCCCCGCCCCGCCAGCTGGCTGGGGAGGGTAGTCATTGCGCCGTCAGCCACAGCTGCCAAGATGTCTGCCAAGATGTCATGTTCCATAAAAGTTCCTCTCTCTCATCATGGGGACAGCCCCCGCCCGGAACGGGCGGAGGCGATTCCACTGTTCTCCGGTCTCAGGCCAGGGGTACCGCGCCCGCCTGGCGGATCAGGTCGGCAGCATCCGCAGAGATAGCCCAGTCGAAGAAGGCCTGGGCGGCAGGATTGAGTTCCTCACTCTCACGAGTCACCATCACAAAGGGACGCTGAATCTGATAGGAGCCATCCAGAACGGTCTCCTCCGTGCAAGGCACACCACCCACAGTGATGGACTTGATCCCCTCTTTGCCCTCTACAGCAGACAGAGACGCATAGCCGATGGCCTGGGGATTATTTTTCACAGCCTCAATGACTGCGCCAGTGGAAGTCAACTCCTGAGAGAGGACGCAGGCATCCTCAGTTCCAGTGATAGACTCAAAGCCGTCCCGGGTGCCGGAGCCTCCCTCACGGCCGATGCAGGCAATGGCGCCGGCATCTCCGCCCAGCTCAGACCAGTCGGCGATCTCGCCAGTGAATACCTGGGCGATCTGCTCCACAGTCAGATCCTCCACCTTGGAGTCGGCGTTGACGATGACCGCGATACCGTCCAGCGCCACGTTGGTGCCCTTCAGGCCAGCGGAAGTCTCCTCGTCTTTCAGAGCCCGGGAGGCCAGGCCAATGTCTGCAGTGCCGTTCTTGGCGGACTCAATGCCAGTGCCGGAACCAGTGGGATCATAGGACGCCTTCACGCCCGGGTTGTCGATCATAAACTGCTCCTCCAGGATCTGAATGACCTTCTCCATAGAGGTAGAACCATTTGTAGTAACAGTTCCGCTCAGTTCGGTTGTCTCCTGCTGAACGGAGGCATCGCTCTGCGCACCGGATGTACTGCTTCCACTATTGGAGGAACCGCAGCCGGCCAGCAGACCGAAGGCAAGGACCATGGACAGACCAAGGCAGGTAAACTTTCTCATGTTCATCATTCTCCTTTTTATGAACGGTAATTTGCTTGTTTGTCTTTTCAACGGACAACCGAAGTATAAAAAATGAATGTAAAATCGGCAACCGATATTCTGTTAAATCCATGTAAAATCGCATTTCTTCCTTAATTCTTTGCATTTTTCTTTGTAAAATATCGCATTTCTAAGGCCATCATGTAAAACGTTCCAAAAAGCGCCCGGGACGAAATCCCGGGCGCTTCGCTCTCGCCATGTTAGGCGCGCCGTTCTGTTGTGTCCCGAAACAGCAGGGAAACACACCACACCGCGGACAGGCCCACGACTGTATAAATGATCCGACTGATCAGGCTGGCCGAACCACCACAGGCAAAGGCCACCAAATCGAACTGGAATAGGCCGATACAGCCCCAGTTCAGTCCGCCGATAATCAGCAGCGCCAGGGCGATCTTATCCATTACCACAGCTTCTTACCTCCTCCCGATTTGGTTTCAGAAATATTCTTCCCAAACCGAACAAAAACATACAAAAAAATGCAGCCGGATCAGCCTCGTCCTTCAGTAAAACAATCCAAATATACCCAGGATAAATTTTACATCTCAGATTTCTAGGAAATCCTTGACAGATCCGCTGTTCCATGGTAGGATGGTGCTACTACTACAACAGAATATAGGATAGAGGCGCGGTGTTCATGCGTACCGCGGAGCAAGGCCAGGCAGCCGTTCCGCAGGAGAGGGAACGCCGCCGAAGGTACCTCCGCCTGCCTGGGCGGAGCTCCTGGGCCGTGGAAAAATATTTCACGGACTGTCACAGATTGTGGAGCGCTATCCAGAGGTCTTCCCCTTACGTTTTCCGTATGGAGAAGGCATCCGGCTTTACCATGGGCGCTTCTGCGTTCATGGTTTTTGTTTGCGCAAAATCGGGCTGTGCGGGCCCAACAACGGAGGGAAAAGAAATGAGAAAGAAAAGAAACTGGTTGCCTCTGCTGGCAGTACTGATCATGGCTGTTCTGGCTATGACCACAGGCGCCTTTGCGGCGGGCGAGGAAGTTGCTGAGTACGTCAGTCCGTTCCACGCCACCGCTTGGTCTCTGCTACCCCCAGTAATCGCCATTGGCCTGGCTCTGATCACCAAGGAAGTCTACTCCTCCCTGTTCATCGGTATCCTAACTGGCGGCCTGCTCTATTCCGGCTTCCAGTTTGAGGGAACTGTGCTCCATGTATTCCAGGACGGAGTTGTCTCTGTGCTGTCTGACAGCTACAATGTGGGCATCCTGATCTTCCTGGTTATCTTGGGTGCTATGGTCTGCCTGATGAACAAGGCCGGCGGCTCCGCCGCCTTCGGCCGCTGGGCTGCCCAAAACATCAAAAGCCGGGTAGGCGCACAGCTGGCCTCCATCGTACTGGGTGTGCTGATCTTCATCGATGACTACTTCAACTGCCTCACTGTGGGTTCTGTCATGCGCCCCATTACCGACAAGCACAATGTCTCCCGGGTAAAGCTGGCCTACCTCATCGACGCCACCGCCGCCCCGGTATGTATCATCGCTCCCATCAGTTCCTGGGCCGCCGCGGTGTCCAGCTATGTGCCTGACGGACAGGGCCTGTCTATCTTCATTAAGGCGATCCCCTTCAACTTCTACGCTATGTTCACCATTGTGATGATGATCTCCATGGTGGTGATGAAGGTCGAGTACGGCCCCATGCTCAAGTATGAGCGCAATGCCGTCCAGACGGGCGACCTGTTTTCCGGCTCCAATCCCTATGCCGGTCTGATCGAGGAGGACTCTGAGGACTGCCGTGGCAAGGTGATCGACCTGGTGTTGCCTATCCTTGTTCTGGTTGGCTCCTGCGTCATTGGGATGCTGTACTCCGGCTCTTTCTTCGATCCCACCCATGTCAACCACCTGAATATCGCCTCTGCCTTCTCCAGCTCTGACGCCTCTGTCGGCCTGATGCTAGGTTCCTCTTTCGGCCTGCTGTTCACCCTGGTGTTCTACGGGCTGCGCCGGGCCATGAGCTTCAAGCAGATGATGGAGTGCATCCCCGAGGGCTTTAAGGCCATGGTTCCTGCCATCATGATCCTCACCTTCGCCTGGTCCCTGAAGGCCATGACCGACTCCCTGGGCTCCACCGAGTTTGTGGATAACTTTGTCAAGACCTATGCTGAGAACTTTGCCTTCTTCCTGCCCGCCATCGTCTTTTTGATCGGCTGTTTCCTGGCGTTTGCTACCGGTACTTCTTGGGGTACCTTCGGCATCCTGATCCCCATCACTATGGCAATCTTCCCCCTGGAGGATCCTATGGGCATCATCTGCATTTCCGCCTGTATGGCTGGTGCGGTTTGCGGCGACCACTGCTCCCCCATCTCCGACACCACCATCATGGCCTCTGCCGGCGCTCAATGCGACCATGTGAATCATGTGGCCACCCAGCTGCCCTATGCCATCTCCTGCGCAGTTGTCTCTTTCTTGTCCTATGTGGTGGCCGGCCTGCTGGTCCACTTCGGTGCCCCTGGTATCCTGGCGCTTCCCATTGGCATCGTGATGCTGCTGATCTTCCTGGGCTTCCTGAAGGCTAAGGGAGATAAGGTGAGCTGAGCACTCCCATCGCAGTACAAAAAGCGTACAGCCCCATCCGGGCTGTACGCTTTTTCTCTATACGAAAGCGCCGGGATATCCGGCGCTTTCGTCATCCTTCATTCTCTTTGGACTCAGTATCTGAGCAGAGTTACTCTGTTATGGCGCAGAATTTACAGGGCTCGTCCACAGTAACAGTGTACTTCTCCAGCAGGGTCACCGGGTGATAGGACAGCTTGCTGGTACGCAGTCCCAGATCACCGGCGTCATCCTCCCGATTGATGAATTCGACACCCTCATGAGCAAACTGTTGGGCAAACTGGGCCACCAGCATCTGGTAGCACCCCTGATAGTCCCGGTCTGCCTTCTCGATATGAGTAAACAAGGTATCCCCTACGATCTCTCCCAAGGCAAATCCCACGATCTGACCCTCCACCAGGAGCATTCCTCCCAGCATATCATAGGTGTCGTAGTTGTCCAAAACTTCCCGGGTCTTAGCCAGATCCTCATGGAAGGAAGCCGCCGCCTTGTCCCGTCCGGCGGCATACCGGTCCAGAAATGCCTCCACCTGCGGTACATCCTCCCGGGTGATCACCCGAAAAGACCAGGTACCATAGGTCTTCAGGAACTTGTTCACATGATTGCGCTGCCCGCTGAGTTTTTTCCCGCGGAAAAATTTCAGATCTTCCGCCCGATAGAGATAGTCAAAGGCATCCCGGTTCGCGACGGCGGCACTGTTGGGGAATGCTTCCTGTAAACGTTCCAACTCATCCTTAGGAACCGGGGTGAAAGCGATAGGCATATTCCGGCGGCAGCAGTAATCTGCAATCTGTCGGTAGTGCTCCGGCCGTCCACCTCCAAGCGGCAGTGTGAAGGTAGGGCCTAAACCAGGGTAGTCCACCTTAAAATAGAGGGAGCCGTCATAAATCGCCCACTCCGTCTTGTACAGGTCCCGCCAGATAAAGACGGTACCCGGAGTTGTGTCACAGACCCGGCTGCCGCTGTATTGAAAGAAGTTGCGGAGCTTAGGCAGGTCCTCCAGCTGTAACGGGTGAAAATCCAACATAAATTCCAATCCTCACTGTTTGATCTATTTTTCTAGTGTGTCCGTCAGCCGGCCGGAATACCAGCCGGTCACGCCGTTTTTTTTCATCAGGCAACCCCGAGAGGTCCTGGCCACCAGAGAGAGCCGGTCACCAGGGAGAACAGGAAGGCAGTAATCCGTAGAGTCTTCGCACCACAGCCTATCCCCATCCCGCCTGAGATAGGAGTTTAGAATATACAATTTCCGTCCAGACTCCAGATGCCGGCACAGAGAAAACTCCTCTCCAGGTTCCAGCAATTCCAGGTCGGAACGCCCCCACCGGATGTTAATGGAATCAGAGGAGGCCTCCTGCCGCTCCAGCGCAGTATAGACTGGCAAACCGTCATACGCCTGCCAAGTAAACTCAGCTGAATCCTCCGTAGGGAACATTAAGGCATTGAGCTGACCATCCAACTTCAGAACGCAGCCCCCATCAATAGAGATGATATTCTGTTCCCGGGAAAAGAGCGGGGCGGCGGATGGAATCTTCGGATGATACAGTGTCACCGGCCAGTGTCCCACCACGACATACTTGTCAAAGTAGTGACCCTGCCCCAGAAAGTCATCGTTCTTCATACACTTCCATCGGTTTAGTGTTTCCATGTGCTCCAAGGATGGGATGCCGCCGTGGACAAAGAGGAGGTGCTCCGTTTCCAGGATCGTAGGCATCTCCCGCAGCCAGGCATGGATCTCTGGATAGGCCGCCCGCAGAGCCGCCCGCAGACCGGAAAAATCCCGCCAGTCCGGATAATCCAACTCCTCCGCCAGTTGACGGATGGTACTCTCTGGATGAATGGGTAAATAGGCGGAGTAAAAGCGCTCGTCCAACTCATCCGTCTCAAAAAATCGGAGAACCAGCCCGTCACAATTTCCACACAAAGGGTAGACGGTGTGAGTACGGGACAGTTCCATCACATATCGCAGCAAGGCAAGGCTGTCCGGTCCCTTCTCCAAAAGATCTCCCACCAAAACCAGGATGTCCGAGGGGGTCAGGCCCACCTGATCCATCAGGCCCCGGAAAAAATCCAGGTTCCCGTGCACATCACTAACCGCAATGATACGACGGCCTGGTGCGAACTGAGGGCGGATGACAACGGCCTGATCCATGGACAGCTCCTCCTTGGGCGATTGGTGTAGGAGCCGGGTAAACCCGGCGGTCCTTAATACCGCCATCATAACACAGAAGCAGAAAAAAAGGCAAGGGAACGTGAGACAGAAATTCAAAGGACAGCGAAATAAAAAGTGACATTTTTCACAAGAAACAGGCCTGAGCGCAAAAAAAACACGGGTTTTCAGCAGAAACTGTTCCACACTAATCCGAGGTGCGGTGCGTTCCGGCAGTCTTCCAGTCCTTCTCATCCGCAGAGAACCATGTTATGATGATAGATAATAAATATGAGAGAGGAGTGACTGCGATGCAGATTCCTGAGCACTACACATCCGACATATTGTCCTTTTTTGATGGAAAGCCTCTGGAGTTGTCTCTATACCAAGCACTTACCGTACAGATGACAAAAGCTCTTCCAGACGATATTTGCATAAAAGTACAGAAAACCCAAATCAGTTTCTATAACCGACGGCTGTTCGCCTCTGCCTCCCTGCCGGTGCGCCGGAAAAAGGACTGGCCCCGGGATTGTCTGGTAGTGACCATCGGACTACCCCGCCCATTGGACTCGCCCCGTGCCGCAGTGACTATAGAACCATATCCCGGCCGCTGGACCAACCACATCCTAGTCACTCGCCCAGATGAGTTCGATGGGGAAGTGATGGATTGGCTTCGGGAAGCCTATAACTTTGCTCAAAATAAGCGGTAAGATCCTGTATACTTTCCCCTGAAACGAAACCTAATACAAGGGCTATGCAAGATAATCGGATCAGCAAACCGTAACAACCGCCCGATTTCTCCTTGTGCCTTAGCGGCTGGTATCAGCGGCAGCCATCCCTTGTATCGTAAATTTTCACAAAAAAGCAATCAATTCCAGCAGAAAATATACATATTGCTTAAAATTTAAAAAAGGCATCTCCACACGGAACTTTTTCAACCCAAGTGCGTCCAAAGAGCAGGAAGGCAGTTAACCGACCACACGAAACACAATATGGAGGATTTATTATGAAAAAGATCTTAACTCTCGTTCTGGCCCTGGCTCTGTCCATCACCGCTCTGTCCGGCTGCGGCAGCAAGCCGGCAGCAGACAAGACCCCCGAGGAATTGGCTGAGGTGTACAGCTCCGCGATCATGGAGAACGGCGGCGAGATGGCCGAGTACAACCCCGCCTTTACCCAGTCCAAGGAGGACGACGGCTCCGCCATGGTGCTGGAGAATATGGGTCTGAATACAGAGGATATGGCCGCATTCGGCATCAGCGCCTCTCTGATGAACATTAAGGCCTACGCCATTGCCGCCATCATGCCTGCCGAGGGTAAGGAGGCCGCCGTGATGGAGGCCCTCCAGGGCTACATCGACCGCACCAAGTCCAGCTTTGAGATGTATCTGGCCGATCAGTATGAGGTAGCCGAGAATGCCAGACTGGAGACGCTGGAGGACGGCACCATTCTGATGGTTATGTGCCAGGATCAGGACACCGTCTTTGATGCCATCGCCGATGCCACTCAGGCTGGCTGATCTGAAGCGCCGAAAGAACAAAAGGGGCCTCTACCATCATCGTAGAGGTCCCTTTCTGTTCACAACACCCTGACCCAAGCTTTGATGAAACCATCTTCAATTTCCCGGGAAAATCTTTGACCAGTGCAGATTGATTTCGCTTTCTTATTTGGGATCCCATCGTTACAAAAGCGTGCGGAACGGCTGAGCCGTTCCGCACGCTTTTTGTCTCAAATACTGC
>JAYCWP010000044.1:0-33917 GCA_037257225.1 Lawsonibacter sp.
GATAGGTAGTGCCAACACAAAAGGAAGGAACAATTTGTTCCTTCCTTTTTTCTTTCTCCAGGATGTTCTATCGGTTTGAAGGAGTGGATAAAATTGCGCTTGCGCAGTTGGAAGAGTCCAGTGGGACCTCGCATCCTAAAAACTGCATTGGCGGTCACACTGGCATTGGCAGTTGTGGAACACTATGGTGCCAGCCCAGCAAAGGTGGTATTTGCCACCATCGGAGCAATATCTGCAGTTGCACCTACTTTTACAGCGTCTCTGTTGGCCTGCCTGACGCAAATCTGCGGGGTGGCGATTGGTGGAGGGTTAGCTCTGGCTGTGACTGCGCTTCAGATTCCGCCTGTGATCGGTATTGGGGTCGGGATCGTGGGAATTCTAACGGGCTATCAATATTTCCGCTTCAAGCTGGTTCCCGTGCTTCCGTGTTTGGTGCTGGTCAATGTATGCTTGAATCCAGCCGTAGAGGGCGTCTCTTATGCAGTGGGACGGCTATGGGATACTGCTATTGGACTGGCCATCGGAATGGCGGTGAATCTGTTGATCTTCCCCTATGATAACAGTAAAAAGATTCGAAAGACCATGGAGGGCTTAGACCGAGATTTGATCCTTTTTTTAGAGGATCTTTTTAATGGGGATGAGCATCTGCCAGAGGCAGCAACTCTGGCGCACAAAGTGGATGCTCTGGAGGGGCAGTTAGCACTATTTTCCCAGCAGCGTTTGCTGCTGCACCGAGCACGACAGAAACGGGAACTGCAGCGTTTGCGAAGCTGCGAGGACATCGCACGGGAGCTGGTGATAGAGTTAGAGGCCTTGCGAAATATGGAGTGCAGAGGCCGGCTGGATCAGGAAAACCGGCAGACACTGCGAGCTTTGGGTGCAAAGGTGAAAGAGGAAGAGCCGGAAAAGGAGCAGTGTGTGGAAGATATAGTGGTCAATTACCATGTGTCCCGCGCTCTGTATTTGCGCCAGGAGCTGAGACAGAGCCTACCCTTAGAGTAAGTGTATGTATGAAGAAAAAGTTCTCTGAGCGCCTCTGAGAGGCTGTCAGAGCGATAAAATGAAACAGACGCCCGGCATCCACTTGGATGCCGGGCGTCTGCCGCTCTATTCAAATTCCCTTGCGCTCGATTCCGGGAAAATGCTGATTACTTCAGGTCCAGGGCTTCCTTGACCTTGCCAATGATGTGGGCGCCGATGTCGCGGGAAGCGTCAACGGTCTGAGCGCCCAGGTGGGGGGTGACGATGAAGTTGTCGCACTCGAACAGGGGGGAGTCGAAGCCAGCGCCCTCAGTCAGTCCGCCGGCGGCCAACTCATTCTCCATGACGTCGGAGGCATAGCCGCCAATCTTGCCGGACTTCAGAGCCTCATACATATCCTTCTCATTGACGATACCGCCGCGGGCCATGTTCAGAACAATAGCGTCATCCTTCATTTCGGCAATGGACTTGGCATTGAACAGGTTGCGGGTCTCATCGTTCAGAGGCATGTGGATGGTCACATAGTCAGAAACCTTCAGGACTTCCTCGATGCTCATGCTCTTGGCATGCTGCTCCTCAAACACATGGGCGGGCAGATAGGGGTCATAAGCGACAACGTCCATCTTAAAGACGCGGGCCAGCTCGCCAACGCGCTGACCGATGCGGCCAAAGCCCAGAACGCCCAGGGTCTTACCGCGGAGCTCACGGCCCACGAACTTATACTTATCCCAAGTCTTGTTGACCTTGACATCATGGCAGGCGGGGATGGTGTGACGGGACATCTCCAGCATCTTGCACAGGGTCAGCTCAGCCACGGCGTTGCCGTTCAGACCGGGAGCATTGAACACCTGAATGCCCTTCTCCTTGGCAGTATCCAGATCGATGTGGTTCAGGCCCACAGAGCAGACGCCGATGACCTTCAGGTTCTTGGCGGCATCCAGGATCTCCTTGTTGATGGCGGGATCGACGCGCATGATCAGCACATCATAATCGGGGATCAGCTTGAGCAGCTCCTCCTGGGTGGGCAGCATGTGGGTATCCACCTGCATGTACTTGCTCAGCTCTTCAGAGATCGCGCTGTGGACGGCATCGATAATCAGGCATTTCATGATAAACAATCTTCCTTTCTCAGTGTCATGTGTTTGTGATATGTGTAGAAGGGTACACAGGAAACACCGGGGAGCCTTATTCAAATTACCCTTTTATTTAATACTATTAAAGCATAAAATTGATATTCCGAACAGCAGATTTTTGCTGATGGTTGCCACAGCCTTTTCGCTGTGGTATAATCGAAATGTCCCAACTAAAATGAAGGCTAACATTCAAAACGATAAGAGGGGGCACTATGAATTTTCTTCATTTGAAATATTTCCTGCTTGTGGCAGAGGAACTGAATATTACACGGGCCGCAGAACGACTATATATCTCCCAGCAGTCGCTGAGCAACCACATCAGCAACATGGAAAAAGAGTTGGATGTGAAGCTGTTTACCCGCTCTCCGAAGCTGTCTTTGACCTATGCGGGGGATCTGCTGGTGGAGACTGCCACCCAGATCCTGGACCTTCACAGTCAGTATCTGGCCAAGGTAGGAGACATTAACCGGCATTACATGGGCCTGCTGCGATTGGGGATCTCTCATACCTGCGGGTTAGCCCTGCTGCCGGATATACTGCCCAAATTTCAAGCAGAGTTCCCGATGGTGGAATTTTCTCTGTTTGAAGGAAACTCCACACACCTGGAGGATGAATTGGCGCACGGCCGAGTGGATCTGATTATTTGCTTCCAGCCCATTATGATGGAGGGAGTGGAGGTAGTTCCACTGACAGAGGAGGAACTGATCCTGGTGGTTCCTAAAATCTTTACCGATCAGCTCTTCGGAGATCGGGCAGAGGAAGTGCGGGCTCAGTTTGCTACCGGAGCAGATATTGATGTGTTTCAGCACCAGCCCTTTATCCTCATTAAGCGCGGCAATCGAACCCGGAATACAGTGGATCAGTACTTTAGCCGACATTTCTTTAAGCCTAAACTGATTCTGGAGACAGAGAATACGATCACCACTCTGGCCATGGCGGAGGCGGGAATCGGTATCACGATCTGTCCGGAATTGTTTCTAAAGACGATCCATGTCACCGCCAACCAGGTCTCTACAGAGAAACTGGATCTATTCCCGCTGACTGATCCCTCTACAATCAGCAAATTGGTGGTAGGATATCGCCGAGATCGATACCTCTCTCATTTTGGAGAGAGGTTCATCCAATTGACTCAGCAGGCCCTGCTGCCTCCGGATGCCCATCCTCGTCGGGGGCGAGGAGAGCAGAACCGGTGAGAGAAGTTGCTTAACCGCCTACTGTCCCGCCTGAACCCAGGCGGGACAGTGTTTTATGTTCCAGAGAAGTAGACGGTTCCAGTTTCAGGAGAAATCCCATTCCACGCCAAGAGGTCCTCCACGGTGACGAAGCAGAACCCGCGGCGGAGCAGCTCATCCACGATTTGGATGGCGGCGTCCACTGAACTGTGGTAGATGTCGTGGAGGAGGATAATGTCTCCGTCCTTCACCTGTGCTGTCACGGCAGCAGCAATGCGGGCCACATCATGGTCCTTCCAATCCTCCGGATCCACTGACCATAGGATGATGGGGCTGTCTGCCCACGACTGGGTGTTGTCATTCATCTGACCATAAGGAGGGCGAAGCCAGAATTCTCCGTCTCCCAGGATCTCATGGAGTTGAGTGCGGACGCGCTTCACCTGAATATCAAAATCCTGATGAGACAGATCGGTCACTGGAACATGGTCAAAGGTGTGAACGCCGATCTGATGTCCTTCCCGGGCCATGCGGCGGATCAACGCCTCATTCCCCGAGAGGCGGTGCCCCAGAAGAAAGAAGGTAGCGGGCACCTCTCGCAGCGCCAGTTCATCCAGAAGCCGGCCTGTAGTAGCTGCCCGTGGTCCATCATCAAAGGTGAGGGCCACCACTGGCATCTTCGGACTGGTTTCCACCTCTACCTCAGCGCCGCCCGAGACTGTCTGATCCCCGACTGGCTCTGGAGCGGGGGAGAGGGCCAGCGCAAAGCATAGCACCAGCATCGCCCAGCTGATCCCGGACGCGCCATGATCCCGCAAAGAACCCACCTCATTTTCCACAAAATTGCACATCCCACCGCTGCTTTACGTCCTAGTTCCAGAGATGCGGAGCAGACGGATCTGGTATGCGTGTTCTGTTTTTCAGTATGTGGAGTTCGGAGATTTTTTTGCGGCGAAATTTCTGTCAATTTTGAATCTGATACTGGTCCAGTAGTTCCGGCCAGCCGGGTTCCGCCCGGAGGAAGGAGCAGTGCGGGTCCCGGGCGGTCTCCTCCAAAATAGCCCGGATCAGGGTGCGCCGGCTGTCCTGTTCTCCTTCTTTCGGTAGAATGTGGGGGTAGAGGCGGCTTGTGTCCCAGGGGAGTTCCAGGCTGTGGAGCATCCGCACTAGCAGCTCAAGGGCTTTGGGCCCGTCTTGCTCTGCTGCCGCCAGCTGGAAGGGGGCGGACAGCGCTGCGTAGTCCATCAGGCCCAGGATCACCCCGGCTTGATAGGCGGTATCGGACAGGATATGGGCACGGTCCCGGTTCTCCGCTTCCAAGGCCAGTTCTAACAGGTGGAGTAGTGTGGTCTGGATGCTGTGGGCCTGGTCCATCAGTTCCCGCTCCAGTAGCTCCCACGCCTCGCCGGTCCTGCCTTCCTTCCGCCGCAGGGCGGCGGTGAGAGTCCGCTTTTCTCGATGGGTGTCGGACAGCTGCGCCAGCAGGGACTGGGCACGGTCCAGATTTCCCCGGCCGATACATCTCCCGGCCAGAGTGGTGCAGGCCCACTCACGCACCTTGGGGTCGGTACTGGCGGCCCCGCGCTCATAGAGCGCATCAATTTCCTCTGTCCAGGCATCCCCCTCATCCTGTTCTTCGGCGTCCGGGGACATCAATACCAGCCCTTCAAGCAGTCCTGCTAGGCTGTACGCCAGCAGGTCACTGGTTGGAAACTCACGCAGCTTGTCCCGGGCCAGGGCGAAGGCTGCCGCCACTCCCTGGGCTGCCGCTGTCTCATATACCCGATTAAGGAATAGGCCGATTTCCCGCTCGGTGATATCTTCCTGAAAGGAAAGCAGGGTGTTTAGATCTACCCCCAGGATCCGGGCTAGGGCGGGCAGCAGAGTAATGTCCGGATAGTGGATGGAACGTTCCCATTTGTTGACTGCGGGGGCGGACACGCCCAAACGGCGGGCCAGCTCCTCCTGAGTGAGGCCTAAGGCCTGCCGGCGGGTGCGGATGACTTCGTGGAGTTTCATAGCGGAGCCTCCTTGTTTGGATTTTACCATTGAAGCACAAGGGACACCCCTGTATATCAATGGTATCATCATACCAGAGGCGGTGGACAGCTGCAACAGAGGGACAGGCAGGAAATTAGACCGCCATCTTGAGGGGCGGTCAGGATCCTGTTCCCCGGCTCAACAAAGAAACCGCCTCCAGCCGGGGCTGGAGGCGGAGAGAGGGGATGTGGAAAGATGGCGCTCAGGGGGCGGGGACTAGTTCCACGGTGTAGCCCAGGTCCCGCAGGCCTTGGACTACACCAGTGTCCCCAACCATGTGCCCCGCACCCACCACCAGAAGGCCGGTGTGGGAGCCTGTCTGACTCAGGTAGTCAGCAGCGTATTGGATCATACCGGGGTCCCGGCCGGTAAAAAGCTTCCGGTTCAGCTCATCCTCGCTGTTCAGAATGGCGTCCTTGCCATAGACTGCATCGAACTTCGCCGCATCCCGGGCTTTCCAGCTGTCCATCATAGCGCCGATTTGATCCAGCTGGGCTTGGATAGCCTCTTGGGCCTCAGGCTGGAAGGCGGCCTCGCCCAGCACCTCCGTGAGGGCGTCCCGGGTCTCCTGGCTGATGGAGTCTGGGTCCAGGATCAGAAGCAGTCCGCTGGCCAGATACTGCTCCTGGTACTCTGGGGAGAGGGTGTCAAAGATCTGGCCTTGGAAGGCGTAAGTCTCCACCGCTCCGATGTGGATTCCTGCGTTGACTGCCTTGGCGTTCACATACAGATCAATGGCCATGGCATTTTCACTGCTGGTCTCATCCAGAGTAGCCAGGGAGGAGAAAGAGTTGGCCAAGGCCCATGGCTTGCACTGGGAGACTGTGCTCTCATCCATCCCAAGCTGTGCAGCGGCCTGCACCACTGCCCGATACAGCGCCGGGGAGATGTGGCTGGCCAGGCTGTCTCCGGCGGGATAGGTCTGCATGGCGGCGAATTCCAGCAGCTGGTCCGTGTCATTGAAGTCCAGCTCGAAGGAGACCTGCTCCGCGTTCAGGATGACGTCCCGCAGCTGCTTGTGGAAGGGGTAGAGATTATTCCGGTCGGTGTGGATGGAGCCAAGCAGATACAGCACATTGCCGCGGCCGTTGTCCGCCCGCCACAGCAGGCCCAGGGAGCCGGCATCCTGCTGGTCGTACAGATTCAGGATCAGGCTGTTGGCCATGGCGGCGGCCTCCAGTGTGGTACAGGATCGGTCTAAATGCAGGCCGGAGCCGTCCCCGGCCAAGGCTCCCACAGAGGTCATAAAAGCCTCGGCGCCCTGTTCCACACCGGGGAAGATGTAGGCGGCGGCCTCCTGGTACAGGGCGTTCATCACGCCGCCTCGGGTGGTGTCCAGCACCAGGGCGGTTCCGTCGGCGGGCCGGGGTTCCAGGTCCAGCAGGGCCAGCTTGTCCCCCACCGTCCGGGCCAGGGCCTCCACCTGCTCCATGGTCACAGTCTGGCTGTGCTGGACGCTGATCTCGTCCCCAAACAGGCCCAGGGAATAGCCGTCGGCCAGTATGCTGTGGGACCAGCCGGGCAGGGGAGCGGGGCTCTCCTCCGCGGCCAGAGCCACCTGGGAACTGCCCAGCAGGCCCAGCACCAGCAGAAGGCTGAGAAATTTTTTCATGTACAACATCCTTTCTCCCATTTTCCCGCGGCGCGGGAAGGATGCCTCCATTGTAAGCAGGGGGGTGGGGGAAGTCAATTTAAGATTTCTTAAAGTTCTGGGGGCTCCTCCACCGGAACAGCCCAGGGCCGGAGGACCCCGGAGAGGGCATCGTAGCCGATGCTCCAGCCCCAGGAGTACTCCTGGCTGGGCAGGCTCCCGGCGGGGAACCATACGGACAGGTGATCGGGCCAAAAGCACAGGTAGGAGAACTGGAAGGCATCCCGGAGCTCCTGGGCCAGGGGAGCTTCCACTCCCTTCATCTGAGCCAGGAGCGCGGCGATCACCTGGTCTCGTCCGGCGGAGAACAACTCCTCCGTGGGGATGTGCGCCCCGGTCATGGGGTCAAAGGCGTCGGTCCACTGGATCTCCTCCAGGAGCCTCGGCTCCGGCGTGCGGGACAGGGTGGTGAGGAAGTAGTGTGCGCCGGGGGCGGAGGCGGACCAGGAGACCCGCTGTTCCACCCGGAAGGGCTGGAAGTTCTCCGGGTCCTGACAGAAGGCCCGATCGGCCCGCTCCAGCTCTTCTGTCAGGTCATAGAGGGGACCTCGGTCCTGATAATAGCGCCGGAGGCCGTCCGGCAGGGCGGGGGACAGGTCTCTGAGCGGGGTATTCCCAACGTAATCGTTGGAGAAATCAGTTTGGGGCGGGAACTCCTGGAGCAGCACCGTCCCATCGGACAGCCGGTATTGCTTCTCCTGAGTGCCGGTGGCCCACACCTCCAGCACCGTGCCATCGGATAGGGTGAGGCTCTCCGGGTGCCGGGCCTCCTCCACCCACAGGAAATCCGCTGTTTGAGCGGAGTACCGGGTCCCGTCCTCGCCGGTGACAGTCTGGGGCGGGGGATCTTCAGCAAAGAGGACGGAGACCTCGGTGCCTATAGGGGGATCCGCCAGGAACGCCTCTTCAGAGAGGAGGTCCTCCACCGTGGAGGCCACATGGGTCTCCGGGGTGAGCAGAACGCACGTCCGCGCCTCATCGCCGGTGTCCAGAACCAGGGCGGACAGGGAGCCGTCGGGGGCCCGCTGTACCTCCGTCACCTGGCCGTAACAGGACTCAGCCCGACCGGGGCCGCAGGCGGCCAGGACGGGGAGGAGGAGCAGGGCGGTGAGCAGGGACAGCCATCGTTTCCTCTGTTTCTGTTTCATAGCGCACCTCCCGGATTTAAAACAGGGCCGCCTCATGCGGGGCGGCCCTGTTTGGTATGGTCGGATGTTACTGCTTGGGGACAGTCTTGGTGATGGTGCCCTTGGGATCCTCGGTATCGAAAATGGTCTTGGCGGCGGCGGCCAGTCCAGCCAGCCCCTGGATCTCGCTGGGGATGATGATCTTTGTGGCCTTGCCGTTGGCGGCAGCGGTAAAGGCCTCCAGAGCCTTGATCTTGATGACGCCGTCACCGGGATCGGACTCGTTGATCAGTTTGATGGCGTCGGCGGTGGCCTGCTGCACCTTCATGATGGCCTCGGCCTCGGCCTCAGCTTCCAGGATCTTGGCCTGCTTGGCGCCCTCGGCCTGGAGGATAGCAGCTTGCTTGGCGGCGTCGGCCCGGAGAATGGCGGACTGCTTCTCGCCCTCGGCCACCAGGATCTGGGACTGCTTCTGGCCCTCGGCCTGGAGGATGGCCTCGCGGCGCTCGCGCTCGGCTCGCATCTGCTTCTCCATGGACTCCTGGATGTCCCGGGGCGGCATGATGTTCTTCAGCTCCACACGGTTGACCTTGATGCCCCAGCTGTCGGTGGCCTCGTCCAGGATGGAGCGCATCTGGCCGTTGATGTGGTCCCGGCTGGTGAGGGACTGGTCCAGTTCCAGGTCGCCGATGATGTTGCGCAGGGTGGTGGCGGTGAGGTTCTCAATGGCGGACATGGGGTTCTCCACGCCGTAGGTGTACAGCTTGGGGTCGGTGATCTGGAAGTAGATCACGGTGTCGATCTGCATGGTGACATTGTCCTTGGTGATCACGGGCTGGGGCGGGAAGTCCACCACCTGCTCCTTCAGAGAGATATTCTTGGCGATCCGCTCAATGAACGGGATCTTGAAGTGCAGGCCCACACCCCACACGCCCTGGAAAGCGCCCAGGCGCTCGATGACAAAGGCGCGGGACTGGGGGACCACCCGGATATTGGCGGCCAGAACGGCCAGGACCAGCAGGATCAGGATGACGGGGATGATCATACTCATAATGTGTTCCAGCATAGTTATTCCTCCTGTTCTGTCGTATGACGGTGGGATCACGGGGATCGCGGAATATGGGGGCACGCAGGGGAAAGAGGCGGGTCAGTGCTGGGGATCGCCGGACTGAACCGGCTCCACCAGGACCTTGACACCCTGGATCTGGGTAATGCGGACCTCTTGGCCCGCTGGGATCACAGCATCCTCTCCGGCGCTGCGGGCGCTCCACACCTGCCCGGCGATGTTCACCAAGCCGTGACCGGCCAGGTTGTTGATCTCCTCCGTGACCAGGCCGGTGGCGCCGATGATCCGGTCAGCGTTGGTGGGGGAGTAGCTGGGCCGCAGGAACTTCTTGGCGAAGGGACGGACCAGCAGCATAGACAGGGCGGAGAGGATGATGAAGGTGATGATCTGGGGCCAGAATCCCAAACCAAGCTGGCTGACGATCAGCGCCCCAAGGGCGCCCAGTGCAAACCAGATGGACGTGAGCCCCACGGTGACTGCCTCTCCGATCCCGAACAGGATCAGGATGATCAGCCAGATGATGGGTTTCATAGACGGCTCCTTTCTGGATCGGGGGATCGATCCGCTTGTGGTAGGATGGATCAGAGTTGCTCAGCCCAGTGCGGGGAGCTCCGGAGCTTGTCACAGCCGTGTGTCCCGCCTGTTTGCTGTGGCATTATCATACCATAGGCAGATGGAATTTTCCACACTGATATAAGCGCATTTCTGTTAAAATTCGTCAATTTATACCGGTTGAGCCCGACAGGGCTGATTCCTGCGCATCCGCGCGCCTCCGGGCGCATTTTTTTGCACCCGCACAGGGCCTGGCATGGGCGGAAGGTGTTGCGAAATCCAGCTGCTTCCGATATACTGGTTCTGACAAGGGCCGCAGCCCCGCCAGAAGAACTGGACGCGGGACCATTGGACAAGGACAGCTGGCGGCCGGGGAGGTTTTTCCGCATGAATGAAACATTGACCTTTGCTATCCCGACTTTGTTTGGCCTGGAGAGCCTGGCTGCCGATGAACTGCGCCGTCTGGATCTGCCCCAGGTGCGGGCGGAGAACGGCCGCGTCCTCTGTGGTGGAACGCTGGGGGACATCCCGCGGCTGAATGTGAACCTGCGCACCGGGGAGCGGGTGCTGTTGGTGCTGGGGACCTTCCCAGCCGGAGACTTCGACGCACTCTTTGAGGGGACCAGAACGCTGCCTTGGGAGCGATTTATCCCCCGGGATGGCCAGTTCCCGGTAAAGGGACATAGCCTGAACTCTGCCCTTCACTCCATCCCTGCCTGTCAGGCCATCGTAAAAAAGGCAGTGGCAGCCCGCTTGGGAGGGCAGTACGGACTGAACACCCTGCCGGAGACCGGAGCCCTCTATCAGATCCAGTTCTCTATTATGAAGGACACTGCCACACTGATGCTGGACACCTCCGGTGCCGGCCTTCACAAGCGGGGCTACCGCGCCCAGGGTGTGGCGGCCCCCCTGCGGGAGACACTGGCCGCCGCTATGGTGCTACTGTCCCGGTACCGGGGCCGGGATCCCCTGTGCGACCCCTTCTGCGGCTCGGGCACCATCCCCATCGAGGCTGCCCTGATCGCAAAAAACCGGGCTCCCGGCCTGAACCGGAGTTTTTCCGCCCAGAAGTGGGCCTGTGTGGACCGGGAGCTGTGGCTCCGGGCGGCAGACGAGGCGATGGACAAGGAGTTTGACGGGGATTATGAGATCTGGGGTGGAGACCTGGATCCGGCGGCGGTGGATCTGGCGCGGCGCAATGCAGAATTGGCCGAGGTGGACGACATCGTAAAGTTTGAAGCGGCAGACGCCCGCACCTTCCACTGGGGCGGGATGTATGGCCGGATTGTCACCAATCCTCCCTATGGCGAGCGGATCATGGAGCGGCGGGAGGCGGAGGAACTGTACCGTTCCTTTGGAAAGGCATGGGCCAAGTTCCCGGAGACCTGGAAGCTGTATCTGCTGTCCTCCCACACGGAGTTCGAGCGTACCTTTGGGAAGAAGGCGGACAAGAAGCGCAAACTATATAATGGTATGCTCAAGTGTGACCTGTTTATGTACGGCGTTAAATAGGAGATACATCATGGCCTATCGCGTCAAAAAATTCCGGGGCTACCGGAGGATGCTCAAAAAACTGATGCGGGTGGTAGAGGACTACCAGCCCAACTGGCGCCCGGATGAGGCGGACGGCCGGGCAGAATTTCTGGAGCTGGACCTGTACTCTCACCGGTTTTTCCACCCCCGTGGCAAGGATCGGAAGGCCCTGTTTTCCGCCTTGCTGCGCAAGACGGAGGCCCTCATCGCCGCCAAGCCGGCGGAGCTGCCCTTCTGCAAGATCTTCCTTTTTGTGCCCGAGGGCGACCTGGGTCAGGCGGAGATCGTCCTCATCTATGACCGGGAGCGGTTTGAGACCTTCTGGCTGCGCACCGATCCGGCGGACGAGCGGTGGATTCTCCAAAGGGACCGCTCTCTGTTGACGGAGCTGGGGCTGTCCACCACGCTCCCAGAGCGGTGCGTGCTGGAGGAGTATCCGATCCCCTGGATCGAGGGCTGTGTGGAGCGGGCGCTGATTTGGGGCTATGGGGAGCTGTCTCCGAGCGTAGCGGAACCGGACGGCGCGGGATAGAATTAGCACTTTCCATGTTCCTTTGTGAACAAACAGTAAATTCTCTTGTGGACTCCTAAAAATTTTTTGAAATGGGTCTTGATTTTTCCAGAGGATAAGGGTATTATGATACTCGTGATTAGCACTTAGATAAAAAGAGTGCTAAAACCTAACATTGTTTATTCCAATCATCATATAAGGAGGAACCCATTATGAAACTCAAACCCCTTGCTGACCGTGTTGTTGTTAAGTTGGTAGAGGCCGAGGAGACCACCAAGGGCGGTATCATCCTCACCGGTGCCGCAAAGGAGAAGCCTGAGATCGCCGAGGTGCTGGCTGTCGGTCCTGGTGGACTGGTTGACGGGAAAGAAGTTGCCATGACCGTGAAGGTGGGCGACAAGGTCATCACCAGCAAGTATGCCGGTACTCAGGTCAAGGTGGACGGCGACGAGGTCACCATCGTTCGTCAGAACGACATTCTGGCCATCGTGGAGTGAGTACAGGAAGGACGTTGTCCCCCCTGTATCCCACAATTCATCCTTAATTCAACACACTTTCTCTAAATTGGAGGTAATATATTATGGCTAAGATCATTTGCTACGGCGAAGAGGCCCGCAAGGCTCTGGAAAAGGGCGTAAACCAGCTGGCCGATACTGTGAAGATCACCATGGGCCCTAAGGGTCGCAATGTGGTTCTGGACAAGAAGTTCGGCGCTCCCCTGATCACCAACGATGGTGTTACCATCGCCAAGGAGATCGAGCTGGAGGATCCCTTTGAGAATATGGGCGCTCAGCTGGTGAAGGAGGTCTCCACCAAGACCAACGATGTGGCCGGCGACGGCACCACCACCGCCACCCTGCTGGCCCAGGCCATCATTCATGAGGGTCTGAAGAACCTGGCCGCCGGTGCCAACCCCATGGTCATGAAGAAGGGCATTTCCAAGGCGACTGCCGCTGCCATTGAGGCCATGAAGGCCAACAGCCAGAAGGTCAACGGCTCTGATGATATTGCCCGCGTGGGTGCTGTCTCTTCCGGCGATGAGGCCATTGGTACTCTGATCGCTGAGGCCATGGAGAAGGTGGGCCACGATGGTGTCATCACCATTGAGGAGTCCAAGACTGCTGAGACCTACTCCGAGGTCGTGGAAGGCATGCAGTTCGACCGGGGCTACATCACCCCCTATATGGTCACTGACACCGAGAAGATGGAGGCCAATCTGGATGATGCCCTCATCCTCATCACCGACAAGAAGATCTCCAACATCCAGGAGCTGCTGCCCGTGCTGGAGCAGGTGGTCCAGGCCGGCAAGAAGCTGCTGATCATCGCTGAGGATGTGGAGGGCGATGCCCTGTCCACTCTGATTGTCAACCGTCTGCGCGGCACCCTGAACGTGGTGTGCGTCAAGGCCCCCGGCTTCGGCGACCGCCGCAAGGAGATGCTGCAGGACATCGCGATCCTCACCGGCGGCACTGTCATCTCCTCCGACGTGGGTCTGGAGCTGAAGGAGGCTCAGCTGAGCCAGCTGGGTCAGGCTCGTCAGGTGAAGGTCACCAAGGAGAACACCACCATTGTCAACGGCGCTGGCTCCTCCGAAGAGATCCATGCCCGTGTGGGTCAGATCAAGAGCCAGATTGAGGTTACCACCTCTGATTATGACAAGGAGAAGCTGCAGGAGCGCCTGGCTAAGCTGGCCGGCGGCGTGGCTGTCATCAAGGTGGGTGCTGCCACCGAGGTGGAGATGAAGGAGAAGAAGCTGCGCATTGAGGACGCTTTGAATGCTACCCGCGCCGCTGTGGAAGAGGGCATCGTGGCCGGCGGTGGCACCGCTTACCTGAATGCCATCCCCGCTGTGGAGAAGCTGCTGGCTGAGAGCGAGGGTGACGAGAAGACCGGTGTTCAGATCGTGGCCCGCGCCCTGACCGCTCCTGTGAAGCAGATTGCTGCCAACGCTGGCATCGACGGCTCCGTGGTGCTGGAGAAGATCCGTGAGTCCGGCAAGATCGGCTACGGCTTCGACGCCTACAAGGAGACCTACTGCGATATGATCCCCGCCGGCATCGTGGATCCCACCAAGGTGACCCGCTCCGCCCTGGAGAATGCCGCTTCTATCGCTTCTACTCTGCTGACCACTGAGTCTCTGGTGGCAGATAAGCCCCAGCCTGCTGCTCCCGCCGCTCCTGCGGCCCCCGATATGGGCGGTATGTACTAAGAGATCGCCGATAACCCCTGAAATTGCTGGATTTTCTGTAAGTGGTGTGGCTGATTTACACCAAATTTACACCAATTCAGCGCTTGATAGGCAAAAAACACCCCGATACTCACTTGAGTATCGGGGTGTTTTGCGTTAGGAAGAGCAGCCAGCCTTGTTGCCTTCTGTGTCCAGAACAAATAAGTTCAGCAACGTCTCGCCCTCCTGCCTTTCCAAAACAAACCTGCCTATCTGCTCTCAATCATCTTTTAGGGAATACCCCCCACCCAAGAAATGCACCGCTGAAACAAAAAAAGATAGCAGAGTTTTTGCGCTGATATTCATATGCTTATTTACTCTTAATACAACCGCCGTCTTTCTTATACGTTCATAGTATCTTTTATGATAAAATCAAAGCAAATAATTATATGGTTGGGATAGATCATTTAGGAGAGATCGCTTATGGAACTCTTAGAAATGCAGCACCTTCCTCATACCGTCGCTCCCGGGAGACTCAAAATATTTTTTGGATACGCAGCGGGCGTCGGCAAAACATACGCCATGTTGGAAGCGGCCCATCAGGCGCAAAAAGAGGGGATCGACGTTGTTGTGGGATATGTAGAGCCCCATGCCAGGCCGGATACTCTTGCGCTGCTGGATGGACTGGAGACGCTCCAGCCAGCAGAGACCGACTATCGGGGGATCATACTGCGGGAGTTCGATTTGGACACGGCGTTGCAAAGAAAGCCTCAACTGATTTTGGTGGATGAACTGGCGCATACGAATGCACCTGGCACCCGCCACACAAAGCGGTATCAGGATGTGGAAGAGCTGCTGCAAGCCGGAATCAATGTCTATACTACCATCAATGTGCAGCATTTGGAATCTCTGCATGATCTGGTATTCTCTATTACAGGCGTTGAAGTCAAAGAACGGATTCCAGACCGTGTATTTGACCGGGCAAATCAGGTTGAATTGGTTGATATTGAGCCAGACGAATTGCTGAAACGCTTACAGGTGGGAAAAGTCTATCAGGAGCGTCAGGCCAAGCAGGCACTTGCCAATTTCTTTACAGAGGACAACCTCCGTGCGTTGCGGGAGATCGCCATGCGCCGGACCGCAGATCAGCTCAACCATACAGCGGTGCAGGAGGGAAACGAAAAAAGTGCCCGCGCGGGAGAGCATATCCTGATCTGCCTTTCCTCTGCCCCCTCCAATGCCAAAGTGATTCGAACCGCAGCACGGATGGCAGAAGCCTTTCACAGCGGATTTACGGCACTGTTTGTGCAGACACCGGAAACGAAAGAGCTGTCTGATGAGAATTTGAAGCGTCTGCGCGACAACCTTCGCCTCGCCGAGCAGTTGGGGGCACAGATCTCCACCGTGTATGGAAGCGACCCCGCTGTTCAGATCGCAGAATACGCCCGGGTCAGCGGCGTTACGAAAATCGTAATGGGCCGGATCAATCACAAGCAGAATCTGCTGTTGGGAAAGAAAAGTCTGGCGGACCGCCTCATCGAATTGACGGATTTGGATGTGTACATCATCCCAGACCACCAGCCCCGATACAAGAAATCTCCACAGATAATCCATCCCCTCACCTTTCATTTTACTTGGAGAGAGTCCGGTGTGATGCTGGGTTCCCTGCTGCTGTCCACCGGGATCGGGTTCTTGTTTCACAACGCCGGATTCAGCGATTCTAATATCATTCCTGTGTACATCCTCGGCGTACTGCTTACTTCCGTTCGGACGCGGGGCTATCTCTATGGTGCGATCGCCTCTTTCCTCAGTGTTGCCGCATTCAATTTCTTTTTCACCGAGCCGCAGTTTTCTTTTCAAGCCGATAGTCCCAGTTACCCTGTTACATTTCTGATCATGCTGTTTTCCAGTATGATCGCCAATTCACTGGCCACCCGTGTTCAGGAGCAGGCGCGTTTGGCCGCACAGAAAGGCTACTATACGGAACTGCTCTTGGAAAGCAGTCAAAAATTGCAGCAGTGCCGGACGGAGTGGGAGTGCCTGCATATCACAGCCAAACAACTGAATCGGCTGTTTGACCGGCCGATCCTCTATGCACTGAGCCGAAACGGTGCAGATCTGTCTTTCCGGACAGAGCCACTGGACGATGCATCGATCCTCTCTGCGATAGGCCCTGAAGAACTTGGGATAGCCCAGTGGGTACAGCGAAATAACAAACACGCCGGGGCAACCACCCATACGCTTCCAAACGCAAAATGGCTGTTTCTCTCCGTCCGTGGAACACAGGGCGTCATGGGCATTGTGGGCATCCCCATCGCCGGATATCCGCTTCCGGATGCTTTTGATAAGAATTTGATGATATCCCTCCTCAGCCAGTGCGGGTTGAGCCAGGAACGCATCCGTTTACAGGAAAAGCAAGAGAACGCCGCTCTGCTGACATAAGCAGGGTGGCGTTCATTTATTCTTAATGCGGTTTTCAGTTCCTTAATCCCCATTTATTACAAAGCGCAGTATGCTATGGATGCAAAACAGATCTGTATCTTATAATCGAAACAAAAGGAGACTGATGTTATGTCAGAATATTTACTCCTGCGCTTGATCGCAGCGGGAAGTTTGATTGGCCTTGTCACCATGTTAAATCTCGCGGGGAAAGCAGTACAGGCCGCTTTCCACCGCTTACACGTCAGAAAGGGGACTTAAGTATGATGGATCTCATGATGGTCGGAACACTGCTGGTCGGTGTCGGCCTGGTATGGGCACTACTGCGCTGGTGCCAGCAACAGGTAGATGCACAGGATATTTGACAAGGAGGGAACTGATATGTGGCTGCTGGGGATCCTGGTACTGCTGCTTGGCGGATATTTGGTCTATGCGCTGGCACATCCGGAGCGCTTTTGAAGATCCGGATGTCATTTAGGAGGAATTTTATATGTTACAGTTGGTCCTGACATTGGTCATCTATTTGATTCTTGTCATCCCAGCGGGGCGGTACCTCTATCATATCGCCGCTGGAAAGCACACCTTTGCCGACCCGGTATTCGATCGGGTGGACGGAGCGATTTATAAAATTGGGGGAATTGACCCTCTCAGGGGAATGAACTGGAAGCAGTACGCAGCAGCCTTGATTGGCACCAACATTGTGATGATCGCCATCGGTTATCTGATCCTGCGGATCCAAAGTATCCCTCTGTTCAACCCCAATGCCATTGAGGGCATGGAGCCGACACTGGCTTTCAACACCATCATCAGTTTTATGACCAACACAAATCTTCAGCACTATGCAGGAGAAAGTGGGCTGAGTTATCTGTCCCAGATGCTGGTCATCACCTTTATGATGTTTGTCTCCGCCGCCAGCGGCTATGCCGCCTGCGTGGCCTTCATCCGGGGGCTGGCCGGGAAAACAAAGGACAACGTGGGCAACTTCTTTTCCGATCTGGTCCGCATCACCACCCGGGTGCTACTGCCCTTCTCTCTGGTGGGCGGCCTGCTTCTGGTCTGGCAGGGCGTGCCCCAGAACTTTTCCGGCAACATCGTGGTGGAGACTCTGGAGGGAACCTTCCAGGTGATCGCCATGGGTCCTGTGGCCGCACTGGAGATCATCAAACACCTGGGCACCAACGGCGGCGGATTTTTCGGTGCCAATTCCAGCACGCCGATGGAAAATCCCACGATTCTGTCCAATCTGATCGAACTCTATTCCATGATGCTGCTGCCCGGTGCCTGCGTGATCACCTTCGGAAAGATGGCAGAGGATGGACGGCGGGCGCATCAGGAGAATAAGAAACCGGCGGATACACTGCCTGCCCACCGGGAATCGCTCACAGCCCGGTTATTCGGAAGAGAGGGGCGCAGTATCTTCCTCGCCATGAGCATTCTGTTTACCGTGGGTCTGGGGCTTTGCTTCTGGGCCGAGTCCCAAGGCAATCCGGCATTGGCGGAAGCCGGCCTCAGCCAGTCCATGGGCAGCATGGAGGGCAAGGAAGTTCGCTTCGGCGTCGCCCAATCTGCGCTGTTCACCACAGTGACGACCTCTTTTACCACCGGGACCGTCAACAATATGCATGATACCCTAACACCTCTGGGCGGTCTGGTCCCCCTGCTGCACATGATGCTCAACTGTGTGTTTGGCGGCAAGGGTGTGGGCCTGATGAACATGATCCTCTATGCCATTCTGGCCGTCTTTATCTGCGGACTGATGGTGGGCCGCACTCCCGAGTATCTGGGCAAAAAGATTGAGGGTAAGGAGATGAAGCTCACTGCACTGGCCATCATCATCCATCCGCTGCTGATTTTGGCCTTCTCTGCCCTGGCGGTGGCTACCCCCGCCGGACAGGCAGGGATCACTGCTCCCGGCTTCCACGGCCTGACACAGGTGCTGTATGAATACGCCTCCTCCGCTGCCAACAATGGCTCCGGTTTTGAAGGACTGGCGGACAATACATACTTCTGGAACATCACCACCGGCATTGTCATGTTCTTGGGGCGCTATCTGCCCATTGTGATCCAGTTGGCTATCGCAGGGTCGCTGATGAAGAAAAACTATGTCAATGAATCCACCGGTACCCTGCAAACCAATACTGTCAGTTTCGCTGTGATTCTAGTCTTTGTCGTCTACATTTTTGCCGCGCTGACGTTCTTCCCGGCGCTGGCATTGGGCCCCATTGCGGAGCACCTGACACTTTGGGGCTAAGGAGGACTTTTCGATATGAGCAAGAAACAAAATAAAAAACTACTAACGCCGGAGATTCTGAAGCAGGCGCTCCTTGGAGCAGTCAAAAAACTGGACCCCAGATATATGATCAAAAATCCCGTCATGTTCGTGGTGGAGATCGGTTTTTTCATCACGTTGCTGTTGACCATCGTACCGGGGCTGTTCGGAGAAACGGACAGCAGCCTTCGTACTTACAACCTGATCGTCTCTGTCATTCTTCTGGTGACCGTGCTCTTTGCCAACTTCGCCGAATCCGTGGCGGAGGGCCGGGGCAAAGCTCAGGCCGCCAGTCTGAAAAAGACGCAGAAGGACACTGAGGCCCACCGTCTGGACGAAAACGGAGAGGAGACCATCGTCTCCTCCAGTGAGTTGAAGAAGGGCGATGTGGTGATGGTGGCAGCCGGAGAGGTCATCCCCGGCGATGGTGAGGTCATCGAGGGCATCGCCAGCGTGGACGAATCCGCCATCACCGGCGAATCCGCTCCGGTGGTCCGGGAGAGCGGCGGCGACTTCTGTTCCGTCACCGGCGGCACTACGGTAGTATCCGACTGGCTGAAGATCCGCATTACCTCCGATCCCGGCAACAGCTTTCTGGACCGGATGATCGCGCTGGTGGAGGGGGCCTCCCGAAAAAAGACGCCCAACGAGATCGCATTGAACACCCTGCTGGTCTCCCTGACTATCATCTTCCTCATCGTGATCGTCACCCTGTACCCCATTGGCCAATACTGTGGGGTCCAGCTGCCGCTGTCCACGCTGATTGCCCTGATGGTCTGTCTGATCCCCACCACCATCGGCGGCCTGCTGTCCGCCATCGGCATCGCCGGCATGGACCGGGTCACCCGGTTCAATGTGATCGCTATGTCCGGCAAAGCGGTGGAAGCCTGCGGCGATGTGGACACCATGATCCTGGATAAGACCGGCACCATCACCTTCGGGAACCGGTTGGCGGCGGACTTCCTGCCGGTAGAAGGGGTTGACCGTAAGGAACTGCTCCGCTGCGCCGCTCTGACCAGTCTCCACGATGACACGCCGGAAGGCAAGTCTACTCTGGAACTGGCCCGGCGCATGGGGGATGACAGTCAGGAGATCCCCGGCTCCGCATTTATTGAATTTACAGCACAGACCCGCATGAGCGGCGTGGACCTGCCGGATGGCAAACAGGTCCGCAAGGGCGCGTCGGACGCTATTGAGCAGTATGCCAAGGCGCAGGGCGGCGGTATCCCCTCTGATCTTCACACCATTGTGGAACAGGTTTCCTCCTTGGGCGGCACGCCTTTGGTAGTATGTGAGAACGACAAGATCCTTGGTGTCATTTACCTAAAAGATACCGTAAAGCCCGGCATGGCAGAGCGTTTTGAGCGCCTGCGGGCCATCGGCATCAAAACCATCATGTGCACCGGCGATAACCCTCTCACCGCCGCCACTATTGCAAAGGAGGCCGGCGTGGACGGCTTTATCGCCGAGTGCAAGCCGGAGGATAAAATCAGCGTGATCAAGAAAGAGCAGGCTGAGGGCAAGATCGTGGCCATGACCGGCGACGGCACCAACGACGCCCCTGCGCTGGCTCAGGCCAATGTGGGCCTTGCCATGAACTCCGGCACCACCGCGGCCAAAGAAGCTGCCAATATGGTAGATCTGGACAGCGACCCGACCAAGATCCTGGAAGTGGTGGAGATCGGCAAGCAGCTGCTCATTACCAGAGGCAGCCTGACCACCTTCTCCATTGCCAACGACATCGCCAAATATTTTGCCATCATTCCGGCCATGTTCATGGCGGCGATCCCCCAGCTTGGGGTGCTGAACATCATGGGGCTTGCTACCCAGAACAGCGCCATCCTCTCGGCTCTGATTTTCAACGCCATCATCATCCCCTGTCTGATCCCGCTGGCCATGAAGGGCGTCAAATACCGTCCCATGTCCTCCGGCAAACTGCTCGGACGGAATATGTTGATCTACGGCCTGGGCGGCGTCATCGCTCCCTTTGTTGGGATCAAGCTCATTGATCTGCTTATCGCTCCCATTTTGGCATTACTGGGTATCTAAGGAGGTCCCTAACGATGAATGAAACATCCAATCATACGGCGTTCTTTCACGGACTGCGTCAGGCGTTTGGTGTGACCTTGGTTCTGCTGCTTCTCTGCGGTCTTGTCTTCCCCGTCCTGCTCACCGGTATTTCCACAGTGGTGTTCCCGGAGCAGGCCGGAGGCAGTCTGGTCTATACCGGCAATCAGGCTGTCGGCGCGAAATACATCGGGCAGGAGTTTACAGCGCCCTATTTTATGAAAGGCCGTCCCTCCGCCTATCACTACAATACCTATTATGAGGACGCACAGGGAAAGCAGTATTACAGCGACGGCAGTCCCTTCGCCGGGGTAGCCACCGGCTCCAATAACTATGCGCCATCTGATCCTGCATTGATCCAGCGGGTAAATGCAGACATTGAAGCGTTTCTTGCCGCAAACCCAGACATCAAGCGGGAGGACATCCCCACCGACATGGTGACGGCCTCTGGCTCCGGACTGGACCCCCACATTTCTCCCGCTTCTGCACAAATCCAGATCCCGGCCATTGCGGGGGCCTCTGGCCTGAGTGAAGAAACCCTGAAACAAATCGTGGAAGACAACACGCAGGGGAAACTTCTGGGGATCTTCGGTGAAGAGACGGTCAATGTTCTCGGCGTCAATCTGGATATTGCCGAGGCAATGGGTTTGAGGGCATCAGAAGACAACTGATTTTTCTATCATTCTTTTTCACAGATGTTACCTGTGAAATGGCCGAGACCAGTGTCCTCACCGGTCCCGGCCATTTCCTTTTCAATGTTGAAAAGCGTACTGCAAAAATAGATTGCGATTATTTGAGATGAGTAGCATTATACCAGCTTTCATGACAGAGCAGACTGGTTACAGCACCTATCATTTTGCTTCTGCGTTTTCAAGACATCGCACTAACTTGAGCTAACCCAAAAACTAATTTAACCTTAACTCCATTCCCGTTATCTTTGTCCCGATTTTAGCTTCTGTACGTTATCATAGGTGCCGTAAGGAGGGATCATATATGTTCACACTCTTAAAGCGGCTCTCTCGCTTTGAAATCCGGGCAGACGCTAAGATCGAACGATTTTTGTTTCATCACCATTTCTTGGGCTTCTTAATAATCTTTATCGGGCTTCCTTTAATTACCCTGATTGCAGTCTGTCTGTTTACCGCTGCCGTTGCATTTCCCATCGGATTCTTTTTTAACTTGATCTGATAAAATACATTGTTTTATCCCCACCTCTCCCAGTCGAAAAAGCGTCCGCCTTAATGCCATCTTAATATACTCACTAATTTGTTAATACACCCTTTAGAAAGAATGTGGATAATGGGTGTAAAGAAACGATAAAGGCATATTAAAAGGTGGAAGCTTATGCGGCAGTTTTTCCAAAAGAACAATAAGTCCCCGTTTCGGATCATCATTGTCGGGTTTTCACTGGTCATTTTTATGGGAAGCCTGTTGCTGATGCTCCCCATCTCTTCTCAACAAGGCGTCCGTACTCCATTTCTGGATGCGCTGTTTACATCGACTTCAGCTGTCTGCGTAACGGGGCTGGTACTGCATGATACCGCTACTTATTGGTCCAATTTTGGGCAGTTTGTAATCATCCTGCTGATCCAGATCGGCGGTCTTGGCGTTGTCACAGTAGGCGGCGCTTTTGCCATTCTGTCAGGCAGAAGGATCGGTCTTATGCAGCGCAGCACCATGCAGGAGGCCATCGCAGCGCCAAAGGTCGGCGGGATCGTACGGCTGACCGTGTTTATTCTAAAATCTGCCTTGATCATTGAACTCATCGGGGCTGCCTTCCTCTTCCCTGTATTCAGCAAGGAATTTGGGCTCGTACAAGGCGCATGGTACGCCCTGTTCCACTCTATTTCCGCATTCTGCAACGCGGGCTTCGATCTGATGGGTGTAAAGACCCCATTTTCATCCCTGACAGACTATGCGGGGCATCCTGTGGTCCCCATCGTGATCGCACTGCTCATCATCGTCGGCGGCATCGGCTTTTTGACCTGGGAGGACATCCGCACCAACCGGCTGCACTTCCAAAAATACCGAATGCAGAGCAAGGTGATCCTGACGGTGACCGGCGCTCTCATCGTGCTCCCCGCAGTCTACTTTTTCTTCTTTGAGTTTTCTCAGGAGCCGATTGGAAAGCGGTTCCTGCTCTCTATTTTTCAATCGGTCACACCCAGAACTGCCGGCTTCAATACAGCGGATCTCACCGCCATGAGCGAAACCGGACAATCCCTGATCACTATTTTAATGCTGATCGGTGGCTCGCCCGGTTCCACCGCAGGCGGAATGAAGACAACAACTCTGGCTGTGATGCTGGCCAGTGCTTTTGCCGTGTTCCGGCGCAGGTCAGACCCTCACTTCTTCAACCGGCGGATCTCCAGCGAAACCGTCTCGCAGGCCGCTACGATCATGATGATGTATCTGGTTCTGTTTTTGACCGGCGGCCTGGTCATCAGCCGGATCGAAGGACTACCTGCCCTGACTTGCTTATTTGAAACAGCATCCGCCATTGGAACAGTTGGCCTTTCTTTGGGCATCACGCCGCAATTAAGCTGCATCTCTCATCTTATTCTGATCGCACTGATGTTCTTTGGACGAGTTGGCGGTCTTACATTGATTTTTGCCGCACTTTCCAACACCTTAGGCACAACTGCCCGTCTGCCTCAGGAACGGATCACCGTAGGATAAACCCATCATTATGAGTGGAGGATTTTTATGAAAACGATTCTTTTGATCGGCTTGGGCCGTTTTGGCCGCCATATCGCCATGAAGCTGAACGAGTTGAACCACCAGGTCATGGCTGTAGACAAAAACGAAGAGCGGGTCAATGCTGTCCTGCCCTTCGTAACCAACGCACAGATCGGAGATAGCACCAGTGAGGACTTTCTTGCTGACCTTGGTGTACGGAATTTCGATGTGTGTATCGTTGCCATCGGGGACAATTTTCAAAGTTCTCTGGAAACTGCTTCTCTGCTGAAAGAACTGGGGGCAAAAAAGGTGGTCGCCCGTGCTGCTCGGGATGTACAGGCCAAATTTCTGCTTCGTAATGGCGCCGATGAGGTGGTATACCCAGAGAAACAGATGGCTTTCTGGACGGCCATCCGATATAGCTCCGATCACATTTTCGATTATATCGCTCTGGGAGATGACCATGCGATCTTCGAGGTAGAGGTCCCGGACAACTGGGTCGGAAAAACCATCGGGCAGTTGGATGTCCGAAAGCGGTTCCATGTCAATATCATGGCGATCAAACAGAATGGGAAATTTTCCATGACTGTCATCGAACCTGACACCTGCCTGCCCGCCCACAGCACCACCCTTGTCATGGGGACGCAGCGGGATATCCAAAAGTGTTTCCATATATAAGAAACAGCCGATTCTTTACTGTATACGGGAGGGATCAGGATGGAAGCCTTTGTACTGCTGGGCGGCTTTGCCGCAGTTGCCGTGTTTGGGTATTTCCTTATGTCAAAACTGGATAACTGGCTGGCAACACTGCAAAATAGTGAGAATGACCCAGATGTGATCTCCGAGATAAGAATCGGCACCTCCCAATTGGATTCTGTTCCTAGCGTTTCTGCCATCTTAAAAGAACTTAGCTGCCAATATCCTGAACTTCATAGTTCCTTAGTCCTTGGGCAAGAGCAGGAACTCACCCATGCCCTTGCCCGTGGTTCCGTTGATCTCGTAATCGTGTCTGTTCACACTACCATGTCTCTTGCGCGGGGGCAGAATATCACCTTGCCTACGCAGCCTGTTGATATTGTAGATGGTACAGTGGAACTAAGAATGCTGGAGCAAGACTCGACACGTCAACAGATCTTATGGAAGAACGATGAATCCCGTCCATATATGCTGGAATTGATCCATCGGCTCTGTGGGCAGCAGTGATGAGAATATGCTATAATAGGATCACCTGAAGGGAGGGAGTTGCATGGCGCCGACAACATCAAGACAAACCATTGAGAAGAAACAGGGAAAGCTCTCGATCTTCGTCAGCTATTTCTCTGGGACTGGGAAACGCTATCGGATGCTACAGGAAGCAAAGCGGATGCAGCAGGAAGGTGCAGATGTTGTCATCGGTGCGCTTTCCTGTGACTCATGGACTGAAACAGGGGCGATTGCAAATCAGCTTGAGCGGCTGCCCTGTAGACAAATGCCCCGAAATGATTGCATGGAGGAAGAATTAGATTTGGATGCCTGCCTGAAGCGTCATCCAGACTTGATTCTAATCGACGATCTCTCCCACCTGAATGCAGATGAAGCCCGTCATATGCGGCGCTATCAGGATGTTGAAGAGCTTTTGAAAGCCGGAATCGATGTCTATACGACTCTGGATATCTCTCACATTGAAAGTATTCAGGAAACGATCTCCTCAGTGACTGGTTCCTCTGTGCCGGATCGAATACCAGACCGGATTTTTGATCGTGCCGCTCAGGTAGAGTTTGTTGATATGGAGCCGGAGCTGCTTCAGCAGCGTCTCCTCCAACAGGATAGGACAGATCTGCTGGCTGGGTATACCGTAGCGCAGCTGAGCGCCTTACGCGAGATCGGCCTTCGACGCTGTGCAGACCGGGCTGCCCTTTCTGTCCGTGGACCACAGGACAAAATAGAGTACCTGTCCCACGACCATATTCTGGTCTGCCTATCATCGTCTCCTTCGAACGAGAAGATCATCCGTACTGCGGCCCGCATGGCCGGAGCCTTTCGGTGCAGCTTTACAGCGTTGTTCGTAGAAACAAAAGCTTTCCAGTGGGTGGCAAAAGATGATAAAGACCGACTTCAATCCAATATCCATCTGGCGCAGCAGCTGGGTGCTTCCATCGAAACAGTCTATGGAGACGATGTCGCCTACCAAATCGCAGAATTTTCCCGCATGGCAGGCGTTACAAAAATCGTACTTGGCCGAAGCGGCGTCCATCATGCCTTATTTCGAAAGCCGTCTTTAACGGAGCGGCTGATTGAGTTGATGCCGGAGCTGGACATTCATATCATCCCCGACAGCGGAGTGGATCATCACTTCTCTGCACGGCGTAAAGAGTTTGCACATCCCCCCAGCATCTCCATTCTGGATCTGCTGAAAAGCGCAATGATCCTTGTCCTTGCCACCTTGATTGGGCTTTTGTTTTACCACTGGGGGTTCACGGAAGCCAATATCATCACCCTTTATATCTTGGGCGTGATGTTAGTCTCTATTTCCACAAAAAGTTCTGTTTGCAGCTTGATTGCATCCATTGCCAGTGTTCTGACTTTCAATTTTTTCTTTACAGTGCCCCGTTTCTCCCTTCATGCCTATGACAGCGGGTATCCAGTTACCTTTCTGGTCATGTTTCTTGCCTCACTTATAACTGGCTCTCTGGCATCCAAGCTCAAGCTGCACGCAAAACGGTCTGCGGAGGTGGCTTGGCGTACGAAGCTGCTGTTTGAAACAAACCAGAGACTCCAAAAAGCCAGTTCCTATAAAGAGATCCTTTCTATTACTGCAAAGCAGTTACTGAAGATCTTCCGGCGGGATATTATCGTATATCCGATGGAAAATGGCAAGCTGGCGGTTCCAGAGATCTTCCTGACAGATCTCGAAACATCTTCCGCCGCACGGTATACCACACAAAAAGAAATGGATGTGGCTCAATGGGTCGTCATCAACAACAAGCGGGCAGGCGCAGGAACGGAGACCTTTTCGGACGCCAGTTGTATCTACCTGTCCATCCGGACCGGGGATATTGTATATGGTGTCATGGGCATCGCCGCAGCGGATGATCCATTGGATTCCTTTGAGACAAGCATCCTGCTTTCTGTCCTGGGCGAATGCGCTCTGGCCATGGAGAACCAGAAAAATCTAGAGGAAAAGGAAGCTGCTGCGATTTTGGCGAAGAATGAACAGCTTCGCGCCAATCTGCTCCGGTCTATCTCCCATGACCTACGAACCCCGCTGACCTCAATTTCCGGAAATGCAAGTAATCTGCTCTCTAATGGAAACCTGTTTGATGCCAAGACCAAAGAACAGATGTGTACAGACATCTATGATGACGCCATGTGGCTGATCGACTTGGTAGAAAATCTCTTGTCTGTCAGCCGGCTGGAGGACGGCAGGATGAACCTTCATATTTCAACGGAGCTGATCGATGAGGTCGTGGCGGAAGCTTTGCGTCATATCAACCGCAAATATGTGGAGTATGATTTGCATATTCAAAGCAGCGAGGAGTATCTTCTGGCCCAGATTGACGCTAAGTTGATCGTGCAGGTCCTCATCAATCTGATTAACAACGCCATCAAGTATACCCCCCCTGGCACAGAGATTGATATTGAATGGAAACGTTGCGGAGCATGGATCGAGATATCTGTCTCTGATACGGGACCGGGAGTACCAGAGCAGGCAAAGCCTCACATCTTCGATATGTTTTACAGCGCATCGGATCAGATTGCAGACAGCCGCCGCAGCATGGGACTTGGTCTGGCCCTGTGCAAATCCATCGTCAATGCACACGGTGGGGAGATCACCGTGGCCGATCGCTGCCCTCATGGAGCCATTTTCACATTTTCAGTACCAGCAGGGGAGGTAGAATTACATGAATAAGCCTTTGATCTTAGTGGTTGAGGATGATCCAGCCATCCGCAGCCTGATTACCACCACATTGAAAGCCCACGATTACCGTTACTTGACTGCAATCAATGGGGAGTCCGCAGTTTTGGAAGCATCCTCACATAATCCGGATATTGTTTTGTTGGACCTGGGCCTTCCGGATATAGACGGCGTAGAGGTGATCCGTCGGATACGCACCTGGTCCAATCTCCCCATCATCGTCATCAGCGCCCGGAGCGAGGATACGGATAAGATCGACGCTCTGGACGCCGGTGCCGATGACTATCTAACAAAGCCTTTCTCTGTGGAAGAGTTACTGGCCCGGCTTCGGGTCACCCAGCGCCGTCTGGATGCACAACAGGCGGGAGTCATGAATACAGACGCTGTTTTTACCAACGGAGAGCTAAAGGTGGATTATGCGGCTGGATGCGCTTTTCTGGACGGACAAGAGCTTCACCTGACACCCAGTGAATATAAGCTGCTGTGCCTGTTGTGTAAGAATGTGGGTAAGGTGCTGACCCATACCTTTATCACGCAGCAGATCTGGGGGCGAAGTTGGGAGAACGATATCGCATCCCTCCGAGTCTTTATGGCAACCCTGAGAAAGAAGCTGGAGCAGGAACCCGGCTCTCCTCAGTATATCCAGACCCACATTGGCGTTGGATACCGCATGATGAAGGTGGAATGAGCAGAACGTTCAAATTCTTTTCTGCCCTGGCTCCTCTGCTGAAAGAGCGGGACGAGGCGGAAGGAATATGCCGACTGCGGAAACCAATACAAAAGTGAAGTTCTGTCCCCTCAAACGGAGTGTCTGCAAAAAGCGGGTGCTCCGTTTTTCTGTCAAAAATGTGTCAACAGGATGCAATCCCCCCATACATAGTGGAAAGGAAAATCAGACGGCACCCAAAAAGTATGTCATATTCAAATATTCTCGGCAAGAGAAGTAGAAGGGTAGCGTAGTCCTTTCAGGAGCTGTCCCGGCGGCTGAGCCAAGCCTTTGTTATGCAGCGCAGCTTCTCCCAAAATACCGCCCACGAATTTTGCACGCCATTGGCAGTCCTAAAGACCCGGATCGGTCTGTTCCACGAGAAGAGGGACTTTGCGCCTCTGGCCAGCAACAAAGGTTCCGTCCTTCTGGTGAACGCTGCTCCCGGCACCATCACAGGCAGCAGGGAGCTGCTCCGCCGGGCGCTGTTCAATCTGGTGGAAAATGCGGTGAAGTACGGACCGGAGGACGGACAGGTACGGCTCTGTGCGGAATTGGATGGAACCGATATGGTCATCTCCGTGGCCGACCAGGGACCTTGTATCCCGCCGGAGCTGCGGGAGCGGATCTTTGAGCCCTTCTTCCGGGTGGATACCGCCCGCTCCCGTGAGCTGGGCGGCACTGGTCTGGGGCTGGCCTTGGTCCGGGCCATCGCGGAGGTCCACGGCGGCAGCGTGTGGGTGGAGGAACATCAGGCTGGCGGGAATCGATTTGTACTCCGGCTTCCGGCGGTGCTTTGATAGAAATATTACGTACAGCGTAGACCTATCTCACCATTATTTTTTTCATGACGTATAACGTAGAGCGAATGTAATCGAGCCCCTGGCTTGGTTCAGGAAAGTCTACGCTATACGTCATTTTTTGTTTTGAGGGTGGTCAAAGGCAGGGGGATTTCTACATTCATTATGAAAGGAAATGTGGCGGAAAGATTTTCTCAAAAAATTTCTCAAAACTGGGTTGTGTTCTGCCCCGCTTTTTCTCCTGCTTTAATGAGGGGGCAGAGAAGATGACCTGGAATCTTGGACAAGAGGAACCCGGAATGATCCAAAATCGAAGGCCATGCATCTTCCTTCTAGGAAAATAGAAAAAGGACGTGACATCATGATGAATGGATTAAAAAAGGAACAGGCTCTTTTGGAAGCGGTCCAGTCTGCGGAAATGGCAGCCATCCGACTCCGGCAGTATGCCGCCGCAGAACTTACTGGTCGTCAAAGCGCCACATCTGTATCCGGGGAAGCGAAGGACATCACCTCTGTGGAATTCACAACAGAAGGCTGGCTCTCCCTGCTCCTGCCGGCGATGCTGCCGAAGCGCGCAGATGGAGATCGCTCCCGATTTCTCGCCAGTCTGCTTCGGGATGCGATCCGGCGGGAATATCAGGAAACACTCCTCCCAAAGTTCCGTACCTGTGTGCTGGTCTATGAACATATCTATGACATCAGTCGCAGCCACCGATTTATTGACCACGATAATCTGGAACTGAAGCACTGTCAGGATGTGCTGGAAGCGGCATTTCTGGTCAACGACACCTCGCCCCTCTGCTCGGCCTTTCAGTGCAGCCACCGTGGAGAGAGTGACAGTACCCGTATCTGGATCCTGACGCCGGAGCAGTTCCCAGAGTGGTTGAAGCGTTATCCGGAGTGCTGGAAGAGTGGCACCGAAATCATGCAGCAATAGCCATGAAAAACGATACCAAAATCTGTTTTAGGGAAGCTGCACATTTTCGGTGGTGTATTGGAGTGGAAAAGCCTTGATTTGCAAGGGATTCCGGGCGGATGGCTGAACCGCGTGTGGGTTTGCTTGGTATAAAAGATACGTGCCAGCGCAGGCAGCCTCTTTGGGGATGTTTACTGCTGTGAGAAAAGGCGTGTGGGGGACTGGGCAGCCTGTAAAAGGTGGTCCGTGTGGACAGGATCAAGGTGGTGGAGGAGTGGTCTGGTTGGTGCGAAGGAGGTATTCAAAATGAAATTGCAAGTTGGGCAGTTCGGATTTCGTCTGTTGCTATTTGTGGGATATTGCGGAGAGGTTCCAATCTCTTTGGTACGGTGGATGGAAGGCTATTACGATTATAATCGCAGAGTGGTTACAGAATTGGTCCGGGCAGGGTATCTGAAGGAACGGATATTCCGGGCAGAGCAGCGCCATGTGGTCCGCTCTCTGAGTTTGACCGAGGCGGGGTTGCGACAGATTCAGCATCTCTCTCCCAATCAGGCGGCGCAGATCCGACAGCATCTTCTGGCCCCAAAGGATGGGCAGGGAAACTGGCGGCGAACCCATCGTCTGCACAGGAATGCAGCCTGTCTGCTGGCTGCCATAAAACTTGGAGCCGTATGGATGCCGGGTAAATCGCAGGATGCAGCCAGGGGCAAGAAGTTGGTCTACTACAGTACCTATCACCTGGATAAGAAATCTGGCAAGGATAACAAGTCCGCACGGGCGTCCGGGATCTTTGCAGATGAATACACCTACTATCCCGCCTACTATTTAGGAGATCGCAATATGCGCTGGAATACAGAAACGGAGCAGCTGTTGCGTGATCGGTTTGAACTGTCCGAAATCGGCAGAAATCTTCATTTCGGTGGCAATCTCCTTCTTGGAGATGATTGGGCCCTGGCAGAACGGATCGTGCGTCATGCGAAGAATCCCCATAGCCGACTGATCCGCTTTACGCCTAGCAATACCTTTTACTATGGGACTCTGGATCGGCATGGAATCATGCTGCTTCAGGCAATCCTGGACGGCTATTATAGTTTCCAACTTCAAAAGTGGCTATACGAACGCTGCGGGTGTCCCGTGACCACGCTGCCAGGCTATCTCTTCCAACTGGACGGAATCGGCAAGCCAGATCTCAACGGTGAGGAAAGCAATTACTTCTTTGATTTCCAGTTCTCCACGGCGAAGAAGATCTGCCCCTCTGATGCAAACGTGGTTTCTATGCCCTCCGGCCTATTGGAGGATTTTGACACAGCGATTCGTACCGGTGAGGATGCAATCGGGCCATTACATGGCAGATAGTTTTGATTTTTGATATGAATGGAGTTCGTAACGATGTTTGAACATGAAATTATGACTGCGGGTGAATTGCTGGACAAGCAGTTACCCTCGAAGCCCATAGTAGTAGAAGGAATGCTGCCCACCGGCACCTATATCCTAGCCGGCACTCCGAAAATCGGAAAATCCTTTTTTGCAACTCAACTTTGCTGGAGCGTGGCGGAAGGAGTTCCCTTTCTGGAAATGCCAACACGGAAATCAACCGTGCTGTATATGACATTGGAGGATACCAGAGAACGGTTACAAGCACGTTTGGTGAGAATGTTTGGCACGGAATGGGCCGGGGATGACCTGCACCTGCTGTTCCAGGTAGAGCAGCGGGGAGAGGCCTTGATCCCACAGCTTCATGACTTTGTATTTGATCACCCGGAGACCAGATTGATTGTGATCGACACCTTACAGAGGATCCGCGAGGATACCGGGGCATCTTTCAGTTATAAATGCGATTATGAGACGATCACGCCATTGAAGACTTTTTCGGATGCACATGACGTTGCGCTGATTGTAGTGCATCATACCCGAAAGCAAACGGAAGATGAAAATCCGTTCAATCAGATTTCTGGGACCAACGGCCTGTTGGGGGCTGCGGATGGGGCATTTTTACTGCACCGGGAAAAGAATGAAGTTTTCCTGGAGCAGAGTGTCCGTGATATGCCTGGCCAGCGGTATGTGCTTTTCTTTAACAGAGAACGCTGTATCTGGGAACTGGTTCGGAAGGAATTGGATGCGATACAGGAGCCTCCTGAACCAGTATTGGAGGTCATCGCTCAGATTGTGGACGGTGGCTGCTGGGAAGGTACTGCAACAGAGTTGATGCGTCTAATCAAGGAAATCGATCCCAGTCTAACGAATGAGCCCAATGCGTTGACACGGAGACTCAATACGCTGACAGCGAGGCTGGAGAGAGAATATGGGATCCTCTACCGCAATCACAGGAGCAGTAAGCGGAGGGGAATCACATTTTCCCAGAAAACGATGGATGACAGTAATGACGCAAATGACGATATAGCCCCCGCCGGGGAGGAACCGTCATTACCGTCATTAGCGTCACAGGGGGGCGGTGAGATTGATGCCGTCTGAGAATGTTCCTGTTTGGGAGAAGGTCAATCTCAGTCTGGAGGAAGCAGCAGCCTACTTTGGGATTGGGGTGAACAAACTCCGGGATATGACCAATGATGAGAATTGTCCGTTTGTACTCTGGAATGGGAGCAAGCGGTTGATCAAGAGAAAAGCGTTCGAGAAATATTTGGAGTCTGCATATTCGATTTGATAAGTAGAACTTCCATGGCTGATATGATATAATCATAATAGCCTATTGAGCGCTTTTCAGGAGAGGAGGGACGATTTTGTCTGAAAAGCGCCGAGATCAGAAGGGGCGTATTCTGAAAACCGGCGAAAGCCAGCGGAATGACGGCCACTATATGTTCCGTTACACCGATATTCACAAGAAGCGGCGGTATGTCTATGCCAAGACCCTCGAGGAATTACGAAAAAAAGAGGCCGATATTCAGCGTGATACAGTGGACGGGATCGACTATACCGCCGGAGAGATGACGGTGATTGAACTTGTTACCCGGTATATGAACTTAAAGCGGAGTCTGAAAGAAAATTCTTTCCGGGCCTATGATTCTGTGATCAATCGTATCCGGGAAGACCCGTTTGGGAAGAAGCAGATCCGTAATGTGAAACTGTCTGACGCAAAAAGTTGGTTTGTATCTCTGCATGACCGTGGGTATAAACAAAACACCATCGGTGTGATGCAGTGTGTGGTCCGCCCAGCCTTTGAAATGGCTGTGGACGATGACATTCTGCGAAAGAACCCGTTTAAGTTCAAACTGTCCGATGTGGTTCCCCGTGACGCCTATGTGCGAACAGCTTTGAGCCGGGAACAGCAGGAACAGTATCTTCGGTTCTTTATGGAATACGGCGGCGGCAGTTACTATGACGATGTGGTGATCCTGTTGGGGACAGGTCTCCGTGTCAGCGAGCTGTATGGGCTGACCAAGAGCGATCTTGACTTTGACCGTCGCTGCATTCATGTGCGGCGGCAGCTTTCCAGAACCGCAAACCAGCCCTATTTTATCAGCAGTCCCAAGACCAAGAGCGGTATTCGAACCATTCCCATGACGGACACAGTGTATATGGCCTTGAAACGCATCCTAAAGAACCGCGCCTCGCCCAAGGTGGAAATGCTGGTAGATGGCTGCACAGGATTTATATTCCTTGATAAGGCTGGGAGACCCAAAGTAGCCATGCATCTGGAGAACTTCATGCGGGGCCTTCAGCGAAAGCATCCGTGGGCACTTGGCGGGGATTTCCCCAAGGTGACGCCTCATGTGCTGCGCCACACCTTCTGCACGAATATGCAGCAGGCTGGCATCGACGTCAAAAGTCTTCAGTATCTTATGGGGCATTCCAACGCCAGCGTGACACTGGATGTTTACACCCATACGGACTACAATATCGTGAAGCGAGCCTTCGACCAGGCAGCGGCAAACCTTTGACTTTGCCCGGAAAATGCAAATATAGCAAGTGGCTGGACGTACACCAATTTCTACACCATTTGCGCCGAAAGTTATGCAGACTTGCGTAGATTTAGGCGGATTTTGAAAATACGGGATTTCAGAGGAAACCCCCGAACCGCTTGCAAATACAGGGATATGTACAGTTACACAGAGTAGCGTGGAAACCCCTGTTTTTGCGGGTCATGAGGGGCGGCATGTACTAAGAGACAGCCGATAATCTTTGAAACTGCTGGATTTTCTGTGATAAGGTACAATAAGTTTCGCAAATTGAAAAGTATATAAAAGGAGACATGGTT
>JAYCWP010000045.1:0-31651 GCA_037257225.1 Lawsonibacter sp.
TCCCGTATTTATGCGGGTTTGCGCCGGTTGTGCTAATGGGAACGAGGCTACCGCTGGTCTGGACCCGGTGGTCCGTGACGAGATCCTGGACGAATTTTTGAATTTCATCTGTGACGAGGACCACGCCATCCTCATCTCCAGCCATATCACCAGCGACCTGGAGAAAGCGGCGGACTACATCACCTACCTCCACCAGGGCCGGGTCGCCCTGTGCCAGCCCAAGGATGAGCTGCTGGATCACTATGGCCGAGTAGGCCTCTCCGTCAGCGATCTGGCTGCTATCGAGCCCGGTGACCTGCTGCGGGTACGGAGAGGTACTTTTGGCTGTGAGGGCCTCACTACCGACCGGGAGGCATTTCAGAAGAAATACCCCAGCCTGATGGTGGATCCAGCCACTCTGGAGGACATCATGCTGTTGATTGGAAAGGGGGAGTCCCTGTGCGTGGACTGATCTGGAAGGATTTTCTTGTGCTGCGAAAGACTCTGCGACTATATGTTCTGTTCCTGCTGGGCTATCTGGGGATGGCCCTGCTGGGCATCTTCGACCTCACCTTTGTCACCACCTTCTGCGTGGTGATCCTGATGATCCTGCCCATTTCCGCCTTCTCCTATGACGAGTTCGCCCGGTGGGACCGGTATGCCCACACCCTCCCCCTCTCCCCCCGGCAGATTGTAGGGGGACGCTATCTGTTTGTCCTACTGCTTCTTCTGGTGGTAGCAGCCATCGGGGCGGTCTCCGCCGTCCTGCTCTCCTTCACCGGCTCCGCCGACCTGTGGGAAAGCCTCAGCGCCCAGCTGGCCTCCCTGGGCGTTGCCCTGTTCATCGTGGATGTGATGCTCCCTCTGAACTACCAGCTGGGACCGGAGCGGGCCCGCCCATTCCTGTTCGCCGTCACCTTCCTTCCCTTTATTTTGCTGTTCCTACTGGCTAAGGTCAACATTCTGGATCTATCCTTCCTGAACCGACTCCAACCCAGCCAAGCCGCAGTGGGATTCATCCTGTTCCCCCTGATTGCCCTGGCTGGTCTGGCACTCTCCTTCCTGATCTCCTGTCGTGTCACAGAGCGGAAGGAGTACTGACCGTGCGGAACAGGCAACAACTGCTATGGCTGGGACGACTCGCCGCTGCCGCAGCAGTCCTTCTTCCCTTTACAGGAGCTGTCCGCCCTGGCGGCCCTACTGCCTGCTGCCTATTGGCGTTGGCCGTAGTCCTGCTTCTTCTGAGCGGCAGAGGATAAAATATATATTTTTTTCGCCGCCCTTGCGCACTGCCCCCCACCCGTGCTACAATAGAAAAAAATGGAGAGGGGGGCGTGTCTTATGACTGCTCAGAATGCGATCCACGAATTGAAGCAAGTCCGTCAGTACTGTTCTGCCCGGGCTATCCCAGCCATTGACTATGCCATCCAGGTCCTCCAGGGCTTGGCTGGGCGGGAAAAACAGGTGGAGGAAGCCAAACAGGCCGATTCCCAGAGCTCCCACGACCCGGCAGAAAACGTTCCTGGCTGAATCCAGCCACCGCAAAGTAATAGAGCCCCATCCACAAGATGGGGCTCTATTTATGACACGAAAGAACAGCGGCAGAGCAATAGACTCTGCCGCTGTTTTGATCATATCTATTATGTCTTATGTCCTAGAGCAGACTTAGGCCAAGCGCCGCGCGCCCACAAACCCGGTGCCGTAATAGGCGGAGTTCATGTCGCTGACGATGACGCCCACAGTGGGGGTAGAGGCATGGACAAACTGGTTCCCACCAATGTAGATGCCCACATGGGTAGCCCGCTTGCGGCTGTTGCCATTGTTAAAGAACACCAGGTCGCCGGGCTGAAGCTGGCTCTTGGAGACGGCAGTACCGTTGTCCATCTGCGCAGAGGCGGTACGATTGACGGAATGGCCAAATTGCTTGCACACATAGGTCACAAAGCCAGAACAATCAAAGCCACGGGGGCTAGAGCCTCCATAGACATAGGGGTAGCCCACATACTGCTGTGCATATTTGGCGATCTCACTGCCCTTGCCTGATGCAGAGGCCACCGCCGCATCCACCTGTGCTACATAGTCACTGCTCACATAGCCGCCTTCAATCTGATACCAGCCACCGGCGCCGCCAATCAGTTCCTCAATCTCCACGATGGTCCCCACAGTCAGGGAGTCCACTTTCTCTGCATTGGCACTAGGGCCGGAGCGGACGTTCAATGGACCTGCCACGACCTGGCCGTAAATTTTTTCCTCAGTGACCTTTAGATAGTCACCGGCTACAAAACCGGTAGTCCCATTGCAGGAGATTTTATGCCACTTACCGTCTCCGGTGGTACTCAGCACATCCACCTGGGTCCCGCTGGACAAGGTGGTAAGAACCTGAGCATCGGCACTGGCCTCAGCCCGGACATTCAAGCCGGCATCGCTCACAACAGTGCCCACAGAGGCCGCAAAAGAAGGGGTGATCACAGCGGTGACCGCCAGAATACAGGCGGCCAGCTTCGCAGTCAGGGCTCTGGACAGGTGCATGGTGGGGTTCCTCCATTCTCTCTTTACACAGTATCGTTTGTTCAGGGATGAGGGGGCTTATTTACCGCTCAGCGCCCGATCCAGCCAGACCGCAGCTACGTCCATTGCGGCGTATAGGTTGTCCTTTTCACTTTTCTTGACCACACGATCCCGGCTCTTCAAATCCGGGTCAGTGAGCTGAAGCTGAACGCTCACTTTAGTGGCTACCTCCAGATCATCCACTTTCTTAGTGGACAGGATCTGGAGCATAATGATATATTTCTCGGCCATTGTGCCGTAGTAGAGCAAATTATCCTTCCGACGCAGGGGGTGTCCTTTATAGGAAAGAGGGAGCTTTTCGGATGCCATGGAATTCCTCCTTGAGATTTTAATGCGATTTTCATGTTGTAACCGAATTGTAACATATTCGTAACCAATTGTCAAACCATTCCCGGCTCTTTTTTTTGTAAAAATTTACCCAGTTTTTTGGTTATTGTGCCCTATATTCCCTCCAATTCCCCCATTCTTTATCACAGATCTGTCGTTTTTAGTTGAAAGGAATCGTTTTTCTGTCAACCAAAGTCCCAATTCGCCAAATCCAGGGCAACCTGACTACCACTTGGATACGGACCAATCGCATCTGCTTTTTACAGTTTCTATTTCCCCGCTGTTATTTATGAGAGAGAGTACAATTCCCTCTGTGCGCGAAGTTATTATCTCTACATGATATAAGAAATCCACATTTCATCTTCAAATGGTGATCTCGTTTTCTGCTTGATCCAATGTTCTGAGATCTTCTATGCGCGATGTTTTATCTTTCCAAACAGAAATAAGGACCACCTGCTCACCCCTTGTCAAACCGGAGGAAATCCACTATAATAGTGCATCATACCAAGAGAAACCGGCGCGCTGCGCCGGGATGGAGGGAAACAGTATGGCACTGGACATGACATATTTTGAGGAGATGGAGGCCAAGATCCCAAAGGGGAAGGTCCGCACCCGCTTCGCCCCCTCTCCCACCGGCTATATGCACGTTGGCAACCTGCGCACCGCTCTGTACACTTGGCTCATCGCCCGGCACAACCAGGGCACATTCATTCTTCGCATTGAGGACACTGACCAGACCCGACAGGTGGAGGGCGCCACAGAGGTGATTTACCGCACTCTGGCCGAGTGCCATCTGAACCACGACGAGGGGCCCGACGTGGGCGGCCCGGTCGCTCCCTACATCCAGACGGAGCGGCGGGACACCTATGGAAAGTACGCCCGGCTCCTGGTGGAGAAGGGCCACGCCTACTACTGCTTCTGTGAAAAGACTGAGTCCGAGGAGGACGCTGGAGAATTCGCCCGGGCGGAGGATCCCTGCCGCACTTTGAGTCCTGCTGAGGCCCAAGCTCGAGTGGACGCCGGTGAGCCCTATGTCATCCGTCAAAAAATCCCTGCTGAGGGCTCCACCACCTTCCACGATGCCATCTTCGGCGACATCACCGTAGAGAACAAGACTCTGGACGACCAGGTCCTCATCAAGCGGGACGGTTTGCCCACCTATAATTTTGCTAACGTAATCGACGATCACCTCATGGGCATCACTCATGTGGTCCGGGGCAGTGAGTACCTGTCCTCCGCCCCCAAGTACGATCTGCTGTACCAGGCCTTCGGCTGGGAAGTGCCCACCTACGTCCACTGCTCCCCCGTCATGCGGGACGCCCAGCATAAGATGTCCAAGCGCCACGGTGACCCCTCCTATGAGGATCTGAAGGCCCAGGGCTTCCTCACCGATGCCATCCTGAACTATGTTGCCCTTCTGGGCTGGTCCCCCAAGGGCGACCTGGCAGAGCAGGAGATCTTTACCCTGGATCAGCTGGTGGACGCCTTTGAGCTCACCGGTGTGTCCAAGTCCCCCGCCATCTTTGACATTGAGAAACTCACCCACTTCAACGCTCTGTATCTGCGTGCTATGGCTCCAGAGGAGTTTGCAAAGGTGGCCGAGCCCTATATCCGCCAGGCGGTGAAGGATCCCAAGCTGGACGCAGCTAAGATTGCCGGCCTGCTCCAGGCCCGGTGCGAGAAGCTCACTGACATCCCCGAGAAGGTGGACTTCTTTGACACCCTGCCCGACTATGACGTGAACCTGTTCGCCAACAAGAAGTCCAAGTCCACCTTGGACTCCTCCCGTGAAATGCTCTCCGCCGCCATCGGGATGCTGGCCAACCTGCCCAGCTGGAGCGAGGCCATGATCCACGACAGCCTGGTTGGTCTGGCTGAGGGCCTGGGAGTCAAAAATGCCCTGCTCATGTGGCCGGTACGCATCGCCGCTGCCGGCAAGTCGGTCACCCCCGGCGGTGCCGTAGAGATCTGCCACATCCTGGGCCGTGAGGAGACCGTCCGCCGCCTGAAGCTGGGCCTGGACAAGCTTTCTTCCTTTTCTTGAGTGAACAGGAAGAGAAAGAACATTGTGTGAAACTTTGTTTCGACTCTAACGTCCAAGTAAGGCACATCCGAATCGAAAGTCGATGCGGCTTCGGGATGCTCCGTTTTTTCTCTGCCGCCGCCCCGGATGTGGAAACATTCACCCTCTAAAAGATAAAAGTGAACCGCGTCGGCAGTTGCCAACGCGGTTTCTTTCTTTTCTGGGAATTTTACAAAGATGCTCGTCAGGTCCTTCTCACAGGGCTTCGATTTCCTCCTGCTCCAGGGTCCGGATGCCCCGGGCAGCTAGGGCAGCCTCAGCTGCACCCTCATCTGCCACCCGGAAGATCATATAGGCCCGGGCCACATCGTGCCCGCCCAGGAAGGCATACATATATTCTACATTTACCCGGGCATCAGTGAGGACCTGGAGGACCTTATTCAGCCCACCGGGCACATCAGGGATCGCCACCCCCACCACGGGGGTTAGACTGTGGACATAGCCCGCATCCTTCAGCACCGTAGTAGCCTGGTACAGATTGTCTACAATGATCCGTACAATGCCAAACTCACTGGTCTCAGCCAGAGAAAGGGCTCGCAGGTCCACTTCGTTCTGCGCCAGCACCCCGGTCAGTCCGTACAGGGCCCCCGGCTTATTCTCCACAAAAACGGAGATCTGCTTGATGCTCATGGTTTTCCCTCCTTAAATCTTGCGCTTGTCAATGACGCGCACCGCCTTACCCTCGCTGCGGACAATGGACTTGGGCGCCACCAGGGTGACCTTTGCCGCTAGACCCAGCATAGAGCGCAGGCCGGCCACCAGTTCCTTCTGCCGGCGGTCGATCTCGCCCAGGTTGTCGGTGAACATCTCAGGGGTCATCTCCACCCGGATATCCAGGGTATCAGTGGACTTCACTCGATCCACAATAATCTGATAGTTGGCTGGATAGCCGTGGTTCAGCAGCACCGTCTCGATCTGAGAGGGGAACACATTCACACCGCGGATGATGAGCATATCGTCAGAGCGGCCCATGGGCTTGCACATCTTCACATGGGTGCGTCCGCAGGAACATTTCTCCCGGGTGAGCATACAGATGTCCCGGGTGCGGTAGCGCAGCAGGGGGAAGGCCTCCTTGGTGATGGAGGTGAATACCAGCTCGCCCTTGCTGCCCTCTGGCAGCACCTCGCCGGTATCCGGGTCGATGATCTCGGCGATAAAATGGTCCTCATTGATATGCATTCCGGACTGGGCAGAGCATTCAAAGGCCACGCCAGGACCGGACAATTCCGTCAAGCCGTATATATCGTAGGCTTTGATGCCCAGCGTATTCTGAATCTCCTGACGCATCTCCTCGCTCCAGGCCTCCGCCCCAAAAATGCCCGCCTTCAGGGGGATCTGATCCTGTGTCATCCCCAACTCCTTCATAGATTCACCCAGATAGGCGGCATAGGAGGGAGTGCAGCACAGAATGGTGGCATTCAGGTCCTTAATGAACATGATCTGCCGCTCTGTATTGCCTGAGGAGGCCGGGATGGTCAGACACCCCACCTTATGGCTTCCGCCATGGAGGCCAGCACCACCTGTAAAGAGACCATATCCATAGGACACCTGGCACACATCCTCATCGGTGGCGCCGGCCGCAACCAGGGCCCGAGCACAGCAGTCCTCCCACAGGTCAACGTCATGCTGGGTATAAAAGGCCACCACCCGCTTGCCTGTGGTACCTGAAGTCGAGTGGATACGCACACAGTCCTTCATCGGCCGCGCCAACAGTCCACAAGGATAGGCCTCCCGCAGGTCAGCCTTGGTGACAAACGGCAGCTTGTGCAGGTCGGCCACACCCTGGATGTCATCGGGGGTCAACCCCTTCTCCGCCATCTTTTTGCGGTAGTAGGGTACGTTGTCCCACACATTGCGCACCTGCTTCACCAGGCGCTCGTCCTGCCAAGCGCGGATCTGCTCCTGGCTGGCACACTCGATCTCAGGCTGATAATATCGTTCCATGGGGATCATCTCTCTTCGCTTTCAGAATCCATCCGTTTTCTTTCAAGAAAAAGGATCAAAAAGAATTCATAGATCTATCTGCGGAGTTTTCCGCCTGGACCAGGAACATACAGCAGTCCAGACGAATCATGATGTTAAAGCCGGCTCAGCCTCTGCCCCAGGGCCGCCCCCAGCAGGCACAGCGCCATACTCAGGAGCATATAACTCCCGCCCAGCAGCCACCGTCCCCGCTCCAGCAGGGTCAGGCTCTCCAGGGAGAAGGTGGAAAAGGTGGTGAAACCGCCGCACACGCCGGTTTTCCAAAAGAGGGCTCCAGACGTATTCAGCCGCCCGCGGCCTGCCAGTCCGGCGATGAAGCCGATGAGGACGGCCCCCAGCAGATTGGTCAGCAGGGTCAGCAGGGTCAGCAGGGGAAAGTCTCCCCGCCAGGGCAGCAGGCTCAGCCCATAGCGGCCCACAGCCACCAGAGCGCCGCCCATACCCACCAGCAGAACGCTTCCCATCTCCGCCCTCCAATTCCTAATTCCTAACTCCGAATCGAATTAAGCGTTTTTTCCCAGCTGGAAGGCCTGCTTGTTCAGCTCCAGGAATTTTGCAGGGACACAGGCCTCCAAGGACTTCATCCACGCCTCCTCCGGCAGGTCGAAGTAGTGGGACAGCCGCCCCATGAGCACCAGGTTCACCGCCTTGGAGGAGCCCGCCTCCTCGGCCAGCTTCAGGCAGTCCAGGGCGTCCACCTTAGCTCCGGCAGCCTTCATCTTCTCCACCAGATTTTCCGGGTATTGAGCCGCCCCGATGATGACTGGCATGGGGTCGATCTGCTGTGTGTTGGTGACGATCTGCCCGTCAGGTTTTAAGTAGCTCAGCCAGCGGGCAGCCTCCAGCACTTCGAAGGAGACAATGAAGTCTGCCTCCCCCTGGTCGATGACCGGGGAACACACCTTGTCCCCGTAGCGGACATAGGTGACCACGCTGCCTCCCCGCTGGGACATCCCGTGGACCTCGGACACCTTTACGTCATAGCCCTGCTCCATCAGCAGATGGCCCAGCAGCTTACTGGCCAGCAGGGAACCCTGTCCGCCCACGCCCACGATCATAATATTTTTGGTTTCCATCTCTCAGCCCTCCTTACCAGTGCTTTCAAAGGCGCCCACCGGACACAGCTGCTGGCACACGCCGCAGCCCACACACTGGGTAAAGTCTACATGGGCCTTTCCCTCCTTCATGGAGATGGCGGGACAGCCGATCTTCATACAGCTCTTGCAGCCAATGCACTTGTCTGTATTTACCTTCAGCGATGCCTTGTGCTTCACATACTTCAGCAGGGCGCAGGGCCGTCGGCTGATGATGACAGAGGGTTCGTCGGCAGCCAGTTCCTCCTTTACCGCCTGATCGGTCTCCTTCAGGTCATAGGGATCCACCACCCGGACACGGCGGAAGCCCATCGCCCGGCACAGGGCTTCCAGATCGATTTTCCCGGCGGGATCGCCCTTGATATTGTAGCCGGTGGTAGGGTTCTGCTGATGCCCGGTCATGCCGGTAATCGAGTTGTCCAGAATAATGACAGTGGAGTTAGACTGGTTATAGGCGATATTGGCCAGGCCAGTCATGCCGGAGTGCATAAAGGTCGAGTCGCCGATGACGGCCACCGTCTTGTGCTCGCTCTCCACGCCCCGAGCCTTGTTGAAGCCGTGGATGGCCGAAATGGAGCCACCCATACACAGCGTCATATCCATGGCGGACAGAGGGGCCACCGCACCCAGAGTGTAGCAGCCGATGTCGCCCAGCACCGTACATTTATTTTTATTCAGGGTGTAGAACAGTCCCCGGTGGGGGCAGCCGGCGCACATGACTGGGGGCCGGGACGGGATCTGGTCGTCCAGCTTTCTCCCCGCATGGACCGGCAGGCCCAGCTTTTCCGCCACCAGATTCTGGGAGAACTCATCGATGCAGGGGAACACATCCTTGCCCGTCAAGGCCAGCCCCATCGCCCGGCAGTGGGCCTCGATAAAGCCGTCCAGTTCCTCCACCACAGTAAGCAGATCGACCGTGGCAGCAAAATCCCGGATCAGACGCTCCGGAAGAGGCCAGGCCATGCCCAGCTTCAACACAGGGAACCGATCGCCGCAGACCTCCTTCACATACTGATAGCTGGTGGAGGACGTGATGATGCCGATCCTGTGATCAGTGCCCTCCTCTACCCGGTTCACCGGGGCGGTCTCCGCCCACTGGGCCAGCTTCTGGGTGCGCTCTTCCACCACTGGGTGGCGGCGCTTGGCATTGCCAGGCATCATCACATACTTGGCGATATTCTTCTCATAGGGGATCGTCTCCCGCTCCGCCCGCTCCGCCGTGTCCACGATGGACTGGGAGTGGGCCACCCGGGTGCACATCTTCAGCAGCACCGGGGTATCGAATTGCTCAGACAGCTCATAGGCCAGCTTGGCAAAGGCCAGGGCCTCACCGGAGTCGGATGGCTCCAGCATAGGAACCTTGGCCGCCCGGGCATAGTGGCGGGAATCCTGTTCATTTTGAGAGGAGTGCATCCCTGCGTCATCTGCCACGCCGATGACCATACCGCCATTTACTCCGGTATAGCTCATGGTGAACAGTGGGTCGGCAGCCACATTCAGCCCCACGTGCTTCATCCCACAGAAGGACCGCTTCCCCGCCAAACTGGCCCCGAAAGCCACCTCCATGGCCACCTTCTCATTTGGGGCCCATTCACAGTAGATCTCGTCGTACTTGGCACACTCCTCGGTAATCTCAGTACTGGGAGTTCCGGGGTAGCTGGAAACCACACCACACCCTGCCTCATAAAGTCCACGGGCAACAGCCGCGTTGCCCAGCATCAGCTGTTTCATTCTTTTCCCCTGCTTTCCTAACAAAATACAAAACTAGGTCCTATATTCTATATTCTGGAGCTGGATCACATCTCCGACGGCTCCGTTTTGTCCAGTCCCTCCCGGACGATGATGCTTTGCACTACACCGCCGGCACCATTTTCCAACATAGCCCGGCGCACACGGCTGATCGTGGCGCTGCTCGCTCCTGTCTTTTCCAGAATATCCAGATAGACCAACCCCTGCTGCAAGTAGACAGCCACATCGAAGCGCTGCTCCATAGCCTGCAGTTCCGTAGGCGTACACAGATCCTCAAAGAACCGGCGGCACTCCTCCAGATCCCTCAGCTTCAGGATCGTCTCATACAAAGCGGTATTCCGCTCCCGGCGCTCTGCCTTTGCCATGACATCTCCTCCCTTCCGGCCCGCAGATAGATCGGGCCGATCCGTATTGCTATATACTATAACACATTAAAGTGTTAAGGTCAAACGGGGAATTCTGAATTTTCCGTAAAATTTTTTCGCCGGCAAATCGGGAAAACAGCCTTGACATTCCTCCTGTTCTGGGTTATGATACTTTAACGAGTAAAACCAATAAAGCGCTTCGGGGATTTCCCCGTCTGAAAGGATTTGACGGCCATGCCAATTACAGATCTGTTAGAGCGTAACAGCAAGCTATATGGTGAGGAGATTGCTCTGGTAGAGATCAACCCCGAGATCCAGGAGGCCCAGCGGGTCACCTGGAAGGAGTACGAACTGATCCAGCCCACCTCCTCTGTCCCGTACCGCCGGGCCATCACTTGGTCTGTCTTTGACGAGAAGGCCAACCGGGTGGCCAATATGCTGTTGGATCGGGGGATCCGAAAAGGACAGAAAGTGGCTATCCTGCTGATGAACTGCCTGGAGTGGCTGCCCATCTACTTCGGTATTATGAAAGCAGGGGCAATCGCAGTACCGCTGAACTTCCGTTACACCTCCGATGAGATCGACTATTGCCTTAAGTTGGCCGATGTTGATGTTCTCTTCTTTGGTCCGGAATTCATCGGCCGTGTAGAGGCCATCGTGCCAAAAATCTCTCAGCAAATGCTCCTCTTCTTTGTGGGCGACACCTGCCCCTCCTTCGCTGAGGACTATCACCGGGCTACCGCCAACTGCTCCAGCATGGCCCCAAAGGTGCTCATCGATGACGAGGACGAGGCCGCCATTTACTACTCCTCCGGCACCACTGGTTTTCCCAAGGCCATCCTGCTCAAACACCACGCCCTGGCCCAGTCTGCCCGGATGGAGGCCATCCACCACGCCACCACCCATGAAGATGTGTTCCTGTGCATCCCGCCTTTGTACCACACGGGCGCGAAAATGCACTGGTTCGGCTCTCTGTTCACCGGAAGCAAGGCAGTCCTTTTGAAAGGAAACTCCCCCCAGGCCATCTTCCAGGCCGTCTCCTCCGAGCGCTGCTCCATCGTGTGGCTGCTGGTACCCTGGTGCCAGGACATCCTGGCCGCCCTGGACCGGGGGGACCTGAAGCTGGAGGACTATCAGCTTTCCCAGTGGCGGCTGATGCACATCGGCGCCCAGCCGGTACCTCCCTCCCTCATCAAGCACTGGATGCACTACTTCCCCCACCACAAGTACGACACCAACTATGGCCTGTCCGAGTCCACCGGCCCGGGCTGTGTCCACCTGGGCATGGACCACATCGACAAGGTGGGAGCCATCGGTGTACCTGGATATGGCTGGGAGGTCAAGATCGTGGACGAGCAGCTCCAGCCCGTTCCCCAGGGGAGCGTGGGTGAGCTGTGTGTAAAGGGTCCCGGCGTGATGGTGTGCTACTACCACAATCCGGAGGCCACCGCAGAGGTGTTGAAAGACGGGTGGCTGCGCACCGGCGACATGGCCCGCCAGGATAAGGACGGCTTCATCTTCCTGGTGGATCGGAAGAAGGATGTGATCATCTCTGGCGGCGAGAACCTGTACCCCGTCCAGATCGAGGACTTCCTCGCTTCCCATCCAAAAATCCATGACGTGGCCGTCATCGGCCTGCCGGACAAGCGGCTGGGCGAGATCGCTGCCGCCATCATCCAGATTAAGCAGGGTATGACCTGCACCGAGAGCGAGATCAAGCAGTTCTGCATGGACCTGCCCCGGTACAAGCGCCCCCGGAAGATCATCTTTACCGACATCCCCCGCAATCCCACCGGAAAAATCGAAAAGCCCAAGCTCCGGGAGAAATACTGCGGTGTGCGCCTGGTGGAGGCCCAGAACCAGAGCTGACCGCCCTTCATATCATCTTTTTCAGCGGCGCGGACGATATTCGTCCGCGCCGCCTTTCGCATTCCCGTTTGAGATCTGGAGCTTGAGTTCTCTCATGTATTTTTTTGAAGTTTTTTGTATTTTTTTGAGTAATTAATAGTTTCTTAGCGTTTTCAACCATCTTCTTTATGCAATATGCCTTGACCGCTTCGTCAAAATGCTGTATTTTCTGACTTGCCAAAGCTGTTCCTGTGTGTGGACAGCAGGTGTCCGGAAATGCTTTGCAAAGCCAAATCAAAGAGAGAAAGGACCGTACAACTATGCTCGAGATCAGTCTGAATATGTACCACGCCGTTGCACTGGGCGCATTCCTGTTCTGGCTGGGAGGTGTGATCACCAGCAAGATCAGCTTCCTGAACCGCTACTGTATCCCCGCTCCCCTGGTAGGCGGCCTGTGTTTCTCCATCGTAAACTGCATTCTCTACTCCTCTGGAGTCGCCTCCGTCACCTTTGATGACACCCTACAAAGTGTCTTTATGATTATGTTCTTCACTACTGTTGGCTTCACCGTCAGTATTCCTGCCTTGCTGAAGGGCGGAAAGGCGGTAGTCCTCTGTCTGCTGGTAGCTGTTGCCATGATTCCTGTTCAGAACTTCCTGGGGGGCGGCATCATGGCCCTGTTCGGCAAGGATCCACTTCTGGGCATCGGCTGCGGCTCTATCGCCTTGGTGGGCGGCCCCGGCACGGCAGCAGCCTACGGACCTGAACTGGAGGCCGCCGGCGCAGTCGGCGGAAGCGTGGTCTCCATTGCCGCTGCCACCTTTGGCCTGGTGGCCGGCTCTCTCATGGGAGGTCCTACTGCCCGCCGCCTCATCAACAAATATGGGCTCCATCCCGATAACAGCTCCCTCCGCACCGGTTCCTCCAGCACTGAGATCCTGGCTACCGATATCGCCAGCGAGGATGAGACTTTCTCCAGCAGCAGCCCCCGCTTTGTCAAAGGCTTCATGGTTCTTCTTCTGGCCGTGGGCATCGGCAATCAGGTCAGCACCTGGCTGACCGCCCTGACTGGACTGACCTTCCCCGGGTACATCGGTGCCATGCTGGTAGCTGTGGTAGTCCGCAACGTGATGGACGGCATGAAAGTGGAATATCCCGCAGAGGAAATCGACACAATGGGCAATATGTTCCTGTCTATCTTCCTGGCTATGGCTCTGGCTGGCCTGAAACTGTGGGAGTTGGTGGATCTGGCCCTGCCCATGATTCTCTGTCTCATCGCTCAGTGCGTCGTGATGGTACTCTTCTCCTACTTCATCGTCTTCCGTGTTATGGGCCGCAATTATGATGCAGCCGTGATGACTGCCGGCTTTATCGGCTTCTCCATGGGTGCTACCTCCAACGCCATGGCCAATATGCAAGTAGTCACCAAGAAGTACGGTCCCTCCCCCGTGGCTTACTTCGCCATCCCCATGGTAGGCGGAATGTTCATCGACTTCTTTAACGCAGTACTCATCACTTTCAATATCGGACTCTGGGCCCACTGATTCAAGAATCTGCGAACGTACTTTGGGTCTCATTCTGGGAGCGGCTCTGCATTGTGCGGAGGCCGCTCCCGGCTGCTTTTTCCATGCCGTTCCAGCCCTGCACTCCTGTGTTTTTCCACCGGTCTGTCTTGCTTTTCCGCCCCGTTTAGAGTATGATAGCTGTGCTGAATGAACGACTCAAGGGAGGTCATTTTATTATGCGGGACGGATTTGTCAAAGTAGCAGCCGGCACCCCCCGGATCCGGGTGGCGGACTGCCATTATAATGCGGAGCAGATCTTTACCATGATGCGGGAGGCGGACCAGCAGGGGGTGCGGGTGCTGTGCCTGCCGGAGCTGTGCCTCACCGGCTATACCTGCGGCGACCTGTTTTTACAGGACACCCTGCTCCGTGGGGCCGAGGATGGCCTGAAAACGATCCTGGAGGCCACCCGGAATCTGGATCTGGTGGCCGCCGTGGGGCTTCCGGTGCGGAACAAGTGGGACGGCAAGCTGTACAACTGCGCCGCCTTGATCCAGCAGGGAGAGATTTTGGGTCTGGTCCCCAAGATCCACCTGCCCAACTATGGGGAGTTTTACGAGAAGCGGTGGTTCGCCTCCGGCAAGGATGTAGACGACTCGATCACTCTGTGCGGTCAGGAGGTGTGCCTGTCCGACCGTTTGATCTGGGCCTGTGAGGAGATCCCCGATCTGGTCATCGGGGTGGAGATCTGTGAGGACCTGTGGGCGCCGGAGCCCCCCTCCACGGCCCTGGCCAGGTCGGGCGCCACCCTGATCCTGAACCTGTCCGCCTCCAATGAGACAGTGGGCAAGGCGAACTACCGCCGCAATCTGGTGGCGGGGCAGTCGGGCCGCCTGCTGTGCGGCTATGTGTACGCCGACGCCGGGGAGGGGGAGTCCACCACCGACCTGGTGTTCAGCGGCCACAATATCATCGCGGAGAACGGCTCCCTGCTGGCCGAGCGGCGCTTTGCCGCCGGGCTCACCATCAGCGAGATCGACGTACAGCGCCTGGCCTATGAGCGCCGCCGCAACACCACCTTTACTCCCCCTGCCCGGAACCCCATGGCGGAGGCCCACTGCCTTGGCGTAAGCCGGGTCTCCTTCAACCTGAAGGTTGGGGAGACAAAGCTCACCCGGTACGTCTCCCCCAACCCCTTCGTCCCCGCCGACGCGGAGGACCGGGCAGAGCGGTGCAATGAGATTTTGAAGATTGCCGCTCTGGGTTTGAAAAAGCGTCTGGAGCACACCCGGGCCCGCACCGCCGTGGTAGGGCTGTCTGGCGGACTGGATTCCACTCTGGCTATCCTCATCACCGCCGTGGCTATGAAGCTGCTGGACCGGCCGGAGAGCGACATCATCGCCGTCACTATGCCCTGCTTTGGCACCACCGACCGCACCCGGGACAACGCTGTGGAGCTTGCCCAACGTCTGGGAGCCACCCTGAAACGCATCGACATCGGTGAGGCAGTGAAGGTCCACTTCCGGGATATCGGCCAGTCCATGGAGGACCACTCCGTCACCTTTGAAAACGGCCAGGCCCGTGAGCGCACCCAGGTGCTCATGGACATCGCCAACCAGACTGGCGGTATGGTCATCGGCACCGGCGACCTGTCTGAGCTGGCTCTGGGCTGGGCCACCTATAACGGGGATCATATGTCTATGTACGCCGTCAACGCTGGCATCCCTAAGACCCTGGTGCGCCACCTGGTCTCCTTCATCTCCGACGACAAGGGCAGTGAAGACCCCAAGCTGTCCGCTGTGCTGGATGACATCCTGGATACCCCCGTCTCTCCGGAGCTGCTCCCCGCCATTGAGGGGAAGATCAGCCAGCGGACAGAGGACCTGGTTGGCCCTTATGAGCTCCACGACTTCTTCCTGTACTACGCCGTCCGCTGGGGTTTCCCGCCCCGGAAGGTGTTCCGTCTGGCGGAGTATGCCTTGGGCCGGACCTATGACCGTGCCACCATTCTAAAGTGGCTGAACAACTTCTACCGCCGCTTCTTCACCCAGCAGTTCAAGCGTTCCTGTCTCCCCGACGGTCCTAAGGTTGGATCCGTCACCTTGTCTCCCCGCGGTGACTGGAGAATGCCCAGTGACGCTGTATCCGCCCTGTGGATGGAGGAACTGGAAAGTCTGAAATAACATAGGGGATTTCTCCGCCTGCGGCGCAGGCGAGTGATCTGGGGCTTGTACCAACGAAGCGCCCAACAAAATCGATTTGAATAAAGGATCTTATGAACACTATGAATCTCTACTGCGATCTCTTTTGGACCTTCTCCAAAGTTGGGGTCTGCACCTTTGGCGGCGGCTATGCCATGCTCCCCATCCTTCAGCGTGAGGTTGTGGAGAAGAAGGGCTGGGCCACCGAAGAGGAGCTTACTGACTACTTTGCCATTGGCCAGTGCACTCCCGGCATCATTGCCGTGAACACGGCCACCTTTGTTGGACACAAATATCGGGGCATCCCCGGAGGCATTATTGCCACCCTGGGCTTGGTGTTCCCCTCTCTCATCATCATCACCCTCATCGCCGCATTTCTCAGCAGTTTTGCTGACTCCCCCCTGGTGCAGCACGCCCTGGGCGGCATCAACGCCTGTGTGGTGGCCCTAATTGCTGTCAGTGTACTGAAGCTGGGAAAAAGCACTCTGAAAAATGCCCCTGCCGTGTGTATCTTTCTGGCGGTTCTGGCTCTGGCAGAGGTTGGCAGCCTGCTGCCCCTGGACACTGCCACCCCAATCGGTGCAGTGCTGAGTTTCCTCTCCTCCCCTGCCATTCTGGTCGTACTGGCCGGCGTAACGGGCTGGCTGCTTTCCCTGCTCCGTCCCAAGAAGGAAGGAGGTGAGGGACAGTGATCCTTCTGAGACTGTTTTACGAATTTTTCAAGACTGGCCTATTCTCTGTGGGCGGCGGTATGGCCACCATCCCATTCCTCCAGCACATGGGTGAGAGCACGGGCTGGTTCACCAACCAGGAGCTCACCACCATGATCGCCGTCTCTGAGTCCACACCAGGCCCCATGGGGGTCAATATGGCCACCTATGTGGGCTTCCACATCGGGAGCGCCTCCGAAATGGGCGGTCTGGGTGGCATCGTAGGCGCAGTAGTAGCTACCTTAGGCCTGATCACTCCGTCCATCATCGTTATTTTGATCATCGCCGGATTTTTACAGAAATTCCGCCACAGCCGGACAGTTGAGGCCGTCTTTTCCGGACTGCGCCCCGCCTCCACTGCCCTCATCGCTGCCGCCGGCCTGAGTGTAGCCTTCTCTGTGTTCACCATAGCTGACAACTTCTCACCCAACAGCTTCCCGGCCATCTCCTGGCCCTCCCTCCTGCTGGCCGGAGCAGTCTTTGTGGGCATGAAGTGGACACCGCTCAAGAAACTTCACCCCATTGTGTTCATCCTGGCCTCCGCCGTGGCGGGTATCCTGCTCCAGCTGTAAATCCCTATCCGGCCAGGCCCACACCCAAACCAAACAGGAAAGAGGCATACCATGAGCTTTGACCGCGATTTGTTCCTCCCCGTCAGTCAGGAGGACATGGCCCGCCGGGGCTGGGACGACTATGACGTCCTTATTATCACTGGAGACGCATACGTGGACCACCCCTCCTTCGGTCCCACCATTATCGGCCGTCTTCTGGAGGATGAGGGCTATCGGGTGGCCATTCTGGCCCAGCCCGACTGGCGCACCCCATCATCCTTCTCCGCCCTGGGACGGCCCCGCCTGGCGGTGATGATTTCCGCCGGCAACCTGGACTCCATGGTGGCCCACTACACCGCCGCCAAAAAGCGCCGCCACGATGATGCTTACTCCCCTGGACGGCGGGCGGGGCTGCGCCCCGACCACGCCACCGTAGTATACTCCAACCGGGTACGGGAGGTCTTTGGTGATATCCCCATCATCATCGGCGGCTTGGAGGCCAGTCTGCGCCGCTTTGCCCACTATGACTACTGGGAGGACAAAGTACGCCGTTCCATCCTATTTGACTCCCAGGCAGACATCCTGACCTATGGGATGGGAGAGCGGGCCTCAGTAGAGATTTTGTCCCGCCTTGACTCCGGCACCCCAGTAGAAGAAATCACCGATGTTCGTGGTACCTGTGTGGCCGCCCGCCACCCAGGCGTGTGCACCTATCCTAAGTTGGAGGTCCCCTCCTTTGAAGAGGTGGCTGCCGACAAGGCCGCCTATGCCCGGGCCAACATGACAGAATATCTGGAACACGACGCAGTGGTCGGCAAAGCGATCCTTCAAAAGCACGGAGATCGATTCCTGATTGTCAATCCCCCTGCCGCCCCCCTGACCACACCGGAGATGGACCGAGTGGCCGAGTTGCCCTATGTCCGGGAACCACACCCTATGTACGACGAAATGGGGGGTGTTCCTGCCATTGAGGAGGTGCGCTTCTCCGTTACCCACAACCGGGGCTGCTTCGGAGCATGTAACTTCTGCTCTCTGGCCTTCCACCAAGGGCGTACTATCTCCTGCCGCAGCCACGAGAGCATCATCCGGGAAGTGACCGCCCTGACCCATCATCCGGGCTTCAAGGGGTATATCCACGATGTGGGTGGCCCTGCCGCCACCTTCCGCCGCCCCTCCTGCCAAAAGCAGCTCAAGCACGGGATGTGCAAAAACCGTGCCTGTCTGGCCCCCGAACCATGCCCGAATCTGGATGCCGATCACACCGACTATATGATGCTGCTGCGGAAACTGCGGGCCATACCCGGGGTAAAAAAGGTGTTCATCCGCTCTGGCATTCGCTTCGACTTTCTGATGAAAGACCCCAGCGGTGAATTTTTTACCGATTTGGTTCAGCATCATATCTCCGGGCAGCTGAAGGTAGCCCCGGAACACTGTGTTGCCCACACCCTGGACTATATGGGTAAGCCTCATATTGAGGTGTATGAGAAATTTCGGGAGAAGTATTTTAAACTCAACCGCAGGTATGGCAAGGACCAGTATCTGGTGCCCTACCTGATCTCCTCTCATCCGGGCTGTACCCTGGAAGATGCGGTGCAGCTGGCTGAATGGTTGAACAAGCAAGGGCATATGCCGGAGCAGGTTCAGGACTTTTACCCCACGCCCGGCACTCTGGCCACCTGTATGTGGTACACCGGCCTGGATCCCCGGACTATGCAGCCGGTATTCGTCCCCAAGACGCCCCACGACAAGGCCCTCCAGCGGGCGCTGATGCAGTGGCGGAAGCCTCAGAACCGAAAGCTGGTGCTGGAGGCCCTCCACAAAACAGGCCGGGAGGATCTGATCGGCTACGGCAAGCGCTGCCTCATCCGCCCCGACAAGGGGCAGGCCCCCAGCGTCTCTCGCCGGGAGGAAAACAGTGCTCTCCGGGGGCAGAAAGCCGCCCCGGGCCGCAGCAAAAAGGGGCCGGGGGATCCCCGGAAGGAGCGGTACAGCGGCCGCCACTCCGTGGAGAAGCAGGAGCAGACCGGCCGGCCTGTCCGTAAGGCGGGCTGGGCCAAGCCCGCCGCCTCTAAAAAGGGAACCAAAGGTACGAAAGGCCGCAAAAAGAGTTGATCACAACAAAACCGTCCCAACCGCATCACGCGGCCGGGACGGTTTTTCTTCATAGCACAATCTCAACGGTAGGAGTCCGCCAGTGCCTGGAACTTAGGCAGGGCGCGCTGGATCATCTCGGTCTGGACACAGTAGGCCAAGCGGAAGTGGCCCGGGGCTCCGAAGCCGGAACCGGGCACCAACAGCAGGTCGAACTGCTTGGCCCGCTCACTGAAGGCAAGGTCGTCTGGCTCCAAGCTGCGTGGGAAAAGGTAGAATGCCCCGCCCGGCTCGGCCACATGATAGCCCATCTCCCGCAGAGCAGGCACCAGTAGCTTACAATTACGTTCATACACCGACAGATCTGCGGTCATATCACAGCACAGGGACGTCACCTGCTGGAACAGGCTGGGGGCATTCACATAGCCCAGGGACCGCCCCGCTCCGGCCACCGCGGCGTACACTTCTCCAGAATCTGCTGCCTGTCCGGGAACCAGCACATAGCCCAAACGCTCGCCGGGGAGAGAGAGAGACTTACTGAAGGAGTAGCACACGATGGTGTCCCGGTACAGGTGAGGGATCCATGGGGCCTGGACTCCGGAGAACACGATCTCCCGATAGGGCTCGTCGGAGATGAGGTAGATGGGGTGGCCGTACTCCTCCTCCTTCTGTCTTAAAATCTCCGACAGCCGCTCCAGTGTCTCCTGGGAGTAGACCACGCCGGAGGGATTATTGGGGGTGTTGACTACCACGCCCTTCGTATTGGGCGTGAGAGCTTGCTCAAAGGCGGCAAAATCGATCTGGAAGTGTTCGATCTCCGGAGGGATCAGCACCATTTTAGCACCTGCACCCTCGATAAACACCTTATACTCAGGGAAATAGGGTGCAAATACAATAAACTCATCCCCCGGGCAGGTCAGCCCATGGAACACACAGCAGAGAGAGGCCGCAGCCCCAACCGTGATGTAAAACTGATCGGCGGTATAATCCCCGCCGAAGCGGCGGTTCAGGGAATCCGCAAAGCGCTGGCGGGCCACAGCATCCCCCTGGGCACTGGTATAACAGTGGATGAGCTCAGGCTGCTCCTGTAAGATACGGATGGCCGCCTCATTCACTGCGTCGGGTGCGGGAACACTGGGATTGCCCAGAGAGAAGTCGTACACATTCTCCCGACCCACTACAGCAGCCCTCTGATTGCCGTACTCAAACAGCTCCCGGATCACGGAGCGGGCAGTGCCCAGCCCCAACATACGTTTTGAAACCATTGGACATGACCTCCCGATATTTTGGTTATCGTTTTCCCGTCCGGCACCGCTCAGTGCAGTTTGGACAGCTCTGATTTGCCCCCTATTATAACACGGCTATTTAACACTGTAAAGTGTTGATTTGTCCATCCTATCTCCCATCGGACCGCGACTCAGAAACACGGCTGACTCGTAGCGACAACGATGGATCCTGAATAGATCTCTTTTCTGTGCCCAACAACTCCATCTGCACCGCAAGTTCAAAAAATTTCTTTGCCTCGAAAAGGAATTTTTATCCAGCGAACCCAACCAAATCTGTTCAGGCAGTCTTTCCCTTTGCAAATTTCTCTGCTTTTTCCACCATAAGTTTTCTTCTCTCCCTTTTATATTTACCAAATAATTACATTTTATGTTGTGCACTATTGCCAGTTTACAAAACAATAACTTGACACTATAATCAAATCATACCATTTTATTTCCTTTAAAGCAGCTGGTAGGTATCCGGGAGCCAGCCGCCTCCAGACAAATCCTTCCCGGACATACAAAGGCGGTGATCCTTTGCAGATCCTGACCGGAAAATCTATCTTGGACCAGTTCGCATTTGGCCCCCTTTATTTCTATCATCGCACCTCCTTCCACCTGGAACCAGAATCCAAACTCACCCCAGAGGAGGAGACCCACCGCTTCTACACAGCCCAACGTCGGGCCATTCTCCAGTTGTCCACTCTATATGACTCTGCCTGTGTAGAACTTGGCACACAGGCTGCCTCCATCTTCTCTATCCATACCATACTGCTGGAGGACACTTCCCTGGTAGAGGAAGTCCTCTCCATCATACGGAGCCATCACACCACGGCAGAATATGCCGTCCAGGCAGTAGAGCAGGATTTTTCCAGCGCTTTCGCCTGCATGGACAGCCCCTATATGCAGGCCCGCGGGGCAGATATCCGGGACATCTCCAACCGGGTCATCCGTTGCCTTCTTGGAGTGCAAACACCAGATCCTCTGGCCGCCCACTCTGGGATCCTAGTCTCTGATGAGCTACTGCCCAGCGAGGTACTGGCCCTGGATCGGCGAAACCTGCTGGGACTTGTGACCCGCCATGGCAGCGTAGACAGCCATACCGCTATGTTGCTGCGGCTGCTGAAGATCCCTGGTCTTGCCGAAGTGGATATTTCTGGAAATGACGAGGAGGGCCACACTGCCCTACTGGACGGTTTCAGCCACAGCCTCTACTTAGATCCGGATCCTCAGCTGATGACTGAACTTGGTCTCTCCTCCACTCCGGAACATCATTCCTTGGCCGCAGCCGCTTGGTAAACTATCCCCCCTTCAACTCAAAACGGTCCGTACCGAATGAAACCGGTACGGACCGTTTTTATCAATACAAATCGATCAGGACATCAGGGCGCAGGTCGGGCGAAAGATATGCGCCTGCTCGCGGCCATCCAGAATACGCAGCCCGCCTAGAGCCAAGGCCTCCATCTCATTTTCACCCGGAATAACCACTACCTTCACCAGGTTGTGGAGGTAGTCGATCACCATTCCTGTCAGCTTCTTGGAGTTTGCCAGGCCGCCGGTAAGGATCACCGCATCAATCAGTTCAGTGAAGCATCCCAGCATGATACCCACTCCCTTAGCAATTTGGAGGGCCTGGGCTTGATAGACCAGAGCAGCCCACTCGTCTCCCTCCTGGATTCGGCGCTCGATCTCCCGGCAGTCGTGGGTCCCCAGCAGGGCTGACATTCCGCCCTCTCCCCGGAGTTTCTTCAGCATTTCTTTCTTGGTATACTTCCCCGAATAGCACAAATCTACTACATAGAGCATATTCAGACTTCCAGACCGATCCGGTGAGAATGGGCCTGCATCATCAGAGACAGAGTCGATGATACGTCCGTGGCGGTGAGCGGAGATTGAGATCCCGCCTCCCAAGTGGGCCACCACCAGGTTCATATCCTCATAGCGCCGTCCCAGTGCTTCCGCATACTTATGAGAGGTCGCTCTGGCATTGAGCACATGGCAGAAGCTGGTGCGCGTAACTTCCTTGAAACCAGTGACCCGGGCCTCAGGCACCATCTCATCACTGGTCACTGCATCATAGATGTAGGCAGGGATGCCCAAAGGCTGGGCGAAAGCCCGTGCCATCAGCCCGCCCAGGTTAGAGGCGTGGTCGAATACCGGGTAGTTCCTCAGGCAATCGGCCAGGTTATCATCCACCAGATATCCACCGGCCACGATGTTGGGGATGATCCCTCCCCGACCTACTACCGCTGACAAAGTTGACAGATCCACCCCTTCCTGGGCCAGCCAGCCCCGTACCAAGGCCACCCGGTAATCCAGCTGGTCATACAGACTTGGATATGGGGCCAGGTCCTGGTTGGTGTGGACGATACTCTTCATGGCGATCTGATGCTCTCCGTCATAAACAGCGGCCTTTGTGCTGGTAGAGCCGGGATTCAATATCAACAGTCGATGGGACATGTTTTTCCTCCTGTGTACTTGTATTTGCCCAGTTCTTACCGGGCCATAGCTGCGGCAATGGCGATGGAGTTATACTTCTCTTCCGGTTCTGCCCCCCGTGAGTTGACTGTAATGGGGACAGAGGCACCCAGCACAAGCCCGGCCATCTTCCCTCCGGCCATACCATACAGGGCCTTGCCCAGCAGGTTTCCCGCCGTGATGGAAGGGACCAGGAAGATGTCGGCATCCCCGGCCACTGGGCTGCGGTATCCCTTCACTTGGGCAGCTTGACGGTCAGTAGCTAAGTCGAATGAGATGGGGCCCTCCACCTGGCACGGTCCGAAGTCGCCTCGGGCCGCCTCCGCCTTTAATGCTGCTCCGTCCCCAGTTTCTGTCATGTGGGGACTGACAGTTTCCACCGCACACAGCACCGCCGCCTTTGGATCCTCGTATCCCAAAAAGCGGCACAGGCCCAGAGCATTTTTCAAAATGGCTCGCTTCTGATCCAGGTCAGGTGCAATCACCATTCCTCCGTCTGTGATAAACATGAGTTTATGATAAGCCGGAACATCCAGAATGGCCACATGGGACAGCAGTTCTGCCGCACGGATCCCACTCTCCCTCCGAACCACCGCACCCAACAAAGTTCCAGTGGGGAGCAGGCCCTTGATCAAAAGCTGGCCCCGTCCCTGTCGGATCAGTTCTACTGACCGCTGAGCACATTCTTTATCGTCCTGGGCATCCACCACATTCTCCTCCGGCACGGAACCACCCAGCTCCTCTGCCAGCCGCAGAATCTTCTCCCGCTCCCCCACCAGTACCGGGCAGATGAGCCCGTCCCGCTGTGCCTGGAATACTGCTTCCAAAGTATGAGGGTCGTGGGCAGCAGCCACTACCGCTGTCTTGGGTGGAACGTCCCGCAGTCCGCTCCGTAACATCTGAAATCCGGAGATTTCCATTCTGTCCTTCCTCCTCTGCACTTCTTGAGTCTATTCTATCATCCTACGACTCGGAAGTATAGTGTAAAGTTATAACTCCACCCTCTGTACTATCCTTTCAAAATCTTTTCCTCTTTCCTCTTTCCTCTTTCCTCTTGACTTCATTGCTTTTATGCGTTAAACTTTAGTGCATCAAACCGCAAAACAATCCAGTCCCCTTCTGCTTTCCTGTGTCCCGAGTCACATTCGGGATCAGCCGTGCTGAAGATCTAGGACACTCCAAGTTGGGAGGACAGATCCCCTATGCTGATCAAACTGACTATGCTCCTGGTATTTTTCACAGTGATGGTGGCCATCGGCCTGTACTGCCGGCAAAGCGCATCCGACGTTAACGGCTTTGTGCTGGGCGGCCGCTCGGTAGGACCCTGGCTCACAGCCTTTGCCTACGGCACCTCCTATTTCTCCGCCGTGGTCTTTGTAGGCTACGCCGGACAGTTCGGCTGGAAATACGGCATCGCCGCCACCTGGGCGGGGATCGGCAACGCCCTTCTGGGTTCGCTGCTGGCCTGGGTAGTACTGGGCCGCCGCACCCGCATCATGTCCCAGCATTTGGACAGCGCCACTATGCCGGAATTCTTCGGCAAACGCTTCGGCAGTCCCTCTCTGAAGATAGCCGCCTCGATCATTATCTTCATCTTCCTCATCCCGTACACTGCCAGTCTGTACAACGGCCTGTCCCGGCTGTTCGGCATGGCCTTTGACATCGACTACACGGTGTGTGTCATCGTCATGGCGGTGCTCACCGGGGTCTATGTCATCGCCGGCGGCTATATGGCCACCGCCATCAACGACTTTATCCAGGGCATCATCATGCTCTTTGGAATCTGTGCCGTGATCCTGGCCGTCCTCAACAGCCGGGGAGGCTTCCTGGCCGCCCTGGAGGGGCTGGCTCAAGTAAGCGATCCTGCTTTCTCCTCCGTCCCCGGCGTGTTCGCCTCCTTCTTCGGCCCCGACCCGGTAAACCTGCTGGGTGTGGTACTGCTCACCTCCCTGGGCACTTGGGGCCTGCCCCAGATGGTGCAGAAGTTCTATGCCATTAAAAGCGAGAAATCTATCGACGCTGGTTCCGTCATCTCCACTTTGTTCGCCCTGGTAGTCGCCGGAGGCTGCTACTTCCTGGGGGGCTTCGGCCGCCTGTTCTCCGACCAGATAACGGTGGTGAACGGGATCCCCGTCGGGGGCTATGACGTAGTGATCCCGACCATGCTGTCTGGTCTGCCCGATCTGCTGATGGCGGTGGTGGTGATCCTGGTTCTGTCCGCCTCCATGTCCACTCTGTCCTCCCTTGTGCTCACCTCCAGCTCCACCCTCACCCTGGACCTGATTCAGGACCACCTGGTAAAAGGTATGAGCCAGAAGAAGCAGGTTCTGGTCATACGGTGCCTCATAGTAGTGTTTATCGCCATCTCAGTGGTGCTGGCCATCATCCAGTACAAGTCCAGCGTCACCTTCATCGCCCAGCTCATGGGGGTGTCCTGGGGCGCGCTGGCCGGAGCCTTCCTGGCCCCCTTCCTGTACGGCCTGTACTGGAAAAAGGCCACCAGGGCAGCCTGCTGGGCCAGCTTCCTGTTCTCCACCCTGGTGATGACGGCCAATATCTTCTTCCAGTCCAGCTTCCCCGCCCTGATCCGCTCCCCCATCAACGCCGGGGCCTTCTGTATGCTGGCCGGGCTGATCCTGGTTCCGGTGGTCTCGCTGGTTACCTCCCGTCCGGACGCCGCCCTGGTAGAAAACGCCTTCTCCTGCTATGACCGTAAGGTTCTGGTCCGCCAGCGGGAGGCCTTAGGCGATGGAGAGAATGTCTGTTAAGTCCAAAAACGTCAGAAAGTCCGCAAGAAACTTCCTTTTCAAAGACAAAACCGTGTGGTACGCTATCCATACCACACGGTTTCGGTATTTCCGAATCTATCATCAAACGAAAGGAACGGTCTGATCCCCATGGTCATTGACATCCATACCCATACCTTCCCCGACCGGCTGGCCGCCACCACCATCCCCAAGCTGGAGCAGGCGTCCCATACCCGCTCCTTCTCTGACGGCACCAACGCCGGACTTACTGCCTCCATGGCCCGGGCCGGAGTGAACTGCTCCGTGGTCCTCCCAGTGGCCACCGCCCCCAAGCAGGTAGTTCACGTCAACGACTGCTCAGCCCAGCTCAACGAGCGCTTTCCTGAGACGGGGATCTTCTCCTTCGGCTGCATCCACCCCGATTTCTCTGACTACCGGAGCGAGCTGGCCCGGGTAGCCAGTCTGGGCCTGAAGGGGATCAAGCTGCACCCTGTTTATCAAGGGGTAGATTTTGACGACATCCGCACTCTCCGCATCCTGGACCGGGCGGCGGAGCTGGGTCTGATCGTCCTCAGCCACGCCGGAATGGATGTGGGCTTCCCCGGTGTCGTCCACGTCACCCCCCGGATGGTGCGCAGCGCCCTGGACCAGGTGGGCCCCATGACTCTCATCCTGGCCCACATGGGCGGCTGGCGGAACTGGGACCAGGTAGAGGAGCTGCTGCCCGACACCTCCGTCTATCTGGACACCTCCTACTCCCTGGGGGATCTGCACCCTCTAAACGACGGCTTCTACCGCCCGGAGGACATCCCCATGATGCCCCAGGCGCAGTTCCTCCGCATGGTCCGCACCTTCGGCCCCCACCGCATCCTGTTCGGCACCGACAGCCCCTGGCAAAGCCAGACGGACGCCGTAGCCGCCATCCGTGCCCTACCCCTCACCCAGGAGGAACAGGATGGCATCTTGGGTGGGAACGCCCAAAGACTGCTGAACTTCCCGAATATGTAAATACGGTGGGTCATTACTGTTCTTGTAATGACCCGCCGTATTTTCTTTTTATAAAAACTGCATCCTGTTTTTCCAGGACAAATATCAGCCGCTATGAAATGCTATACTTTGCATACAGGTCATCGTACCAGGTCATAGGGCCTTCACACGTGTTTGAAATAAAAAAATTGGGATCAGCTGGGAACCAATAGCTCATTTCTGTCTCTGACAATCCATAACCACCCAAAGCAGAAAGAACCAGTTCGATCACATCGCCTTCTTTGGGATAGACTGTGATATAATACAGGAAAGTCGATCCAAATGCTTTTCCCTGGAGCAAATATTTCAATTCATTCCCAGAGTAACGAAATGAATTGACATTGTCGATCACAGTTTGGATGTCCTCCCCTTCTGTGATTGTGATTTTTTTGCTGCCAAACGTAGTCCGAAGGAGCTCAATCTGGCTCACATCTTTCGCTTCAACGTCTATTACATTGATATTGCCGCCCCCCCCCAACCAAAGAGCCACATACCAAGGACAACCCATAGAATAGAGATCTCTCCGAACAAAATCAACCTGTGTTTGTATTTGTCACGATCCATCATTCAAGCCCTCATAAATAAAGATATTGGTCTGATGTTCATGGAAGATCGTGTATAACCTGTCCGTTTGTCACGAAACATACCTGTACAGTGACTCACCTTTTTTCAAAGAGACGATACCATCCAAACGCTTCATATTTATTTATATTATAATCATTCTCAGACATAAATGTCAATATTTCTCTAAAGTCATCTTCAATATTTATCATTTTTCACGGTTTTGTTTTCAAGTCTCTGCATCAAAAATTTCGGCGGGTTTCAATTCTATAAACATACGGCGGGTCATTTCTATTTGAGAAATGACCCGCCGTATGTTCTGTGATGAAAAATCAACAATATCTTTCCTCTGTGTCCCCTCTCGGGGAGAGGCCACTCAGCCCTTACGGTGTGACCGGCAGGGTGATCCCGGCCACCGTGACGGACTCTACGGTGGACAGGTCCAGGATCTCCTCAAAAACGCCGCCCTTCCGGCAGACTGTCCGGCCTGTCTCCGGCTCAATGCTTCCGCCCAGGCCGGTCAGATCTACCGTGGACCCGTCTGTCAGGGTCAGGGAGAGGGGCAGGGACTCGAAGAAACGGTAGGCCTGCTCCCGGTCGTACTCGCTCTCCCGTCCATTCTCCTGGCTCTGGTTGTCCCAGACCAGCTCCTCCTTCACGGTGTAGTCCGCCTGGATAGACAAGGGAGAGAGGGTCACCCCCTCCAGAATCGCCTCCACGCCATTGAGTTGGAAGGACTGGCCGCCAGGCAGGCGGACGCTGCTGTCCGGGAAGCTGAACTGGAAGCGGATCTTCCATTTCCCCTCTGCCACCGGGATTTTATCCTGAAAATCCTTCCCCATCAGGTACAGGTTCCGGAAGGAAGCGGTGGCTGTCCCCGGCTCCAGGGGCACATCGGATGTCGTCTTCTCCACGTACTGGATGGAGGGCTCTGAAGGGTCGGCGTCATAGAAATAGGCGGAGCCGTAGGAGCCTCCTATCACCCCTACGCTGGTGTCCGCCCGATCAAAGACCAGGGGCAGCACACCGTGCTCCAGAGGCTCCAGGTCCTCAGCCAGCGGCTGTCCATCCTCCCGGACGATGGAGTAGACAACGGCATAGCTGTACGCGTCCCCGATGATGGCGTCGGCAGTGATGGTCACCCCGTTGTGGGTGTCGCTGGCCCCCACAGGGACCCCCATCCAGTCCAGCAGCTCCGTCTGGGCGGGCGCACCGCCCAGCACTGAGGCAAATACCTCCCCCGCCGGGGTGAGGACCACCGCGGCCCCCGCTCCCACCGTCAGGACAGCGGCAGCAGCCACAGCCACGGCCGCCCGGCGCAGATTCAATCCCCTCCGGCGGGAGCCGCCCCCCTCCAGCAGGCGGTCCACCATCGCCTCCTTCTCCTGTTCTGTAAACCTCAGTTCATCCATGGTCTCCCGATATGTTTTCATGTCAGTGCCTCCTGTTCCAGCTGTGTCCGCAGCTTATCTCTCCCCCGGCTGAGCCGGGTGGCTACTGTGGCCGGCTTCTCCCCCAGCATCTGGGCGATCTCATTGGCGGAGTAGCCCTCGTAGTAGTAAAGATAGATCACCGTCCGGTATTTTGGGGGAAGCAGCGCCACCGCTGCCCACAGGCTCCCTTCCTCCGCCTCCGGCGCCCGGGCGTCCAAGGCCGTTGACAAGTCCACCGTTGTCCTGCGCCAGCTGCTCTTCAGCTGGTCCTTGCACACATTGACCGCCGTACGGATGATCCAGGCCCGTTCATGCTCCGGCGACTGAAATTCCCGTGGCTTCTCCAGCAGGCGGAGGAACACCGTCTGACAGATGTCCTTGGCGTCCTCCGTATTTTTCAGGTAGGTAAAGCTCAGGCGCAGGATCAAATCGGAGTAGGTCTGTACCAGGCGTTCCGCCTCCCCCCGGCTGAGATGGGATCTCATCTTGCTCACATCCTCTCTGGGAATTCTGAAAAGCGCTTTCACCTTCTATACGATCCAGGGACCTGGAATCTTTCATCCTGAGCAAAAAAATTCCCGGAACCTGACCGGCTCCGGGAATTTTTACTGAACACCCTTACACTTTGACAAACTTGTCCTTATTGGCCCGGCAGATGGGACACTGATAGCCGTCGGGCAGGATCTCCCGCTCCGCCACATAGCCGCAGATGGTGCAGCGCCATCCCACATTGGGCTCCAGAGTGCGGTACACCGTAGCGGCCGCCGGGGTGGCTCCTCCGCCATTCTTATAGTCGTCCACCGTCAGGGCCGGGCCATCCCCCAGGACCTCCGCCTCGGTCACCTCTGCGATGTAGAGCATATAGTTCCCCAGATCCATTTTCTCCACGATCCGGCAGCTAATCCGGGACAGGGCATGATCCCGGACATAGGGATTTCCTGCCTCATCAGTCTCCACCGGCAGTCCTTCAAACTTATCCACCACCCGGCCAGACTTATAGCCGAACAGATCGATCCGCTCCTTGGGCGTATCCTTGGACAGCACCGTGGCGGCAAAGCTCCCAGCCGCCTCCACAGCCTTAAAGGTCTCATTGCTCTTGCTCAGGGTCAGGGAAAACTTGACAGGTTTTGTGGAGGTCACCTGATGCAGGGAGTTCACCACGCACCCCTGGAAGCGCCCATCCAGAGCCGCTCCCACAAGGAACAGCCCGTAGTTGATCCGGTCAAATGCCTTTCGGTTCATAATATTTCCTCCATATCACAGAATTTCACTATAATAGGAATAATTCTTGTTTATTATCATACTACGAGTTTTTCCAAAAGTCAACGCCACCATTCTTTTTTTCCACATCTCACAAGGGAAGCGCCCATTTTTTATGCAAAAATGCGGCCCCGCAACAGCGGAACCGCATTTCATCCTCTAACTGTCTGCTCTCACTGAGGGATATCCTGAGAGGGGGGCTGCTCCTCCTGGCTGTCCTTGCCGGAGTCCTCCTGCTCCTCCTGGGGATCCTCCTGGCTGTCCGGATCCTTCCAAACCTCTGTCAGGTCGTCCTTGCTCCCGTCCCGGAAGAAGCGGAGGTTCAGGTCCACATCCCCGGAAATCCCGGCCACCCGGCCGCTGGAGGTGTACTGCCACATCTCGAAATCATAGTAGAAAGAGGGATAGTCGGTGTACTGGGCCAGCCAGAAGGGATGTTCCATGATCTTGCTCAGGTCATAGTTGTTATAGGCCAGATTCTGATAGAAGTAGACCATGGGCTGGTAGCCCTCCGCCTGGATTTCCTCACAGAAGGCGTTCGCCATGCGGCACATCGTCTCTGTGTCCGGGATCTTCTGAGTGCGGGAACCGGAGTAATTCTGCCGCTCCCAGTCAAATACTACCGGATAAGAAATGGGGTAGGGCGCAATCTGCTCCAGCACATAGGCGGCCTCCTGACGCGCCTCCTCCACGGTGACCGCCTGAGAGAAGTAGTACACACCCACTCTCAGCCCCGCATCCAGCGCCCCCTGGATATTGCGCTGGAAGTAGGTGTCCCCCATCATCTTGCCCTCGCTGCCGTATCCCCGGTAGCCTACTCGAATCATAGCAAACTCAATACCTGCGTTCTCCACCTTGGCCCAGTCGATCTCTCCCTGGTGGACAGAGACATCTATCCCCCGTGCCACATCCACGCCGCTCTCCTGATAGGACATCACACCATTTTTCCGGCTAAAGCCTTTTGGATCATAAGAGTTCACCGGTACATCCGGCAAAATATCGTAGTAGGCTCCCTGAAAGGAGATCTGCTTTCCATAGCGGTGGACTCGGTCCACCTGCCAGACGATCACGCTGACCTCCGCCCGGGTGATGGGCTTGTCCGGCAGGAATACCGTCTTTCCCTCCTCCTCACTTCCGGTAATGATTCCCAACTCATACAAGGCAGTCAGTTCACCGTTGTCCGTGTCCGCAAATGGAGACTTGCCCTGAGATGGCTCCAGCTTCAGCGCCCGGGCCGCCAACTGCGCAATCAGCTCCCGCCGGATCGGCGAGTCCAGGTCTCCGATCTCCTCTCTGGTCAGGTACCCCTGCTCTACAGCGTAGTCTGCGTAGCCGCTTGCCCAGTGCGCCCCACTGGGGGCGATGGCACTACTCCCGGCAGCCTTCAAAACCATAACTAGAGCTGCACCGGAGGTCAGCGCATCATTGGGTCCAAATTGTCCGTCTCCATAACCATCAATCATCCCTTGGCTATTTAAAACAGCCACATATTTATAGTACCAATCTCCACGCTGCACATCGATAAATGGGCTGGTGTATCCGCTGGGCACACTTAGCCGATAACCCGCAGCCATCACAGGATGGATCCCCAAAGCAACTGCCAGCACGAACGGTACAATACGCCTCCCAATCTGATATTTCATGTTATTTTCTTGCTCCTTTTCTGGTTTACAATAATGTTTTCTCCATTATAGCAAACCCGCTGATTCGACACAATAGGAATTTTTATGAAGGCCCGATTCTTTTTGCCTCTACCCCTCAAAGATTTGGACAAAGAAAAAAGGAAGGAACAAATTGTTCCTTCCTTTTGTGTTGGCACTACCTATC
>JAYCWP010000046.1:0-10778 GCA_037257225.1 Lawsonibacter sp.
TAAAGGTGTAGCCTTTGCGCTCAGGTGTCTTGTCCAGCTTGACCACAGTGTTGCGACGGTACTCCTCATCCCTATACTCGGTGCCGCCGTTGGAGTCGTAGCAGAGGGTGTAGCGGACGCTGCTGCCGCCGCCACCGCCGCCACCGCCGCCGCGCTTGCTCCAGTGGGCGGTCAGGGTGATGCTGCTGGTGACTGGTGAGCTGAAATCGTATTTTTCATCCCCCAGGTACCAGCCCTCGAAATCATAGCCGCTGCGGGTGGGATCCGCGGGCTCGGAGGCCGTTTGTCCCTCGGTAACGGTCTGGTTGGGGACCTGGGTACCACCATCGCTATCAAAGGTGACAGTATATTGCTTCTGCTTCCAGGTCAGCGCCATCGCGCCGATGGAGTAGTTGTCTCTCTGAGTCTCAGGAGGCGGATTGACCTTAAAGACGATCCCGGCAGGTGTGTTTTCAATGTTAAACCGTGTAACAGTACTATTTTCGATGTTTGTAAACACATTTTCTCCGTAATCCTGCTCGGTATAGGTGCGGTTTAGTCCGCCGAAGTGGTACAGGGCAAACTCGGTGCTCTCGTCGGTTCCGGCTGGATAGGGCACATAGATCTGGTACTCGCTCTGGGCACAGACCAACAGGTTGCTGTCATTGGCATCGATGAGATCCAGATACTTCATAGCGTACCGCCGGGTGCTGTCCTGTGTGACGCCTTCCTTTTCCAGCCTGGCGATCAGCGCGTCGGTACAAGTGTCCTGACCGGGGACGGACAGCAGCTCGTCGTGGAGGAGGCGGACGTCCGGCTCAGGGTTGAGTCCTTGGCCTTCGATATTGTTGACCAGATAGGTCATATCCTCGGGCATCACGGCCACAGCCTCAGTAATCTTTTGCGTGGGTGCTGTTTCGGTTACCTGGCTGGCAAGCTTTCCGATATCATCGCCCACCTGATCCACCTTCTCCACCTTGCGGATGCGAAGGAGGCTCAGCGCTGTTTTGACCGCACTTCCATCAATCGTAATGTCAGCCATCTTGATCCCGACATTTGGCTCCACCCGTGCAATGTAGCTGCCAGCCTCATAGTCATTTTCAATCGGAACTTTGAAATGCTCATCTGTGATACCATCTGGGAAGTCTTTCAGATCATAGTTTTCCGGCAGGGGATAGTACATGATCTGGAAAGGATACTGGCCCTTGTGCGCATCCTTGTCCCAAATTTCTCCTGCGACCTTGATTTCTGTATTCTCGCCACAGCCCTCAAAGCAGGGATCGGGGAAGCAGTTTTCGTCCTTCTCATGGTCGTGGTCGCCCGCCATATATTTGGTCAGTTCCAAGGGCTTGAGGGTGAACAGCTGCTCCACATACCACTCATGTTGGACCGCATCACCAGAAACGACATGGTTTTTGGTGAAATAGCCGCTCTGGTTGCCCTCTTTACTCACCATAAATTCGGGCTGGGAACCCTGCGTGAACCCAGTCTGGGACTTTAGGAAAACATCACCCTTTTCATAACCGTCTGTGGGAATGTACATGGCCCCATCCTGTACAGTCACCTGGCCGCCGGCGACTAGTTCGGCAGCCTTGGGCATGGTCAGGGTACCTGCGCCGCTGAAATTACCGGAGATCCCGTTTGTTTGCAAAAGTGCCAAAGTACCGCCGGACTCAATTGTGACATTTTTCACATCCTTAAAGAGCGGTTTATTATTGGTGGGCGCATACTCCCGCTGCTCCTGAAGCACACCCCCATCTTTGATTGTGATCTGAGGCGCGCCATAAATCGTAGTTGCCACAAAGGTACCATCAGAAACAACAACCTCAGTATTTTCATAATACACAGGAGTACCGGTTACATTTCCAGCCCAGTTGATATAGGATGCGTCAGCATTCAGTATATTCTCAGTAAAAACAGTGTCTTTTAAGGCTCCGCCGCCGCTTTGCAGGTTGATCGTCACTTTTCCCCCGACAGTCCCATTTTTGCCCAGTGAACAGACCGTTGCTTGTACGCCTTTCAACGTAATATCGACCGCTCCCGCTATATGAGGGCGCTTGCTACTCGTAGAGCCTTCTCCACCGCCATAAATACTGGGGCTTGAGTTCTGATTGTCGCCGCTAACCTCAATGCTGACATTGCCGTCAACATTCGCCTGATATCCACCGCCGTATACATAGCCGAAGCTATATCCATCTTCGACCTTGATGCTGATGTCTCCGCTCACCTTTGCATTGTCCATGTTAGAGGAGGAACCAGCTCCGCCGCCGTATACGGTCCCGTTGTTGTGGGACATATCGTTGGACTTTGATGTGATTGACACGCTGCCGCCCACAGTGGCAGTGTAACTTTTGCTTGTGCATACTCCACCGCCGTATACTTGTACGCGGCCGCTTTTTGTATTTTCAAAATGGACCTTTGTGTTTCCGGCTACATTTGCATTGGCGCTCGGGAATTGGCCTGCCCATCCACCGCCGCACATGAAATTTTTAATATCTGTTCGCAAGACAGTGATATTTGTGCTTCCGATAACATTCGAATCCTTTTGGTCCGCCTCTCCGCCGCCGACAACGTATTGAACGGTAGAATCCTCCATCCAGATCTTCGTGTCGCCTGTAAGAGTGCCATCATAGCATCCGCCTACAACGTATGTAACAGGCAGTGCAGTACAAATCTTGATACTGGTGTTCCCTTCAAGATCCTTTCCAAGTGACCCGCCGATGATATGAGCCACATTCGTTCGGCTCGTATCATAGATATACTTCGCACCTGCCGTGATCTCCAAAGGGTGGCCGTTGGCAACAATGGTAAACGTTCCGGTTGGGGGCATACTACTCACCAGTCCAGGCTTTGTATAATGGACATTCAGCTTGATCCGGTCTATGGTCAGGGCTCCCTGCATATCAATGTTTGCTTCATAGTCACCTGCGGAACAATATTCAAATAAAAGCTCAGATTCCTCATCCTGGCCAACGACCGTTGTATCAACAGTTGGAGAGTCCCAATCTTCAACGGATACAGATCCAATGACCGTGATTGTCACCGGCCCCGCCTGTTCGTTTGCCAGCGTGGTTGCGTGGGCGAGTGTGGTAGCCTTATCCGCGGAGGTTCCGTCGGCATCCTTATTGCCGCTTTGGGACACATAAATGACATTTTCCCCAGCAGGGGCCCGCTGAGCAGTCAAATCCTCCGTTCCCTCCATTGATTCCGCAGAAGGGGCCGTATACAGGGGACACTCCGGGTCATGGACCTCACCCCCACAACCGGGAAGCCCTGCGCAGGCCATATCTTCCGTGTCCAACTCCTCCGTGTGCACAGCAGGAGTTTCCAGTGCTCCATCTGTAACTGTGGCAGGATCTACATGCGTCTGCTTTTCCACCGCTGACACATGCACCGGGGACAGGGATAAAACCAGTGCCAAAGATAAGAACGTTGCCAATATCCGTTTTTTCATCTCTCATTTCCTCCCATTGCAATTACTTTTTGGGCCGGGAATTGGCTGACCAGCCCTACCTTATTCCATTTCCGCCAGCGTCTCTGACAGGATTTCATCTATTAGAGGCTGGCTCTGCCAGCGCAGGCGAAGCAGGCGAGCCCTGCGGCCCCGCTCTGGAATAAATGACTGCTTTCCAGATATGCCTGACGGACCACGGTCCCACAACCATCCACTCTGTCTCATGTGTTTCTGTGCAGCAGCAAAATTGAACGATTTGCAAATCCACCACCCCCTCTAAATACAAAGCCAACACTTCTCGTTAAAATCTGGAATTATTAATCCAAAAAAATATATATAAGGAAATAATACCATATATATCCTTTTGATGCCATATTTTAATCCAGATTTTAACTTAAAATATAAACTTTCTTAAAAATATAATCTATATACTGTTTTTTATTTTTCTGGATGATTTTAGGTATTATGTGATGAACGATTCATCGTAAAAGCAGATATAGATAGTCTCCAGTTGAAGTGGCACAATCCACAGCACACACTTAAGACCAGAGGGTGAAGAAACACATTTCGCTATGGCAGCTGCGCCGCTCCTCTCACCGGAAGGCAGCTCTATAAGTTCAGATATAACGACATGTTCAGCCATGGCAGTTCCTCCTCTCTAATTGTCCAATCTGCCCATGACACAACATAAATAAAGCCAACGGCGGAAGGTTCCGCTGCTGGCTTTTTTGTTTGGCTGCACTGATAGATTTCCATGCAGAATGTGATGTGATTCGTGTGGCCGATCCCCCTCTTCTTCTCCATCCGCCTTCTCCCCCTGCTTCGATCCTCACACCCTCTGCTGGTCCAGACCCATTTCTGGAGCAAGCCCACAGCAGTACACACGCTTACTTCATTGTTAAAATTCAAAATTGCAAATATGGGGATTGCATCGGAGAAAAAAAGCGAGTACAATGAGGAGAAACTGTTATAAACGAGGTGTAAATCCATGAATCGAAAAGCCTTAGCCGCCGCTTTTCCGGCGACGGTTCCGGTTTTGATGGGGTACCTGGCCATTGGAATGGCCTTCGGTCTGATGTTAGAGACAGCTGGCTACGGTGTAGGCTGGGCTCTGCTGATGAGCTTGACCATTTATGCAGGCTCAGGACAATACCTGGGCGTCTCTCTGTTGGCCACCGGGGCTCCTCTAAGCCAGGTGGCATTTTTGACGTTGATGATCAATTTCCGTCATCTGGTATACGGCCTTTCTATGCTGGAAAAGTTCCGTGGAATGGGCATTCGGAAGTTTTATATGATCTTCTCCCTGACTGACGAGACCTACGCCCTGCTCAGTTCCGCCCAGGCGCCAGCGGGAGTTGAGGAACATGACTACTACTTTGCAGTGTCCATACTGGACCACAGCTATTGGATTCTAGGTTCTGTCCTGGGCTCTGTTCTTGGTTCTGCGTTGGGAGTGGATACCACTGGAGTTGACTTTGCCATGACCGCATTATTCTTAGTCATTGCCGTCGGCCAGTGGAAAAAATCCGGAAGCCATCTCCCCGCCCTGCTGGGAAGTGCAGCCACTCTGCTCAGCCTGATCCTGGTAGGTGCAGAGGAGATGCTCCTCCCTGCCCTGGGAATGATCGTCCTAATGATGACCGCCCTGCGTCCTAAGTTAGATGACTGCTGCGAAGAAAAAAAGGAGGAAGCGCCATGCATTTGACCACTACAGAGGCACTGGCCTCCATCGCTGTGATGTCTGCTGTGACCTTTTTGACTCGGGCGCTCCCTTTTCTGCTGTTTGACCGCGGGGAACATCCCCCAAAAATCGTGCTGTATCTTGGAAAGGTTCTGCCCCCTGCGATCATCGCTATGCTGATCGTCTATTGTATGAAAGGAGTCACCTTCTCCACCCCGGCAGGCTGGGTCCCTACTTTACTGGCCGGCGCAGCTGCAGTGCTTTTACATCTCTGGAAGGGCAATGACCTGATTTCTATTTTTGGGGCCACTGGACTCTACATGGTTCTGATCCAGGGCGTATTCGCATAAATGTAAACATTAAAAGGAGCGTCCTGACCACAGTCAGGGCGCTCCCTCTTCTTTATATTATATATCAGAGACTTAAATTTTCTTCCACACCGCACCACCGGGCACGTCGGTAACCTCGATTCCCTTCTCCTTCAGCTCATCCCGAATCCGGTCTGCCTCGGCAAAATTCTTGGCCTTCTTGGCCTCGCCCCGAGCCAGAACCAGGGCATCGATCTCAGGATCGCCCTCTCCAGTAACGGTGTAGCCTCCAGCGGTCCGGGCAGACTTAGCCTTAGCCTGCTCCTCCCGCACCTTAGCTGCCTTAGCCAGCAGATCCAGAGACAGCACCTGATCAAAGCTGTCCAGAATGGCCAGTTTTGTGGCCCCGGTGGTCTTGGCCTTCAAAGCGTCGTACAGAGCAGTCACAGCCATGGAAGTGTTCAGGTCGTTGCCTACCTGATTGGCAAATTTCTCTTTATATTCCTTCAAGACTGCCTCGTCAACATTACCATCTTTCGGATCCACCGCAGCAATCTTCGCCACTAGCTTCTGATATGCCCCCGCAGCATTATCCAGATTTTCCCAAGAGAATACCAGACCCTTGCGGTAGTGACTCTGGAGGCAGAAGAAACGGTAGGCCAGGGGATCATATCCCTTCTCCTCCAGAAGAGAGACCGTCAGGAACTCCCCCTTGGACTTGGACATCTTGCCGGAGTTGGTATTCAGGTGGTGGACATGGAACCACTGCTTACACCAGGGGTGGCCCAGATAGCTCTCCGACTGGGCGATCTCGTTGGTGTGGTGGGGGAAGGCGTTGTCGATGCCGCCGCAATGAAGATCCAGATACTCCCCGTTGTACTTCAGGGAAATGCCGGAACACTCGATATGCCAGCCGGGATAGCCCACACCCCATGGGGAATCCCACTTCAGAGCCTGGTCCTCAAACTTGGACTTAGTGAACCAGAGGACAAAGTCATTCTTATTGCGCTTGTTGGTGTCCTCCTCCACGCCCTCTCGGACGCCCACAGCCAGATCCTCCTCGTCGTGGTCGTTGAACACATAGTACCGCTCCAGCTTGGAGGTATCAAAGTACACGTTGCCCCCCGCCAGATAGGCATAGCCCTTGTCCAGCAGGCCGGAAACGATTTTGATAAAGTCATCGATCAGGCCGGTGGCAGGCTGGACCACATCGGGCGTCTTGATATTCAGCTTGGAACAGTCGGAGAAAAATGCGTCCGTGTAGAACTGAGCGATCTCCATGACGGTCTTATGTTCCCGACGAGCACCCTTGAGCATCTTGTCCTCTCCGGTGTCTGCATCAGAACTGAGATGCCCTACGTCGGTGATGTTCATCACACGATTCACATCATAGCCCGACCAGCGAAGGAATTTCTCCAGCACATCCTCCATAATGTAGGAGCGCAGATTTCCTATATGGGCAAAGTGATACACCGTGGGTCCACAGGTATACATCTCCACATGGCCCGGAGTATGTGTAGTAAAGGTCTCTTTTTTGTGGGTTGCAGAATTATATAACAGCATAACAGAAAACCTCCTTTGTTTTTTCTTTCGTAAGGGCGCACAGTGTGTGCACCCACAGGGATCGTTCTGATTTTAGAACGGGTGTGCGGCGAATAGCTGCCCGCAGATGAGCAAGCTTACAAGTTCTGCTCCTAACACTTCTCATCCATCAGCCGCTCCAGACGCTCCAGGCGCTGGGACAGGGCCGCTACACGCTCCAGCATGGGATCCTCCACACTGGTCTGATCCACCTCGTCGGCGTAATGGGTGGCACGTCCTGCAATACGGACGATCTGGGCCGGGATACCCACAGCGGTGGCATCCGGCGGGACCTCACTGAGCACCACCGCATTGGAGGCGATCCGGGCGTTGTCCCCAATCCGAAAGGGACCCAGCACTTTGGCTCCGCAGCTCAGAAGCACATTGTTCCCCACAGTGGGGTGGCGCTTTCCCTGGTCTTTTCCTGTACCTCCCAGTGTAACACCGTGGTAGATCAGGCAGTCATCCCCCACCTCAGCAGTCTCTCCAATGACGATACCCATGCCGTGGTCGATGACCAGACGGCGGCCGATCTTCGCTCCGGGGTGAATCTCGATCCCAGTCCAAAAGCGGCTCCACTGTGAAACACATCGGGCCAGGAACTTCCGGTTATGGCGGTACAGCCAGTGTGCCAACCGATGATACAGAATCGCATGGACGCCTTGGTACAGCAGGAAAATTTCCAGCTTGGAGCGGGCAGCTGGGTCCCGGCGCTGGTATGCCTCCAGCGTCTCATTTAATGCTTGAAACATGACAGGCAACCTCCCATAATGTGGGTGCTGTGAACAGCCAGGGTAAAAGAAAAACCCCCTACGCCGTCCACGCGGCATAAGAGGCGATCTCTCGCGGTTCCACTCTCATTTCTCACTTGTCTGACCGATAACGGGGTCAAGTCGGACGGCATTACCCGTCGCGCTCCCGGACGCACTTCACACCCTCCGCCGCAGGCCCCCTTTCAGCCGGTGAAGGACCCTCTCTATTCTTTGGATCAGGTGCTACTTTTCCGTTCTCTGCGCTTTTTGTTCCACAAGACAGTATATTATCATTCCCGCCGCGCCGTGTCAAGCGCGGCGGGATTTTTTCCGCTGATCGACCGGCAGACGTCAATACGTCCGCCGGTGAAGGAAGCATATCCTCGCTTCCGATATTCAAATCTTAGCCGCCAGTTCCAATGCAGCATCGATGTTGGGGCAGAACCACTTCTCCCCAACCGCCTCATAAAAGCCTGACTTGCGCATCACAGACATGGGCTGCTCAGTTACATGTGATAGAATGAGCTGCATATCATGCCGTTGACACTCCTTCCACAGACGGGCCAGACCGTTCAGAGCAGTAATATCCAGGGCTGGAACACTGCCCATTCTCAAGATCATCACACGGTGAGTCTCTTTGGGGTCGATATGGGGGATCTGATCCGCCGCACCGAAGAACATAGGACCGTCGATCTCATAGACCATCACATGCTCCGGCACATGACGGAATCGTCCCTGTGCATCCTTCTGGTCCTCCACATACTTCCACTCTTTGATTACTGCCACATTGGCCATCCGAGTTATAAACAGCAAACAGGCCAGGGACAGTCCCACGCCAATGGCCACCACCAAATCGAAGATCACCGTGAGGAAAAAGGTAAGCAGCAGCACCGCTGCATCGCTCTTGGGGGAGCGGCGGACCACCTGAAGAAACGTCCGCCAGCCGCTCATATTATAGGCCACCATCAGCAGGATAGCAGCAATACAGGGCATTGGGATCAGAGCCGCAAGGGGCATGAGGAATACCAGCGTTATCAAAACAACCACTGCGTGTACCATGCCGGCCACGGGGGAATTTCCGCCATTTTTAATGTTAGCTGCTGTCCGGGCAATGGCGCCAGTGGCAGGGATCCCGCCGAACAGGGCCGAGGCGGTATTGCCGATACCCTGGGCTACCAGTTCCATGTTTGAGTTATGCCGCCCGCCGATCATCTCATCGGCCACCACGCAGGACAACAGGGACTCGATGGCTGCCAGGATAGCAATGGTAAATGCGTCCGGAAGAACCGCCGCTACCGTTTCATAAGACAAGGCAGGCAAAGCAAAGTGGGGCAAACCACCAGAAATCGTGTACAGGTCCCCGATGGTGTTCACCGGCAGCTTCAGAAGGCGCACCATAGCCGCCGTTGCAACCACCGCCACCAGAGACGCAGGCACTCGCTTAAAGAAGCGGGGCCAAACGATCTGAATCACCAGAGCGATGCACCCAATCACCAAAGCCCACAGATTGACGGTGTCAAAGCAGGAAATAAATTCCTTCATCTTCTCCACAGTCTCAATTGGTGCGTTCTGGAACGTCACCCCAAAGAAATCCTTCAGCTGTCCCACCACAATAGTCACGGCAATACCAGAGGTAAAGCCGGTTGTGATCGTATAGGGGATGAATTTGATCATGCTGCCCATGCGGAGAAGCCCCATAAGCACCAACAGGATTCCAGCCAGAATGGTAGCCACCGCCAGACCATCCATCCCGTTTCGGGCTACGATCCCTGCTACAATGGCGGCAAAGGCCGCCGTTGGCCCCGCAATTTGCACCTTGCTCCCGCCTAAGGCAGATACTAAAAAGCCCGCCACGATGGCGGTGTACAGGCCCTGCTCTGGGGACACCCCAGAAGCCAGGGCCAGCGCAATGGATAGGGGTAATGCGATGATTGCCACAATGACGCCGGCAATCAGGTCCTTCATCAGCTTTTCCCTGGAGTAGTCCGCCAGGGAGCGCAGCAGCTGCGGACGCAGTTTTTCCACGTTCTCTCTCTCCTTTTTCTTCTTCGGGCAGACCGCCGAGGGGCAGACTCCCCGTGGACCGCACTTTCTTAACGGTCTCTTTACACACAACACCTATCATACGGGATACCAAAGAAAAAAGCAAGTAAAACTGCAAAATAACCATTCCTTTCTGATCGATATGCAGGATGGACGCCAAATATAGTTTCTCACTTCCATGATTTGATGTCCCAATATCAGCATTAAACTGTGTTTCTATTCCATCAATATAAATGCGGGATGTGAAACACATCCCGCATTTATATTGATTATGTTGAAATAAGCCACAGATATCTCTGGAATGTTATCGGACAGTAGGCCCCGCCATAGGCATCTCCCGCTTCCACCGCTGGAGTTGCCGCAGGTAAAAGGCTACCCCCAAGCTGCCCGTAATAATCTCTGAAAGTGGATAGGCAAACCAGGTCGCCCCCAGGCTAATTTTGGAAAAGAGCCAAAACAGAGGGATCAGGCAGAAAATCTGCCGCACCACCGACAGCAGCAGGCTGGGGCCTGCCGCTCCGATTGCCTGGAAAAATACCGGCGGCATCAAGGAGAGCACAGCAGGAATAAAACTTAGTCCGATGATACGGAAGGCTGGCACCCCGATGGCCAACACTGCAGCCTCCTGGGAAAACAGGCCAATCAGTCGGTCCGGGATACACTCAAAGCTGACTACACCCACCAACATAAAAATCAGAGAAATCCCGCAGGAGTCATACAGGATTCTCTTGCAGCGGTCATAGGCCAGGCAGGCGAAATTATAGCTGAGGATAGGTACAATACAAGTCTGAAGACCATTGAGTGGAATAAAGAAAAAGGACTGTAGTTTATAATATAAGCCCAGCACAGTCACTGCGTCATCCGAAAAGCCCGCTAAAATCATATTCAGCGCCATAATATATATGGTATACAGCATCTGCATAAAAGAGTCTATGAAAATTTTTCTGTAAATAAAGATTTAGAAGGTCTTCTATGATAAA
>JAYCWP010000047.1:0-28078 GCA_037257225.1 Lawsonibacter sp.
TCCGACAATAGCAACAGTAATTGATATTCAGGAAAGATGGAGCCGTCACAGTGAAGGCATTCGAGATCATCTCGTATATTATCCGGTATTTCAATACTGGGCAAATGGAGAGATGATTACCATAGAGCATAATGTCAGCCCCTCGCCATATCAAGTTGGCGATCAAGTGGAAATGCTCTATAATGCAGATAACCCGCAACAGTATTATATTCCCAACTCATCCGGTGGAAACTGGGTATTCCTGTTTGGCGGGGTATTTTTCTTCTTAATGGGGCTTGGCTTTGCCTCGCTAATCGTAAAGGTATGGCTCCTGCCATTGATTTCAAGCGCATAACATAGTGCACATAGTCTCTTTCAAAAATAAAACCCTATCGGATATTGAAGTTCCCAAAATCATACGAACCGTTCCGCAAGGATATAACAGGCACAAGATTCTATTTGCTGTTCGGCCTATCTATGCAAAACTCCAAGTCCAGCAAATTCTTGTTCCTGTAAGGCCTGCCGTCATTTTCTGCGGCGCTGATTTTTTGTCAATAGTCTTTTTCCTCTATAACAAAGCCCCCTGATGTAGTCTATTTTCCTACATCAGGGGGCTTAACTCACTCCACTGTTACCGTCCTGCTCCACACATATCAGTGCTGTTCCAGACCTTATTTTATGGGATTCGATATTTTTGTGGTTCAGGATATCTGGTTTTCTGCTAACAATTCTATCAGCGACCTCCAGCCAAATATTCTTCCGCCATGTGGACCGCTACAGCGCCGTCGGCCACCGCCGTCACAACCTGGCGCAGGCGCTTGGTCCTGACGTCGCCCACAGCGAACACGCCGGGGATACTGGTCTGAGTGGTCTCTCCAGCCAAAATATAGCCGTTTGAGTCCAATTCAAGCTGTCCCACCACCAGTTCTGTCGCAGGCGTTCTTCCTACACTGATAAACAGTCCATCGCAGTCCAAATTGGAAACCTCGCCGCTGTTTAAGTCCTTCAGCTGTACACCGGTCAGCCGGTCACCATATAGAAGGCCGGTGATGGCGCTGTTCCAGCGGAACCGTAGGTTCTCCGCCTGCTTCAGAGGCTCGTGGTAGATCTTGGTGGCTCGGAGGGAGTCTCGACGGTGAACCAAAATGACTTTTTTTGCAATGCGGCTGAGCAACAGAGCATCCGCAGCAGCGGAATTGCCCCCACCTACCACGACAACGGTCTTGCCCTTATAAAACATCCCGTCACAGGCGGCACAGTAAGCCACTCCCCGGCCCACCAGCGCCTCCTCTTGATCTACACCTAGCTTCCTTGGGTCGGCGCCGGTGGCCAGGACAACCGTCTTACTATAAAAAGTTCCGTCACTGGTCTCCAGCACCTTTGGCTCGGCAGAAAGATCCATTTTCTTAACCAGGGCATACTCAGTCCGTGCACCAAACCGCTCCGCCTGGGCCTGCATCTTCTCCGCCAGAGTGAAACCGTCTACGCTGTCCTCAAAGCCGGGATAGTTGTCGATCTGCTGGGTCAGGGCCATCTGCCCTCCAGCAGACAGCTTTTCCAGGACCAGGGTGTCCAGACCAGCCCGTGCGGCATAGAGAGCGGCGGTATAACCGCCGGGCCCTCCGCCGACGATGATCATATCATAAACATGGTCGTGTGTCATGGTGGTCTGCCTCCTTACTTTGCTAGTGTTTCCTGAATGAACGCCTCGATCATAGCCTTGGACTCAGGAGCGACGATGGACCCCACCGCTTTCCCATTCCGGTACAGCACCAGTGTAGGCAGCACCTCGATGCGCTCTGCCTCGGCCAGCTGGGCCTCCTCATCCACATTCACCTTGCCCACGGTCAAGTGATCCTGATGTTCTTCTGCGATCCTATCATAGGGAGCACTGATTCTGCGGCAGTAGCCGCACCATGGAGCCCAGAAATCCACCAATACAGGCCGATCCCCGGCCAGCAGTTCATCAAACAGCTTTTGATCCATATTGACAGCAGACATCACAGTCAGCTCCTTTTCTTTGATTTGTCTGTATTATAACCATCAGATTCCCCTTCTTCCGTGATTTTATCACCGAAGGCGGACAGACCGCGCTGTTTTCCCGGTGTTCTGTCCCGATCAGATTGACAGATTCCGGGCATCACAGTATACTAGTCTGGAACAAGGAGGGAGTCCGCCCATGGAATTTCAAGCTGTGTTCCCCGTATGGGATAAACTGACCAGGCCCCAGCAGGATCGGCTGCTGAACAGCCTCATCACCAGAAGCGTAAAAAAGGGAACGGTGCTCCACAACGGAAGCATGGACTGCACTGGTCTGCTTTTAATTCAATCCGGACAGCTTCGGGCCTATATTCTCTCAGACGAGGGGCGTGAGATCACCCTCTACCGGCTGTTCGATATGGATATGTGCCTGTTCTCTGCCTCCTGTATCATGCGGTCCATTCAGTTTGAAGTCACCATTGAGGCGGAAAAAGACACAGACCTCTGGATCATCCCAGCGGAGCTGTACAGGGAGATCATGGAGGAGTCTGCCCCGGTAGCCAATTACACCAACGAACTGATGGCCTCCCGTTTTTCTGAGGTCATGTGGCTCATTGAGCAGATCATGTGGAAAAGCCTGGATAAGCGGGTCGCAGCATTTTTATTGGAAGAGTCTCACATTGAGGGCACAGAGGAACTGAAACTCACCCACGAGACCATCGCCAACCATCTGGGTTCTCACCGGGAAGTGATCACCCGGATGCTCCGGTACTTCCAGAGCGAGGGCATGGTCAAGCTGTCCCGGGGCACTGTGCAGATCCTGGACCCGCTCCGCCTGGAGGAATTGCAGCGCACATAAACTGCCTCTCCATATTTTTCAGTCTAAACGGTCACATTCCGGAACCATACGCCCCGGAATGTGACCGTCTTTCTATTTTGTTCTCTCACATCAAGTCCGGGCCATGCCGTCTACACTGAGCACTACGCCGGTGATATAGGATGCCTCATCCGAAGCCAGAAACACAAAAGCGTTGGCAATATCCTCCGGCTGGCCAAGACGGCGCAGTGGAATCCGGGCGATCATGGGATCAATGACCTCCTTCGGCACTGACTTCATCATATCCGTCTCCGTGATGCCGGGGGCCACCGCGTTGACACGGATCCCCATGGGACCCAGCTCCCGGGCCAGCGAGACTGTCATCCCGTTCACTGCAAATTTAGATGCAGGGTATGCAAACCCGCTGGGCTGCCCGGAAATACTGACCATGGAGGAGGTGGAGAGAATCACCCCCGTCCCTCTGGCCACCATGCACTCTGCGGCGGCGCGAGTAGCATTGAACACTCCTTTGATATTCAGATCCATCACCTTGTTGAAGGTCTCCTCGGTGTACTCCATAAAAGGAGTGCTCTCCGATACCCCGGCATTGTTCACCAGAATGTCGATGCAGCCATAAACCGAGGTCGCTGCCCGAAAGGACTCCCGAACCGACTCCAAACTGGACAGATCCGGGCTGATCCCGGCCACAGTCCTACCTGGATGCTTTTCCTTCAGCAGAGCCACCGCCCGATCAGCCGACCCCTGGGAACTTGCTGTCAGGATCACAACGGCCCCTTCCTGAAGAAACTTGTCCGCAGTGGCAAAACCAATACCTCTGCTGCCGCCGGTGATCAGCGCCACTTTATCTTTCAGTCTCATATTCACGACCGCCTTTCCAATCTTTTGTTAGATTCAGTCTAGCAGAACATAGTATCTCCGTCTGTGACATGATCACCGTGATTTACCGGTCTGTAAACGAATTGTAAAATCGGAAGAGAAGTGGTTGACATTCCTGCTAGCTCTCAATATGCTATTTGACACCCATCGTTTCCCATCTGATACTCCAGTCCCTTCCCATCTGGATGGACTGGATCTGCAATGAGGTGAATTAAGATGAAAACTCTTTATTTCGGCGGCCCTATTCTTACCCTATCCGACCCTCTGTACGTCCAGGCGATACTGGTGGAGGATGGAAAAATCCTGGCTTCAGGCAGCCTGGACCAGCTGGAGACCATGGCTGCTGACCAGCGGGTGGATCTGAAGGGTTCCGCCCTTCTGCCCGGCTTTATCGACCCACACAGCCACTTTTCCCAAATGGCCTCCGCCTGTCTCCAGGTCTCGCTGGATGGAGCCAGTTCTGTGGAGGAGATCGCTGGGCGGATCGGCCGCTTCCTTTCGGAGACCTCCCCGGCCCCCGGATCCTGGGTGGCCGCCCGGGACTATGACAACAACCGGATGCCGGGCCTGACAAATCCAACCCTGGCGCAGCTGGATGCCATGGCCCCCGGCCATCCCCTGGTGATCCACCACAAATCGGGCCACATGGGTCTGATGAACTCCGCCGCTCTGTCCGCCCTTGGAATCACCCCAGAAACCCCCGTACCTTCTGGAGGGAAAATCGAGGTAAAGGGCGGATGCCTTACAGGATATTTGGAGGAGAACGCCTTCTTCACCTATCTGAAGCAACTGCCCCCCACCCCGCCGGACCAGCTGCTGACCGCCTACGCCAAGGCTCAGGAGCAGTATGCCGCCCATGGCATCACCACCATCCAGGACGGCATGGTCGTGGAGGAGATGTTCCCCATGTATCAGATGCTGCTGGATGCCGGTATTTTGAAGCTGGATCTGGTGGTATATCCCTCTCCCCAGGCCTACGATGCTGCGATAGAACGGTTTGGCAGGCTGTCCCCGGAGTGCCATTTTAGGATTGGTGGGATGAAGGTCTATCTGGACGGCTCTCCTCAGGGGCGCACCGCTTGGATGCGGAAGCCCTACGCCGGAGAACCGGACTATCGGGGATATGGCACAATGGAAGATTCGGCCCTGGAGGAGGCCATGGAGATGGCCTGTCTGCGGCATACCCAGCTGCTGTGCCACTGTAATGGGGACGGAGCTGCAGAGCAATTTCTCCGTTGTCTGGCCCGCGTGGAACAAAAGCACCCCGAGATGGCCCAGCTGCGTCCAGTGATCATTCATGGGCAGCTGCTGGCTCCCGATCAGCTGCCCCGGGTGAAGGAACTAGGGGCAGTGGTGTCCTTCTTTGTTGCCCATGTCTACCACTGGGGAGACGTCCATCTGCACAATTTCGGTCCGGAGCGAGCCAACCGTATCAGCCCAGCTCACAGTGCCCTGACGCTTGGGATCCCATTCACCTTCCACCAGGATGCCCCGGTGATCCAACCTGATATGCTGGAAACGCTCTGGTGCGCCGTTAACCGCCGCACCCAGGCGGGTATCCATCTGGGTCCAGAGGAGGAGATCTCTGTCCTGGATGCCCTTCGGGCTGTGACCACATCTGCTGCTTTCCAGTACTTCCGCGAACAGGAGATCGGCGCTCTTGTTCCCGGTATGTCGGCGGACTTTGTAGTTCTGGACCGCGACCCCCTGACTGTATCGAAAGAGGATCTGCGGGAGATCCAGGTGATGGCTGCCTGTAAGGGCGGGAACTGGGTCTATACAAAGCATCCTCTGTGATCCATTCCGTCTGCAAGAGCCGCACTGCGGCTCTTGTTTTTTCCCTTCAAATCGCTTATGCTATGGGAAGAGATCCCTCTGTTTCCAAGTCGGGCAAGAACCAGAGGCACTGTAAAATAAAATTTTTCTCCGGCGCAATAAAACCGCCTCCTCGCGCATTACTGGTATGACAGGAGAAATGGACCATGCTGACGCTGCTGCAGACAATTGAACAAGATGGAACCGAGGACCGCAGAGCGCTGGACCAGCTGCTGTCCGGAGTAGCCGCTGGTGACCGGGACGCCCTGGCTCAGCTATACCAACTTACCCGCACGGCGGTGTATGGCCTGGCTCTGTCCTATGTTAAAAATCCTCAGGATGCCCAAGATATCGCCCAGGACGCTTTCGTTCGGATCTGGGACAGTGCACCCCAATATCACTCCCAGGGTTCCCCCATGGGATGGATCCTGACAGTGACCCGGAATCTGGCCCTGATGAAGCTCCGGAGCCGTGGCCGGGAGGCCGGTCTGGAAGAGGAACAGTGGCTGGCTCTCCCAGCGGACGCCCCCAGCGTATCCTCTGAGGACCGCGCTCTGCTGAATCAAGCTCTTGGTACTCTGGAGGATCAGGCACGGCGTATCGTGCTCCTTCACGCTGTTACCGGACTGAAGCACCGGGAGATCGCACAGCTTCTGGAACTCCCACTGGCCACCGTCCTGTCCAAATATCACCGCGCACTAAAAAAGCTCAAGGCACAGCTGGAAGGAGATGACGTCCGATGACAGAACAGGAACTGGAACGCCGCCTGAAACAGGCACTGGACGCCGCTGCACCGAATGATCTAGACAAGATTCTCTCCCGCTGCGCCCCTCGAACCGAGACCGTGGTTCCCTTCCACCCGAAACAGCGTCACCACACAAGAGCACTCATTGCTGCCTGCCTCACTCTGGTTCTGATCGGCGGAGCTGGAGGTGTCTTTTATCAGCGGGCCAACGCTGTAGCCTCTGTGGTCTCTCTGGACGTTAATCCCAGTATTGAGTTGAAAGTCAATCAAAAAGAGAAGGTACTGGCCTGCACCCCTCTAAACCAGGAGGCTGAGGCCGTTCTATCTGACATGGGAGGCGGCGCAGATCTAAAAGGCACTAAGCTGGAAGTAGCAGTCAATGCTGTCGTAGGTGCGCTGGTGAGCAGAGGATATCTGGACAGTCTCTCTTCTGCCATCATGATCTCGGTGGAAGATCAGGATCAGGATCGGGCGTTCAGACTCCGCCAGGAGTTGACTGGCACTGTGGACGCCGTCCTGCAGTCCCAGTCCTCGGGTGCCGCCATTCTCAGCCAGACTGTGGATGCCAGTGATAGGCTGGAGCAGCAGGCTATGGAACACCATATCTCCACTGGAAAGGCGAATCTGGTCAACCAAGTAATTGCCCAAAACGACAATCTGTCATTTGATATGCTGGCTCAGCTGACTATTGAGGAGCTAAACGATCTGATCCAGCTTGGCTCACCAGCCATGCCAATTGGCATAGAGCAAGCTGCCCAAATTGTCAGGGAGGCCGCTGGAGCGTTTGATACAAACTCAGTGGCCATCGAGGTAGATCCTGAGTTAGACGAGGATGTCCCTCACTATGAGGTGGAACTGAGTCAGTCGGGCCATGACGAACGGGAGTATTGGGTAGATGCCTTCACTGGAGAGATCCTCATTGGTGATCCCGCCATCCTCCCCCCCTCATCCCCAGCAGAACACGAGCAGAGCGCTCCGGAAAACAGCTCCTCCGTTGGAATTGGACCGGAGCAAGCCAGGAATATCGCTCTGACCCACGCTGGAGTATCCGAAAGTCAGGTCAGCGGGCTTCAGATCCAGCATGACCAAGACGATGGCCATTTGGAGTATGAGGTGGAGTTCTGCACTGGAAGTATGGAGTACGAGTACACCATTGACGGCAGCACCGGGAAGATTCTTAAATATGATTGTGAGCAGGACGACTGATTCAGACCCCGACAGGAGGCAGAATGGATGCAGATTATAGAACTTGATGACCTCTCCCGCCCTGAACTGGCACCCTTTGCCCGGTTGACTGAGGCCCAGCTTAGGAACCGTCGCGACCCGGAACAAGGGCTGTTTATCGCAGAGAGCCCCAAAGTGATCGAGAAAGCCTTGGACGCCGGCTGCCAGCCCGTTTCCTTTCTGATGGAACATCGGCACATTGATGGCCAGGGCAGCAGGCTTTTAGCCCGGTGCGGAGAAGTCCCCGTCTACACCGGGGATAGGGAGTTGTTGGCCCAGTTGACTGGCTTCGCCCTCACCCGTGGCATTTTATGTGCCATGCACCGCCCCGCCCTTCCAGATGTTTCAGTCCTGTGCGCCTCCGCCCACCGCCTTGCGGTGCTGGATGGGATCGTAGATCCAGCCAACGTGGGTGCCATTTTCCGTTCTGCCGCTGCCCTGGGTATGGACGGCGTCCTTCTGACCTCCAGCTGTTGTGATCCTTTGTACCGCAGGGCTGCTCGTGTCAGCATGGGGACAGTCTTTCAAATTCCTTGGTGCCGCCTGGAGCGGGATCAGGCTGACTGGCCCAGATTACTCCGCAAGCATGGGTTTAAAACCGCAGCTCTGGCCCTCCGGGATGATGCGCTCCCTATTGATGCTCCAACTCTGGCTCAGGAGTCCCGTCTGGCCCTCGTCCTGGGAACGGAAGGCGATGGACTATCTGAATCAGTCATCCAAAGTTGTGACTACACTGTGCTCATTCCTATGTCCCACGGGGTAAACTCGCTGAATGTGGCAGCAGCCAGTGCAGTGGCCTTCTGGCAGCTAGGCAACCGATAAATTTCCGCAGAAGATGCAGGTCCCCCTCTCAGGAGCTGTCTGCGCCTGCGAGGGGGATCTCGTACTTTTATTTACTGATATGTCCAGTCATGGTAATAGGCCCTGATCTCCTCCACTCCGGCCAACGCCATCACTTGACGTTCCACATCCGCAGCTTTCTCAGCCGTCCAGCCGGCGATCCGTGCCCGGGTCTCCAGAAGCATGGCTGGAGAGACGGAGAATACCTCCAGGCCCCAGGCCAGCAACAGGGGGAGAAACTCTGGGCCTGCTGCTGCCTCGCCACACAGTTCTACCGGGATTCCTGCTTGTCTTCCTGCCCGGATCACATCCCGCAATTCCCTTAAAACCGCCGGATGAAGTGAGGTGTAAAGTTTATTTACCTCCGGGGAATTTCGGTCCGCTGCCAAGATATACTGGGTCAGATCGTTGGTACCAATGGAGAAAAAATCACTCTCCCTAGCCAACAAATCTGCCGTTCGAGCGGCGGCTGGTGTTTCCACCATCACTCCGAGAGGCAGTTCTGGCCGGAATGCCAGGCCTTCCTGCTCCAACTCTTCCTCACACTGGGATAACATCTTTCGGACCTGCCGCACCTCTGATACATCAGTTACCATCGGCAGAAGCACCCGCAGTCCAGGCACTTCCGCCCCCGCCCGCAGCAGCGCCCTCAGTTGGACCCGGAACAATTCTGGTCGGGCGAAGGAGGTCCGGAGTCCCCGACAGCCCAGGAAAGGGTTCGGCTCCTGGGGCAGGGCCAGCCAGGGAATCTGCTTGTCCCCACCCACATCCAAAGTCCGGATCACCACCTCGCCTCCTGGAAAGGGACGCGCCGCAGCCAGGTAAGCCGCCATCTGCTCCTCCTCTGTGGGAGGGATCGCCCGATCCAAGAAGAGGAACTCGGTACGCAGAAGGCCGATTCCTTCTGCTCCCTCTCCGGCAGCGCGAGCAGCCTCCGTCGGATGGCCTACATTGGCATACAAGCGGCAGCGACGCCCATCTCCATCCAGTGTAGGGCGGTGGCGATAGGGCTCCAAACAAGCCTGATGCTGAAGCAGCAACGCCCGCCGGGCTCTATACAGCTTCTGAGCCTCTTGGCTGGGATGGAGTATGGCATTCCCTTTATCTCCATCTACCAGCACCAAGTCACCGTTCTCCACCACTTGGAGGACTCCGGACGCCCCCAGCACTGCTGGGATACCCAAGGCCCGGGCCAGAATAGCCGCATGACTGGTCGATCCGCCGGTCTCTGTGAGAATCCCGGCCACCCGCTCCCGATCCAGCCCCACAGTCATGGATGGAGTTAACTCCCGAGTCACCAAAATGCAACCTGCAGGCAGCTGGCTCAGATCCATTTCATGGAGCCCCAACAGCGCCCGAATCAGCCGGCCTTGCAGGTCCTGGATGTCCGCTGCCCGAAGGCGCATTCGCTCATCCTCCAGTTCCTGGAACAGTCGAACATATCCGCCAAGCACAGCATCCACCGCCGCCTCAGCAGTTTCGCCCTCCTGGATGGCATGATCCAGTTGAAATTCTAATTCCGGATCCTGGAGCATGGTGATCTGACCAGTCAGGATGACAGACTCGCTCCCCTTCGTTCGGCTTCGCATCTGTCCAGCCAGAGCAGCTGTATCTCGCTCCACCTGGCAAACCGCGGCCCGCAGACGGGCCCGCTCGTCCCCCACGCCAGCATACCTTCTGCCAGTGTAATTCAGCGCCGTTGCCTGGAGGCAGACTGCCGGCCCCATCCCCGTACCTCCGGAAGCTCCGATCCCTCGCAGAATCATTCCGCTCATCTCCTCTTTTTTCCTGCTTTTCCTACGCCCCGGTCTCTTGGGATTGAATCAGTGCCGCAGCCTCCTCCAAAGCCGCTTGCTCATCCTCACCGGAGCATCGGATCTCCACTCTGCTCCCCTGACGGATACAGGCAGACAGGACGCTTAAAATACTTTTTCCATTGATCTGCCGCCCCTCTGCAAGAATGGTCACCTCACAGGAATACTTTCCCATAGCGCTGACCAGGATCTGCGCCGGCCTCATGTGAAGCCCCTGAGAGGGCGCGACTGTCACACACCTGGATACCATGCTCCCCACTCCTCTTTTCGCCGCATACAGCGACTTCTCCGGCTGGAGACCTGCTTTGCCTTTTTGCTCCAGCTGTGCTATAATCTATCATTGTATTGTACCATTTTATGCGCTAAGAAGCGAGGTTTTTTTATCTATGGAAAAATTGTTTGAGCTGGATCCCTATCTTACCCACTTCACCGCCTGCGTCCAGAGCTGTGTCCAGAGTCAGAAGGGCTGGGACATCATATTGGATCAGACCGACTTCTACCCTGAGGGAGGTGGTCAGCCCTATGATTTGGGCAGCCTGGGAGGAGCCTCTGTTCTGGAGGTCCATGAACGGGAGGGCCATGTAGTCCATACCTGCAATCACCCATTGGCGCCTGGCTCCCAAGTAGAGGGGGACATCGACTGGCCCCGCCGCTTCGACCTGATGCAGCACCACTCAGGGGAACATATTGTTTCTGGGATTGCTCACGCCCGCTATGGCTGTGAAAACGTAGGTTTTCACATGGGGAGCGACGTCATCACCATAGACCTCAGCGTAGCACTGACCGAGGAGCAGATTCGCGAATTGGAGGATGCGGCAAACCGCTATATCTGGGAGGATCATCCCATTCAGATCACGTTCCCCTCCCCTCAGGAGTTGGAGGTTCTGGAGTACCGCAGCAAGAAAGCTCTCTCTGGACGGGTACGCATCGTCTCCTTTCCCGGAGCCGACACCTGTGCCTGTTGCGGAACCCATGTGTCCTCCTCTGGCCAGGTTGGCCTGGTAAAGCTGCTCTCCTGCCAGAAATTCCGCTCCGGTGTCCGCATCGAGCTGGTGTGCGGCAAACGAGCCTTGGAATACCTGTCCCATATCTGGGCGCAGAACCACCAGGTCTCCAACCTTCTCTCTGCCAAGGCTGGCGAGACTGCTGGGGCGGTAGCCCGCCTGTTGGAGGAGAACCAGGCACTGAAGGGCCGCCTGGCCGCCTTGGAGGACGCCCGCTTCTCCACTTTGGCTGAACAGTACCGGGGCGCCGGGGACTTGCTTCTTTTCGAAGATGACCTGTCCCCTGATGGCCTGCGCCGGCTAGCCGCAGCGGTACTGGAAACCTGTGGCGGGCGGTGTGCCTGTTTCTCAGGCAAGGACGGATCCGGCTACCGCTATGCCATTGGTCAGGCCGACGGTGACCTGCGGGAACTGACCCGCACCATGAACCAAACTCTGTCCGGACGAGGCGGCGGAAAACCTAACTTTGTCCAAGGCTCTGTCCAGGCGGAGCAGTCCGCTATTCGGAACTTTTTCGCTGCCCTCTGATCCCCTCTCTCCCCATCTGGAAAGGAATTTTTATGGAGTACACACTATACCAGCTGCTTTGGTTCTTTTTGATTTACGCCTTCTTGGGCTGGCTGATGGAAACCGCTCTGGCCGCCGTCCGCAAGCGCCGGCTGCTCAACCGCGGTTTTCTCAACGCCCCTTTCTCCCCGGTCTATGGACTGGCCGCTGTCCTTTTCGCCATCTTTCTTCCGGAACTGCGCTCTGCCCCCTTCTTTCTGTTCCTGGGCGGCATGATCCTGGCCACGGGCTTGGAACTGGTTACCGGCCTGCTTCTGGAGCGTATCTCCCATCAGAAGTGGTGGGACTATTCCGATGAGCCTTGGAACTTTAACGGACACATCTGTCTGAAATACTCTCTGATCTGGGGCCTGCTGGCTCTGCTGTGTGTATTTTTCCTCAACCCTATGCTGGCCACCTTGACCGGATTGTTCCCCCGTTCCGTAGGGGAATTGATCTTGTTGATTGTCCTCATTCTGTTGGGCCTGGACTTCCTTGGCTCCTGGGCAGCCTTGCTTCAGCTGAAGGGCAGCCTGGATGAGCCGGGCAAGGTATCCCGCCGCTGGAAGCGGCTGTCCGAGGCCCTAGACAACGCGGTGACCCGATATATCCAACGCCGCATGGCCCGTGCCTACCCCAGCCTGGAGCGGGAACAGCTCCGCCGAGGTCAAAAGGCAGCCCGTGCCGCCCGTGAGGAGCACGCCTCCGTCTTTGCCGCTGGGTGCGGATTCTATAAGCTGGCCTGTCTCTTTTTCCTGGGAGCTTTTCTGGGAGATGTGATTGAAACCATCTTCTGCCGCCTCACCGCCGGAGTCTGGATGAGCCGCAGCAGCGTGGTCTACGGTCCCTTCTCTCTAGTCTGGGGCTTCGGCGCAGTTCTGCTCACCGCCATCCTATACCAGTATCGCACCCGCAGCGATGGCTTCATCTTCCTCTTCGGAACTGTACTGGGCGGCGCATACGAATATATCTGCTCCGTATTCACCGAGCTGGTATTCGGTACCGTCTTTTGGGATTACAGCCACCTGCCCTTCAATCTGGGTGGGCGCATCAACCTTCTGTACTGCTTTTTCTGGGGCATCGCCGCGGTGGTGTGGCTCAAGCTGGCCTATCCCGCCCTATCCCGGCTCATTGAGCGACTCCCCATGCGGGCTGGAAAGCTGCTCACTTGGGGCATGATCGTCTTTATGATCCTGGATGCCGGCATCTCCAGCCTGGCTATGACCCGATACACCCAGCGCAGCGCTGGTATCCCTGCCGAAACCGTTCTGGAGCAGAGGCTGGACGAGCGCTTCCCAGACGCACGCATGGAACGCATTTACCCCAACGCCATCCTGGTGGACTGATTCACCTCCCAAAGCACAGCCGGACTGCCCAGGCGGCGGCCAGAAAGCCGGTGAGATCGGCGCATAGGGCAGCAGGCAGAGCATAGCGGGTGCGGGTCACCCCCACTGCGCCGAAGTAGACAGCAATGGTGTAAAAGGTAGTCTCTGTAGAGCCCAGCATCACCGCCGCCACCCGTCCCAGGTAGGAATCCGGCCCATAGGTCCCGATCAGCTCCGCTCCCACTCCCAAGGCGGCGGAGCCGCTGATGGGCCGCACTAGCATCAGGGGGAGCAGCTCCGACGGCACTCCCACCCAGTCCAGGAGGGGGGCCAGCAGCCGGGCTGCCAGATCCAACGCCCCGGAAGCCCGCAGCATGGACACTGCCGTCAGCAGCCCCACCATGACCGGAACGATGCGCAGCAAGGTCTCCAAGCCCTCCTCCGCCCCATGAATCAGCGCTGCGTAGACATCTACATGCTGTCCCACTCCATATAATGCCACCCCGCTGATGGTCAGGGGGACCACCATGGTAAATAGAAGTTCCATCCTCAATCCCTCCAGACCCGGGCAAATACTTTACACATCAGGATCCCTACCCCGACAGATAGCGCCGAGGCCAGCCACACCGCCGGCAGAATATCAAAAGGCGCAGCACACCCTGCCGCTGAGCGCACCGTGGCTACCGTGGTAGGGATCAGTTGGATGGAGGCGGTGTTGCACACAACCAGCATGCACATAGCATCCGAGGCAGTCCCTGGACTCCGCCGCCCCATCTTTCTGGCTGCCTCGATGCCCAGCGGAGTGGCCGCATTTCCAAGTCCTAACAGGTTAGCAGACACATTAGCCGCTATGCTGTCCATGGTATCACGGTCCCGAGCAGTCTGCGGAAAAATTAGCCCAAGCACCGGCCGGAGCAGCCTGGACAGCTTTTCCGCTAGACCAGAGCGCCGCATGATCTCCATCACCCCCGTCCAAAGGCACATCATCCCTGCCAGAGAGATGCACAACTCAATTGCTCCCTGGGCGCCCTCCAGTGCCGCAGCGGCCACTCCGGCCTCCTGACCAGTCCATGCCCCACACAGCACTGCAATCACCACCATACCAGTCCAGATCCATGCCATTGTCATCCTGTCCGCCCCCCTCTCGTCCCATTTATACGGGCTGACCGAAAAAAAGATTCCTTCCCCTGCACGTGCTTTCCTTACATTTTTTCACTTTACAGAATCAAAACACAAAATTTTGGTATGCTTCGACAAAATATGCCGCTTTTTTATTTTCTTCCCTCCACAGAAAGAGAAATTTTTGTCGATTTTTGCAATATTTTCACATAAGTAGTTGACAGATGCTTACTTTATCTATATAATTAAATTTACCGTTTTCGGTATTCTTTTACATATTCCGTGCCGTCTTGATCGCCCCTGTGGCGATCACGGATCACAAGGAAAGGATGGTCAAATTGAAATCTACCGGTATTGTGCGGAAAGTCGATGAGCTGGGCCGTATCGTGCTTCCCATTGAACTGCGCCGCACTCTGGACATCGCGGAGAAAGATTCTCTTGAGATCTACATGGATGGTGCTTCCATCGTTCTGAGGAAATATCAGCCCGCCTGTATCTTCTGTGACGATGCCAAAGACGTCATCATGTTCCACGGCAAGAACATCTGCCCCAAGTGCATTAAGTCCCTTCAGGAAAGCCTGACCCAGGAGTAATACCGAACAGGCACCTGATACCTCATCATTCTGTATTTTTAAGCACTCCGTTCTTTCCCTTTGAAGGCGGAGTGCTTTTTTGCAAGTAACTATCTATGACAAAATGGAGCAGGCAGTTCTCGGACCGCCTGCTCCATTTGATTTGTCTATGTTTGATCCTGTTCCAGCGCCAAACTATACAACTCATTCCGGGACAAATCCAGTTCTTTGGCTGCCCGCTTCACAGCATCCCGCAGAGAAAATCCCTCTTCCCGAAGCAGACGCACCCGTTCTAGGCCGTCTTCTACACTGATTTCCGGCTCCTCTGGCGGCTCTGCCCCCTGGACGACCAAGACAAACTCTCCCTTTGGAGCGTTTTTTGCATAGTAATCCGCCGCCTCTCCCAGGGTAGTCCGCCGGATCTCCTCATGGAGTTTCGTCAATTCCCGACACAGGGAGACCGGACGTTCCTGGCCAAAGGCCTCCGCCAGGTCGGCCAGGGTTGCCGCCAGCTTATGTGGGGCCTCATAGAAGATCATGGTCCGCTCTTCTCCCCGCAGGGAGTCCAAGTGGCGGCGGCGTTTTTTCTTGTTCATAGCCAGAAATCCCTCAAAGGTAAACCGGCCTGTTGGCTGTCCTGAAGCCGCCAAAGCGGTCACCAGGGCACATGGGCCCGGAATAGGCGTCACTGTCACCCCATGGGCGGCACACAAGGCCACCAGTTCTTCCCCAGGATCAGAGATAGCAGGCATCCCGGCATCAGTCACCAGGGCGCAGCTCTCTCCAGCCAGCAAACGTTCCAAAATCGCCGGACCGCTAGTCTCTGTGTTATGGCGGTAATAGGAGACCATCTGTTTTTTCAAACCCAGGTGGTTCAACAGCTTCACCGACACTCTGGTGTCCTCCGCAGCAACAAAGTCCACCTGCTCCAGCACCGCCGCCATTCGCTGCGAGATATCTCCCAGATTCCCAATGGGAGTGGGGACCAGATACAAAATTCCTGACATAGGCTTCTCTCCACACATCGTATTTGTTAGGACCGCTTTTACGCCCCCTGTTCCCCACCCTCAGTACCTATGTGGTATAAGGTGGGCAGGATCTCCAGCCCCGGCCGGCCCTGCCGCACCGCCTCTACCAGCGCCAGAGAAGGAGCTCGATTTGGATCATGGGCAGCCAGCTGAAGTCGCTTAGGCTCCAACCCGCAAGAACGCAGCGCACACAGCAGGTCAGTTAGACGCTCTGGCCTGTGGCACAGAGCAAACCTTCCGCCATTTCGGGTCAGATGTGCGGCAGTACGACACAAATGCTCCAGACCGTTCTGCCCCTCCATCCGGGCAAGACCTCCAGAGGCCCCACTGCCCCAAGCAAAATAGGGTGGATTAGAGACCACCAGATCAAATGGGCCTGTCCCTCTGGGCAGTGTGCTCCAATCTCCTGTCCAGATCATCCCTTCCAGACCGTTCTCCGTCAAATTGTTCCGTGCGGCCTGGGCAGCCACTGGGTCCATCTCCACGCCGTACAGTCCCAGTCCGGGGAGTCGTGCAGACAACAGCAGGAGGAGACAACCAGTCCCAGTACCCAAGTCACACACATTCCACCCCCGACGCACTGTGGCAAAGCCTGCCAGGCGCAGGGCATCCTCCCCCAAAGGAAAAACCCCCGGCGGCTGACGCAGGAGGAAGGGGCCCAGCTGCTCAACCCTCATACCCCAGCCTCCTCTAACAGCGCTGTCAAATGCCGGGTGATCCGTCCAGTCAGCCCCCAGATTGCACGGCCCTTCCAGGGGTAGACTGGAACATTCTCCCCGCCGGGCTGCCATCGATAGTTCCGCGGGATACCGATCAGCTCATAGGGGAAATTCTCGTCCGTCCTTGGGATCAGGTCATAGCGGTATTCCAGAGGCGGTTCCCGGCGCAGATACTCCAGCGGAACCTGGAACACCTCCGCCACTTCGTCCGGATTGGGGCACAAGTCGTCCAATGCATCCCCTGTCACCAAGGCCAGCACCGGATAGAGGATAAAATTGGCCCGGTGCGCAATAAAGTCCAGCTGCCCCAGAATTCGGATCTTCTCCCGGGGGATCCCAAGTTCTTCCCAGGTCTCCCGCAGGGCACACTCCTCTGGGGATTCTGAACCCTCCAGTTTCCCTCCCGGGAAACATACTTCTCCCGGCTGCCGGCGCAGGCTCCCCGCCCGCACCTCATACAGAAGAGAAACATTGCCCTCCTGCTCCACCATAGGGACCAGTACACTGTACCGCCCGGTGGCGTCCATCAGGCCAGGCTCTCGGGCCAACAGACTCCGATTCAGCTTCTCCAGGTCCATATTACATCATCAAATTGATCAGGAGCAGGGAAAGCTGCAGCAAGACCGCCAGGCACAGCGCCACAAAATAGACCACTTCCCTGGGCCGCCATGCAAACAGCGCAGCAAACAGCCCTGTCAGGCCCAAATTAGCCAGGATGGCTGTCTCCTTGGCTACCGCATTCACTGCCTGCCCGACTGCGGCAGCCTGCATGACCACCTGCGCCGGGAGCATGGTCCAGCACGCTGCCGTGAGAAACAGTGTCACCACTGCTGTCCCGTACAGAATCCAGCTGCGCTTTTTCTTCAAAGCCTCCCCCCAACGCTGAAAGAGGCCTTTTTTCTCCTGTGCCATAGTCCGTCACATTCCTTTCTGCCACTTTCCAATCCACTTCGGACATATCCATACAGATACTGTCCCGCTTTACTTCGAAAATGATTGAACTCTGCCAAAAAACACGCCCTGAGGCGTGTTTTTTGGGGTTCCTCACATTTTTTCTGGAGCTGATACACCCAACAGCCCCATGCCGTTGGCCAGAACCGCGCGGACGGTATCCGCCAGCTTCAGCCGGGCGGAGAGCACCGCAGGCTCCTCTCCCTTAATACGGCAGGCGTTATAGAACCGGTGGAAGTCCCCCGCCAGAGCCACCAGATAGCGGTTGATCCGGCTGGGATCATAGTCCCGGGCGGCCAGATGGATCTCCTCTGGATACTGGGCCAGGGCCTTAATCAGAGCCAGTTCCTCCGGGGTAGACATCACGCTGGCATCCACTGCATCAGCGACAGGAACCTGCTCCCCCTCCTCCGACAGACGGGACAGGAGCGAGCAGATGCGGGCGTGGGCGTACTGCACATAGTACACCGGGTTCTCGCTGTCCTCCCGGACAGCCAGATCCAGATCGAAGTCCAGGGGGCTGGTGGAGGCCCGGGAGTTGAAGAAGTACCGGGCAGCGTCCACGCTGATCTCATCCAGCAGGTCGTGCAGGGCAATGGCCTTTCCGGAACGCTTGGACATCCGCACCGGCTTGCCGTCCTGCATCAGGTTCACCAGCTGCATCAGCACGATGACCAGCCGGTGGGAGCCATCCAACCCCAGGCCATCCAGAGCCGCCTGAAGCCGTGCCACATGGCCATGGTGGTCCGCGCCCCAGATGTTGATAGCCTTATCAAAGCCCCGGACCGCCAGCTTGTTGCGGTGGTAGGCGATGTCAGCTGCAAAATAGGTGTAGAAGCCGTTGGCCCGACGGAGCACGTCATCCTTCAGATCCAGCTTGTCCACCTGCTCCTGAGTCTTGCCCTCCCGCATGAATTTCTCTTTCAGCAGCTGGGTGGTATTCAGCCACAGGGCGCCGTCCTTCTCATAGGTCCAGCCTTTCTCAGTGAGCAACTGCACCGTCTCAGCTACATAGCCGCTCTCATGAAGGGAAGATTCAAAGAACCACTGGTCGTATATGATGCCGTACTTTTTCAGGTCTTCCTGCATCTTTGGGATATTGATAGACAGACCGTACTCCGCCATTTTATCTAGGCGCTCTTCCTCGGGAAGTTCTTTCCAGCTTTCCCCATGGGCATCATAGATGGCCCGGGCCAGTTCCTTGATGTCCTCACCATGGTAGCCTTCCTCCGGGAAGGGGAAATTCTCCTCCCCAAGGATCAGCTGCATGTACCGGGCGTTGATGGACACAGCAAACTTGTGGATCTGGTTGCCGGCATCATTGACATAGAACTCCTTCCAAGTGTCGCAGCCGTCCCGCTTCAGCACGTTGGCCAGAGTGTCTCCCAGTACACCGCCGCGGGCGTTGCCCATGTGCATCGGGCCGGTGGGGTTGGCGGAAACAAACTCCACCATGACCTTCTCACCGCTGCCCTCAGAGTTGGAACCGTAGCCGCTCCCCTCCTGCTCTACATCAGCCAGAACTGCCTGGTACCACTTGGGACCCAGGGTAAAATTCAAAAAGCCGGGTCCAGCGATCTCCACTTTCTGGAAGTAGCTTCCCGCCAGATCAAGATGGTCCACAATGGTCTGGGCGATGGCTCGGGGAGCCTGATGCAGTGCTTTGGCTCCAGCCATAGCATAGGAGGAGGCATAGTCCCCGTGTGATGTATCCTTGGGAATCTCGATGGTAGCCTTCACCTCTGCACCGGCAGGCAGCTTACCCGCCTCCACAGCCCGCAGATAGGCCGCCTGCGTCAGCTCCGCAACCTGAGCGCGGGCCTCCTGGATCTTATTCGACATAATCTCTCTACACACCTTTCTCCAGCCCTGTCCCCGCAGGAACATGGGCCAAAAAGAACTTAAATGATAATAGCCGCACTTTTGCAATGCGGTCTCTCCTGTCACTTCCGAACTGATCCGAAACATGTTCTGACAGTCAAGGTTTTGCCTTTGGCAAAACGCTTGGGATCGAGATCGAACACACACTCTTACGACGCAGTCTCACCCATCTCTCTCACACTGATCTGGAATACATTCCGCCCAGCCACGGTGTGGTCGATCTCGATGGCATAATCGATCTCGATGTCTCCCCCACGCTCGGTGAGGTCAGCCAGCAGATGCCGGGTATTCACCCCAATCGTCATAGAGCCATAGGGGGTATTGTACATAGCCAGATGACGGCGGCCCTCCTGGAACACCATTTGGGAGTTAAACTCCCCCACACGCAGCAGTGTCACACGCTCCGGCTCCACCTGGAAGGTGGTCAGTGTGCCTTCCAGACCAGTGAGCTCACTCTCCTGATAAGAGAGGGTATAGCTGTTTCCATCTTGCTCCAACCGTCCCTCTGTCACAAGCTCCATCGTATCCGGCTCAGCGTCCTCAAGCCGCTGCACACCTTTGATGGAGATGATCACATTCTTTTCCATAGGAACCTCCATTGGGCCTTCATTTTCCCCAGCCTTATGGACATAGGTGCTGGGGCGGGACGTATTATACACTGGAACGCAGATTCTGTAAAGGGGAGCAGCTGTCTTATTTATTTTATGCGATTTTACCCCAAATGACAAGGGGGATTTTCCATATAAAATCTCTCATTCTCTATTTGACAACCCAGGGACATAGACTATAATATAAAGTGGTGGGAAAATCCCGCCTCGATTCTGGGAAAGGAGGCCATGCTATGAACCTGGAATTGAGCAATAAGCAGTTCCGCCGTCTGCTGGATCTGGTCTACATTGGAAACTGGATCTTGAACTCCACTCGCGGAGATCAGCGTTTCGCCGATTACGACGAGGTGGAGAGTCTTTTGTTCGGCAGGGCCGCTCTGGAGGGAATGCCCTCTCTGGCGGAGCTGTACCACGGCGAGATCGTCCCCTCCCGCGCCTTTGTGGAAGGTGGGATCCACGAGGCGATCATGGAGTATGAGAACAATGTATTTTTTGAGATCCTGGCGGAAGACCTTGCCCGCAGGGATATGGATGACGCTCCCATTGATGAGAGCAATTATGACGAACTGACCGACCGCATCGATGCCTATATCGCCGAATTTGAGGAGCACGGCACAGACAACATCCTGGTAGACTTGGATACCCCGTGATCTTCCAGGACGGCAAGATTCCAGCAAACACCCCCTGAAGGGCGGAACTGTTCCCAGAACAGGTCATTCCACCGCCCTTCAGGGGGCTTTTCATTCCTCTGCCTCAGTCCATGCAGAACATGGGCCGCACTTCGTTATCCAGATCCACGATCCCGCAATAATTGAGTGTTTCATAGGTCAGCAGCCACTCCTGCTGTTCCTTGGTCAGTTCCTCCCGCTTCACTGCCTGCCCGTCTCCGGTGATGAGGCCCACCGGTGTGATCACCGGAAGTTCCTCATACAGCTGAGACAGAAATTCCATAAAACCGGTCTGCGGAAGTCCCGCCGCTTTGGCGGTGAGTACCCCCAGATAATTGGGGCTGAGGACCACATCTTCCTGCTCCGGAATATCGTAGTTGGCCCACAGGAAGAAGGGGGTGGCATACTGCTTCAGCACCTCCTCTGTGGTGCGCTGATCCAGAGGCTTGCCATAGAGCTGCTCATAGAAGGCATTTTTCAGAGGCGGCTGGTGATCGCCGAAAAAGACGATCATGGTGGGCTCCGATGACCGCTCATAGTGGGTAATCAGATCCCACAAGGCGTCATCACTAGCCCGCATCAGGGCCAGATACTGCTCTGCGGTGGTGTCCGCCGTCCGCTGCTCCGTGGAAAGGGCGACAGTCTTTTCCAGGTTGTTCCACCCCTGGGCATAGCTGCTGTGGTTCTGCATGGTTACATTGAAGATAAATGCCGGATCCCCCTCCTCCCGGTCGGTGATGGAGTAGAGCATCTCGTAGTCCGACTGGTCAGAGACATAGCGTCGGACCAGATATGGATCGGTTACATCCTCCTCATAAAGCTGGTGATCAAACCGCATATCCTCATACACAATGGGGCGGTTCCAGCCGGAAGATTTATAGGGGTGGAACGCAGTAGATTCATATCCTACACTTCCCGCCAGGGCGGCCAATGAGGGCATCCCCTCCTCTGCATACAGCTGATAGGCCACGGTATGGGGCGGCTGGAAGATGGTTGAAAATCCAGTGAGATACTCAAACTCCACACTGGCCGTACCGCCTCCAGTCACCGGAGAGTACATCCAGCCCCGGACTGTATTTTCCTCCATAGAGTGCAGGAAAGGAGTTGGGTCTTCCGATACCTCCAATCCCTCAAAAATCGTCAGATCCGCAAAGGACTCGTTCATCACCACAATGAGATTGGTGGGCTGCACCACAGATGGGTCCCCAGCTTCTGCGGGATATGTCTCCATCAGCTCCAGCACCTGGCTGCGGCTGTAATCCTCCGGCTTGTCCAAGGCACTGTACCGGAGGGCCACGGTAAAATTCAGAAGAAAACCGTTGGCCTGTGTCACCCACTGTTGGGTATAGATCCCCAGGGCAGGCAGGGCCTCTGTCTTGAAAAAGATGAAGCAGTACCCCACCTCCACCAGAACCAGCAAACACGTCAGCCACCGGGGCAGCTTGGCCCTCTTTCTTTGCGGAACACACATCCATACCAAAAAGAAGTAGGCCACCAAAAGTACCGCCCCCTGGCGCATAGCTGCGTCCAGGGAAAAATCAAAGGCGTCCGCCACGTTGGCCGCTGTCTCCCAAGCGGTCAGATCTGCCGGAAACAGGATCCTCCCTCGAAAACGGAGCACATAGTGGTTCACGATTCCCACAAAAAAGCTGAGTCCCGATGCCATAACCGCCGCCCGGCGCCGCCGGCCCAGGATCAGACGGCACAGTAAGAACAGCAGATAGTACCAGATCAGGTTCATCAATACCTGCCAGGGGTAGAGATCGGCAAATACGTCGTTCCCATTCAGAATTTCCACCATCCAGAAGGACACCCATGGACCCAGCAGAAAAACCAGGCGGGACAGCCACTGCTCCGGTCTCTCCCGGATGTTGGCCGCCAGCCTGAACAGTGAATCACGATGCAGCAGTTTTCCCATTCCTCAGCCTCCTGAACCCCTGCTCTGGGGTATTTTTTCATGCTTACCAGCTTACTGCTTTTCAAAATTTTTTCAAGTATATTTTGTAAATTCGGCGGCCCTCAGATCAGTCTCGGGACGGCGGTCGGTCCCTGTACAGGGGCGGCACAGGGACCGGCACACTTTCACACCGTTTCATTGTAATGACTGCTAGCTTTACAGCTTGATCTTGGCAATCCGTTACAGATACACTCTCCCCACCCGGCCACTGAGCTGGGATGTGAGTCCGCATCCCTCGTCCTCTCCAATCAGCAGAGAAACCTCCTGTGCAGAAAGCCAGTTGCCATGTCCGTCGCCCCCCAGCAGGGTCACCTCGTCATCCACTTCACATGGGATCCCAGTGACATCCACCACTGTCTGATCCATGCAGCAGGCCAGTAGGCGCGCCCGCTGTCCTCCAATAAGCACTGGTCCACCCACCCGAACTAACTCCGGATCCAGACCATCACCATAGCCCACCGAGATCGTGGCAACCGTGCCATCCCGGGGCATCCGAATATGTCCTCCGTAACCAAGAGCATCCCCCTCCTGAAGTGCACGAACGCAGGTCACCCAGGCCCGCCAGGAACACACCTCCTGAACTGTCCCCAGGGGGGCGGTGGGATGATCCATGTACAGCCGCCGTCCAATCCGAACACCGTCCAGCCGGTATTGTGGAGCATATTCGCTGGCGGCACTGGCCGATACATGGCGCATGGGGATCTCCATTCCGCCCTGTTCCAGCTGAGCCACACCCCTTAGATAGGTCTGAAACTGATCCTCTGTGCGGGCCGGGTCCCCCAGGTCAGCGAAATGGGTAAATGCTCCTGTTACTCGGATCCAGGGAGTGTGCTCCCGCCACTCTTCCAGCAGGCTGTCCAGTTCCGCCCCAGGCATCAGGCCGTAGCGGTGCAGCCCAGTCTCCACCTTGATCTGCACCTGTACCGGCCTGCCCTGAGCCCGGCCCATCTCTGCCAGAAGCGGCAACATCCCCAACCTCCCAACCGTCAAAGTCAGATCCAACTCTACCGCCGGCTCCAGCAGTCGTTCTGGCACGCCGCCAAGCACAAGAATATCCTGGCTCACTCCAGCCCGCCGGAGAGCCGCGCCCTCCGACACCTGAGCCACCGCCATGGTTCGGATTTCCGGGATGGCCGCCAATGCTCCCCCCACTGCCTCCAAACCAAGACCGTAGGCATTCCCTTTTAATACCGGGATCAGCTGCGCCCCGTCCAGTTCCTGTAAAATTGTTTCCGCGTTGCGTCTCAGCTGACGCATATTGATGTATAAAACCGAATTATTCAAATTTTTATTCATACTCTCACCTGTTTTCTGGCAGTAGATCCGGATTTTCCTGGGAAAACTTCTCCCATTCTCCTGCTCATTTCTCTGCATTATACCCCCTTTTCTCTCTAATTTCAACGACATTTTCCTTGCATCGGTCATTTACGCCAAAAAAATTTTTTCTTTTTCGAAGAATTTGCATATTTATCTATTGACGTTGCATATTTTTTAGGAGTATACTCATATCAACCTGAAAGAAGGGCGGCAGATACCGCTCTGATGGAAAAGGAGATTGGAAATGATGAAAAAGAATGTGCTTGCAATGGGCCTGGCTCTGACCATGGCCCTGGGCCTGACCGCTTGCGGCGGCAACTCCAGCAGCTCCGCCAACTCCGGTGCTGCCTCTGGCTCTGCCAGCCAGAATGACGCCAGCGCCTCTGCCCCCACTGTTGAGAAGCTGGTGCTGGGCACCTCCGCCGACTATCCCCCCTTTGAATTCCACGTTCTGGATGAGAACGGAAAGGATATCATTGTGGGCATTGATGTGTTCCTGGGCGAGCAGATCGCCAAGGATATGGGCGCTGAGTTCGAAGTGGTCCACATGGACTTCAACAACTTGTTCACCCTTCTGAACCAGGGCCAGTGTGATATGGTCATCGCCGCTGCCGAAATCGATGAGGAAGGCGTCCGTCCGGCTGCCGCTGATTACTCTGATGGTTATTACTCCGACCTGCCTCCCAAGATCGTGGTCAGAGCTGGTGAGGAGGGCAACTACACCTCTCTGGAGGATTTTTCCGGAAAGGCCGTAGGCGCTCAAACTGCAACCACGAAGGAAACAATCGTGACAAAGTACATGACTGGCGCCGATTTGGTTTCTATGTCCTCTGTGATTGATCTCGTCAATAATCTGGTATACGATAAGTGTGATGCCCTGGTGCTGGATGGTGCCGTGGCAGACCAGTATCTGGCTTCCAACTCCAATCTGGCCGCTGTTGACATCGACATGAGCAGCTATGTGGAGCCCTACCGTGTCTGGGTTGCCAAGGGCGATCCTAAGGGCCTGCTCCCCTCCATCAATGAGACCATTGCCAAGGCTCTGTCCGATGGTACCATGGATGGCTTCATTGAAAAGGCCGATGAACTCAGTTCCCAAGCTCTGGAGGGTTAAGTCTCTCTTTTCGACCATACAAATCCCTGTGGAGGGCCGGTCATTCCGGCCCTCCACGGTCCTGTGTTATCCCAACGTCACAATATAAAGGAGCACCGCTATGATAGAAGCAATCTCAAAAATGTTCGATTCCACCTTCCCATCCAGCTTCGTGAACTTCTCCTTTCTTCCCAAATATGCCTCGTATTTTGTTGACGGAGTGCTAAACACGCTGGCCTTGTCGGTGGTAGCAGTGCTCCTGGCGATTATTCCAGCTCTCGTTCTCGCCTTAATGCGTCTGAGTAAGAACCGATTCATTCACGGACTATCCGGTGCCTATATTGCGATATTTCGCTCCACACCACTGATGGTCCAGTTGGCTATTATCTATTTTGGCATCTTCTACATTATCCAGGTCCCCCGAGTCTACATTGGCTTCATCCGTCTTGATATGTTCATCCCCTTTGTGGTATCCCTGGCACTGAACAGCTCTGCCTATGTGGCAGAGATTTTCCGGGCTGGCATCCTCGCGGTGGACGGAGGACAGACGGAAGCCGCTCGCTCCCTGGGTCTGTCTCAGTGGCAGGCCATGAAGCTTGTGGTTCTTCCCCAGGCGGTCAAGAACGTCCTCCCTGCCCTGGCCAATGAGGTAGTCACAATGGTGAAGGAATCCTCTGTTTGTTCCGCCTATGGCATGGGCGAGTTGATGTTTGCCGCAAAAAATGTTTCTGGTACTACTCTGATTTCGGTAGGCCCCTTCGTATTTATTGCATTGATTTACTTCTGTATCAATTTCCCTGCCAGCAAGGCCATTGAGGCCATTGAAAGGAGGATGCGCCGTGGCGACAAGCGGTGATCTGATCCGTGTGGAGCACGTGATCAAGGAATACAACCACGGAGCCGTCAAAGCTCTTAATGACTGCTCTCTAACCATCCAGAAGGGAGAGGTAGTGGCCATCATTGGCCCCTCCGGCTCCGGAAAATCCACCCTGCTGCGGTGCCTGAATCTGTTGGAGACCCCCTCCTCCGGACACATCTACTTTAATGATGTAGACATCACAGATAAAAAGGTGGATATCGACCTCCACCGCCGGAAGATGGGCATGGTGTTCCAGCACTTCAACCTCTTCCCTCACATGACTGTTCAAAAGAATATCACCCTAGCTCCTGTCCAGCTGAAACTCAAAACCCAGGAGGAGGCGGACAAGCAGGCCATGGAACTGCTGGAGCGGATCGGCCTGGCTTCCAAGGCAAATGAGTACCCCAATATGCTCTCCGGCGGCCAGAAACAACGCATCGCCATCGTCCGTGCTTTGGCTATGGAGCCGGAGGTCATGCTCTTTGATGAACCAACCTCTGCCCTGGATCCCGAGATGGTAGGCGAGGTGCTGGATCTGATGCGGGATCTGGCCCAGGAAGGTATGACCATGGCAGTGGTCACTCACGAGATGGGCTTCGCCCGGGAGGTCGCCAGCCGCGTCATCTTCATGGACGGCGGTGCCATTCTGGAGGAAAATACACCCCGCGCTCTTTTTGACAGCCCTCAAAACCCACGCACCCAGTTGTTCCTCAGCAAGGTACTATAAATCCTTATCTTTGCATGGAAGACACAAAATTCCCCTGTATCCGCTCGGAACACTCCGGGTGGATACAGGGGTTTCTTCTCTTTATGCGTGTATGCGTGGAATTGATGACAAAACAGCTGCTTTGAATCAGCTATCTTCTGTAACGGGTGTCTGCTCCTTCTCCGGATTTTTTCCGATCTTCTGAACCAGACCGATGATCTGTCCAGATAGGATCACCGTCAGCAGCGAGCAGGCAAGGCGTTTCCAGTCGATGTATGTCGCCGACAATGCTAATACCACAAGGTCACTGATGAGATAAGCCCACTGAATATCCCAGTGGCTCACAGCGGAGATACTCATGGCCAGGGCGTCATCTCCCCCTGGAGCCCCTCCTGAGCGGACGCTGATGCCTACGCCCACGCCCACAAACAGGGCACCCAGCACCGCAGCCAACAGAGGATGGTCTGCCAACTGAGGCCAAAGGGGATCAAATTGCTCACACACACCATAAAACAGGGAAAATCCTCCCCCAGCTACGATGGAATAGGCAATAAACTCACGGCCCAGAAGCTTCCATCCCATCCAGTAACAGGCTGCATTTAGAACCAGCCCAGATATAGCCGGCGACAGCCCAAACCAGTGGTGCAGGAATAATGTCATACCCAGCACGCCGCCCTCCGTCACACCGGACAGCGCATGGATGTTGTACAGGCCAAAGGCAAGAATCGCGCTGCCCAGCAGGGCCAGAGCGCACTTCTTTGGCTTTAACAGGGAAAACAAAATAACAACTCCTTTAATTTTCCACGCATGACTATTATATACAATCCCTGTACCTTTGGCAAGTGCGGCCCAGCATGTTTAAATGTAAAGATTCTGTGAAGATAGATAAAAAGCCGGGAGCCTAATGGCTCCCGGCCCTGTTTTAATCAGTAATTTTCTGCTTTCAGCTGGAAATACGCTTTTGGATGCGCACAGACAGGGCACATCTCCGGTGCCTGCTTACCTACATGGATATGGCCGCAGTTGCTGCACTGCCAAATCATCTCTCCATCCCGCGAGAATACAAGTCCGCCCTCCACATTGGCCAGCAGCTTGCGGTAACGTTCCTCATGCTCCTTCTCGATCTTGGCGACCTCCTCAAACAGGAAGGCAATGTGGTCGAAGCCCTCCTCCCTGGCCTCCTTGGCCATGGTGGCATACATATCCGTCCACTCGTAGTTCTCGCCCTGGGCGGCAGCCTCCAGATTCTCCGCCGTGGTCCCGATGCCGTTTAGCAGCTTAAACCAGATTTCTGCATGCTCCTTCTCATTGGCGGCGGTCTCCTCAAAGATCTTGGAGATCTGGACATAGCCGTCCTTTTTGGCCTTCGAGGCAAAGTAGGTGTACTTATTCCGGGCCTGAGACTCCCCGGCAAACGCAGTCCACAGATTCTGTTCCGTTTTACTTCCCTTCAATTCTGCCATTGTCTGGTTCATCCTTTCTGCATCATTCTTGTATTTCCGCTTAGGGTGTTAGTTCTATTCAGGCTATTTAGATATCTTTGCAGCTATAATAAGAATAAGGTAGTGTCAAGAATTTTTCGCAAATTGGTTTGCAGCCCTGGCATGAATGAAG
>JAYCWP010000048.1:0-38227 GCA_037257225.1 Lawsonibacter sp.
ACTTCATTCATGCCAGGGCTGCAAACCAATTTGCGAAAAATTCTTGACACTACCTATCAAAAATGTCAAAAGGTAAGGCTTCTGCGACAACCACCGCAACATTGTCATCTCACAAGGGTAATCCTCAAACCCTATTGTCTCACAGGTAATAAGGCCTTCCAGAACTCCTATAATTACCTCGGACTCATATTGTTTGTAGGGGAACAAGAACTCCGTCAATTCCCGATGCAGCATTCTACACCGCGTACATCGTAGACGCCGGATCAACACTCTCGTAGTCTGCCGACCCTTCGTCCGTACCAGCCGTGGCACACTGTCATAGTATTTCAATTCTCCGCCACATTTGGGACAGGTCGATTGATCCTGCATAACCATATACGATGCCTCTAATCTAAGTTAAAAATATTGTGTAGGAATACGCTTGACAATTCATACACTTATCATATATGATTAAGACGGACGGTGCAAGAGGTAAAAAGAAAGGAGTACATCATGCTGACACAATGTCCAGAGTGTGAACTGCCAGTGAGCGATAAGGCAAATGCCTGTCCTCATTGCGGATACCCTCTGAAACCTTCTGAAAAAATAAAAAGACCTCGCAAATCCAACAAGCGACGGCGATTGCCGAACGGCTTTGGTCAGATCAGCGAGATCAAAAACCGTAATTTAAGAAATCCATTCCGAGCCATGGTAACTGTGGGGAAAACTTCTGATGGCAGACCCATTTGCAAACCGCTCAAGCCGGAATCGTACTTTGCCACCTATAACGACGCTTATGCCGCTCTGGTGGAATATAACAAGAATCCGTATGACCTCGGAACAGCCATCACCATGCAGGAGCTCTATGACAAGTGGCTTCCAGAATACGAAAAGACCATCAAGAGTACAAAGGCGGTGACCAGTGCTTGGCCTTACTGTTCGGCAGTTTACAAGATGCGAGTTATGGACATTCGAGCCCGTCATGTGAAAGGCTGCATGGAAGAGGGTGTGGCCACTGTTCGAGGCAGAGAGCAGCATCCAACAGCCACCATGAAGAACCAAATCAAATCCATGTTTAACATGATGCTGGACTATGCGTTGGAATATGAGTTAGTGGATCGAAACTATTCCAGAACTTTCAACCTCACGGAAGAAACCGTCAAAGAAATCCAGAAGGTAAAGAAGGGGCATATCGCTTTTACAGATGATGAAATGGAATTGCTCTGGAATAATATCGATGAGAAACATGGTATCGACATCCTGCTTATCCAGTGCTACTCCGGCTGGCGCCCTCAGGAACTGGGGCTACTGGAACTAAAGGATGTGGATTTAGAGAACTGGACATTTCAAGGCGGCATGAAGACGGATGCCGGTGAGAATCGTGTTGTCCCCATTCATTCCCGTATTCAGGACCTGGTACTCAAAAAATATCGAGAAGCAGAAGCAATCGGAAGCCCATATCTGCTTAACTGGACAGACCCCAACAACCGAAACAAGAAGAACTTTGAGTTGACCTATGCTCGGTATCAGAAAGCCTTCGAGCGTATCCGTGATGAATTGAAACTAAACCCCGAGCACCGTCCTCACGATGGTCGCACCCACTTTGTGACCATGGCAAAACGCTATGGGGTGGATGAGTATGCCATCAAATATATGGTAGGTCACAAGATCTCCGATATCACAGAAAAGGTCTACACTCGCCGCGAATTTACTTGGCTTCGAGAGGAGATTGAGAAAATAAAATAGACCTTGCCAAGCTCGCTTTCAGTGTAGGAGTATAGGTGTAGAAATAAAACCAACCACATCAAGAAGTGTAGGAATATGGTTGTATGAATAGTACAGAAATAATATATGAATTACCTACACTTACCCACTTTTAACTACTCTTATCTGTTCTGAAAACCATTGGCATTACAGCAGTTAACAGCACTTAGAAGCAGGCAAAAGTGTAGTTAGTTTCTATAATATTTTAAGTAAAGCAGAACTAGTTCTGATTTGCAAACGAATACAGTATCAAAATTTAACACGGAAGGGGATTTTATGATGAATTTCAACATTAAAAAAGGGTTGCTGGCCACTTCTTTATCTGTAACCATGTTGCTAACACCCGCATTAGCTGTAGATTATTCCGAAAGCCTCCTTTCTTCCGTCAATGTGCCTGCGCTTCATCAATTAGAAACTCTTTCACAATACGAATATACAAATTTGCTTCAGTCGGCGAAAACTGATTTGGATGTTGCCCAGACATACGCATACCTCGATGTATCTACTGCATCCCCAGCTGCTGAAAAACTTGTTTTGGCCGCACGGGAAAATATCATTTTTCACAACTCTTGGTATGACAAAAATTTATGTACAGGTTCCGTGCTGACCGATCTCGAGGGAAATATTGTACGAGAACTACCAGCATTTCAAGATATTTTCCCTGCTGATTGGGAAATTCCACATGAAAACAAATCTGCATCTTTACCCCCCCCTACAATCTTCTTCTGTAACCCGCAATCCGGGAGACCTGAATCCTACCAGATATGAAGGTGTTGTCATACCATATGCAAACACCTCAACCACAAACTATGCAGAGGTTATTTGCAATGATACTGACGTAAAGACCGTTGGGCAATATGGAGAAAATATTCCTTGCAAAGTAAATCTTGCTATCGCAAATATGGTAGACGATACAGTTGCGTTTATCGAAAACGTTGATGAAGGGTATATTTTTTGGGTAGACGGAATCCGTGGATATGGATATGGAATGCGCGTTTCCACATATGACAAGGAGAATTTTGGTAAAAGGGGTGATTTTATAACTTTAGTTCCTGAGTATTGATCTTTCATATAATTATGTAATTATGATTTCAGCCTTCACCAGCATACTGAGTAGGAGAAATTTATGTACAAAAACAAACCTGTGTTCCCCAGTCCTCTATTATTTGCAGCGATCCTGATGCTTTTTTTACCTGCCTGTTCCTTCTCTCCAGCGAAGTCTGAGCCTCCGCAAACAGACGAGTTTATTGTGGATTGGGACGGGAATCACATGGACCAAAGTCCAGAAGATCACTCTGAAATAACAGGTTATGGCGGCACATTGCAATGTCCGGACGGAACCGATCTTCACTTCCCCTCGGATGAATCCGCTGAACTGCCGCCCATGTACACAGATTTTGCCGCCCGTTTTTCAGAAGATGACATCCTGGTGAACACAGACCCACAGGGAAAGATCCTTCTGTCCGAAGATTTCGCCGGCTCCCGATATGTATGCTTTTCCATGGAGGCTCTGGAGACCGCAACAAGTATGCCCTATCCCGACATAGAAGATCATATCGTGTATGTCGATGTTTCTGAGCACTACATTGAAAACCTCCAGCCAGATACGATTTATATTCCGATTTCAAATTTGGGGAACTCCGTAACCTGTCAGAACAGTTCGGGCAATTATGACCCGTTTGAGATCCATCAAGCCGGGCAAATTCGTTTTTACTTCGCCAATCACAGCGACGAAGATATTGTGATCACAATTCACAAGCAAGGACTTTTTGGTATCTGGGGCGGAAAAGTTACAGTCAATGGAGAATCTGAGTTTGAAATTCCTGCCCATGACAGCGTCGAGTTTGATACAAACGGCAGTAATATGGCAAAGGGGACCTACCGCTGTGAGGCTTCCAACAAAAACGGTTCTGATTTTGACTATCTCTGTGCCCCAATGACCGGTGATACCGGTATCTCTGACGGGCAATTACTTCCCGCGCCACGTATGAGCGATGATGGTACTTTTACCGGCTCTAAATTCACTCACACAGAGGTTTTGAATGACAGAAATGGCTCTACATTCAACTTCTATGTGAAAAACAACGGGAAAACAGATGTAGAAATCTCTATGAACGGAAAGCACAAAACAACGATCACCGCCGGTAAAGAAGGTCATATTTCGGAAACATTAGGTTTTTTAAATAAGAGCTATGAATGTGTGGCCAAGGCTGCTGTCGATGGTGCGGAAATTGATATTGATTGGGCTGTCGCAGTAAGAGATGAAATCGAAGCTTTAAAGTTCGATGACGAAGATAAGGTAACATGAAACAAAAGAGGCGCACTTTAATCATTCTCGGGATATTCATTCTTCTGATAGGACTGATATTCTGGCGCACGATTAGCATCAATACCTATCACAGAGGATTTAATATTCAGATCGAAAATCAATCCACCACTACAATTCCATATATTGCATTTGGAGCATTGGATCCAGTTCATACATTTACAGATATAGCCCCTGGAAGTAACATCAATACCCATGTAGATTCTATGGGCGGCGAAAGAGTCATTCTGTTTATCGAAAACGCGGATGGTTCAGAAGAAAAAATACCACTCATGTATGTTATGTCCCGTCGTGATGTTCATATCATAAAAATTCTTGCCACAGACGGTAAAACATCAGGAGAAACGGTACTTCAAATCAAAAGCCTAGATGGATCTCTTGTAGTACCGTGGTGGATAAGAAGACTATATGCATATCGTGTTACAGAAATCCCTTTATAGTATTTGGAAAATCCATCGATAGCAGGCCGCTCCATGACCTGTAAACAAACACATCGGACCGTCTCCCCCTGAGGCGGTCCGATGGTTTCTCCCGCGCCGCATGGAGGGAAAAAGCGAGAAACAGATCCGTCCCCTTGCCTTCCGCCCCGGGCTATGGTAAAAATATCATGACAATCATGTATCAATATGAAAGAGGTGTCCTGCATGAAGCTTCCTGCCAGAGTCCTGAATGGATTTGCATTTTTCTGGGGCGCACTGATGCTTGCCGCCTCCTGCGGAAGGGCGCTCAGCCTGCTGTACGGCCTGACATGGAACATTTCGCCTGCTCCTCTCCTTGTTGTATTCGCACTGTACTGCGTCATCGCCATTCAGCGGGTCTCATTGGGTGCAAAGCGGTTTTTATTTGTTTCCGCCATCATCTTGTGCCTGCTGGAATTATATTCGCTTTTTGTGCAGGGTCCGATTCTATGACCTCTGAGAAAGACCCGCCGCAAACTCGTTTTTCAAACAGGAACGCAACGAAACATTGACCGGGAGCCACGCGGTTCCCGGTCAATGTTTTTCTGTTTCCGCTGCGGGCTGAGATCCGCGTTTTTCGTCCGCCCCTGCGCAAAACGCCCTGCGTCCCGTCACCAGAACCCCTGCTGAAAGCCGGTGAGGTCTGGGGGCCCGGACAGGGTGAGCCAGCCGTCGCTGCCCTCAAAGCCTCCGTCCTGCCGGATCCGATACAGGTAGATCTGCTTGTGCCAGACCCCCCAGGTATCCTTGGCCAGCAGGGTCACAAAGCCCACCTTTATATTTTCCTTTCCAGGCCGCCCCCGCCCTGCTATACTGGGAACAAACAGACCAGGGGCAGATTTTTCCGTGGGTTCTCCCCCCTTTCCCCGTATATACGGACAGAGGATCCAGAACGACAGAAGGAGGTGACCGGCATGGACCCGTCCGCATGGATGGAACGGCTCCGGCAGGGGGACCGGGAGGCCCTGGAGCCCCTGCTGGCCCACTATGAGGGGATGCTGCGGTACATCGTGTCCGGGGTGCTGTCCGACCCCCACCGGCAGGAGGACTGCCTGGCCGAGGTGCGCCTGAAGCTGTGGGAAAAGCGGGAGCAGTACGACCCGGAGCGCTCCAGCCCCGCTACCTGGCTCACCGTGCTGTGCCGGAACGCCGCCGTGGACCATCTGAGAAGCGCACAGCGCCACAGCGCCGAGGCGCTGGATGAGACCCGTCCGGACCCCGCCCCGGGTCCGGAGGAGCAGCTGTTGCGGAAGGAGCGGGCGGAGCGTCTGGAGCGTGCCCTGGCCTCCCTGTCCAGCCGGGACCGCGCCCTGTTCTACCGTAAATATTACTATCTCCAGTCCACCGCCCGCATCGCGGCGGAGCTGGGGCTCACCCCGCGGGCGGTGGAGGGCCGCCTGTACCGCATCCGAAAGGGGCTCCAGAACAAGCTGGGAGGTGATCCGCTATGAAACAGGACGAATTTGATCTCCGTCTCACCCAGGAGATGGCCGATCTCCCCCCCGACCCAAATGAGATCCAGGACTACAACCCCTGGCAGGCCGCCATGTCCAAGATCCTGTGGGGAATGGCACTGACCACCTTCCGGCTGGAATTCTTCTATCTCCAATACCTGCTTCCCCTGCTGGGGGCCGCTCTGATGTATCTGGGGTACCGCTCCCTGCGGCGGGAAAATCCCTGGTTCCGGCTGTGCTGGGGGCTGTCCGGTCTGCTGCTGGCCATCCACATGGTCCTGGATGTTCTAACCGCCACCCCGGTGATGGGGTGGATCACGGGAAATCCCGCTGTCAACTGGGGGCTCACCTGGCCCATACGGGGGATGGACCTGCTCCTCCTGTTCGCCCTGTGGCGGGGCTCCCGGGCCGCCTTCCGCACCGTGGGAGAGGCTCAGCCCCCCAGGGATTGGCTGAGGGAAGGCTTTCTCTGCTATCTGCTGGCCCTGGCCACCGCCCTGTGGTCCGAGCTGGTCCCCGCCGTTGAGCCCGGCTGGCTGGGAGTCACCATCACCAACCACTGGCTCTATTACCTTCGTCCCATCGCCTTCCTCATCCTGGAGATCCGCCTGCTGGTGTGCATCGCCCACCAGAGCGATGCTCTGGCGGGCCTGGGTTATGACATCGCCCCCGCACCCGTGCGGGTGTCCGCCCGGCCCTTCCTGCTGGGGGTGTTCGCCCTCACCCTGGCCGCCATCCCCCCCGCCCTGTGGCTGGGCGGCCGCATCCCCACCGGCCCGGCGGAGCCGGCGGCCCAGCTGACGGCGGAGCAGGAGGACATCCGGACCCGCCTGGTCTCCCTGGGCCTGCCGGAGGACGCCGCCGCCGCCCTGGACGGGGCGGAGCTGGAGCGGTGCGCCCGGGCCGTTGCCGTGGAGACCGGACACTGGTCAGACCTCGACCTAACAGATGATGACGTGCCTTTGGTGGAAGGGAACCACCTCCTTGTCCAGGCAGGGGACACCCAGGCCCGCCTATCCGTCTGGCTGGTCTTTCTCCCCCATGGACAGGTGCGATGGTACCACTTTTTCCAATATGAAGCCCTTCCCACTCTCCGACTGCAGGAGCAATTCTCCATCATACCCAGTGGCAACTACCCCGCTGACGACTACTCCGGCCGCCTTCTATGGGTGGAGAGCGAGGCAGCCTATGCTGCCAACCCGGATATTCACCTGGCGGGGGGCCAGACCGCAGAGGAACTCACCGAGGACCAGCAGTGGTGGTACCAGCATGAGCTGGAGCGTCTCGGCCATCTCAAATATACCCCCTACCTATCCTTTTCCATCCCCCAACAGGCCTCTGAGATGATGGGATACCTGGCCTACACCACAGACGCCAGCACCTTCCTTGACAGGGCAGACAACTCCAATTTCTATGACTTCGCGGAAATTTTCCTCCGCCATCAGTCCAAACTGCTCCATTATCCCTTCCGTTCCATTGACGATCTGGGCGGTTCCGGCCATTATGTCAACTATGGCCCGATCTGCTTCGACCATGGCAATTTCTACTTTGAGGCCCCATTTCCCCAGTGATCCAGCCAGAAAAAATCCCGCCAGATTCGGCGGGATTTTTTCTTTCCCTAGAAAAGTGTTCGCTTTTTTGGTACAATGAAAAAAACCAAAGAGAAAGAGGGAGTGTCTATGCGTACCATCCAGGCCGCCGCCATCACCGAGACGGTGGCCAAGCTGTGCATCCAGGCCAACACCCATCTGCCTGCGGACATCGTGGCCGCCCTGAACGCGGCCCGGCAGAGCGAGCCTTGGCCCCTGGCCAGGGAGACCCTGGGTCTGCTGTGGGACAACCTGGAACTAGCAGAGGGAAAAAATCTGCCTGTCTGCCAGGACACCGGCATGGCCTGTGTGTTTGTGGAACTGGGCCAGGAGGTCCACATCGAGGGTGAGTTCGAGGCGGCCATCCATGAGGGGGTCCGCCAGGGCTACGGCGAGGGCTATCTCCGTAAATCCATCGTGGGCGACCCTATCCGCCGGGTGAACACCGGGGACAACACCCCCGCCGCCATCACCCTCCGGCTGATCCCCGGGGACGTCTGCAAGATCACCGTAGCCCCTAAGGGCTTCGGCAGTGAGAACATGAGCCGCTTGGGGATGCTCAAGCCCGCTGACGGAGTGGAGGGTGTGAAACGCTTTGTGGTGGAGACGGTGCGCCTGGCGGGCTCCAACCCCTGCCCTCCCACGGTACTGGGCATCGGGATCGGCGGCTCTTTCGACAAGGTGGCCTATCTGGCAAAGCACGCTCTGCTCCGGCCCATCGACCAGCCCAATCCCGATCCCTTCTATGCCAGCCTTGAGCGGGAGCTTCTGGACGAGATCAACGCCCTAGGCGTCGGCCCCCAGGGGTTTGGTGGGAAAACCACCTGCCTGGGACTGTCCATTGAGACCGCCCCCACCCATGTGGCCGGACTGCCCGTAGCGGTGAATGTCAGCTGTCATGTCACTCGCCGAGCTACGGCAGAACTGTAAAGGAGGCTGTTTCCATGCAATATAAACTGACCACCCCTGTCTCAAAGGAGGATCTGGTCCCCCTGCGGGCCGGGGACACTGTGCTCCTCTCAGGCACGGTCTACACCGCCCGTGACGCCGCACACAAGCGGATGATGGAGCTTCTGGATGCGGGAGAGGCTCTCCCCTTCCCGGCGGAGGGCTCCGCCGTCTACTATGTGGGCCCTACGCCGGAGCGCCCCGGACAGATCATCGGCTCCGCCGGACCCACCACCAGCGGCCGGATGGACGCCTACTCCCCCCGCCTGCTGGACTTGGGTCAGGCCATTATGATCGGCAAGGGGGCCCGGAACCAGGCAGTGAAGGAGGCGGTGGTCCGCAATGGCGCGGTCTATCTGGCCGCCCTGGGGGGCGCTGGTGCCCTGATGGCCGCCAGCGTGGAGGCGCTGGAGGTCATCTGCTGGGAGGACCTGGGCTGCGAGGCAGTGCGCCGTCTGACGGTGCGGGACCTGCCCCTGACGGTGATCCTGGACACCCATGGCGGCGACCTGTACGAGAGCGGCCCGGCGGCCTACCTGTCCAGCCTGTGAGGCTGTCTCTCCCTGTCTCTTTCATTTTCAAAGGAGGAGGATCCCATGTTCACCTGCGCGTCCTGCACCATTGAGGCCTGCCGCTCCGGACAGCTGGATAAGATGCCGAAAAACTGTCCCATGCGGGACCGGGCCTTCTTTGATTCCATTCTGGAGGAGTATTTCAAGCCGGAGAACCATGACTTTTTTATCGCCAGCGCCGCCACCGAGGCCATCGGCTACTGCCGCTGGCCCCGCCTGCGGGAGGTGGTGGAGTTTTCCAAACGTATGGGCTATACCAAGCTGGGGCTGGCCTTCTGTGCCGGCCTGCACCGGGAGGCCGAGGTTGTGGAACGGGTCCTGCGCCGGAACGGCTTCCAGGTGGCCTCTGTCATCTGCAAGACGGGCTCCATCCCCAAGGATCAGGTTGGGGTGCCCCCAGAGTACCGGGTCCGTCCCGGGACCTATGAGGTGATGTGCAACCCCATCGCTCAGGCGGAGCTCCTCAACCGGGCAGAGACCCAGTTCAACATCTGCCTGGGTCTGTGCGTGGGCCACGACTCTCTGTTCTACCGCTATTCCCAGGCCCCGGTCACTACCCTGGTGGCCAAAGATCGCGCCACTGGAAACAATCCTGTGGCCGCCATCTACTGCGCTGACAGCTACTTTAAGACCCGTCTGGACACAGATCAGCCGTAACTCCATCCCGCAAAGATCCCGCCTGCCGCATCTCGGCAAGCGGGATCTCAGATTTTCGAAAAAGCTTTTTCAACCGTCTCATCTTTCTGCGCTTGGACTGTGGTTACCGCCTTTCCAGAGTGGCAGCTATCCGCTCCAAGGTATGCAGCAGTTCCGCCAGGATCTGGTTCTGGTGATCCTGGATCTGATTCAGTTCCCTCATAAACGCCGGCAGACAGCCCTCGGGACAGCAGGGCCGCTCCTCCGGCGGTGTATGAACATAACGGCACATGGTCATCTCCTCTGCGGCGGCTCGTACCTTGGCCAGCATCTCCTCCGGGTCTGAACGCCGGCTGGCCGGTGCTTTCCGCCGCCCCACTCCACAGTGATCAGTCATTTCCGTCCCTCCCTGTATGATCTCCCCCCATTCTATGCCGCTCCACAGCGTTCCGTGTCCCAGACCTGCCGGATTTTTTGATTGAACCAACCTCCATCTAATGATATAATAGTTGTGTTTTATGTTATAACATAGGAGGAACAGCAGTTGAGCCGGTATCTTTTATTTGATTTAGATGGGACGCTCACGGAGTCCGGCGAGGGGATCATCCGCTCTGTCCAGTATGCCCTGGAGAAAATGGGAAAACCAGAGACGGATGTTCAAAAGCTCCGATCTTTCATCGGACCGCCCCTGATCCCCCAGTTCATGTCCTTTTCCGGTATGACCCGGGAGGAGGCCGGCCAGGCAGTCCAATTCTACCGGGAGCGCTATTCCACCACAGGGATCTTTGAAAACAGGCCCTACCCCGGCATCCCGGAAATGCTCCAGGCTCTCACCGGACGGGGACACGTTTTGACGGTGGCTTCCTCCAAACCGGAGCACTATGTCCGGCAGATCCTGGAGCATTTCGGACTGACTCCCTTTTTCCAGGAGATCGTGGGGGCTACCATGGATGAAAAGCGGACTGAAAAGGCAGATGTGATTGAGGAGGCGCTGAAACGTCTTGGCTTATCCGGCCAGCGGGACCGAGCCATCATGGTGGGTGACAAAGAGCACGACGTCCTTGGCGCCCGGAAGGCTGGAATCCCATGCGTTGCTGTCACCTATGGCTACGGCTCTGAGGAGGAGCTGCGTCAGGCAGCGCCCTGGCGACTAGTCTCCTCCGTGGCCGAGCTGGGTGAATATCTGCTGTCGCTGAACTAAACCCGTCCTTTCAAAGGAGAACTGCCATTGCTTTGGCAGTTCTCCTTTTCTGTTTTTGTCAGACACGTGCCGGAAGATGGGCAGATGTCCTATGGTCCCATGTCCGGGCTTGACCTTTGCTCCTGTCAGTGTTATATTCAATCTGTCTTAAATGAGACAGATTGAAAGGAGGGCTCTCCTATGACCCCAGTGCTCTCTGACCAGGAGCGCAGCCTTCTGGGCCGCTGCCCCCTGTTCCTGGGTGCGGAGGACGCTCTGCTCCGCACCCTGTCCTCCCTGCCCGGTGTCACGGTGGAGCCCTTCGCCGCCGGGGAACTGCTCTACGGCCCCGGCCAGTTCCGGCGGAGTCTGGGCGTGCTCCTCTCCGGGCAGGTCCAGGTGACCAACGGCTCCCTGTCCGTCAGCCTGCTGCGGGCCGGAGATCTCTTCGGCGCAGCCGCTCTCTACAACAACGCACCGGAGTTTGCCACTGTCCTGACCGCCCAGTCCCCCTGCCGGGTCCTGTTCCTTCCCCAGGAGACCCTGGACCGCCTACTGGGGGAGGAGCCTCTTCTCCGACGCAACTACCTCCACTACCTCACTGGGCGCATCCGCTTCCTGTCCGGACGGCTGCGCTCGGTGGCCCAGACCGGCGCGGAGGGGAAGCTGGCCCGGTACCTGCTGACCGTCCCCTCCGGCGAGCCGCTGCGCCTGTCCGCCACCGACCTGGCCAAGCGCCTGGGCATCAGCCGAGCCTCCCTGTACCGAGCCTTTCAGGCCCTGGAGGACGCGCAGCTCATCCAACGGGAGGGCAAGTCCATGTACGTTCTGGACCCGGCGGGGCTGGAGGGTGTCCTGTAAAGCCACAGATGACGACCCGGTAACACAACTTTGGAATTGGAAAGGAAGATTCAAATGAAACTGAACAAGCAACTGTCGCTGCTCCTGAGCGGCGCCCTGATCGTGTCCGCCCTTGCCGGCTGCGGCGGCGGAACGGACACATCCTCTGACTCCGAAAGTGCCTCCGCCTCCCAGGCCGGTTCTGTTAGCTCTGGGGCCTCCTCTGACAGCTATGTGCTGCCCAACCTGATGGTACTCTCCGGCCCCACCGGCGTGGGGGCCGCCAAGCTGATGGCGGACAACGAAAATGTCACCCCCGATGCTGTCGCCAACGGTGCGGCAGCTCCAGTAATCAACACCGCCGCCGTAGAGGCGGACAATCAGATGGTCTCCAGCGCCCTCATCAACGGGGACGTAGACATCGCCGCAGTGGCCACCAATGTGGCCGCCAACCTGTCCGCCAAGTCCGAGGGTGCCATCCAGGTATTGGCTGTGAACACCCTGGGGGTGCTCTACATCCTGGAGAAGGGGGACTCTGTCCAGTCCATGGCCGACCTGGCAGGCAGGACTGTATACGCCACCGGCCAGGGGGCCAATCCGGAGTTTGTCCTCAACTATCTGCTCACCGAGAATGGGGTGGACCCCGCCGAGGTAGACATCCAGTGGATGACCCCTCAGGAGGTCACCGCCAAGATGGCCTCCTCTGATGACGGCATCTGTATGCTCCCCGTCCCCGCCGCCACCGCTCTGATGCTCCAGGACTCCGGAGTGCGGCAGGCTCTGTCCCTCACTGGGGAGTGGTCCAAGGTGAGCGGCGGCCAGCTGGCCATGGGCTGTATCGTGGCCCGCACCGACTATATTGAGGAGAATCCTCTGGGCGTGGAAAACTTCCTGACCGCCTATCAGGACTCCATCTCCTACATGTCTGACCCCGCCAATCTGGAGGACGCCGCCCAGTTGGTGGCCCAGTACGGCATCACCCCCAACGCCGCAATTGCCAAGGCCGCTATTCCCCAGTGCAATCTGGTGTGCCTCACTGGAGAAGAAATGAAGTCGGTGCTGGAGGACTATTACCAGGTTCTCTATGATGCCGACCCCGCCTCCATCGGCGGCGCGCTCCCCTATGACTCCTTCTATTATGGTGCGTCCTGACCACCTGGACCGCGCCTTGTCCCTGCTGCTGCCCCCGGCCTTCTGGCTGGGGGTCTGGCAGCTTGGGGCCTGGCTGGTGAAACTCCATGTGGAGGGCCAGGGCAACGAACTGCTTCTCCCCTATCCCGCCACGGTACTGCTGGCTCTGCTCCGCCTGGCCCAGTCCCCTGAATTTTGGTGGACCGTCCTCGCCTCCCTGACACGCATCGCAGCGGGAATGGCGGGCGGCGTGGCCCTGGGCGGACTGCTGGCCACCCTCACCTGCACCAGCCTCTGGTGCTGCCGCTTGTTCACCCCTATCATCCGGATCATCCGGGCTGCACCGGTGGTTTCCTTCATCCTGCTGGTGCTGCTGTGGACTAGCAGGGACCAAGTCCCGGCAATTATCGCCGGGTTGATGGTACTACCAGTGGTGTGGGAGAACCTGACCCAAGGGATCAAAGCCACCGACAGTCAGCTGCTGGAACTGGCCCGGGCCTACCGCTTCTCCCGCTGGAAAACGGTTCGCCTGGTGTACCTCCCCTCCCTGCGTCCCTATCTGCGTGCCGCTGCCACCACCGCCATGGGCCTGGCCTGGAAGTCCGGCGTAGCCGCTGAGGTCCTCTGTCTCCCCCGGCTGGGCATCGGCGCCCAGATCAGCCGCTCCAAGCAGACCTTCGAGACTGCGGACCTCTTCGCCTGGACGGCGGTGGTCATTCTTCTCAGCCTGCTCATGGAGCGGACACTGACACGGCTCATCCGCCGTCAGGAAGGGAGGACACCGCCGTGATCTCAGTCTCCCACCTCACCCTCTCCTACGGGGAAAAGCGGGTGCTGGACGACTTCTCCCTCACCCTTCCGGAGCGGGGCGTCACCGTCCTGTCCGGTCCCTCCGGCTGCGGCAAGACCACCCTGCTGCGTTGTCTGGCCGGTCTGGAGCGCCCCCGGAGTGGCGAGATTCAGGCCCCACCCCCACATAAAACTGCCATTCTCTTTCAGGAGGACCGCCTGTTCCCCTGGCGCACGGTGGAACAGCACCTGAGGGATGTGCTCCCCCAGTCCCGCTGGACGGAGGTCCCCCAGTGGCTGGCCCTGGCCGAACTCTCCGGCGAGGAAGGCAGTCTCCCCGCCTCTCTGTCCGGCGGGATGCGCCGCCGTCTGGCTCTGGTCCGTGCCCTGGCCCTGGGAGGACAGCTCTATCTTCTGGATGAGCCCTTCACTGGGGTGGACCCCGCCCGGATCCGACGCCTGATGGATGTCCTCCGGTCTCTGGACGTCCCAGTCATTCTATCCAGCCATGAGGACTTGGTCTGCTCCCTGGCCGACCAGGTGATTTGTTTGGATGGTTCTCCGCTCCACCTAGCAGACAGCGGATACTGATTCGTTGTTTTTACGGTTTTTCACTTATTTTTCATATATATTTCATTCAATTTGACACGGCTTCATATTTATGATATCCTGAATCTGGATTAAAGTCCAGGAAAGGAGACCACTTATGGACCGCTTCAACCGCATCCTGCTTCTGGTGATTGCACTGGTCACTCTTGTCCTTCCCTATTTTACCAAACAGTGACCGTCTTCTCCTTCACCTTTTTCTTGATTTTTCAGGGAAAAACTGTATAATGTCAGTATGTCACACGGCATACCCGACGGCGGCATCTCTGCCGTTGTTTCACAGGGCGGACCCGGCGGGGCCCGCCCTGTTTTTCTCTCTGTGCCCACCTGGGCACACCCTGCAATCAATGCGCCTTCCAACCGGATCGATCCGGCCGGTAGACGAAAGGAGTATCCAATATGTGGTTTGATCAAGCGATCCTCTATCAGATCTATCCCCTGGGGCTTTGCGGCGCACCGCCGGACAACGACGGATGCACCACCCACCGTATCCTAAGACTTCTGGATTGGGTGGAACACATCAAAGCCTTGGGAGCGGATACTGTCCTGCTCAACCCAGTGTTTGACAGCGACCGTCACGGCTACGACACCCGGGATTATAACCGTCTGGATCCCCGCTTGGGAACTAATGAAGATCTGGCCCAGGTGTGCCGCGCTTTTCACGACGCCGGGTTCCGGATTCTATTGGACGGGGTATTCCACCATGTAGGCCGGGGATTCTGGGCCTTTCAGGATGTACAGGAAAAGAAATGGAGCAGCTCCTATCGGGACTGGTTCTATCTGAATTTTGATGGTGACACCGACCGGAGTGACGGCTTCTGGTATGAAAACTGGGAGGGCCATGGTGAACTAGTTAAGCTGAACCTGCACAACCCGGCTGTGATCGAGCACCAGTTCCAGGCCATCCGCGGCTGGGTAAAACAATTCGGGATCGATGGACTGCGGCTGGACGTAGCCTACTGCCTCCCTGCTGACTATCTGAAACGTCTGCGATCTTTTGCCCAAACACTAAAGCCAGACTTCGCCCTGGTGGGCGAGGTACTGGGCGGGGACTACAACCTCTGGATGGGGCCGGAACTATGTCACTCGGTAACCAACTATGACTGCTACAAGGGGCTGTGGTCCAGCCTCAACGACCGCAATCTGTTTGAGATCGGCCACAGCCTAGCCCGCCAGTACGGGCCGGAACCTTGGACCCTTTACAAAGGGGCCCACCTGCTGTCCTTCGTGGACAACCATGATGTCACCCGCATCGCCTCCAAGCTCCGGGACCCCGCACACCTCCCCTTGATCTACGCCCTTCTGTTTGGGATGCCCGGGACCCCCACCCTGTATTACGGCAGTGAATGGGGCATTCTCGGCGAAAAAGGCCCATGCAGTGACGACAGCCTCCGCCCCGCCCTGGAAAAGCCGGAGTGGAACAACCTGACGGACTGGATCGCCCGTCTAGCCGCCGCCCGGAGAGGCAGCTCGGCCCTTCAGGAAGGTAGCTATCGGAATGTACTCCTCACCAATCTCCAGCTCATTTTTGAGCGCAAAACGGAGACCGAACGGGTGCTGGTGGCGGTCAACGCGGACAGCCAGCCTTATACCGCCCACTTCGACGCGGGCTGCGGCCTGGCCTGGGACCTGATCTCCGGCCAGAAGCACGACTTTGGCGGCGGAAGCCAACTGCCCCCGTACAGTGCGTTTTTCTGGAAGATGGAACGATAAGATCAAGAGACTGTCAAAAGCCTCCATTCAAAGGATTTGGAGGGAAAGATAATGTGAAAGAAAACCGTCAGGGGTGTCTTTCACGTCCCATCAAACAACTTTTGATTGCTTTTTTAAGATGCTCAAAAGTTCAGCAGCTTGTCGAAAAGGCCTTTTCAACAAGCTGCAAAAATATCCCCCTGCAATCTATGCAGGGGGATATTTTTAATTTATTCAGCCGGCTCAGCGCATCTTTTCGGAAAACAGTGCGGCCAAGGACCTGCTAAAGGGCGGACGGCAGATTCCCTTCTCCGTAACGATGCCAGAGATCAGGCTGTGATGGGTGACGTCGAAGGCGGGGTTGAAGCACTTCACCCCGGCGGGAGCCATAGGCTCCCGGTACCACAGGGAGCGGATCTCCTCCGGATCCCGCTGCTCGATGGGGATGTGGTCCCCGTCGGGACAGCTCAGGTCGATGGTGGAGGTGGGCCCCAGCACATAGAAGGGGATCCCATAGTGTCTGGCCAGGATGGCCACTCCGCTGGTACCGATCTTGTTGGCGGCGTCGCCGTTGGCCGCCACCCGGTCACACCCCACAAAGCAGGCCTGGACCCATCCCTTCTTCATTACCATAGAGGCCATATTGTCACAAATCAAGGTAACGTCCACCCCCGCCTGATGCAATTCCCAGGCAGTAAGCCGTGCTCCCTGGAGCAGGGGCCGGGTCTCATCGGCGAACACCTGCAGTGGGATCCCACGTTCCTGAGCCAGCAGGATGGGACCCAGAGCGGTGCCATAGCGTGAGGTGGCCAGAGGTCCCGCGTTGCAGTGAGTCAGCACCCCATCCCCCGGCTTCAGCAGTGAGAGTCCGTACTCTGCGATGGCACGGCACATCTCCTCATCCTCCTGACGGATGGCTCTACTCTCCGCCTCCAAGGCGGCAGCTAACTCCTCCGGAGTGCATCCGGCCAGTCTGGAGGCTCGGTCCATCATGCGTGCCACCGCCCAGGACAGGTTGACTGCTGTGGGACGTGAGCTGACAAGCATTTTTCCTTTCCTATCTAATTCCTTCAAAAGCCCAGGGGTATCCAGCCCCTCCCGCTCCATCTGGCGGGCCAGGGCGGACAGGCAAAACCCCGCAAAGATACCGATGGCGGGTGCGCCACGCACCCGGAGGCTCCGGATGGCCTCCACCATCTCCTCCAGCTTCCTCACCGTGCGGTACTCCACCCGGCCGGGCAGCAGCGTCTGATCCAGCAGGACCACGCTCTCCCCATCTTCTCCCAGGCGGACATTCTCCGGCTGGCTCTGTGCCATCATACACTCTCCTCCTCTGTTCTGGGCCCCGCTAGGACCGCATATCGGCCCGCCAGACCCAGCAGGGCCGCCTTCTGGTCCTCTGTCAGCTCCACGCCGCCACCCAGCAGCTGGACGTTGGCGTAGATCCTGGCCGTCTGCTCCACCGTCTCCATCCGGTCAAAGGCGGACCAGAGATCCGGCCCCCAGGTCAGGGCCCCGTGGTTGGCCAGCAGCACTGCACTATGGTTCCGCACAAAGGGACGAATGCTGTCCGGCACCTCCTGGGTGGAGGGGAGGGCAAATGGGGCCACCAGGACCTCCCCCAGACCGCTGATAGTCTCAGTGAGGTACCGCTCCCTCAGCGGGCGGCGGCAGACAGCAAAGGCGGTGGCCATAGGGGGATGAGCATGGACCACAGCGCGGACATCGGAGCGCTCCCGGTAGACCATCAGGTGCATGGGCATCTCGGAGGATGGGTGCCGGTCCCCCTCCAGCACCTCTCCGGACAGGGCGCACTTCACCAGCATCTCGGGCATCAGCCGCCCCTTGCCTACCCCGGAGGGGGTGACCAAGATCTGGTCCTCCCCCAGCCGGAGGGACACGTTTCCGTCGTGGCCCACGGTGTACCCCCGCTGGTACAGCAGGCGGCACACCTGGCAAAGCTCCTCCCGGGCGGTGGACTCAGCCGCCCGCTCCACCTCAGACAAAGATCTCACTGGGAGCCCGCCGTCCGGCGTACTGATCCTCCAGCTCATGCTGGTGGTAGAGATACCCCTCGTGGTCAAAATACTTGGCCCCGGTGGGACACTTCTTCACACAGGCGCAGCACTTGATGCACTTGCCCACCACGTTGGACACGTCGGCGGGGTCGATGGAGCCCATGGGGCAAAGACGGGCACACAGGCCGCACTTTACGCACTTGTCCGGGTCGGTGACCGGCTTGGCTTTCAGGAAGTCCTTGATGGGCTCCCCGTGGCGGTCCCGGGGGGTGTAGTAGGGCCGGATAGGGTCACAACCATTCACCTGAACCGCTTCTCCGGGAGCCTCTGTTAAGCTCTTTACCTTGTCAGCTGTTTTCTCTCCAAGCTTAGCCAACAGGGCCATATCCTCCCCATCCGGACGCCCAGCGCCCAGAATGCGGGAGAAGGAGTGCTCACCCACAAAGGCCCCGGCGGCCACGGGACAGAATCCGTTGTCCCGCAGGACGTTGCGCAGTTCCATCAGTCCATCATCGTAGTTGCGGTTGCCGTACAGCACCACCGGAACCGCCAGAGTCCCCTCCCCATGGATCATGTCTCGGACGTAGGGCAGCAGCAGGTTGGGCACCCGTCCGGCATAGACCGGGGTTCCAACCACCACCAGATCCTCCGGGCCAAAGGAAAGACTCTCCTTCCGGGCCTCGGGCAGGTTGAAGCAATAGGCATCATATCCAGCCCCCAGCCGCTCCGCCAAATCCTTCGCCAGTGTGGTGGCCACCTTCTCTGTGGTCCCGGTGCCGCTGAAATAGACAGCGTGTACAGTTTTGATCTTCATATCCGTTCCTCCTCTATGTCGTTCCGTTCTACGTACTCTAGCGACTCTGTCCTCCCTGAGACAGAGTCGTTGAAAACCTTTTTTGCTTTACACCATATTTCCCTGGCCCGGCACTCAGTTCAGTTCACAGGAAACTACGCTGGTCTCCGCCACATACTTGGCCTTGACCTGGCCCAGCCGGGCCATGTGGCCGGTGGCCATGTGAGCCTTCTGTGCCTCAGGATCGGTCCAACGCTCCACCAGGAGCAGAGTGCCATCTTCCTCCTCTGGGAGATAGTAACGGTAATCCAGACACCCCTCCTCCTGACGGATCTGCTCCAGGATCCCGGACTCCCGCATCATCTGCAAAAACGCATCCCGCTGTCCGGGATGCATCGTATAGGTCACTTGAAACAGCATCATCGCTTTCGTGCTCCTTTTCACCCACTGCGGCGGCTCAGCCCCGCATCCTCCGGAATTCCAGATAGCCCTCCAGAATCAGGGAGGCCGCTACTGCGTCCACTGTCTTTTTCCGCTTCTTCCCGTTCTTTCCTGCGTTAAACAGGATCCGGTGGGCATCCACCGTGGTTCTGCGCTCATCCCACAGTACCGGCTTCAGGCCAGTGGCCTCTTCCACCCGGTTGGCAAAGGTACGGTACAGCTCCGCCCGAGGGCCTTCTGTCCCGTCCATATTTCGGGGGAAGCCCATCACCAGCTCATCCACCTGATAGGCCTGGACCAGCCTGGTCAGCTCCTCCAAAACCACCTCCGCCTTCCGGCTGTGGATGGTGGTCACATCCCCCGTCAAAAATCCAGTGGGGTCGGAAACCGCCACTCCGGTGTGGGCGTCTCCGTAGTCAATGGCCATGATCCGCACACATCCGCCTCCTCTCTGCTTCTTTCTGCTATCACTATACAAGAAACGGAGGCAAAATACAAGCGCCTCCAGGGAAAAGAACCCTATTTCAGGGCGTCGGACACCCGGAGCACCAGATCCTCATGGGTGCGGTCTACCAGATGAGTGTAGATCCGTCCCGTGGTAGCAGGTGTGGAGTGGCCCAGGGCTTTCCCGATGTCGAACAGAGAGGCCCCCTGGCAGGAGGCAATCGTGGCAAAGGTATGCCGCAGGCCATGAAACGTCAGACGTGGCAGGCCGTTTTTCTTGACAAACCGGGTAAAGGCAAGAGAAAGTGCGTTTGGGGAGTATGGAGCCCCTTTGTGATCCAGGATCACATGGTCTGTCTGATTGAACATGGGACCCTGTCTGGCCCGCTCTATTTCCTGTCGCTGTTGTTCCCGCTTCAGCAGAAGAAGCACCTCCTCCGGGAGGTAGAGGGTGCGCACCGAGGACCGGTTTTTGGTCTCCTTCTGAACGATGGTAGCCCCATAGGCAGTGCGTGCCTCCCGCACCAGGACCAGACGGCGGTGGAAGTCCACGTTCTCCCACTTCAGACCGCAAATCTCCTCCCGGCGCATCCCCAGACTGCCCGCCATCTTCACCGCCAGTTCCAGGATGTGCCCCTCAATCAGCTGATAGAGTTTTTTGAGTTCCTCATTGTCATAAAAGAATGCCTCCTTGACCCGAGCACGCGGAGGCTCTACCCGGTCCATCGGTGAGGTCAGAAGCATATCCTGACGCACTGCCGAACGCAGAGCACTGGAGAGGAGATCGTGGTGGTGCCGCATGGTATTGGAGGACAGCCCGGTCTCCCGCTGGGTGTCTGTATAGTAGCACTGGATCTGCTTGGCGGACAGATGGCTCAGCGGAATTCCCCCTAAAGCGGGCAGGATATGATTGTCAATGATCTTTTGATATGCGTACACCGTAGTCTCCGCCCGGTTGGGCCGGACGATAGACTCCATCCAATACTCTAGCCAGTGAGCCAGATCCATTTCCTCCCGGATCTTCTCCTGCGGCTCTCGTTGGGTATGAAAGTCCTTCAGCCCATTTCGGGCAGCCGACAGGGTAGGAAAGGTCCGGTACTTCTTGATCCGTTTCCCGTTCTCGTCCCGCCCCAATTCCATGCTGACATAGTAGCACTGCCGCACATCATCATAGGATATGTTCCGTTCTACCGCTTTTCTCGCCATGGTGTTGCTCCTCCTTTATTTATTTCTCTCTTAGGATGGCAGGCACCGAACGCCCGCATACGGCTAGCATAGCAGAGCGGAAGTTCAGGAAAAAGAGCAGAACAAACCTCCGGCCCTGCGGGGCCGGAGGTAACACTGTCACACCAGCGGTACATCCCTTTTCGAGCGGTTTCAGACTGGTATTACTTTAGTTGATATTGCCGCCGGTGGAGAAGCCAATCGCACATCGGAGCGGCAAACAGGAAGAAAGAAAAGGGGATGGCCGGCGCAGAGGCCCCCATAGCCTCTAGGGGGACGCTTCCGGCAATGGACCAGGGCACCACTGCCGCCAATACGATGGCCGTATTCCCCAATGCCTGGGACAGTGGAAGTCCGCCCTTTCCGCTTCGGCGGAAGCTTTCCCCCATCATCTGCTCGGTCAGTACCAGGGCAATGGACTGGTTGCACAACAGGGCTGCGGAGGCCACAGATACCGCTGCTGTGGTCACATACAGGTCGGTTCGCCGGGCTATACGCTCCAGCTGCGCCTTCACTGGCTCCAACAGTTCTGCTCCGTTCAGGATCCCGGATGAGGCACACGAGAACAGAACGATACACATCCCGTTCACCATGGAGAACAGACCGCCGCCGGACAGGATGCCAGTCAGTGCCGGCTGATCCACCACATAACCGGTCACGCAGCTCCAGGCCACCTCCGCCAGAGGCTTCCCCTGCCCCCAGACAGCCAGCACCGCAGCCGCACCGCAGCTGACCAAGATGGAGCGGGCCGCACTGACCTTGAAGAAGGGCAGCACTAGCAGAATGACCGCCGGCAGCACCGCAGTCCAGGACAGGTCAAAGCCCTCCTCCAGGGCGGTCAGGATGGTCTGGTCAACCCGCTGGATGGGGTACAGCAGGGAGATCCCCCCATAGAACACCAGGGAGAGCACCAGTGGAAGCGGAGTAGTCCGCCACATCCTCAACTGAAAATCACGCTGCTCCACTCCAGCCAAGGCAGCGGTCAGGGCCGCTGAGGATGAGGCTGGGGACAATCGTTCCCCCAGATAGGCCCCAGACAGCACTGCCCCCCCTGTGATGGCCAGACTTGCCCCGCCGCTGCGGGCGATGGCCGCCAGAATCACCCCCGCCGTCCCGGCTACTCCAAAGGAGCTGCCAAAGGCCATAGACAGGGTGGAGGCCAGCAGAAAAGCCGACAGATAGAAGGTACTCGGGTGCATCCACTTCAGTCCTGTGTGAACAAAAAATGCAATGGTCCCGCTGGCCCGCCACAGTGCGGTGAGAAAGCCGATGAGCACCAGAATACGCAGTACCACCAACGAGGTGCGGGCCCCCTCCCCCGCCATCCGGAGCAGTGCCCGGAGGGTCAGCCCCCGGCGCAGCCCCACCACAGTAAAGCACACAAGCCCCAGGGCCAGCCCCCAGGACAGAGAATAGCCCAGCACCATACAGGCGAAGGTTCCTATCAGAAATACAGCAAATGCGGCCAACAGCTCCACGGCCCTATCCCCTTCTCTGGTCCCCGGACACACCGGAGACTCACTTATCATCTTTTCTTTCGCTTAGTAGTATAGAGGAAAATGTCCCGTTTGTCGAATGGTTCTTTTCTCTTTGCTGCGGCGGGATATCTTCAATCAACCTCCCCCTCGAATACAGTCACCGCCGGACCAGTCATCCAGATGTGCCCGCTGTTCCGATCCCAGTCCAGTTCCAGCATGCCCCCTGGAAGCCGCACCGCAGCCTGCCGTCCGCACCGTCCAGTCTTGACCGCTGCCGCCAGCACCGCACAGGCCCCCGTTCCGCAAGCTAGGGTAATCCCGCTCCCCCGCTCCCACACCCGGACATCCAGCCGTTCCTGACTCCGGGCCACCGCAAACTCCACGTTGATTCTCTGGGGAAATGCCCCGTTTTTCTCCAGAATCGGGCCGATCCGCTCCAGAGGAACCGGCTCCAGTGCGGGGCAGAATACCACACCATGCGGGTTGCCCATATCCACAGGCCATACCGTATAGGTATCTCCTTCCGCTTCCACAGACACCGAAGAGGACAGCACAGGGATCCCCATGTCCACCGTGACCTGCTCCACCCGTCCCCCCCGGACCCGCAGTTCCAGCACACGGGGCCCAGCGTCGGTGTCAATGGTAAGGCAGGTCTTGCGAGTCAGCCCCTTGTCATAGACATACTTGCCAACACAGCGGATCCCGTTGCCGCACATGGCTCCCCGGGATCCATCCGCATTGTACATCTCCATGGAAAAGTCTCCTCCCCGTCCGGGGCGGATGCAGATCAGCCCGTCTCCTCCCACCCCGAAGTGACGATCGGACAGGCGTATTGCCAATCCCGACAGATCCTCTTCCACTCCATCCAGCCCATTCAGATAGATATAATCATTCCCAATCCCGTGCATTTTGGTAATGTGCATCGTCCACCGCTCCTTTCCATACAGGAAAGGCTATGCGGTCGCCAGCCTAGGTATGATAGAATGATCTTCCGTGTTCCTCCTTCCCTTTTGTGGAAACACCCACATTCCCCGTATATACCACCCTCGAACTTTGTCACATTAAAGACTTGCATTTTCCCCGCCCAGGGAGTAACTTAGATGTAATATCCACCTTAAGAAAGATACAGCTCCGCAGGTACGGTGGCCGGCATGGTTTCTCCCATCAGCTGCCCTCCGTCCACCCTTCCCCTCTGGCCGGGCGGTCAGACCACACAGTATGGAAAGGATTGAACCTATGAGCATCAATATCACAGAGATCTTCGGTTCCAATGTATTCAGCACCGATGTGATGCGGGAACGGCTCCCAAAGGGCGTGTTCCGCGAGGTCATGGATGTGATGGAAAACGGCGGCAATATCAGCATTGAAACCGCCGACATCGTAGCCAACGCCATGAAAGACTGGGCAGTGGAAAAGGGCGCCACCCACTATACCCACTGGTTCCAGCCCCTTACCGGCATTACTGCAGAGAAGCACGACTCCTTCCTCACCCGCCCGGAAAACAGCCGCACTTTGCTCCAGCTCACCGGAAAGCAGCTGATCATGGGTGAGTCCGACGCCTCCTCCTTCCCCTCCGGTGGTCTGCGTTCCACCCACTATGCCCGTGGCTACACCGCCTGGGACATGACCTCTCCCGCCTTCGTCAAGGAGATGACTGCCGGCACCATCCTGTGCATCCCCACCATCTTTGTCTCCTACCACGGAGAGGCTTTGGACAAAAAAACCCCCTTGCTGCGCTCCATGCAGGCCATCAGCACACAGGCGCTGCGCATCCTCCGGCTATTTGGGAACACCACTGCCAAAAAGGTCATCCCCCAGGTTGGAGCTGAGCAGGAGTACTTCTTGGTAGATCGGGATAAATACTTAAAGCGCCGGGATCTCATCTATACCGGGCGCACCCTCTTCGGCGCACCCTCACCCAAGGGGCAGGAGCTGGAGGACCAGTATTTCGGAGTCATCCGCGACCGTGTGGGCTCCTTCATGGCCGACCTGAATGAGGAACTGTGGAAGCTGGGCATCCCCGCCACCACTCAGCACAACGAGGTTGCCCCCGCACAGCATGAGATGGCCCCCATCTTCACTATGTGTAACCTGGCCGTGGATCAGAACCAGCTGACCATGGAGACCATGAAGCGCGTGGCCACCCGTCATGGCCTGGTCTGCCTCCTCCACGAAAAGCCCTATGCCGGCGTCAATGGCTCCGGCAAGCACAACAACTGGTCCATCGGCACCGACACCGGCGAAAACCTGTTGGATCCCGGTGACACCCCCAACGAGAACCTCCAGTTCCTGCTGGTCCTCTCCTGCATTATGAAGGCGGTGGACGTCCACGCCGACCTGCTGCGTCAGTCCGCCTCCTGTGTGGGCAACGAACACCGTCTGGGCGGTCAGGAGGCTCCCCCTGCCATCATCTCCATCTGTCTGGGAGACCAGCTGGAGAGCGTGGTAGATCAGATCGTCTCCAACGCCGATTCCATCCAGCTGCTGGCCTCCGGCAAACTGGACTCCGGTGTGTCCACCGTTCCTGTTCTGAGCCGGGATGCCACTGACCGCAACCGCACCACTCCCTTTGCCTTTACCGGCAACAAGTTTGAGTTCCGTATGGTGGGTTCCTCCGACTCCATCGCGGATGCTAACGTCACCCTCAACGCCATCGTGGCCGAGGCCCTATGCGATGCTGCCGATGTCCTGGAACAGGCCCCTGACTTCTCCTCCGCCTGCTCCCAGCTGATCCACGAAAATATGGCTCAGCATCAGCGTATCATCTTCAACGGCGACGGCTACTCCGATGCCTGGGTGGCCGAGGCCGCCCGCCGCGGACTGCCCAACCTGGTCTCCCTGGTGGACGCAGTTCCCGCCCTCACCACAGAGAAGGCCGTCCGCCTGTTCACTAAGTTCGGGATCTACACCCAATCTGAGCTGGAGGCTCGGGCGGAGATCATGTATGAGACCTATATCAAGATCACCAAAATCGAGGCCAACACCATGATCCACATGGCCTCCAAGCACTACATCCCCACTGTTATCAGCTATACCACCCGTCTGGCCCAGTCTATCACCTCGGTGTCTACTGCTTGTCCCGAGGCTGACCTGTCTGTCCAGCGCAAGCTGCTGACCCAAATCAGTGACTACCTCTCCCAGGCCTCCTGTGCCCTGGAACAGCTCAAGCCCCTGATGGAGCGGGTAGACTCCATCTCCGGTGTGAAGGAGATGGCCCTGGCCTACCGCACCGCGGTGGTCCCCGCTATGGCTGCCCTGCGCTATCCCATTGACGCCCTGGAACTGTTGGTGGATAAGTCTGTCTGGCCCATGCCCACCTACGGCGACCTGATGTTTGAGGTGTAAGGTACTTTCTCCTTCAGCTTTTGATTTTACGATCGTTTATAAGCAGCCGCCCCGGAGCTTGTGCTCCGGGGCGGCTCTGTATCTTCAACATTCTTCCAGTCAGCAGGTCTTGTCTCCCCTGTCTCCAACCCTTTCCTCGTATATTCCTTCTTCTCCGGCTCAGGCTAAGTTCTGGAGGTGAGAAGTTTGGATCCCAGCGGAGCACTACTATCCTTCATCCACAAAAACGCCGCCATGGGAGTAGGAACCATCCCCCAGGCCATGTCCCTGCCTCAGAGCCGGGCTATGGTCCCCGCCCTAGATCGTCAGCTTCGGGAGTACCGGGCCATCGCCGCCCAGTCCCAGGCTTATGCCCGGGCCCACGGCCGGCGGGAACTGCGGGGCCCTGGAACTACAGCCCTGGCCATGTCCGCCGCTATGCTGCGGGCTCAGTCCATGCTGGACCCGTCCACATCCAAACTGGCGGAGCGGATGATCCAGGGCAGTACCATGGGTACTGTCCAGATGACCCGCCGCCTTCACCAGCTCACCGGTCGGGCCGATCCGGCACTGGTAGAGCTGGGTCAGCGGCTGCTGCACACAGAGGAACAAAATATCCAGGAAATGAAGCGCTTCCTCTAAGCTCTAAGGATGAGAAAACGGGCCGGAGGCAATACGCCTCCGGCCCTCAGCCGCTTACCCCTCCACAGAGAAGCAGAACCGGGTCTCCTGCCGGTACTCTACTCCGGCCTGCAGCACCGGGCTGGGGAACTCCGGGTGGTGAACTGCGTCCGGGAAGAACTGAGTCTCCAGGCAGAAGCCCCACCGCTTATCATAAAGAGCGCCCCCCTTCCCCGCTGGGCAGCCGTCCAGATAGTTGCCCGTGTAGAACTGTACGCCGGGCATGGTGGTACTCACCTCAAGGGAAATCCCCGTTTTTTTAGACCAGGCACGGGCAGCCGGACGCAACGTTCCCGCCGGGCCGTCCACCACCCAGTTGTGGTCATAGCCCCCCGCCATGGTCAGCTGGGGAAAGTCCTCGTCGATCCGCTCGCCGATCTGCACCCCCGCCCGCAGGTCCATGGGGGTGTCCCCCACCGGGGCCAGTTCCCCGGTGGGGATGGAGCCCCCATCCGCGGGGGTATAGCGCCCAGCATGGATCTGGATATACTGGTCAGCCACCGGGCCGCTGGCGTGTCCGTTCAGGTTGAAATAGCTGTGATTTGTAAGATTGCACAGAGTATCCTGGCTGCTCTGCGCCCAGTAGGCAATGGACAGCCCCTCAGGGGAAAGGGTGTAGGTCACCCGGACTGACAGGTCGCCAGGGTAGCCCTCCTGGCCGTCTGGACTGAACAGGGAGAGGACCAGACGATCCACCTCCACTTCCTCCACCTTCCACACCTGCTGGTTAAAGCCCGCCAGGCCGCCGTGGAGATGGTTCTCTCCGTTGTTGGCCGCCAAGGGATATTCCTGCCCGCCCAGAGAAAAACAGGCCCCGCCGATGCGGTTTGCCACTCTGCCCACCAGAGCCCCCACATACTTGTCCTGCTGCCGGTAGTCCTCCAGACTGTCAAAGCCCAGCACAACATCCACGGCCGCTCCGGTTCGGCCGGGCACCGTGAGGGTGTGTACTGCTCCCCCATAAGTCAGGATCCCGGCGGAAAGTCCCCCGCTGCGCAGCGTGATCTCCTCCACCTGTGTCCCGTCCGGCATCGTACCAAAAAGTCGTCTGCTCTGTTCTTCCATATTGGCCTCCTTCCGACCCGCCCCTGCGTGGCTCTGGCTGCGGTCCTGCGTCGGGTCTTTGCTCTATTGTATCGTGTTTTCGCCCCAGAGGCAAGATATTGTGGAGGGTTCTGCCGGACCGCACGGAAGCCATCCACGTTTTTCTCCGTTTTTCTCCATAGTTTGCCCTTGCAACGGGAGGAAAAAGGCAGTATAATGTTGTCGTTGCGTTGTGAATCGGATAAGGCAAATCCGCTCTGCGGTTGCGAATCCCGGTTCCTGGAGGTAACAATTATGGTAAAAGCAATCGTAGGCGCCAACTGGGGCGACGAGGGTAAGGGCAAGATCACCGATATGCTGGCTGAGAGTTCTGACGTCGTCATCCGCTTCCAGGGCGGCGCCAATGCCGGCCACACCATCATCAATGACCGCGGCCGTTTCGCCCTGCACACTCTGCCGTCCGGCGCGTTTTATCCCCATGTCACCAACATCATTGGCAATGGTGTGGCGCTGGACATCCGCAAACTGGTGGACGAGCTTCGCTCCATCACCGACCAGGGTGTTCCTGCCCCCAACCTCATCATCTCTGAGCGTGCTCAGCTGCTCATGCCCTACCATACGCTCCAGGATACCTATGAGGAGGAGCGGCTGGGAGGCAAAGCCTTCGGATCCACCAAGAGCGGCATCGCACCCTTCTACTCCGACAAGTATGCCAAAATCGGCATCCAGGTCTGTGACTTGTTCCATGAGGATCGCCTGATGGAGCGGCTCACTGCTGCGCTGGCAATCAAGAATGTCATGTTCCAGCACCTGTACCACAAACCCGCCTTGGACGCCCAAGAGCTGTTTCAGCAGCTGCTGGCTCTGCGTGAGGAGATCCGCCCCTATGTGGGCGATGCGGTCAGCTTTGTCCACCAGGCTCTGAAGGAAGGCAAAACCATCCTTCTGGAGGGCCAGCTGGGTTCGATGAAGGACCCGGACCTGGGCATCTTCCCCATGACCACCTCCTCCCACACTCTGGCTGGCTTTGGCTGCGTGGGCGCCGCCATTCCTCCCACCGCGGTAGAGGACGTGATCTGCGTCACTAAGGCTTACTCCTCCAACGTGGGTTCCCAGACCGAACCCTTCGTCAGCGAACTCACCGGCGAGGCCGGCGATGAGCTGCGCCGCCGCGGCGGTGATCAGGGCGAATTCGGCGCTACCACCGGGCGTCCCCGCCGTGTAGGCTGGTTCGACGCAGTGGCCACCAAGTACGGCTGCATGATCCAGGGCGCTACCCAGGTGGCTCTCACCTGTTTGGACGTACTGGGCTATCTGGATGAGATCCAGGTCTGCACCGGCTATGAGATTGATGGACAGGTCACTGACTGCTTCCCTGTCACTCCTCTGCTGAAGAAGGCCAAGCCTGTGTTCACCACCCTCCCCGGCTGGAAGTGTGACATCCGCGGCTGCAAGGACTATGATGCCCTGCCTCAGCAGGCCAAGGACTATGTGGACTTCCTGGAGGCCCACATCGGCGCCCCCATCACTATGGTCTCCTCCGGCCCCAAGCGCGAGGAGATGACCTATCGCACCCCGAAGCTGTGACCAATTGTGGGGCTGGACGCCGCCTCGGCGGTGTCCAGCCCCTTCTGCATTTAGAAGGAGCACCATTATGCGGCATCGTATCGTACCCTCCCTCCTCTCTCTCAGTCTAGCCCTGGGCCTGTGTGTACTGCCCGCCTCCGCCCTGGAGACGGACGACCTAAAGGCACTGCTTCAAACCTATTATGTAGACCAGATTCCAGAACACGTCCTGGATCAGGATACCGTTCAGGCCGTTCTGGACGCCTTGAATGACCCCTATACCACCTACATGACTGCCGAGGAGTACCAGTCCTTTCTGAACCAGGTCGATGGCGAAACAGTCGTGGGCATCGGGGTTTCCATTCAGACTGTTGTAAACGATGGTGTGCAGATTCTCTCTGTGTTAGAGGGTTCCCCCGCCCAGGAGGCCGGTCTGTCCGCTGGCGACCGTATCTTGTCAGTTGATGGCATCACCTTAGAGCCTGGTATGGATCCATCTTCCCTAATTCGAGGCGAAGCTGGTACCAAAACCACTCTCACCGTTCGTATTCATAGCACTGGTAAGACCCGGGACTTCACTCTGGAGCGCCGGGCCGTGGTCATCCCAATTGTCACCTACGAGTTGAAAGACAGGGATGTTGGCTACATCAAGTGCGACAGCTTTGGTGCCTCCACCGCAGATACTGTACAGGAAGCCCTGGAGAAGCTGGATGGCCAAGCAAATCTCTGGATCATGGACCTGCGCTCTAACCCCGGCGGAACCGATACAGCTGTCAATCTCACTGCCGGAAAATTCACCAACGGCACTATGGTCTATATGCTCAGTGCTGACGGCCTGGCCTACTACCGAGGCATTCGCCCAGATGCCCCCGACTACACCGATGTTCCGGTGGTAGTCCTCACCAGTCCCTGGAGCGCAAGCGGCGCAGAGATGTTTGCCGCTGCCGCCCGGGACCACAGTTTCGGCATTTCTGTGGGACAGCGGACCTATGGCAAAGGGGTGGCTCAGCTGGTTCTAGACAAGAAAAATGCCCCCAAGCTGTTTGACGGCGACTGTCTTAAGGTCACTGCCTACCGCTTTTACTCCCCCAACGGCGTCACTAATGACACTATGGGGGTCCTCCCTACCTTGCTGATCTCTCAGGAGAACACCGAGGCTGCCGCCCGCCTCTTGCGGGCCGATGCCCCTGGCATTGCAGACGGCTCTCTGAAGTTGGAACTGGCCGGACACACCTTCTATCTGGATGACAGACAGGCCAGACACATAGACAACCGCGCCGCTTTTACGGAATTGCTGGAGGCGCTCCCCCCATCCGCCCGCCTGTCTGTTGGGTACAGCGGCAGCACTTGGACCGAAACGACACCCGTGGAACTGGCCCGTCAGTGGGGCTTAGCGTTCCACAGCCGAACCTTCTCCGACACAGCTGACTCCCCCTTCTCCCAGGCCATCGATACCCTGGCAGTATATGGACTGCTCTCTGGCTATCGGGACGGAACCTTCCACCCCAGGGAGCCCATCACCAGGGCGGAGTTCAGCGCCATGGTGGCCTCTGCCCTGAACCTGCGCCGAAGCGACAGCGCTCTCTTCTCCGATGTGGATCCCTCCGCTTGGTACGCCGACGCAGTCAACGCTATGGCCGCAAAGGGTTTCCTGTCCGGCGACGGGGACGGGCGTTTCCGCCCGGAGGACACCATTTCATACGAGGAGATGGTTACCGTTCTCTCCTCTGTGGCCGCCTGGGCCACCATGGAGGGCCGAGAACTGGCGGAGGAAAGCCTGTCTGCCGGAGATTGGGGGCTCTATCACGACTTTTCCGAGTGGGCTCAGATCCCCGCCCGGAATCTGGATCGCTTGGGCGCTTTGACCGGCAGCCAGAAGCCCCAAGAGCCCGGCACCCGAGAGACCGCTGCCAGCCTGCTTCACGCCCTTTTGGAGGCCGCCGGCCTGCTCTGGGACTGACCCATACGCCAAGTCTTCCTCCTAGAAGGGGGAAGGCTCGAATCCAGTTTATTTTTACCTTCAGAAAGGATATGGCAATACTATGACACAGATCGACATCATCTCCGGCTTTTTAGGGGCCGGCAAGACTACCCTCATCAAAAAACTGCTGAACGAGGCCTTCCACGGCCAAAAGATCGTCCTCATTGAAAACGAGTTCGGTGAGATCGGCATCGATGGCGGCTTCCTCAAAGATGCTGGAGTGGAAATCACCGAGATGAACTCCGGCTGCATCTGCTGCTCCCTGGTTGGCGACTTCGGCGCCGCCCTGAAGCAGGTGCTGGCCGACTACGCCCCCGACCGCATCATTATCGAGCCCTCCGGCGTGGGCAAGCTGTCCGATGTCATCGCTGCCGTGGAGCGTATACAGCAGGAAGCCCCTGCCCTTCAGCTCCACAGCTTTGTCACCGTGGTAGACGCCACCAAGGCCAAGATCTATATGAAAAACTTCGGAGAGTTCTTCAACGACCAAGTGGAGCACGCCTCCGCCATTCTCCTCTCCAGAACTCAGAACATGGACCAGGCCAAGCTGAACGCAGCGGTCAGCCTGCTGCGAAATAAAAACTCCAAGGCTGCCATCCTCACGACTCCCTGGGAACAGCTCACTGGTGCCCAGATCGTGTCCGCCATGGAAGGCGGCCGCTCTTTGGCAGAGGAGCTGATGGAGGAGATCGGTCATAGCCACAGCGGGGATGAGGAGCACCACCACCATCACCATCATGACGAGGAGAGCTGCTCCTGCGGACATGACCACCATGACGGAGAAAGCTGCTCCTGCGGACATGACCACCATGACGAGCACGAGCATCATGAGCACGACCACTGCCACGACGAGGCGGCCTGCGACGCTTGCTGCGGCCATCACCATCACCACGGACACGACGCCGACGAGGTGTTTACCTCCTGGGGGCGTGAGACCCCCCGCAAATACAGCCGTGAGGATCTTCAGGACGCCCTCTCTGCCCTGGCTATGAGTGAGGACTACGGTTATATCCTCCGGGCCAAGGGCATGGTTCCCTGCGACGACGGACAGACCTGGCTCCACTTCGACCTGGTTCCCGAAGAGTTCCAGATCCGGGAGGGCGCCGCCGACTACACCGGCCGTCTGTGCGTCATTGGCTCCGGGCTGGACGAGGCTGGACTGGAAAAACTGTTCCAGCTGGTGTAAGGGGGCGCCGACATGAGTGATTCCCGGATCCCCCTGTACCTCATCACTGGCTTTCTGGACAGCGGGAAGACCACCCTGCTCACAGACACCTTGGCCATGGATTACTTCAACGACGGACAGCGTACAGTGCTCCTCCGGTGCGAGGACGGCGAGGAGGAGTACGATCAGGCGGACCTGTCCAAGCGCAACTGCCGGGTAGTCCCGGTAGAAGACCAGTCCCAGATCTGCACCGCCTTTTTGGAGGAAGTGGACCGGCGCTATCAGCCTGAGCGCGTCCTGCTGGAGTACAACGGGATGTGGCCCATCCAGCTGCTGCGAGATCTGAAGCTGCCCCGGACTTGGGGCCTCTATCAGGCCATCGATGTCATTGACGGCACCACCTTTGAGATGTACCGTACCAATATGCAGTCCATGATCGTGGATATGGTGACCGAGGCGGACATGGTGCTGTTCAACCGCTGCACCCCAGAAATGCCCCTCTCCGGTTGGAAGCGGTCCATCCGAGCAGTCAACCGGATGTGTGAGATCGTCTTTGAGGATGAGATGGGTGAAGAACTGGAGGTGGAGGACATCCTCCCCTACTCCCTAGACGCGTCCCACATCGATCTTGAGGATGACGACTATGGTATCTGGTATCTGGATATCCAAGACCATCCGGAGCGGTATGTAGACAAGACCATCACCTTCAAGGCTCAGGCCATGACCAGTATGAAGCTGCCCCGGGGCACCTTCATCCCCGGACGCAACGCCATGACCTGTTGTGAGGAAGATATCCGCTTCTTTGGCTTTCTGTGCAAATATGACCGTGCCCGCGCCCTGAAAAAAGGCCAGTGGGTCACGGTTCATGCTGTCATCCGATGGGAACAGGCCGACGTCTATGAGGGCGAGGGCGTAGTCCTCTACGCTGACCAGATAGAAAAGGCCGATCCCCCAGATGATCCTCTGGTATATTTCCGCTAAGTCCCGAGTCTGAATAATATCCGCAGACGCGGGCCGCTGTCAGAGACAGCGGCCCGCGTTTTCTCCATCCTGCCCTCTATTTTCCTATTATTTCGGTCTGTTTTGTGTTTTTTCCCGAAATGTGTTTTTTTACTACCATTCCAGCACAGACTATGCTATGATGTAGATGTAAGATTTTGCCCAAGCCTACTTAAAGAAAAGAGGTTTTTGATATGTACTGCATCCGCAAGGTCACAGATGACCTTCTTTGGATCGGCGGCAACGACCGCCAGAGCCCTCTCTTTGAGAGCGCCCACCCTGTTCCCCGCGGGATGTCCTACAACGCCTACCTCCTGCTGGATAAAAAGACCGTCCTGTTTGACACGGTAGACCGTGCGGTCCAGACCCAGTTCTTTGAAAATCTGGAGCACGCCCTGGGCGGCCGCCGCCTGGATTATGTGTTTGTCCACCACATGGAGCCCGACCACGCCGCCACTTTGGGTGATCTGATGATCCGCCATCCAGAGGCCACCATCGTCTGCAACGGTAAATCTCTGAACATGATCCGCCAGTTCCACTGCACCGATCCCAAAGGAGCCATGCTGGTCAATGAGGGGGATACCATCTCCACCGGCCGGCACAGTTTCACCTTCTACAACGCCCCCATGGTCCACTGGCCTGAGGTAATGGTGAGTTATGACGCCGCCGATAAGATTCTGTTCTCCGCTGACGCCTTTGGTACCTTCGGCTCCCTCAATGGCATCCTGTTCGCTGACGAGGTAGACTTTGACCGGGACTGGCTGGATGAAGCCCGTCGCTATTACACCAATATTGTGGGTAAGTACGGTCCCCAGGTCCTGGCTCTTTTGAAGAAGGCCGCCGGACTGGACATCCAGATGATCTGCCCTCTCCACGGCCCGGTGTGGCGGAAGGATCTGGGATATATTTTGGATAAGTACGCGAAATGGGCCGCCTATGAACCCGAGGTCCAGGGTGTGCTTATCGCCTTCGCTTCAGTTTACGGTGGAACGGAAACCGCTGCCAATATCTTGGCCTGCCGCCTGGCAGAGCTGGGCATCCCTGTGGAACTGTACGACGTATCCGTCACCCACTACTCGTATGTGCTGTCCGAGGCCTTCAAGTACAGCCACCTCGTTTTTGCCTCCACCACCTACAACAACGGCATCTTCGTCTCCATGGATAACTTCCTTCGAGACCTGGCCCACCACGCCCTCCGGGGCCGCAAGGTGGCCCTCATCCAAAACGGCTCCTGGGCCCCTGCCAGCGGCAAGCTCATGTCGGAGATCCTGGGCAGCATGAAGGATATGGAACTGTTGGAGGCCCCATTCACACTGAAGTCCTCCCTGGCTCCTGGGCAGGATCAGGAACTGGAGGCTCTGGCCCGTACTTTGGCCTCCTCCGTACGCGGCGAGGAACCTGTTCCGGAGGAGGAGACCGAACCTGCCAGCAAGCCCCGCGGCTTCGTCTGTAAAGTTTGCGGCTTTGTCTATGAGTCAGATACGCTCCCGGATGACTTCACCTGCCCCATCTGCCGCCGTCCCGCCAGCGATTTTGAGCCGCTGGCCTAATCTTCCATTTCCCCAGCCGGACCGCTCCGGCATCAATCTAAATCGAAAGCAGGTTGTTACCATGAAAAAGTTTGTTTGTGATCTCTGCGGCTATATCTATGACGAGGCTGCCGGCGCCCCCGATGAGGGCATCGCCCCGGGCACTCTGTGGTCCGATGTGTCAGACGACTTTGTCTGCCCCCTGTGCGGTGCGGACAAGAGCCAGTTCTCTGAGGCCTGAACCCTTCCCCGCTCAAAAAAACACCCCAGGCGTTCCATCAGGATCGCCTGGGGTGTTTTATTCTCTCCAAGCCCCTTTATGAGCAACAGAGAAATAAAACACTGCCAATCATGGAGGGAGCATATCATTTTCCGATCTCAAGACGCCCTTGCTCCCTGTCCACTTTTACTGGTACTGGATCTCTTCAGACCGCTTCAGAACTGAAGTCCACATATCTTCATAAAATATTCACCAGAGAAGGCTGCTCCATCTCAGACAGCAGCTCGAGCTGACAGATCAGTTCCGCATTGGCGGCGGTGTATTGGTCGGGCTCCTCCAGGGCCAGGTACTGTTCCACAGCCCGGAACATTTTCAGAATCTGGTCGGTATCCGAGTGACGCATCATCACATGGAGATAGACGTCATGTGCCTTCCAAAGGCGGAAGCTTTCCTGGCTGAGCCGGGCTGCTCCCTCCCAGTCTCTATGAGAAGCCAGTTCCTGGGCCTGCTCCAGCTGCCCAGCCAGCCTATCGGTGAGGCGGTCTGAGTACCATGCGTTCCACAGAGATCCTCCCAACAAGATCAGCATCAGAGCCACTGCGCTCACCAGACGCTTCATGCCCCCCGCCTCCCCTCCGACTCACGGGGAGCCAGATAGATCTGTCCCTGTTCATCTACCGTCATCAAAAAGACCTCCTCCCAGCCTTTCACTCCCCGCTGTTCCAGCTGTTTGTCAAGCCACCGTTTGTCATACCCCCGGACCCGGAGATTCCGCTCCAGAAGCCGTCCATCACTGATCAGCACCAAAGGCAGTCCGGACTCTTCAGCCTTCAGTCCAAGCTGCCCCATGGTAGGCGGCTTCTCCGCTGCCCGCGGCAGAACAGAGAGCTGCCCGTTGGTCTCCAGAATGGCGTATTCCACCTTTTGTGGATCTGTGTAGCCCTGGCTGCGCAGTTCCTCCAACAACTCGTCCACCGTCAAACGATTGCGCCGCATCTCCCCCTGGTCGATTTCTCCCCGCCGGATAACCACGCTGGGCCGCCCGCACAGCAGTGCCCGAAAACGTATGCTTTTCATCGTCAGAACAGACAGGATCATGGTCATGGCCAACAGAGCCAGGATAGGAATCACTCCAGTAAGCAGTGGGATCCCAAAATCCTGCATAGGAACCGCTGCCAGATCTGCAATAATAAGGGACAAAACCAGCTCTGACGGCTCCAGCTCCCCCACCTGGCGTTTGCCCATCAGCCGGATCCCGGCAATGATAAGGATGTATAGGATCACAGTGCGGATCAGTCCGGTGAACACAGTCTCTCGCTCCTCCCGTTGACGTTCTACGGCTCAGACGCTATGGGCAGCGTCCGCTCCTCATACAGTCTGCCCGCTTTTTCGATCTACTATCCAGGCCCATTCAGGAAGTCCGCTGGAGCACTTTCCTGCAATATGCCCAAAAGTCCGGCAAAAACTTTTTGGAAAAAGGGGGTTCCTCCTCTTGAAATGGCTTCAAATTTTCGATACAATATCTTGAAACACTTTGAACATGGATATGGATAAGTGAACTGGAACAGAAGGGCGTGTGAGTGAATTGATGAAAGCGACTTTGATCCTGGCCAACGGAAGCGTGTTTTCCGGAACCAGCATCGGCAGCACCTCCGACCGGATCTGCGAGATGGTATTCAATACCTCTATGACCGGTTATCAGGAGATTCTGACCGATCCCTCCTATGCCGGACAGGGCGTTGTAATGTCCTATCCCCTCATCGGCAATTATGGTGTCAACCACGAGGATAATGAGTCCAGCCGTCCCTGGGTGGAGGCCTTCGTAGTCCGTCATCTGTCCCCTCGTGGCAGCAATTTCCGCTGTGAGGGTGATTTGGACTCCTATCTGAAGGAACATGATATTACCGGCATCCAGGGTGTGGATACCCGGGCACTGACAAAAATACTCCGCAGTCAGGGGAGCATGAATGGTATGCTCACCTGTGCGGAGCATTTTAATGTAGCCGAGGTCATGGAGCGGCTGCGTTCCTATGAAGTGAAGGACAGCGTCCGCAAGGTGACTCGAACTGAGCCTGAAGTATTTGAGGCCCATGGTGAAGAAAAGCACCTAGTAGCTGTGATGGACTATGGTGTGCAGCAGAACATCATCGAGTGCCTGCGCCGTCGTGGCTGTAAGGTGGTAGCCCTGCCCGCCTATACCCCTGCCAGCGAAGTGCTCTCCGGCGGCTTTGACGGTGTAATGCTCTCCAACGGGCCTGGCGATCCTGCTGAAAATACCGAAATCATTACTGAGATTCGCAAGCTCTATGACAGCACCATCCCCATCTTCGGCATTTGTATGGGACACCAGCTGCTGGCCCTGGCCACAGGCGCCAAAACCGGCCGGCTGGCCTACGGACACCGGGGCGGCAACCACCCCGTCCGGGACCTGGAGAAGAACCGAGTGTTCATCACCAGCCAGAACCACGGCTATGTGGTCCTCTCCGATACAGTGGATCCCGCCGTGGCCGAGGTATCTCATATCAATGTCAACGACGGCACCTGCGAGGGACTGAAGTACAAACGCCCCAACTGCTTCACCACTCAGTTCCATCCCGAGGCCAACGCTGGCCCCAAGGATACAGAATACCTCTTCAACCGCTTTATTGAATCCATGGGAGGTGCCAAGTAATGCCGAAGTATACCGATATCAAGAAGGTCCTGGTGCTGGGCTCAGGCCCAATTGTGATTGGCCAGGCCGCCGAATTTGACTACGCCGGTACTCAGGCCTGCCGCGCTTTGAAGGAAGAAGGCCTGGAGGTTGTTCTGATCAACTCCAACCCCGCCACCATTATGACGGACAAGGATATTGCCGACCACGTCTACATCGAGCCCATGAACCTGCCCTCTATCACCCAGGTCATTGAGAAGGAGCGCCCCGACGCCCTTCTGCCCAACATGGGCGGCCAGACAGGCCTGAACCTGGCTATGGCTCTGTATGAGAACGGCACCCTGGAGAAGTACGGCGTGCGCCTTCTGGGCACCAGCCCCGCCTCCATCCACAAGGCAGAGGACCGCCAGGGTTTTAAGGACTGCATGGAATCCATCGGTCAGCCCTGCGTCACCTCCAAGGTGGTCAACACCGTAGAGGACGCTGTTTCCTTCACCAACGAAATCGGCTACCCCGTGATCGTTCGTCCCGCCTATACCCTGGGCGGCACCGGCGGCGGCATCGCCTATGATGAGGTCTCTCTGCGGGAGATCTGTGACCGCGGCCTGAACCTGTCCCGGGTTCACGAGGTGCTCATCGAGCGGTGCATCGCCGGCTGGAAGGAGATCGAGTTCGAGGTCATGCGGGACTCCGCCGGCAACGTCAT
>JAYCWP010000049.1:0-47822 GCA_037257225.1 Lawsonibacter sp.
GGCCATCGGCCAGGTACTCCGGAGCCACAGGTGCGGTAAAGCTGCCGCCGGAGACTGTCACATCCACATTCTCTCCAGATGCTACATTCCACGCAGAAATATCAAAGTTCCCGTTTTTCAGTTCAATACTTGGTTTTTGACCACCAGATGTTTCTTTCCGAACCACAATCTGTCCGGTTATTGTCACATTTTCACCGTCAATCACAGTACTACTAGCCGGAAGATTGTCGCTCCAAGTCCCTGTCCAGATCGTTCCATTGATGGTACCACCTGTAATGGTCGCCTTGCTCCAATTTTGAACTGCGGACGCAGTATGGGTTGCAGTATCGCCACTTGTTGTGATGGTACCGCCTGCAATATTCAAAATACCATAGTCATCATTTTTGATGGCAATAAACCCGTCATGCCGAATTTCGCCACCTAAAATATTCAATATTGCTTCTTGATTCCCAGCATTTCGAATCAACGATGAACCCTGGGGCATTGGTCCTGTCCTGTTATAAACTTTACCATTTTCAATGGTCATGGTGCCCTGATTATCGATTGTATAATAGCCGGAGGTTCCATTATCCTCACGAATAATTTCACCGCCGCTCCCGCTATCCCGAATCACAACTGTTCCATGATTGGTCAGTGCCGCCCGACCAGCGATCGTTCCACCACTCAGCGTACAGCCATTCAAATCCAACGTAATGGTTTTAGCTTTGGGAATGGTCACATTTTCCGTCACATTCTTCAAAAGGATTACTGTCGCACTATCTGAAGCAGCGATGGCTTCTGCAAGAGACGGATAGAACTCTGTACCGACTTTTGCAACTGCAAACTGTTCGCTCAAACTAGAATCCATAGTTTCATCTTTACTGACTTCTGCTGTGGCGAGATAATCCGGATTGATGGCTTCACCTTCTCCATTATAATATCCTGGGGTTTGAAATTGGACCTGGGCCTCTGTATTTTGAACGAGCAATTCCACATCGTACGACGCTTTCCCTATGCGGCCATCTCCAATCAAAATATCGCCATTGGTACCAATCCGATCAATAAATGTAGTCTTCGTTACAATGGCCTTCAAAGTACCGTTCTCATTGTTATTGACAAAGCGCACAGGAGCAAAGTAATTGTTGGTGCTGACCTTTCCACACTTCGTAAAGGTACTGCTATCAATCACAACCTCCATTACTCCGGACTGTTTATGTGCGATATTTACCGGAGCACAGTTATCCGCAAACGAGCACCCCTTGATTCTGATACTGCCATCAGCCGTGGTGTGAACAGTGGAGTCAGTATATCCGGTAGCCCTGCAATTCGTCAGTGTCAGGTTGAGCTTTGCTGGGCTCTTTTCTGCACCCCGGTACATCAGGAAGTTCCATCCATCATTGACACAATCCACAAAATTGATGTTCCAAACATCAGCGCGCCCTTCAACGGGCTGACCCCAGACAACCAAATTCTTCGCATCATAAATGTTAACACTCGTGATCTCCTTTTCGGGAGCCTGGTAGGTTCCAATGGAAAGATCATCACCAGTGAAATCAGCGCCATTGGCATAGATAGAAATATTACGGGTCACATCGATATGCGCAGCACTATCCGCAATTTCAGTTTCAGGTTTGCAGATTATTTGGATATTCTCTGCCGAGTGAACTGCATGCGCCGCTTGCACAGCAGCTCTCAGCGTATCCGCAGAACCACTCTGGTCTCCAGCCTGCCAATAGATATTCTGGTATGTCCATGCAGTCTGATCGATGAGCGTCAGAACATGGTTCTCTGCAGACAATGCCGAGAACGCATCTGTCAGTGTGGAATACTCAGTATTCCCAACTTTCGCCACTGCAGGCAACTTCACTTCATAAATAGTTTCTAATGTGCCATCCGCAGCTTGCTCCTGCACTTTGACCGGTTTTTGAGTGGACGTTATTTTCGATGCCTCAACCTGATATAGCACAGAGCCGGTTGTTTGATCTGCAGTTAATCCCTCTACACTGTTGGTTCCAATAAGGATGATATCATATGCCTGTGTGTTATTTTTGATGTTCAAGAACGCTTTGTTAGACGCAGAGGATTTGACTGTGCAGTCTTTCATCGTCACGGTACGAGGTTCTGCCTCGCCAGACTCCACATAAACATTGACGCCCTTTCCGCTGATGTTAAATGTACAGTCATCAAACACCATATTCTTGGTAGAATAATCCCACAGAGCATAGTCTCCTTCAGGTGCATTGAATGTACATCCTTTAAATGTAGCTGTCTGATAACCCCAAAAAGCGGTTTTTCCTTCCAAGACGCAGTTGTCTGCCACAGTATTGCCAATGCGGATAAAGCCTCGATAATCTTTATCATCAGACTTTAAGGTCATATTTTTGAATGTAATGCTGCCACAACCATCAAAGCTATAGTCACCATTACTCTCTCCCGCAGTGTTGCTCTTCAGATCCCCAATCTCCCAAATGGTTTTAGGTCCTGCACCAACAAAGGTCAGAGACTTCCGAGGCGATGGGTTATGAACCGTTTTAAATGTCCCCTCCCCAAGCACGATAGTAGCACCATCAGTGGCAGTCTGAATTCTATTGGCTAATTCTTCGCTAGTTGTAACAACATCACCATCAGTTGCAGTGGTCCCAGTTTGTTCTGGAAAATCTTTTTGATTAAAGATCTGCATGTTGAGTTTTTTATTTTGTTCAGTTTCCGTTGAACTTTTTCCGATTTCCATTTCGGTCATACGATCATCGATAGGCTCCACCGAAATTTCCATTTTGTTTTTCTCCGCCTCATCTACCGGTTCAGCGAAAGCCGATAGAGGAAGCAGTGAAAATGTCATCGTCAAGGACATCGCGATGGCCAAAAGTCGCTTTTGCATTCCTTAGCACTCCTTTACATATATATGATTTGATCCTGTACATTTTTCAATCCGCAGAAACTCCTCCCTCCATTTCCGGAGAGAAACAGCTACGCGGGGCTGTGCTCCACATAGAATAACCTTCGGATTTCTTCTATACTAAAGTATATCATATACAGCCAGTATTTTCAAGAAAAAACAACACGACTCTCCCGTCTCTTTTCCATCCTCCCGGCAGATGGCGCGCTGCCTCCATATATTTCCCGGGAACGTCGCAGGAGCTCCACACCCATCCATCTCCATTTAAGTCAGCTCTAAGCCGCATCCCCCATGGATGCTGGCAAAAGTACATAAATAATAGGAGGGGCGCAAACCACCCCTCCTATACGATTACAATATGTAAAATATTATGTCAATGCCGCCAAACTTACAGCTTCATGGGAGGATAAAACTGCACAGAGGTCACCGGATTCAGGCCCACCTTTGCAGCCTTCATGGTGTACTCCTCGGTGCTGCCGGTGGTAAAGATGTCCAACTTACCCTGACCAGGCTGATCATTGACCAGTCCCTTCTCCTCCAGGTAGCGACCCACAGTCCGGGCCATCTGCTCGGCGGGGTCCACCAGCTTCAGCTGGGGATACAGACGGTTGATATTCTCCTCCACCAGGGGATAGTGGGTACAGCCCAGAACGCAGCATTCCACCTTCTCCTCATTGACCAGCTGCTCCAGATTCTCTCGGAGGTCATCATCAATGGCAGCCTGTCCGGCAGGGTTTCCTACGTTACGCTCCACCAGGTTGGCCAGGTTGGGGCAGCCATGGCTGATGACCTGCTTATCCGGGGCCACCTTTCCAATCAAATCAGGATAGCAGTGGGTGGAGGCAGTAAAGCAGGTGGAAATTACGCCCACCTTATGGGCAGGCAGCTGGGCCACCGCATCCGCACCGGCCTGGACCACGCTGAGCACCGGGCAGCTCATCTCATCCCGGTACTGGTCGATGAGGCAGGAGATCGTATTGCATGCCACCAGAAGCGCCTTCACGCCGTGATCCTCCATAAAACGCAGCATATAGCGGGTCATGGTGAGGATCTCCTCTGCGCTATGGTTCCCGTAAGGCGTATTGGCTCCGTCTCCCAGATAGAGCAAATTTTCATGGGGCATCAGCTTCTGAACCTTCCGGGCCACGCTGAAGCCGCCAATCCCGGAGTCGATCACGCCAATAGGACTTTCTTTGGTTATCATGATTCCATCCTTCTTTCCTGGGAGCTTCGCTCCCAATTCTTCGTCCATCATAACATACCACAACCTAAAAGGGTAGCCCCTTTTTTGAACGTTTTTACTTTCCCCTGATCTCCCATGTCGTTCCCTAGTACAGAAGGCTCGAATCACCAGTGTCGGCCCGGCTCAGTTCACCGGTCAAAGTGTCCAGCAGATAGGCCCCAGTATCCGTGGAAACAGACCACACCGGAACGAGAGCGGACGGCCCGGCCCCATTTGGCAGCGGATTTAAATATCCCTCTGTGATGCTGTCGATCCGACTACACACATCTCCCAGGGCAGTAACGCCATGATAGAACTGGAACAGGGCAGTGGGGATTGAAATTGGCTCTCGGCTGGTATCCAGTTCTGGCTCTCCATTCAAACGACGACCTTCAACCTGTACCAGGCAGCCATTTTTATAGCTCAAAGTCAGTTCTTGACGAAACAAGGGCGCCCCTCTCCAACTTTGCTGCACCACCACTGTGGTCACAGACTCCTCTCCCGATATTCCGGTAGAGGCCACAACATCCCCCTTAAACTCCAACAGGCGGAGAACCTGTTGGACATAATCCATAGACTCCGGCTCCTGGACCGGAAACTCTCCTTCCACAAACTCTCCTTTTAGGGCCCCATCCCGATGAAACTGGAGGTATCCCTTCTCATTATAATACCGAAATGCCTCTGCTCCCCAGGACAGTTCCTGAACCGCTCCCCCCAGAAAAGCAGTGGCGATCCGCGCCTCCTGCTCCCGATCCCGCTTCACAGTTTGTGGCAGCAGCCTCATCTGCAGCGGGATGACAGTTGGGTCCATCTCGATCCCACTGTTCTGCAAAAACAGAATGGCATTCTCCCGGGCCTCCTGCTGCATCTGCCGACCCTGATACTCCCGCTGGAGCACAAAAGAGAGCAGGCCAATGTTGGTAACCAGCAGAATCGTCAAAATAATGGTCTTGATCCGCGGCCATTCCATGACACCTACCCCCTCCCACTTAGTTCACTGGCCGCTGCCCAAGAGGCGGTCACCATTTCTGAGCCAGTATCCAAATAGACCAGCAGCAATTCCTCATTTTCATGTCCCTTGACCTCCATGGCCGCCATAGCTTGACGCTCAGGCAACACCACAGTAGTGGTCCCAGTATCTGTATAGCACCGCATCCGGAGTTGGAAGCCAGCGATCTGCCCCTGCTCTACTGTGAAGCGGGCTGCCCAGCCATCTTCACCCAGACGAACCTGAACTCCATCCAGGCTGTATCCAAACTGGATCTCCCAGCAGCCCTCCGCCGTCTCTTGGACCGACATCAAAAACAGACGTTCCTCTCCTCCTACAGTTCCCACAGCCTGCTGAGCCAAATCCCGGCAACCCTCCACCGCCTCATAGATCCCCCCGCCAGAGAGTCGATAGCGGTCGCTTCCCTCAGCGGCCGGCTCATAGGTCACGGTCCCGTCCGCGCCGATCCGCAAAGTATCATTCCGACTTCGGATGACCTGTTCTCCCGCCCCGCTGAAGGATGCAGAACTTTCAGGAAAACCAAGGACTTCCTGAAGATTGCTCAGGCCCTGCCCCCCCCCCATAGGATCCACACTGGCATAGATAGAAGGGCTCAACGGTTGCCCCATAACCAGAGTGTAAGGCTCCAGCCCACTATATTCCTCCATCTCAAAGGCAAAACGCGCCCCGTTGTCCCGCAGTGTTTCTACAACTTCCTCCAGGCGGCTGGCGCTGACTACGTCTGAACCACAGGCGTAGTATCCTTCGGCCTTCTCGTCGAAATAGCACAGAAACACCCGCCCATCCCGGGCGGCCAGCACCATTCGACGCACAGATCCAGTCAGCAGCGGATTGTCCACTGAAAGCCAGCCATCCAGCACAGCAAGGGGAACCTCCCCCTGCCAGTCAAAGTATAGGCCGGGGGCGGCTGTCAGCGCCTTCCGCCACTCCGCCTCAGTTACCTTCTCAGGCTGATTGGCGCTGCTCAGCGCCTCCACCAAAATGGTGTAGCCCTGCTGGAACAGATCGGCTGTGTTCACATCGCTGTATTGCACGCCGAATCGCTGAATCTCGCTTCCACCAGTTGGGATGACCGCCGCCATGCGCAGCGGCCGTGCTGTCTCGGCAGGATCAGCCACCGAAAGGATCCCGCCTCCTCCCGAGGGCCGGGACAGCAGGCCGGAGGGCACTGCAATACTTTGCGTCAGCACCACCAGATACACCGCTGAACAGCTGAGCAGCAGGATCAAAACGCTTTTGATCCGCTCCACAATCCGTTTTCTTCTTCGTTTAGTCATGGCTCGGTCCCTCGATCTTCAGTTCCATACGCACCGACAGACCAGGGCCCTCCCGATCCACCAGCTTCAGTTCACCCTCATGCCGTGCTACGATCTCCTTGGCGATAGACAGTCCCAGACCAGTGCCGCCTGACTGGCGGGAGCGAGCCTTATCCACGCGATAAAAGCGTTCGAAAATGCGGGGACGGTCCTCTGGCGGGATCCCTATGCCGTTGTCATCTACCTGCATCCAGACACGATCCTCGGTCCGGCCAGCAGAAATGACAATTCTTCCTCCATCTGGTGTATACTTGATGGAGTTGGAGACAACGTTCATCATCACTTGAACAATACGCTCCCGGTCAGCGGTTACCTCAGGCAGACCATGCTCCAACTCCAGCTCTATGGTATGGCTGTGGCGCTGGGCCTCCATATAGACTGCGTTGTATAGATCCTGCACCGCCGCCTCAAAGGAAAATCGTGCCAGCTTCAAGTCATCCCGCCCGGAATCGAACCGCGACAGGGTAAGCAGATCCTGAACGATATGGGTCATGCGGTCACTCTCTCCCAGGATAACGCCCAGAAACTTTTTTTCCATGGCCGGCGGGATATCACCAGCACTGTCAGAAAGTGTTTCAGCATAGCTTCTGATGTTGGTCAGCGGAGTACGAAGCTCATGGGAAACATTGGCCACAAACTCCCGCTGGAGTTCCTGGGTCTTTCGTTGTTCTGTCACATCATGGAGCACCGCCAGCACTCCCCCCTGCTGCTCCCGGTCAAACGGGGCCATCAGCAGTTCCAGGCACCGATCCCGCACTTGACGTTCCGCCTCCAGGTGATCGGGCGCAGCCATCACTTCTTCCAAAGTGGCCAGGTCACCAAACAGCTGACCGTAGGTAGTGTCCCCCCCGATGGTGCAGCCCAGCATTACGGCCGCCGCCGGGTTTGAGTGGATCACCTGCCCATCCCGGTCAAAGGCCACCACGCCGTCGGTCATGTGGAGAAACAGAGTATCCAGCTTGTTGCGTTCATTTTCCACTTGGCGCAGGGTGTCTCTCAGCTGCCGGGCCATGTCATTGAATGTGTCGGTAAGTACGCCGATCTCATCCCGCGAAGTAACCTCGATCCTTCGGGAGAAATCTCCCTCTGCCACTCGCATAGCTCCCTCTGTCAACTTCTGGATGGGGATAATCATGGTTTTGGACAGCAGGAAGGACAACAGGATCGAAATAAACAAGCCAAATACCAGCGACTCCAGGATCAGCACAAAGATCTGGTTGATCAGGCTGTTCACCGTGGTCTTGTTATCCAGGATATAGATCACATATTGGCTGTCTCCCCGGTTGAAGGGGAGCGCCACATCCATGTAGTCCGCCGCAATATTGGCCTGCGTTCCCTCTTCCTTTTCCACCAGTGCCCGGGTCAGGTTGGGGGAGTTGTACTCCAAGCCCCGGCCCTCCGCCTCATCGGTTCCGGCCAGATAGGCGCCAGTCTCCCCGTCCAGGATGTACAGGGTGCGGCTCCGGCCGTCCAGGCCCAGTTCGCCTGAATAGGCCTGCATGATCTCCAGTACTTCCTCCGCCCCGTTCTCCTCCCCGGAGTTCTCTGTTTGGAGGGTCCGACTCAGGGCCGGGTTCTGACTCTGGTCAAACACCTGGCTCATCTGGGTATAAAACTCCTCCAGATAGAATGCCATCACTGAATTGATCAAAAATGCACCCACCACTGCCATCAGGGACAGGATGAGCAGCACCATGATCATTACCAGCTTCATGTGTACGCTGCGCAGCATCGGGGCTCCCCCTTCTCTTCCTCAAAACATTCCTGGCGCGGTACGGTCCGCACTCGTATCTTCTCCGTTATCCAGCTCCATCCAAATCAGCTTGGCTGGCCGCTAAACAGATAGCCCATTCCTCGCTTGGTCAAGATAAACTTGGGCGCGGCAGGGTCGTCCTCAAGCTTCTCCCGCAGGCGGCGGACAGCCACATCCACAGCCCGCACATCACCCACATATCCCTCATAGTTCCATACATGTTCCATCAGGGCCTCCCTGGAGAACACCTTCCCCGGCTGGGAAGCCAGGAAGCAGATCAGTTCATACTCCCGCTGAGTCAAATCCAGCGGCTTTCCATCCTTGAACACAGTGGCCCCGTCCAGATCGATGGCAACCCGTCCCAAGTCCAGCCGTTTTCCCTTTTCTTCGGTGGGCGGAGCACTCTGAACTGGGGCCATATCCATCCGGCGGATGTTCGCCTTTACCCGAGCCATCAGTTCCCGCATGGCAAAGGGCTTGGTGATGTAGTCATCGGCCCCCAATTCCAGTCCAAGTACCTTATCAGTTTCCTCTTCACGTGCGGTGAGCATCAGGATCGGAACCGCCGAACCAGCCTCCCGGAGTTTCCGGCACACATCGAAGCCATTCATCTCCGGCAGCATCAGATCCAGCAAGATCAGATCCGGGTTTTGCTCCAGCGCCAGCTGAAGGCCGGTCTTTCCATCGTATGCCTCCAGAGTATCATATCCCTCCCGGCTGAGGTTAAAAGAGAGGATGTCCACAATATTCTGCTCATCCTCCACAATCAGGATGGTCTTTCCCACAGAGTTTTCTCCTCCTTACAGTTTCAGCAGCACCTTAGTCTTCAGCACTCCGGCCACCGTCTTGGCATCCTCAATGGTTCCGTTCATAACCTGCTCCAACAGCTGCTCAAAAGGCATAGTAACTACATTCAAAAATTCATCATCATCAGGATGACTTTCAGCGCGGGACAGCCCCCGGGCCAGATAGAGATGCAGCCGTTCGTTGCAGAAACCGGGAGATGCCAGCAGACACCCAAGATAGGTCAGTTCCTCCGCCTCCAGTCCGGTCTCCTCACTCAGTTCACGCCGGGCTGCCATCTCATGTGGTTCATCTTCAACATCCAGCTTGCCTGCCGGCAGTTCCAGAATGACCTGATGGAAGGGATAGCGATACTGCTGCACCAGTGTCACATTCCCGTCCTCGTCCAGCGGCAGAACCGCAACACCACCCGGATGGAGCACGACCTCCCGGGACGCCTGTTTCCCATCGGGCAGCTGGGCCTGATCTACCAGCAGGGTCACGATTTTTCCTTCAAAGATCCTGCGGCTCTCTACTGTGCGTTCTGTCAAATCCATCGCAATGACCTTCCTCTCTGCGCCGCATCGCCTGTGGCGCATTTGTTCACGCTTTGCGGCTCTGTTTCTAAGTTTCCTTTCTCCAGCAGCCACAGTTAAATTTATTATACCACAACTTTATACCCGGGGTAAAGCAAACGGATTGGAAATCCCTCCTCTCTAATCGGCGGATTTTAAGGAATGCTGCGAAATTTTTTCGTCTTTTTTCTTTCTTTTTCTCGTTTATTTTTCGCATCTTTTATCATATTTGTGCATTATTTTGCATGTTTTCTGTCTCTCGAGAATACCTGTTCCAAAATTTGAGCGCCTTCCCACTTGCATTTTTCCCTCATACGGGGTAAAATAGGATCAGAAGAAACGCAGGAGGTATTCCCCATGAGCGAGACATTCGGCCCAGACTTTATCACCGTCACCGATGAGGACGGCAATGAATTTGAGCTGGAACTGGTAGACACCTTAGAGCACAACGGTGTTACCTATCATGCCCTGTTCCCTGCTGTTGCAGAGGACGAGGAAACCGGTGAACCCGTAGATGTAGACGCCGATGATGAGGAATATGGCCTGGTCATGATGAAGGTCGTGGAGGAAAATGGCGAGGAACTGCTCTCCACCCTGGATAGTGATGAGGAAATTGAAGAGATCTACAATCTCTTTATGGAGCGCTTCTTCGAGGACGAAGACGAGTAATTCTTTCGATCTGAGGTGAGTTTTCCTGCTCGGTGCGTGATGGGTCTTTTTAAACCCACATTTTTCAAACGGGACGCCCCCTCACGGCGTGGCTTGCAGGCCTCCCGGCCCCCTTTGAGGTTGGTTGGAAGTTGGAAGCAGAAAAGCGTCGTGGAGGCAACCCACCTGCCATCACGTGCAGGTTTTAAACAGGTCCACACGGCCAGAGCGGGGTTATATAGAATTCACTTGGATATGGGCCGCGGCTGATGCCGCGGTCTTTTTTATCCCTCTGACTCATGAATAAAGTGTAAAAGCTGGGCCACCTCACCCCTTTCCCACTTGAATCCACCGGTGCTTTCTTGTATAATACAGTCTGTTCGGGCCGTTCCCTTTTCTGAGACGGCCCGCCAGCGCCGCACCGACGGAGCCTCCGTCCGCAGCGGCCAATTCTGAGAAATGATGAGAGGACGGAACCAACTGTGAGTGCATCTAAAGACAACAAAGAGCGCGCAGACTCCACCTATGTCCAGCGCAGAAATAACCGTGAGGCGGATCAGGATCGCCGCAAACACATCCTGTATGGCGTCGTTGGCGGCGTGATCGCTGTACTGGCCGCCGCCCTACTGGTGTGGGACAGCGGCTTCTTCCAGAAGCGCTCCACCGCTGTCACCATTGACGGCGAGGACTTCGGCCCCGCAGTCGTTCAGTACTATTACCAGCAGGCCTATGTCAACGCCTATTATGGTGCTATGATGGGGGCCTCCACTTTTGATCCTAAGACGGATCCCGCCGATCAGATGTATGATGAAGAGAAAGGCCAGACCTGGCATGACCATCTGCTGGAGCAGGGCATCGACCAACTGACTCAAGTGACGATGCTCTGTCACGCTGCCGAAGAGGCAGACTATGCTATGACTCCTCTGGACGAATCTAATCTCCAGCTCCAGCTGGACTCTCTGGAGCGCTCCTGGCGGACCAGCGGAAATTACGCCAATCTAAAGAGTTATCTCAAGACCAATTATGGCACCTTTATGGATGAGGGCACGTTCCGCGACATCGCCGCCGATCGGGTACTTGCTTCCTCTTATCAAATGAACTATGTAGATGGCCTGACCTGTACCAATGAAGAGGTCAATGCCTATTATGCTGAACACACCAACGAGCTTGACACCTTCGGTTACTCTGTGTTCACCGTCCAGGCCGCTGCACAGGAGGAAACCGACGAGGACGGCAAACCCGTGAAGAAGTCCGATGAGGAGAAATCCGCCGAGTTTGAGACTGCCAAGGCCAACGCCCTGACGTTGGCGCAGGAGCTCCAGGCCAAGCTGGCTGCCGGTTCCGATGCCAAGGCCCTGGCCGAGGAGTATGGGGATCGGATTTATAACTCCTCCGCCCATATCTCTGCTGTAGGCTCCAACTTCTCCACTGCCCAGTATGCCGACTGGCTGTATGATACCTCCCGCAAAGCGGGTGATATCACTCTGGCCGAAAACGATCGCAGCGACAGCTTCGTTTACAACTACTATGTTGTCCAGTTTGACAGCCGCACCCGGGACGAGTCCAGCACTGCGGATGTCCGCCACATCCTGATCTCCGCCGGCAGCAACCCCACCGAAGAGCAGTACGCTGCCGCCGAGGAATCCGCCCAGGCGATTCTGGATCAGTGGAAGGCTGATGGTGGTACCGAGGATGCGTTTGCCCTGCTGGCCATGGAAAACACTGCTGACAGCGGCTCCCAGGCCACCGGCGGCTTGTATACCGGCGTCTCCAGCGCCAACGCCTGGGACCCGAACTTCCTGGACTGGACCCTGGATCCCGCCCGCCAGAGCGGCGACACCGGCCTTGTGAAGAACGAGAGCAGTTCCACCAAGGGCTGGCACATCATGTACTTTGTGGGCTGGAACGATCCCGCTTGGATGTACTCCGTCAAAACCACACTCAAGGCTGAGGATATGAGTGAGTGGATGGACTCTCTCACCGCTGACGTGGAGGTCATTCAGGGCTCTGGTATCACCCACGTCGCCTAAATTCTTTCTCTACGGCTAATCATACGATCATTCCCCCGGAGCATCTGATAAGCAGGCGCCCCGGGGGACTGTCTTTCCACTGCTTACCACGCTGATTCACAACTCTCAAAACCGGGACTGGCCGCAAAAGCAATACTTTTGCGGCCAGTCCCTCATACTTTCCTTTTACATTCCAGAACTTAGGAGCCGCAGCATCCGCTGCGAGCCTCTTGATAGCTGGTAGCAGTCTTTGGGGCAACACAGTTGGGCGGGAAAAATTCATTGACCGGGAACTGTACCTTTCGGAAGATCTCACAAGGATCCTCCTGACCGCACTCACAGCCGCCGCAGGTACATTCCTTATCCGGCAGGCAGTAGTCATAGGCAGGAATCAGCAGCTGGGTATCCCGCTCCATGCGGATGATGGAGAACTGCCCCAGGGTAACATACAGGCGGTGGACATCGCCCCCCAGCACCAGCTCTTCCGGGAAGCAGGCACAGATGGCGGGGGGGATCTCGCAGCAGCAGTCTCCGGGGCGGCACTCGCACACATCCACCAACTTCATACTCAGGATGATGGGGTCCACCGACTCCACCACCGCAGTAGGATTACTCCGACCGGGCAGCGCCTGGAGATCCAGAGCCCCGCTGGCCGCCTGGGAGGAAAACACCTTTGCGCTCCCCTCACTGCCAAACAGGATGACCCGCTTATCAAATACTGCCAGTCCCGTGACCTCCACCGGGCGCGCCGCTCCTACAAATGCGTCTGCAGTGATGCGGTAGAAATACCGCACGTCCACAGTATAGAAGCCCCGGTTGAAACTGACCGGCTCCACATCGATGTAGGCATACAGCAATTCCGCGCTCCCTGCCTTCACCGAGACCGCCCGATCAATCACTTCCTGACAGCCCCGGGTTGGGTAGACCCGCAGGTCTTCAATACAATCCTTATCTTTACAAGAATCAAAAATCTTCTTTGTGTGTATACACACGGCCTCCCGGATGCAGCGCTCCTCGCTTACGGGACCGGGTACGACCTTTTCCGGCATCATGGAATCCCTCCTAAACTTGTTAGCCGGGGGCTGGAGCCTCCGGCCCGCTGAACTGGGTACACACCATACTATGAACCGGCAAAAATTTGGTGCTCAGCCCAGAGGAAAGAGCCTTGTCCTTTCCCATCTTTTCCGATATAATAGGGAACGGACGATTTTTGTATGCCCATCCTACACACCATTTGGAAAGAGGAGGTTCCCATGTCCCGGACTGGATTCATTCAAAATGAGCTGGACCTGAAGCTCCTGGTCCTCTATATCATGGCCCGCGCCGCCGCTCCCATCACTTTTTTGCAGCTGCTGGATCTGGCTCTGTGTGATGCAGGAGTGGACTATTTCTCGCTCACTGAGTCAGTGAACCACCTGGTGGAAACCGAGCATCTCACCCAAGATGGCGACCTCTACTCCATCACAGATAAGGGCCGCCGCAACAGCGAAATCTGTGAAAGCAGCCTCCCCTATTCTGTTCGAATGCGATGTGATGAGAACTTGGTGCGGCTCAATGATGTGCTCAAGCGGGCCGCCTTGGTCCAAACCGACCTGAAACCCAACGAGGACGGGACATGTACCGTCCGCCTGTTCTTCTCTGATGACAGCGGTCCCCTGATGGATTTAAAGCTCCTATCCCCCTCTCTGCGCCAGGGACAGATCCTCTCCTCCCGCTTTCAGGAAACACCAGAGTCTATTTACCATGATATCATGGCTCTGCTGGCCAGAACCATTGCGAAAGGAGATGACCCACAGTGAGACGAACCGACCGCCAACGCGGCAGCGACTTCGCCCTTGAAGTCATCGACCGGTGCGCCTATGGTGTAGTCGCCATGACCTGCGAAGACGGCGCCCCTTACTGTATCCCGCTCTCCCTGGTTCGGCTTGGAGACTTTCTCTATTTCCACTGTGCTATGGAAGGCACCAAGGTAGATCTCCTACGCCGGGACCCCCGTGTCTGCATCTCCTTTGTGGGAGCAAATCAGGCCGCTCAGGACGACTTCACCACCTACTTCCAGTCGGCCTGCGTAGAGGGCGAGGCCTCTGAGGTACTGGATCAGGATGAAAAGATAAAGGCGCTCCGGGCCCTGTGTGAGAAACTGACCCCGGCCCATATGACGGGAGACAATTTTGACCGAGCGATGGAGCGCAGTCTGGCCCGCACCGGTGTTTGGAAAATTCGGATCCAGGCTCTCACTGGCAAGGAGAAGCCTCGCCCCTAACCATTCCGAGACTCTATTGGAACGGCCCCTAAGCGGGGCCGTTTTTTATGCCCATTTCTCTGCTCCATTCTGTAAGAAACGACCAACCGACAGGCCCTTCTATCCCCAATTTTTCAGATTGACAAACAGGTCCAAATATGTTATGATTCGGTTTGTAAAGTTCTTAAGCTTTACATTTAGCCGAAGGGAGGGCACAGACATGAAAAGTCAAGCATACCGCATGGCCATGCTGTTCGACTTCTATGGCGATGTGCTTACCCCCAGGCAGAAGGAATTTTATGACCTCTATTACAACGAGGATCTTTCCTTGGCTGAGATCGCCGAAAATAATGGCATCACCCGCCAGGGTGTCCGGGATGTAATCGTTCGGGCTGAGGCCATCCTCACTGATCTAGAGGACAAGACCGGCCTGATCAAGCGTTTCCACGCCATGCGGAAACAGCTGCAAGAAGTGGAAGCAGCCGCGGAAGACATTCTGGCCTGCAACACCCAGTACGAGGACCCTGGCATCGACGCATTGGCACGGAAGATTCTTGACATCTCCCGTCAGATGGAGAAGGAGTGACCCATGGCATTTGAAGGACTGACTGAAAAGCTCTCCGCCGCCTTCAAGAAGCTGCGGGGCAAGGGCCGGCTGTCTGAAGCCGATGTGAAGGAGGCCATGCGTGAAATCCGCCTGGCCCTGTTAGAAGCCGACGTCAGCTATAAAGTGGTCAAACAGTTCATCGCCCAGGTTACGGAAAAGGCTGTCGGCACCGATGTATTAGAGGCTCTGTCGCCTGCCCAGATGATCGTCAAGATCGTCAATCAGGAACTCACTGATCTTATGGGTGGGACCAGCACCAAGCTGACGATCGCCTCCAAGCCCCCCACGGTGGTCATGATGGTAGGCCTTCAGGGTGCGGGCAAAACCACAAACTGTGCCAAGCTGGCTGGCCTGATGAAGCGGAAGGAGGGCAAGCGTCCCCTTCTTGCCGCCTGTGATATTTACCGCCCTGCTGCCATTCATCAGCTGGAAGTAGTAGGACAGCAACTGGATATTCCTGTATTCCAAATGGGTCAGACCAACCCGGTGGATATCGCCAAAGCCGCTGTGGCCCACGCTAGGGAGCATGGAAATGATCTGGTTTTCCTGGATACCGCTGGCCGGCTCCATGTGGACGAGGAGCTGATGGACGAGCTGCGGAACATCAAGGCCGCGGTGGAACCCACCGAGATCCTGCTGGTGGTAGATGCCATGATCGGCCAAGATGCAGTAAATGCAGCCAAAGCCTTTGATGACGCTTTGGATATCGACGGCGTGGTCCTCACCAAGCTGGACGGTGATGCCCGAGGTGGTGCTGCCTTATCGATTAAGGCGGTTACTGGAAAGCCCATCAAATTCGCCGGTGTGGGCGAAAAGTTGGATCAAATCGAGGTGTTCCACCCCGATCGAATGGCCAGCCGAATCCTGGGCATGGGCGATGTACTCTCCCTCATTGAGAAGGCAGAGCAGAATTTCGACCGTCAGAAGGCTCTGGAACTCCAGGAGAAGCTCCGGAAAAACAAATTTACCCTCACTGATTTCTATGAGCAGATGGCTCAGATCAAAAATATGGGTTCCCTGTCTGAATTGGCGGGGATGCTTCCCGGCGTGAAGGCCTCCGACTTGGAGGGCGCTTCCATGGACAACGGGATGCTCCAGCAGATGGAGGCCATCATTCTTTCCATGACCCCTTATGAGCGGGAGAACCCATCTGTCCTCAATTCTAGTCGGAAAAAGCGCATCGCTGCCGGTTCCGGCACTCAGGTGGTGGACGTCAACCGCCTTCTCAAGCAGTTTGAGATGCTCCAATCCCTCACCAAGCAGTTCTCCGGCGGCAAGCTGCCTCGGAATATGCGCAAGCTGATGGGTAAAAAGGGAGGCATGATGGGCGGCGGAATGCCTGGCGGACTCCCCTTCTAATCTCGCTGCAGCCCATCACTCTGTCATGTTGGTAAAGCACGAAGCCGTGTTTTCCATATAGATTCTAAATTCATTTGGAGGTGAATATAAATGGTCAAAATCAGACTGCGCCGTATGGGCGCCAAGAAGGCTCCCTTCTATCGCATCGTGGTGGCTGACTCCCGCTATCCCCGGGATGGCCGTTTCATCGAGGAGATCGGCACTTACAACCCCGTGGTCCATCCCGCCGAGCTGAAGGTGGACGCTGACCGCGCTCAGGCCTGGATCAAGACCGGCGCTCAGCCCACTGAGACCGTCCGCGATCTGCTGAAAAAAGCCGGCGCACTCTAAGGCGGGAGGTCCTGCACAATGAAAGAGCTTCTGACCTATGTGGCCCAGCACTTGGTGGAGCATCCGGAGCAGGTCTCCGTCACGGAGACCGATACCGACGGCGAGGTTCTTTTGGAGCTGCGCGTCGCACCGGAGGACACCGGAAAGGTGATTGGCCGCCAGGGGCGCATCGCCAAAGAGATCCGTACCCTGATCCGCTCCGTGGCCCAGCGGTCCGGAAAGCGCGTCTCGGTGGAGATCGTCGATTAACCTTATCTTTCACAAGAGTCTCCTGCCTCCGTGACCGCGGCGCAGGAGATTTTTTGTATCATCAGCACCCAAAGGAGGGGATTCCCCGTGAAGCAGCAATTTCTCGAGGTGGGTAAGATCACCAACGTCCACGGTCTGATGGGCGAGGTCCGGGTCCAGCCCTGGGCCGATTCCCCCGAGTTTCTCTGTCAGTTCAAGACCCTCTATGTGGACAAGGCCCACTGGCCCATCCAGGTAGAGCGGGCCCGTGTCCACAAGAATATGGTGATTCTCAAGCTGGAGGGTGTCACCGATGTGAACGGCGCAACGGCTATGCGCAACGCCATCCTGTATATTGACCGGAAAGATGTAAACCTGCCAGAAGGCAGCTTTTTCCTGGCAGATCTTATGGGGATGGAGGTCCAGGATGCCAAAACAGGAGAGGTTCTGGGGCATCTTGCCGATGTGCTTACCCTCCCCGCCAACAATGTCTATGTGGTCCGGGGCGGTCCCCGGGAAATCCTGATCCCCGCGGTGGATGAGTTTGTAGCCGAGATCGATCTGGATGGCAACTGTATGCGTGTCAATATGGTAGAGGGACTCTGAGTTTTTCCCCAGCTCCGCAGTTGGTGATTGACTTTTTTCCTCCAGCTTGGTATAGTGAAAACAAGAACAGGATATCCTGTTCCCAGTAAAATGATTCAGGAGGGCTTGATGATGCAGTTTTATATTTGTGAGCACTGCGGCAACATCGTCACTTTTGTCAAATCCAGCGGTGTCCCTGTGATGTGCTGTGGCCAGAAGATGACTGAGCTTGTCCCCGGTACCACCGATGCTGCGGTGGAGAAGCATGTCCCAGTGATCCAGGCGGATGGCGCCCAGGTCACTGTAACTGTAGGCTCTGTGGAGCACCCCATGATCCCCGAGCACTTTATTGAGTGGATTGCTCTGGAGACCAAGGAAGGCGTCCAGATCAAGCATCTGACCCCCGGCAGCAAGCCTCAGGCGGCCTTTGCCCTGGCTCAGGGCGACAGCGTGGTTTCCGCCTATGCCTACTGCAACCTCCACGGCCTCTGGAAAGCCTGAACCCAGGTACGCTGACATGCGCCCCCGGAACTGTTGTTCCGGGGGCGCTCTGTTATCCGCTACTTCGCACTCTTTTCTTCACCATTTGACATACGGTAGAGCATCTGCACGATCTCTTCCCGGGTGGCAAAGCCCCGGTATCCCTTCTCCCCTGCGCCATCCCCAGCTACCAGACCGGCTCCCTCAGCCCATGCCCGTGCTATCTGGGACCACTGGGCAGGCTCCTGGGCCCGGCGCTGGCGAAGGTACACCTCCATCATGGCGTTAAACTGTTCCTGCGTCACGTCATTCTCCCCTTTCATACGCTCCTCCACTGCCCGTCGGAAGTCATCCATAGATACTCCGTGCTTCGGCCACCACTGAAGTACATCTCCGTGCCCGCTGGCAATTCCCATCTTGTGCCCCTCCGCATGGCAGATCACCACGCCCGGCTCCCGGGGGTCCAGCCCATACCTCTGGCACAACCTGGCGCATAGGGTCACCGCATTCTGATAGACCTGCTCAAAATAGGATCTTTGAGCCTCAGGGTCATAGCCTACCATCTCTCCGTCCTGATAGGTATGCCCCGCTGGTTCGCAGCATTCAAAGGAAATATGGGTATCGTTTGCACTCCCCCGCTCTCCCCGCCCTGCGTGCCATCCCCTCCAGTCCCAAGGCAAAGTCTGGATCACCCGATCCGCCGCCACAAAGGCATGGACACAGGCATCTACCCCCGGCTGGTTCCAGCGGCGGAGAAATACCTCCGGATCTGGCTGAGCCACCCCAGTAGAATGCACCATGACCCCTCGTGGCACGATGGTCCGCCCCGCTTGGTAGCAATCACTCCCGGTCAAAAGCTGTGTCTGAAACACCGTCTGCATCCTGCTCCCCCCTCTTCTGCAGTCTATTCAACGGCATCCTGTCAGGTTCCTGTTGACAGACGCCCCGCTTTTCTCTACAATAGACTCCAGTGTGTAATTCAATACTTTACTTTACGAGAGAGAGGACGGTCCCCTATGGACGCAAATAAACGCTCTGTCAAGAGCAACCCTGCCGCATTGCTCCCTATCGGAGTATTTTTGGTACTCTATCTGGGCTGCGGCCTTCTGTTCGAGTATGGCCTGAAGATCGAGCAGGGGTTTTATCAGACCCCTGCCATTGTGATCTTCCTGATTTCTCTGGCAGTCGCCTGCTTCCAGAACCGGAAGCTGGACTTCAACGCTAAGCTGAAGGTGATGGCCGCTGGCGTAGCCGATGAGAACATCCTGACTATGTGTCTGGTCTTTCTGGCTGCCGGAGCCTTCTCTGGTGCAGTGTCCGCTGCTGGCGGCGCGGACAGCACGGTGTTCCTGTTCCTTGATTACCTTCCCAGCCAGTTTGCCGTGGCCGGTCTGTTCCTGATCGCCTGCTTTGTATCCGTTTCCATGGGAACCTCGGTCGGTACTATTTCTGCCCTGGCCCCCTTTGCCGTATCTATGAGCAAGGCCACCGGTTTTGAACTGGTGTTGTGTATCGCTGCGGTAGCCTGCGGCGCCATGTTTGGCGACAACCTCTCTATGATTTCGGACACCACCATTGCTGCTGTTCGTACCCAGGGCTGTGAGATGAAGGACAAGTTCCGCATGAACTTCCTCATCGTGCTGCCTGCCGCGGTGATCACTCTTCTGATTTTCGTGGCCCTCACCCTGGGCGGAAGCGGCCAGGTGGAAGTACAGGCGTACAGTGTTTGGAAGGTTCTTCCCTATCTGGTGGTTCTGGCCGGTGCGGTAGCTGGTGTGAATGTGTTCGTCATCCTCATCATCGGCACGGTTTTCAGCCTTATCGTTGGCGTGGCCTCCGGTGCCTTTGCCTGGACGCAGATCTTCGCTGTAATGGGCACTGGTGTCACCTCCATGTATGATATCACCGTGATTTCCATCATCGTAGCCTGCATCGGCGCTCTGGTGAAGGAGTACGGCGGCATCCAGTGGCTCATCGATTTCATCCACCGCCGGGTGGGCTCCAAGAAGGGCGCCCAACTTGGCATCGCTGGCCTAGTGGCCGCGGTAGATGTGGCTACGGCCAACAACACAGTCGCCATCGTCATGTCCGGCTCCATCGCCAAGGAGATCAGTGAGGAGTACGGCATTGATCCCCGGCGCACTGCCTCCCTGCTGGACATCTTCGCCTCTGTGATTCAGGGCATCCTGCCCTATGGTGCACAGCTGCTGTACGCCGCTGCCGGAGCCGGGATCACTGCCCTGGAGATTGTCCCCTATATGTTTTACTGCTATCTGATGGCGGCCTGTGCCATCATCTTCATCCTGTTCTTCTCCGGACGGACCAAGTCCGCCGGCTAAAGCATCGCACCAAATTCCGGACAGACCGGCCATGAAAGGCCGGCCTGTCCGTTTTTTTCCTGTATAATCTGATCTTTCGGGCGCAGGCTATAGGTATCCTCAGTATATCCAACCCATCAAAGGAGGTCATCTCATTGAAGCACTTCTCCTTCCCCCGCAGGCTGGCCCCTCTGCTGGCCCTAGTGCTGGTAGGTACCATGTCCACTCCTGCCTCCGCATTTTTCTGGCAAAAAAAACAGGACGCTCCCGCAGAGGTCGCCGACTTTTCCAAAAACACCTTGGCAGGAAGTTCCATCACCTTCTCCCAGGAGGATTTTCGTTCCTCCGACCTTTCCTCCATCACCCTTACCACCCTCCCAGATCCCAAGGCTGGTGTACTCACTGTGGGAGGCCAGCTTCTCACCCAGGGCGCAGTGGTAAACGCCTCTGCCCTGTCCGGGCTGACGTTCCAGTCACTCCCTACCCCTGGAATCTCCACTGCCTCCTTCACCTTCCTGCCCACCTTTACAGATGGAACCTCTACCGGAAAGGAGACCACGGTCACTCTGTACCTTCTGGACGAGAGCAACGCCCCACCCATTGCCCGGAATATGGAATTGTCCACCTATCAGAACATCGCCATCACTGGCTACTTTGATGCAGTGGACGGGGAGGGAGACACCCTCACCTTCCAGCTCACCTCCACTCCAGCCCGGGGTGCGGTGGAGCTGTCGGAGGATGGCTCCGCCCGGTTCGTCTATACCCCCTATGAGAACAAGACAGGCAAGGACTCTTTCACCTATGTGGCGCTGGACCAGGCAGGGAATACCTCACCCGAGGCCAAGGTGACTCTACGCATTAAAAAACCAGACACCAAGGTGACTTATGCCGATCTGGAAGGCAGCGCCGCCCACAAGGCGGCCATCCGCCTGGCAGAGGAGGGCATCCTGGTAGGGGAGTCCCATGGCGAACGCTATTTCTTCCAACCGGATCAGACCGTCTCCCGGGCAGAATTTCTCGCTCTAGCCATGGATGCCACTGGGCTTGAGCCAATGGAGGATGTGACTGTGACCGGCTTCTCCGATGATGAGGCCATCCCAACCTGGGCCAAGGGGAACGTCTCCTCCGCCTTAAAGGCTGGGGTCATCCAGGGAGAGCGTGCCCCCACCGGCGCCCCCGTGTTCGCCGCTGGAACAGACATCACCTGTGGTGAGGCCACTGTGATGCTGAACCGCCTTCTGAATATGGCAGACGTCCCCTTGGAGGCCGCTGGGCTCTCTGTGCAGGGACATTGGGCCGGTCAGGCAGCCGCCAATCTAGCCGCCTCCGGGGTACTCACTCCGGACCAGTCCACCTCTGCCGCCCTGTCTGAGCCCCTGACCCGGGCCTCCGCAGCAGATCTTTTGGACGGTGCCCTGGATGTACTCGATGCCCGAGAGGCGCGCAGCTGGCTGCCCTGGTAAGACAGCCCCATCTCAACAAAAGGAGCGCGGAAGCAGATCTACGCTGCTTCCGCGCTCTGTTGTTTGTCTCTATGGCTTAAATTCCCCGATTCAAGGTCTTTCGCAAGCGGATTTTTCCAGCCAGAGCCTCGTCCAGCAGGGAGAGAAACTTCTCCCGGTCCTCCGGCAGGCCGCCCTTTAGGGGCAGGTAGTTAGAGGCGTGGTTGCTGGTGAAGTGGAGGGGGTCTACGTCCAGATGCTCGATCAGCAGCCGGCACTCCTCCAAAATCTGGTCCGGGGTGCAGACCTGAAAGCGCCCGGCCAGCACGTCCTCCCCCAAGGGGGTGCCCTTGGCGGGGGCGAAGGTCATGGCGGACAGGTGGCGGGGCCGCATCTCATTGATCATCCCGGCGGTGGACAGGATGTGCTCCTCCCAGTCCCCGTCCTGGCCGGTGAGGCCCATGATAATGATGGCCCACAGGTCGAAGCCGGCGGCCACCAGCTTCTGCCCCGCTTCCAGCATCTGGGCGGCAGTGACCCCCTTATTGATGGCCTTGAGCACGGCGTCGCTGCCGCTCTCCACCCCCAAATAGGCCCGGTTCAATCCGGCCTCCCGGATGGCCCGCAGCTCCTCCGGGCTCTTGGCCAGGGTGCTCCGGGGCCCGGCGTAGGTGGTCACCTTCTCCAGGGCTGGGAAGGTGCGGTACAGCTTGTGCAGGATCTTCAGTAAATCCTCCGTTTTCATGATGACGGCATCCCCGTCCATCAGGAACACCCGCCGCAGACCGGGGCCATAATAGTCCCGGGCCATATCGATATCCTCTAAGATCTCCTCTACCGGACGGATTCGAAATTGCTTGCCCTTGTACATGGCGCAGAAGGTACATTTATTGTACGAACACCCGATGGTGCACTGGAGCAGGTAGCTTTTCCACTCCCCTGGTGGACGGTACAATACGTCGCTGTCATATCGCATAGTCGCTCTTCCTTTCTCATGGTTCCTGTTTTATAAACCGGCTTTGGCTAGTCCGCAGGACTCTAAACTTCCACCAGCTCGCCGTCCCGGAACACCTTGCGGATATTCTTTTCCGCCTTGCTCCGTGGGAGCATCACCTCATGGCCGCAGCCCTGACACCGCATCTTGAAATCCATCCCCACCCGAAGCACCAGCCACTCCTGGCTGCCGCAGGGATGAGACTTTTTCATCTTCAAAATATCATTCACATGGATGTCCACTGTTTTTCTCCCCTCCATCCTTCCATGCCCACCACTTCAGCTTCTCCGGGTCTGGCTGTGGGGTGGACGCATAATAAACCGCGCAGCGGTACACATATAGCACACAGCGGTCTACATGCACACCCTTCCGGGCGCATTCCCGGGCGTACATCTCTTCCGGATCCGCCCCCACCAGAGACTGGATGGTGGTGTAACCCAGTTCTAACAGGTCTCTCTCACCCTCAACCCCGATTCCCGGGATTCTTCTCAACTCGCCCATATTCGTCAGGGCTCCGCCATCTTGAACCCGATGCCCCAGACGGTCTTGATATATTCACGGTCGCTGACCCTGCCCAGCTTGGCCCGCAAATTGCTGATATGGACGTTGACAGTGTTATCATCTCCAAAGTACTCCTCGCCCCATACATACTGGTAAATCTGCTCCCGAGTAAATACCCGCTTTGGATACTCCATCAGCAGGGCTAGAATCTCAAACTCCCGGGCCGTAAGCACCACCGGCTCGCCCCCAGCAATAACGGAGAACTCCTCCCGATCCAGGATCAGATCGCCGCAGACAAACTGCCTCCGCTCCGGGGGGGCAGAAAACTTCTGAACCCGGCGCAACTGGGCCTCCACCCGGGCCAGCACCTCCAGATTGTCAAAGGGCTTTGGGATAAAATCGTCCGCCCCAAGCCGCAGAACATTGACCTTGTCTTCCAGTCCTGCCTTGGCGGACAGGACAATGATGGGCATGGTCCTGCCCCGGCGGATGCGAGTGATGAATTCCTCCCCAGTGAGGCCGGGAAGCATCAGATCCAGCAGCACCAAGTCGAAGCGCTCCCGCTCGGCCCAAAGCATAGCTTCACTGCCAGAGAAGGCCGGCTGGCACTGATAGCCCGCGTCGCTCATAATGGTACACAGCAGCTGGTTGATGTCCGGATCATCCTCCACCACCAGGATGCGAATGGCTTCCATGGGTTTTCCTTCCTTTCGTTGATGGGTAATGTGTGTAGGAGTGCACAGTGTACACCCCTATTTTTTGATTTCCTCCCAGTAGCGGCGGGCAGCCTGCTCTGTCTTGTTGTCACCGTACTGGTAATATTTCCGATTTTTCAGATTATCCGGCAGATACTGCTGTCGGACCCAGTGGCCCGGATAGTCATGTGGATAGCGGTAGCCCTGCTCCCGCTCCAGACCCGCCGAGTCAGCATGGACGTTCTGGAGCTCCCGGGGAATGTCCCCGGCCCGTCCAGCCCGCACGTCCGCCTGGGCTCCGGCGATGGCCTGATAGGCGCTGTTGGACTTGGGCCAGGTGGCCAGCAGTATGGCAGCCTCCGCCAGGGGCAGCCGCGCCTCCGGCAGGCCCAGCTGGAGAGCGCTGTCCACACAGGCCTTCACGATGGGCACCGCTTGGGGATAGGCCAGTCCAACATCCTCGCTGGCCGAGCACAGCAGCCGCCGGATGGCGGTGACCATGTCCCCTGCCTCCAGCAGCCGGGCCAGATAGTGGACTGCCGCATCCGGGTCGGAGCCTCGAAGGGATTTCATCAGGGCGGAGGCAATATCAAAGTGGCTGTCCCCCTCCCGGTCATAGCGCATAGCAGACTTCTGAGCCGCTGTCCGGGCATCCTCCAGAGTGATACACAGCGTCCCATTCTCCCGGCGGGCGGCGGAGGCCAGCAGCTCCAGGGCGTTCATGGCCTTTCGGATGTCCCCTCCGCAGGCAGAGGCGATATGCTCCCGCACCCCCTCCTCCAGAGTCAGCCGCCCACCCATCCGTTCCTCCAGAATAGCCACCCCCCGGTCTACGGCAGGGAGGGCGTCCTCCGCGGTGATCTGCTTGAATTCAAACACAGTGGACCGGGACAGCACCGCCCCAAACACATAGAAAAACGGGTTCTCCGTGGTAGAGGCGATCAGGGTGATCTTCCCGTTCTCCATAAACTCCAGCAGGGACTGCTGCTGCTTCTTATTAAAATACTGGATCTCGTCCAGGTAAAGCAACACCCCATCCGGAGCCAACAGAGTACCAATATCAGCGATGATGTCCTTGATGTCGCTGATGGAGGCAGTGGTGGCGTTGAGCCGGTGGAGGGGGCGGTTGGTCCGCTGGGCGATAATATTCGCTACTGTGGTCTTTCCTGTTCCGGATGGGCCGTAAAAGATCAGGTTCGGGATCTCCCCGCTCTCAATGATCCGGCGGAGCAACCCATCCTGTCCCAGGATATGCCTCTGCCCCACCACCTCATCCAGATTTTTGGGGCGGATCTCATCCGCCAAAGGCCGATAGGCCATGCTTCATTCTCCTCTCAGTCACTGGGCCGCTGGGATCAGCCCGGCTGCAGCACACATCCAGTTCCGTCCCAGCCGGTTGACCAGAGCGATGACCCGGCCTACGCATACCATGGCGGCCACAGTTCCAAGCCCCACGCCTACCACACGGCCCGATGCCGCCAGACTGAGGACACAGGTCAGCGCCACGCAGCACAGATCCACCAAATTCTTTCCAAAGCCCTGGTCCCGGCCCAGCCGCTCGGCCACCGCCGCCACGATTCCATCCCCCGGATTGGGGATCAGGCGCATATTCACTGTCACGGCCGCTCCGATGCCGGTCAGCAGGATCGCCGCCGCCAGTACTAGAACATTCTCCCAAAAACTGTGCACCTCGCAGCGGTAGGGGATGGCTGCACTATACACATTGAGCATCCGGCTGAACGCCAGGCTGAGTGGGAGCTGAAGCAGGTCGGTCAGCCATCCTTGCCCCCTCCGCAGTACGATCTGTCCGGCCACGCACAGGCCATAGAGCAGAAAGGTCATATCTCCAAAGTTTAATCCCCAGATCTCAGATACTCCAAAGGCCACGGAGATGATAGGGGACACCCCAAGCCCCGTCTTTGTGTTTAGGGTCAGCCCCAGCGCCAGCACCAGCATCCCCAGCGTGTAGAGGACCCACCGCATTCTCTGTTTCACTCCGGTGTACTCCTCTTATATTCTCTGAAAGCCCTGGTAGCGAGTTCCCTGGAAGGTCAGCCGCCCCCGGTCCCCCTCTACCAGAAAGCCGTACTCCCTGTCGGGGACCTGGAACTCCATCCGGTCTCCGCTCTCCACCTGGAAAGTGGCGTAGTAATCAGTCCGGCTAGAGGTGTGCCCCATGCTGTGCTCGTCCCCGGCGTGGTGCCAGGTCTGAACATCCAGCCGCTTGGTCACCACCTCCGCCTCCACAGTCAGCACCGGGGAGGCATTGTTCTTCTTCCACTGGGAAGCCCCCTGGACGGCGTTGAATACCACCATACCCAGTCCAACGACAAACCCAACTGCAACGATGACCGGGACGATCTCGAACATCATGTCAAAGCTGTTGAAGCCATAAGGATCATAATTGACCGGCATCTTCCTCATCTCCTCTCTGTCCCGTCCGTTTAGGACATCTGAACGCCGTTTTTTGCAAAGTGGTCGCACCAGGGGCGCAGGGTGCAGCGCTCACACTGGGGCCGCCGGGCGATGCACACCGCCCGGCCATGGAGCACCAGCCGGTGGCAGAAGTCGTTGGACTCTTCCGGCGGGAGCACCTGGCGCAGCTGCATCTCTACCTTCACCGGGTCCTTGGAGCCGTCAGTGAGGCCCAGCAGGCCAGTAATGCGGATGCAGTGGGTATCCGCCACCACTACACCAGGCACATGGAACACGTCCCCCAACATCAAGTTGGCTGTCTTACGGCCTACCCCTGGCAGCTTCAGCAGCTCCTCCATAGTGCCGGGAACTTTCCCTCCATAATCCCGCAGCAGCATTTGGGAGGCCAGCACGATGTCCCGGGCCTTGGCCCGAAAAAAGCCGGTGGAGTGGATGTACTGCTCCACCTCGGCTACATCGGCCCCAGCTAAGTCCTCTAGGGTGGGAAAGCGGGCATACAGGGCGGGGGTGACCTTGTTCACCCGCTCGTCGGTGCACTGGGCCGCCAGACGCACGGAGAACAGCAGCTCATAGTCCTTTTCATAGTTCAGGGAACAGATCCCGTCCGGGTAGAGCACCTTCAGGGCGTTTACAATGCTCCGGACTGCTTCGTTTGTTTTCATCTCATAACACCTCATTGGGCGGGATATGCGCCTGGTACTGGCGCAATCAAATTTATTATAGCATAGAGTATACCACATCCGGTGTATTTTTTCGACGAGAAACTTCTGTTCCCACAAATTTTCCCCATCCACTCCGGACAGAAAGCGCCAGCGTACTGCCATCCGTTCCCACAGAATCTCATTGTAATTTTCCCCGCATCTGATATAATAACGGTACAGCCCCACCGGCAGCCGCGCCGGATCTCAAAAGAAAAAGGAGTGTTTCCCATGGTTAACGAAGTCATGGACTTTATCACCGCCGCCGATCCACAGGTGGGACAGGCCATCCGCGCCGAGTATGATCGTCAGCAGCAGAATATCGAACTGATTGCTTCAGAGAACATCGTCAGCGCCTCCGTTCTGGCCGCCGCCGGCACCGTTCTCACGAACAAGTACGCCGAAGGTTACCCTGGCAAACGCTATTATGGCGGCTGTCAGTGCGTGGACGTGGTGGAGAACATCGCCATCGAGCGGGCCAAGGAGCTCTTCGGCGCCAACTACGCCAATGTCCAGCCCCACTCCGGCGCCCAGGCCAACTTCGCCGTGTACCAGGCCCTGTGCCAGCATGGGGACACTGTGTTGGGCATGAGCCTGGACCAGGGCGGCCACCTGACCCACGGCTCCCCTGTCAACTTCTCCGGCAAGAACTACAATATGGTGGCCTATGGACTGGGTGCCGACGGCCGCATTGACTATGACCAGGTACGGGATCTGGCCCGGAAACACAAGCCCCGCATGATCCTGGCCGGCGCCTCCGCCTATCCCAGAATCATTGATTTCAAGACATTCGCTGACATCGCCCACGAGGTCGGTGCTTATCTGTTCGTGGATATGGCCCATATCGCTGGGCTGGTAGCCGCTGGCTGCCACCCTTCCCCTGTTCCCTACGCCGATGTGGTCTCCACCACCACTCATAAGACCCTCCGGGGCCCCCGTGGCGGGATGCTGCTGTGCAATGACCCGGACATCGCCAAAAAGCTCAACTCAGCCATCTTCCCCGGCTCCCAGGGCGGCCCTCTGGAGCACATCATCGCCGCCAAGGCGGTCGCTCTTGGTGAGGCCCTCAAACCTGAATTCAAGACCTATCAGCAGCAGGTCGTGAAAAATGCCTCTGTATTGGCCCAGTCCATTATGGAAGGCGGGCTGGATCTGGTGTCCGGCGGAACGGACAACCACCTGATGCTGGTGGATCTGCGTCCTGCCCACCTCACCGGCAAGGAGATGGAGCGCCGCTTGGACGAGGTCTATATCACCGTAAACAAAAACGCCATCCCCAATGACCCGGAGAAGCCCTTTGTTACCTCTGGTATCCGGGTGGGCACCCCCGCCGTCACCTCCCGCGGCTTCCGCGAGGAAGAGATGAAGGTGGTAGGCCGGCTCATCTGCCAGGCCGCTCAGAGCGACTTCGAGTCTCAGGTGAACACACTTCGCGCTCAGGTAAAGGAGCTCACTGGCCGTTACCCACTTTATCAGAACGTCTGATCGCTGTGTCCATGTCTCCACAGGTCTGCCGCAGATTCATCTGGATCTGCGGCAGCTTTTTTGTTTTGAGAGGAAACCTTTTCCCTCTCTTCTCCGTCTAAATCAACAGGAAGCCGCTCCGACAGCGGAGAGATGAATACTCCCGCCGACTTCTTAAGGAAATCTTAAAGCATTTTGTAACTGGCTTGTAATTGCCTTTCCTTGTGCCCCCACCGTATAATAGAAACAATCAATCGGAGCCAATGCGTCCCGATACGGTGGTCACTCTCCCGCACTCTGCCGGACGGCCGCAATCTCTTACTTATGTCATCAGAGGAGGATATTCTCATGCCAGACGCCACACTCATCCAGCCCAGCAATACTGCTCCCCCTGCGCCCCCTTCTGGCAAGCCCAAAAAGGCTGTCAACAAAAAGAAAGTGCGCAGAATTGTCATCGCCGCTGTCACCGCCGCTGCACTGGCGGTAGGCGGCTACTTCCTGTATCGCTTTCTGACCAAGAACGACTCCGCTGGGGCGGAGATGCAGACCGCGGTGGCCGACTATGGCTCTATCCAGAGCAAGGCCTCTGGCAGCGGCAACGCCAAGGCGAAGGAAAACGCCGCCATCACCCTGTCTGCCGGCGGCACCGTGCGGGAGGTCTTTGTCGCCGCTGGAGACACCGTCACCGCCGGGCAACCCCTGTACACAATCTATAGCCAGAGCGCCCAGGATGAGGTCTCCACCGCCCAGGAGCAGCTGGACGGCTTGAACAAAGACATGAAATCTCTGCTGGAGGACGCCAACAATCTTACTGTCCGGGCTCCCTTCGCCGGCAAGCTGCTCAGCGTAAAGGACTTCGATCCCGATCAGGACATCACAAAAGGAGAAGCCGTAGCCACCCTGGTCAATGACAAAAAGCTGAAGCTGTCGCTCTACTTCAGCTATGCCCATGAGGGACAGATCCACGCTGGTCAGGCCGTCAACGTCTCAATTCCTTCTGTCATGGCCAATCTCACTGGAACAGTGGAAAAGATCCACAAGGTCAGCTACATCTCCCCCGAGGGCGCTGTCCACTTTGAGGCCATCATCGTCTTTGACAACCCCGGGACCCTTACCGCAGGCATGGAGGCCTCCGCCTCCCTCACAGCTTCTGACGGCACTGCCATCTACCCATACCAGAACGGCAAGACAGAATACTATGAGACCCGCGAGATCGTCACCAAGGCTGCCGGCCCCCTGGTATCCAAGGGAAACCTGCACAACTATGCCAATGTCTCCGCCGGTGAAGCCCTGCTCACCATGGGTTCTGATACCATTGACCTGGACATCCGCTCTAAGCAAAAAGAACTGGACGATGCCCAGACCAAGCTGGCTGATGCCCAGAAGGCACTGGCCAACTTCAATGCTGTCTCCCCCATCGATGGCACCGTCACTTCTATGAACCTCCAGGTTGGGCAGGAAGTGAAAAGCGGCGACACCGCCGTGATGATCTCCAACAACACCACCATGCTGGTGGACATCACCGTGGACGATCGGAACATCTCCTTCATCAATCAGGGCATGACCGTGGAGCTCACCGACTATAATCAAAACGTCTTTATGGGCACGGTCACCTCCATTAACATGGGAGGCGCGGAGTCCAAAAACGGCATGACCACCTATCCGGTCACCCTGGAGGTGGACAACTCCGCCGGCAGCCTGTACGATGGGGCCTGGCTGGACTATTCCTTCGTTACCAGTGAGGCGGACAACTGCATCATCGTCCCCTCCCAGTCGGTCATCTATGTCAGCGATACCGAGGGCAACCCCTATACCGTGGTCTTTGTCCAGGCGGAGGAAAAGCCAGAAAACGCCATCGATATCGACATCCCCGAGGTCATGGAGGGGGAGACTCCCCAGTACCCCAGCCCGAAGGACGGCTTCTACCCCATCCCAGTGACCACCGGTCTGCCCGACAACTACAATGTGGAGATCAAAGAGGGCCTTCAGGGCGGCGAGACGGTGTTCCAGGCCTACATCGTGGAACAGGCCTGGGGCTGAGGCGAGGGACTGCCATGCTCATAGAGATCAAAAACATTTATAAAATCTACAACGAGGGCAAGGAGAGCGAGGTTCGAGCCCTGGATGATGTGACCCTGTCCATCGACCGCGGGGAGTTTGTAGCCATCATCGGAGCCTCAGGCTCGGGCAAGTCCACCCTGATGAACATTCTGGGCTGTCTGGACGTGCCCACCTACGGGGACTACATCCTCAACGGCGCCGACGTCACCGACCGCACCGACCGGCAGCTGGCCCACATCCGCAACAAGGAGATCGGCTTCATTTTCCAGGGCTATAACCTGATCCCCGCCCTCACCGCCTATGAGAATGTGGAGCTCCCCCTGATCTATCAGGGGATCAGCGTGTTCCAGCGGAAGGAGCGGGTCATGGCCGCCCTGGAGCGGGTGGGCATGGCCGACCGCTTCGGACACCGGCCCTCTGAGATGTCCGGCGGCCAGCAGCAGCGGGTGGCCATCGCCCGGGCCATCGCCACCCATCCGCCCATCATCATGGCCGACGAGCCTACCGGCGCCCTGGATTCCAAGACAGGCAAGCACGTTTTAGAGATCCTTCATAGTCTCCACGAGGGAGGCAGCACCATCATACTGATCACCCATGACAACGGAATCGCCGCTACTGCCAACCGCATCGTCCGCATCTCTGATGGACACATCGTGGCGGACGGCACCCGCGAGGAGGTGGGACTTTGAACATCACGCAGGCCATCAAAATGTCGGCCAAATCTATTTTTTCCAATAAAGCCCGCTCCGCTCTGACCATGCTGGGCATCATCATCGGCCTGGCAGCTGTTATCGTCCTGGTGTCCTATGCACAGGGACAAAATATGGCCATGCAGCGCTACTATGAGAGCATGGGCACCAACAAGATCTCGGTCAGCGCCTATGACTGGAGCGGGGGCACCGACATCTCCCAGTCCCTGTACGACTACTGCCTGAATCTCTCTGATCAGGTAGTTGGCTTCTCCCCCACCGGCACGGTCAATAGCGCTCCCCCTATCAAGTTCGGCTCCAAGACCCTGTCCCGTGAGATGAACGACGGCGGCTCTGTTATTATGAGCGGAGGTATGACGATCGGCGGGGACAGCGGCAGCAATTATCCCACCCTCTATCTGGGCAACAACCAGTTCGGCCAATGTAACGACTACACCATTGCCAAGGGGCGTGATCTTAGCTATCTGGACGTAAAAAACAGCAGCAAGGTGTGCGTCCTGGGCGCTGCCACAGCTGACTATCTATTCAACTTCGCCAACCCCATCGATCAGACCATCACCATCAGCGGCACCCCATTCCGGGTGGTGGGCGTCTATAGCTACAAGGGGGACCGCTCCTCCAGTGCCTCTGGCACAGAGGACGACCAGTGGATCAATCAGATGATCAGCGGCATGGACAAGATGATCCTGCTCCCAAGCACTATGAACCGTATCTTCAATGAGAACGAACCTATCAGCGACTATGTAGTCAAGGTACGCTCCTCAGAGGATCTTCGTCCCGTTATTACCGGTCTGAAAGGCTTTCTCAGCGGAGTCATCGACAGCAACAACGGTTTTTACAGCGTGGACTCCAACGATGTCTACAAGGAGCAGCAAGGCGACGCCACTAAGATGCAGCAGAATTTCCTGGGCGGCATCGCCGCCATTTCCCTCCTCGTAGGCGGCATCGGTATTATGAACATCATGCTGGTCACGGTCACCGAGCGCACCCGGGAGATCGGCATCCGCAAGGCTATCGGCGCCGAGCGCCGGAGCATCATTGTCCAGTTTCTCATCGAAGCCGCTATGATCTGCGGCATCGGCGGCCTGTTCGGCATCGGGGTGGGCTACATCGGCACTCTGATCGTGGGCAAGCTGTCCTTTAACACCATCCTGATCCCAAGCCCCGCTGTAACACTGGGTGCAGCAGCCATCTCGGTGGCCCTGGGCATCATCTTCGGTATGTATCCCGCAATTAAAGCTTCCGGTCTCCAGCCGGTGGTAGCCCTGCGGGCGGACTAAATGTTAGGGAGAGACATCTATGAAACGAAATCGCATGATCCACGCGCTGCTGGCTGCTGCCGTGGCCGCTGGTCTGGCCCTTCCGGCCTCTGCGGCCGGCACCTCCTCCTTCAGCGATGTGAAGGACCCCGCTACCTCCGTTAACGCGGACATTCTCCGTCTGATGGGTGTGGCCAATGGCACAGGGGGCAACCGCTTCAACCCCGGTCAGAAGCTGACCCGTGCTCAGTTCTGCACCATGGTAGTCAATTTCATGGGGATGAGAGACGACGTTGTTCTGCACTCCACCCGCACAATCTTCACCGACGTCCCCTCCAACCACTGGGCCAGAGGGTATGTGAATTTGGCTGCCTCTACGATGCTGGAGGACGGCGCTTCCTCCTCCGGCACGGGCTCCGACTCCGATCCAAAGCCCGCCGGTACGCCCCTGATCTCCGGCATTGGGGACGGCCGTTTCCTGCCAGATTCCCAGCTCACCTACGCCCAGGCGGTCACCATTCTGATCCGGGTACTAGGTTACTCCAGCAATAAGGTCGGGGCGGTCTGGCCCGACGGCTATCTGAATCTGGCCCAGTCCATCGGTCTGACTGACGGCATCTCTGTCAGCCCCAACGCCCCCATCGATCGAGCCCAGGCGGCCCAGCTGTTCGTCAACGCCCTGAGCTGTGAGACCGGTGACGGCAAGGAGTATTACACCACACTGGGCTCCGCCAAGGAGGACACCATCCTGCTGGCCGTCAACACCGAGACGGACGACGGCTCTGCTCTTGGTGCAGTACGCACCTCCAATGGTACCTATCTCCCCGATGCGGAAGATGTGGCTCCCACCGCCCTAGTAGGTCGCCGTGGTTCTCTTGTCCTCAACGATCAAAGCGAGATCATCACCTTTGTCCCCGATGACAGCAGCGCGGTCACCATCTCTCTCATGGGCAACGCAGAGCCCAGCTACGTCAGCGCCACCGGCGGCAAGCGGTACACCATTTCCGGAGACACTCCCATCTTCACCGCCAATTCTGAGGATTCCAAGTCCTATTCCGAAGGATATGGCACCCTCACCGCCGGCAGCCGGATCACCCTGTTTACCCTGCGGGGCAAGGTAACGGCTATCTATGCCGGCTCCACTTCCACTGCGGCCAGTGAGGATGCCGTGGTCGTGGTGGACAGCGCCAGTGCTGTTGATTTCCACAAACTCACCGGCGGTGCTGAGGGATACACCATCTTGAAAAACCAGCAGGTCATCAATATGTCCCAGATCAAGCCCTATGATGTGGTCACCTACGACAGCATCTCCAACACCCTGATCGTCTCCGACCTGCGCCTGACCTGCCGCTATCAAAATCCCGCCCCCAATGCCAAGGCGCCCCAAACCATTGAACTGCTGGGCCATACCTTCCCTGTGTTGGAAAGCGCCTGGGACTTTACCAACGATGTTTCGGTCAATCAACAGGTAGTCCTCCTCCTCACCGCCGACGGCAAGGTGGCCGGAATCCGCCCCGCCAATGGTTCTCTCCGCTCCACCGCCATGGGCATTGTCACCAGCGAGAGTTCCGCGAACCTGTTCCTGCCCAATGGCGGCATTCTGGAACTGAAGGGCGGCGAAGGCACCAAGCTGAGCAATCTGGACACGGTCTGTACCCTCTCCGCCGGCGAAAAGGGCGAGTTGTATGCCTCCCGCATCTCTGGACGCAATGCCCCTGGTGATTTCGATCTGTCCTCCATGACACTTGGAAACAAGACCGTCTCTGTGGGTGTCCGGATCTATGAGCAGGTCCAAGGTGCTGCCGCCCAAGCGGCCGTACCTCTGTCTGAGCTGGATCTGGATCGTATCTCCCAGGAAAAGATCTCCGGCTATCACGAAAACAGTTCCGGAATTGTGGATCTCATCCTGCTGGACTCCGTCACCGGCGACGCCTATACCTACGGCCAGCTGAAGGTATCCTATGCCGATGAGAACGGCGAGGAGAAGGGCCCCCGCCAGATCGCAGTCGAAAACGGCTCCGGCGGTATCGCCAAAACAAACTCCGGCTACACCGCCAAGAACAACTCCTTCGGCGGCGCTGTGCTGGGCAGCAATGGCAGGATCGCCTCCGTGATCAGCCTAGAGAAACTCGACAACCTCTCTCCTGCTGACTTCTTCGAGCGGGAAGGCCGGTACTACCTGTCCTCTGGCGGCCAAACCTATGCCGTGGCCACGGATGTTGAGTGCTATAATGATGCCTCTGAGATCTGGTTCACTCAAAAGACCGGTAAGGAGCGGTTCAATGCCTGTACCGCCTTCTCCAGCAAACTGACTGCCTATCTCGATCCCATCGGGAAAAAGGTGCGGATCTTGGTGGCTAACTAAATCTACCCAGCTCCAAGCAGAGCACGGCAACCGCCGTGCTCTGCTTGCTATTTTCTTGCGTATTTGTCATAATAGCCTTTGAGGTGAACTTGTCATGAGTCTGTTCTGTTGTCCCCTATGCTCCGCCCCTCTGATGCGTGGGGATCATACCTATGTTTGTCCCAGCGGCCACAGCTTTGACCTGGCCGCTGCTGGCTATGTCCATCTGCTCCCAGCCAACCGAAAGCACTCACAGAATCCTGGAGATGATAAGTCTATGGTGGCCGCCCGCTCAGCCTTTCTGGACCGGGGCTACTATGCGCCTCTCCGGGACGCCCTGTGCAAGCTGGCCCTCCGTTCCGTCGGAGACCTCCCCGCCCCCGCCCTTCTGGACAGCGGCTGCGGAGAGGGCTATTATACCGCCGCGCTCTTTCAAACCCTGTCCCGAGAGGGATGTGTTCCCTCCTCAGCCGGGGTAGATATCTCTAAATTTGCCCTGCGAAGGGCGGCCAGGCGACTAAAGGAGGGGGAGTTCGCTGTGGCCTCTGTGTACCGACTCCCCCTGGCTGCACATTCTGTAGATCTGCTGACCAATGTGTTCTCCCCTCTATGCCCCGAGGAATTTGCCCGGGTCCTTCGCCCAGGCGGGCACTTTCTCTATGTGGTCCCCTCCTCACGCCACCTGTGGGAGATGAAACAGGTGCTGTACGACCGCCCCTATGAAAACGAAGGAAAGCGGGAGGACTACCCCGGTTTCCGCTGGCTAGAAGCCGTCCCTCTGCGGTATTCTGTCCACCTGGACTGTGGGGAGGACATCATGGCCCTCTTCGGCATGACCCCCTACGCCTGGAAAACGCCCCGTGCGGGGGTAGCCCGGCTGGAAGCCCTGACGGATCTGGATACGGAGATCGGCTTTGACATACACGTCTATGAACGGATCGGAGGCTGAGCCCTCCAAATCTTTAGGAATTCTTCACTTTTTCTTTGCGGGGAATCAACCTTTCTCCGCTATTCTATGAGCAACCCTCAAAAAGAAAGGTGAACACTATGTCTGAACTGATTTTGCAGACCCGGGAACTGACACGCCGGTATGGCCATACCCTGGCTCTGGACCGGGTCAGCCTTTCGGTGGAAAAGGGACAGATCCTTGGCCTTGTAGGCCGGAACGGCGCAGGTAAAACGACCCTGATCCGGCTGATCTCCGGCCAGTCTCGGCCCACCTCTGGAGAGCTGGTCCTATTTGATGCCTCCTCCCCCGCCGCTCTGGATCGAGCACGGAGCCGCACCGGCGTTATGGTAGAGACCCCTGCCTTCTACCCCTATCTCACCGCCCAACAGAATCTGGAGTACTATCGCATTCAGCGGGGTATCCCCGGCCAGAACTGTGTGGACGAAGCCCTGGAACTAGTTCGTCTTACCAGGGCTGGAAATAAAAAATTCAAAACCTTTTCCCTGGGCATGAAGCAGCGGCTTGGATTAGCTCTTGCTCTGATGAACCAACCAGAATTTCTTCTTCTGGATGAGCCTATCAACGGTTTGGATCCGGAGGGCATTGTGGAATTCCGGGAATTGCTGCTCCGGCTGAACCGCGAGCGGCAGACCACCATCCTTATCTCCAGTCACATCCTGTCCGAACTCTCTGCCCTGGCAACCCACTACGCCTTCATCGACCAGGGCTGTATGTTGGAAACCATCTCCGCCACTGATCTGCGCGAGCGGTGCCGAGACTGTCTGGAATTAAGAGTGGATGATGCCGCCCGAGCTGCCCGGGTCTTGGAGGAGCAGCTTGGCACCCGGGATTTTGAAGTCCTTCCCCAGGAACGACTACGGCTATATGCCTTTTTAGATCACCCCCAGACGGTCAACCGTGTTCTGATTGAGGAAGGAGTAGGGCTGATCTCCGCCCAGCAGAAAGACAGTAACCTGGAGGACTATTTTCTTGCTCTCATCGACGGCCACTCTGCCGGAAAGGAGGGGGCCTAATGCTGCGTTCCATTCGGGCAGAGTGGTACAAGGCAGTCCGCCGCCCTTATTTTTCCATTCTGTTCTTCACCTGCTCCCTACTTACTATGGGGGCCGTATATTGCCTGTATCTCGTCAAAAACCAGTCTCCTGGGATCACTCCCATCGGCCTGTCCTTTGCCCTGAGCCTATCCCCTCTGGGCATGATCATGGGCCTCTGGCTGGTGGCAGTGGGCGGCGACCTGATCTTTTCTGAACAGTATAAGTACCACACTCTGAAAAATGAGGTCTCCTTCGGTATTCCCCGGACCAGGATCTACCTGTCCCGCTGGGCTGCCGTATTCCTGGTCATGCTTCTGCTATATGCCGTCCTGGTGGCCGTCTACACCCTGTCCGCCCTGCTTCTGCTTGGACTGGAGCGCGAGCCCTCCGACCTCACCCCTGCCAACGGATTCCTGCTGCTTGGTTATCTGTCCCTGGCAGCACTCCCCATTTGGGCTGGCGGCCTATCCCTGGTCATAGCCATATACTTCCTTATTGCCAGTGCCAACGCAGCAGCTATCTGCTATATTGTCCTAATCCTCACCCTGCCAGCTCTGCTGGGAGCCCTGGGACAGCACATCAGCCCATTCTTTCAGCTACTCCACCACCTCACTCTGAGCTACCAACTGGATCTGCTTATGAATCTCCAGATCCTGGACTGGGCCCTCATGGGCCGGTGCTGGCTGGTGGGGCTGGGGTGGACCGCTGTCTCCACTGCGCTGGGCCTGTTCTGCTTCTCCCGCCGGGATCTCCCTTAAAGGAGGACTGATTTATGGGCAATCTTATTCGTGCGGAGTTCTACCGTCTGCGCTGCCGCCCCTGGTCTGTTCTGGGGATGGCGCTGCTCCTCCTTCTGGGTGTGACCGTCATGACTGCCTCCTGCGCCCTGCCTCCCCAGTCAGGTAATGCGGCCACTCTCCTACATTCCATCAGTACCCTGTCCGTCAGTGGAATGTTCTTTGCCGTCTGGTGCGCCGCCGCAGTCAGCTCCGGCATCAACAAGCTGGACATTCTAAAGCATGAAGCGGTATTCGGCGTTCCCCGCCGGCAGATCTACCTCTCCCGACTGGCCGCAGCCTGCCTGCTGGGTGTGGCTATGGTGGTTCTACTGTCCCTGTGGGCCATCCTGCTCACTCTGATCTTTCTGCCTGGCCCTGGCCTGCTCCAGGCCCTTGCGCAGTACCTCACCCTGATGCTGACCGCTCTCCCCCTGTGGATGGCCTCCGTTGGTTTGTTCCTCTGCTGCCGGTTCATCACCCGGTCAGATGCAGTCTCTGTGGTACTGGTCTTCCTTTACTATTTTGTGGGCTACCCATTCTGCGCCGCCGCCTATATCGCCGGCCCTGACCTCACCCCCCTCTTCCGCTTTCTTTATATGACCCACCCCATGGCCCCCTTTTGGAATGGGAACCTGCTTTTGGCGGCAGGCTCGTCCCAGGAGCTGGGAATCTCTCTGGATCCCACCCTGTTCGTCTCCTTTCCGCCCTCACCGCTCCAGTGTTGGCTGGTGGGGATGGGCTGGCTGGCAGTCACTACCCTGCTGGCCCTGGCCGCTCTGGAGCGCAGAGAGCTGAGGTAACCACTATTTCTTCAGGAGGTCCTTTCTATGACGATCCTGCTGCTCACCGTCCCGGTCCTGCTGTTCATCCTGATCCTCTGGCTCCGCCGTGAATCTGCCCTAAATCGGGCTGCCCAAGCGCTCTGCGAGGCCCGATTCCAACCCGGAAAGCGCCTCCGTCTGGTTTCTCCGGACCGCCAGGTAGAGAACCTGCTGGCTCAGATCAACGGCCTGTTGGAGGACCGAGAGCAGGAGACACGCACACTGCGGGAGCAGGAGGAGAGTCTCCGCCGGCAGATCGCCAACATCTCTCACGACCTGCGCACCCCACTTACCTCCATTCTGGGCTATCTCCAGCTTCTGGAATCGGAGCAGCTTTCCTCTCAGCAGCGGAGACATTATTTAGAAATTGTGTCCGACCGGGCCAAAGTGCTTCAGGATCTGATCACTGCTTTTTATGATCTCTCCCGCATCGAGGGAGGAGAGTATCCGCTTGATCTCCAGCCAGTTGATCTGCGCCGGGCTTTAGAGCCTCTCCTGGCCAGCTTTTATGAGGACTTTGAGCAAGCCGGCTTCCAGGTCACTGTGGAACTGGATGACCGCCTGCCCCCTGTGCTGGCCGATCCTGGAGCAGTCACCCGAATCCTCACAAACCTCATCAGCAATGCTCTAAAGCACGGCAGTACCGCCCTGAACATCCGGCTGTATGCCAGCGAAGAACGGCTGATCACTGCCTTCTCCAACGATGCCCCTGACCTGTCCCCCGAGGATCTATCCCGGGTCTTTGAGCGCTTCTACACCGCAGACCAGATGCGTACTGGGCAGAACACTGGTCTTGGTCTGGCCATCGTCAAGGCCCTGGCCCAGCGAATGGGACATGTGCCCTTTGCCGAACTGGAAGACGGGGTCTTTACGATTGGGGTCCGGTGGACCCCTCTGGCTCCCGACCAGCACCACTGAAATTCCGTCTCCACTTTATTTTCACATATTTTTCAAATATTATCTTGACCTATTTGTGCATCTTTGCTATAATAAAGGAACAAATCCATCGCTGCTTTCGCTGCTTGATGCAACTTTCCGTTCCATCGCCGCAGATAAAATCCAGCAAATCAGGGTGTGTTCAACACACTTTCTGTTTTGCTGGTTTCTTTTTCTGAGCCAGCAGTGTTCCCGATGGATCCGCACCAGGCTGGCCCGATAATCATGAAATATCTTCCCGGCCCACCTCCCCCTGCACACCAAAGCAATAGAACAATTTACAATTCAAAGGAGTGACCGCTATGAAAAAAAGACTGCTTCCATTGCTGCTATCCACCGCGCTGATCCTTCCCCTGCTGTGCCCCGCTGCCGCTGCCGAGGGAACTGCCACTCGCCGTGATCTTGCAGAAGCTTTGTACGATTTGGCCAGTCGCCCCGCAGTCTCACAGACACATTCATACTCTGACCTCACTGAGGCAGACGCTGCACTCCACTGGATCAGTTCTGAAGGTTATATGGTAGGCTATGGAAGCCATACCATGGCTCCAGATCAGGCCATCACTCGCGATCAGCTGGCCACTGTACTGTACGAATATGCAAAGGAGCATAATCTGGTTCTTACTAAGCGTGCTCCACTCGAAGCTGGTGTTCCCAAATGGGCGGATGACGCCATCTCCTGGGCCTCTGCCAACGGGGTTCTGGATGGGATCGATCAGGATCAGACCATTACCTCTTCCGAACTTGATAAGGCCCTGAGCAATCTCTCTAAAGTAGCAGAGGACCCTGCTGCAAAAGATCTCAATGCAATTATGGAATCTCCTGGTGTCTCCGGATATGCTGTCATGGCCTATCGCGATGGAAAACTGATCTACCAGCGTACCGGCGGTGACCGCTATATTGATGCAGTTGATCCTGCAAATAACCTTCCTCTGGAGCTGGACAGCCGTTACCGCACTGCCTCTATCTCCAAGACCTTTGCCGCTGTCGGCACCATGATGCTGGTGGAGCAGGGAAAGCTGGATCTGGACCGGGATATCAGTGACTATCTGGGCTTTACCCTCCGCAATCCCAACTATCCGGATAAAGCCATCACCACTCGGATGCTCCTCTCCCACACCTCCTCCATTCAGGACGGCAGCGTATACTCTATTGCACCTGAGTATTCCGTTAAGGAATTTTTCACTCCAGAAGGCAAGTACTGGCTGGATGGAGAACACTTTGAAAACTCCAACGACGGTGTGGACAGAAGTCCCGGGAACTGGTTCCATTACTGCAATCTGAACTATGGTCTGGTCGGTACGATCATCGAACGTATCACCGGTCAGCGCTTCGACATCTATATGCGGGAAAACGTGCTGGAGCCTATGGGATTGAATGCCAGCTATAATCCTGGTGATTTTGACGCCGATGAGATCCAGAATGTTGCCACGCTGTATCAGAAACAGAAGGACGGCGTCTGGAACGAAGATGGCCCGTATGTTGCCCAGATCGATGATTACCGCGGTGTCCCTCAGGATCCAAACAAGGTGTTGATCACCAATCCTGATCTCCAGTCCGCCATTACACTGGAACCGTTGGATGACTATGTGATTGGCACGAACGGCTGCCTTTTCAGCCCCCAGGGCGGCCTGCGCATCAGCCCCAATGAGATGAAGGTGCTGATCGATATGTTCCTCAATGATGGCAAAGTCAACGGAAAGCAAATCATCTCCAAGGAATCTGTAGATGCCATGTTCACCCCCACCTTCCGCGCCTTGCCTGACAAGAGCAACGGCAACACTTACGGCGGTCTGATGTGCCGCTATGGATTTGGCATCCAGGAAATGTCTGGAGAATTTGAAGGCGGCGACTGCCTGCTGAAGGATCGAAAGATTTCTCTGTCTGGACATTTCGGTGAGGCGTACGGACTGCTGGCCGGCTTCCTCCTGGACCGTGAGACTGGGACTGCAATTTACTATGCGATGACTGGACAGGGTTCTGAGGATACTCAAAATACCGGTGAATATTCCGGTATGTACAAGTGGGAGGAAATGTTCTGCACTGCACTGCTGGACAATCTGTTCCCAGATCTGTAAGCATCCGCTGCCAAGCCCCAATCATGCAGCTATCCTGATCCCACACAAATGTGCTGCTTCTGGAATGACGGCCCTATACGCTAAGCTGCAAATTTTCACTGCAAAAAAGCTGCTGATAATCGAAGTTCCTTCGGTTATCAGCAGCTTTTTCCTTACAAGCATTTTAACTTTTCAAGTCCTCACAATATTTGCTATTCTAACCTTCTATCCCTGAAATACCGCCGGATCCAGTCCGTGCTGCTTAATTTTGCGCTGCAGTGTCTGCCTTGGAATACACAGGACCTTAGCTGCTTCCGATACATTTCCCTTGCACTGAAAGAGTGCTCGATGAATCAGATCTTTCTCATATCCATCCACCGCCTGATTAAGAGGCATTGAGAGGATCTTCTCTGAAGAAGAAAAGGTCTTGGACAGCTGAACAAACTTTTTTTCCACATCCGGAAAGGTCAGTGTATCCGCCTGCTCAGAAACCACGCTCATGCCATATACGATGATATGCTCCAACTCCCGAACATTCCCCGGCCAATCATAGTCCTGGAGGCGCTGAATCAGCTCATGGGAAACATAGCGGATTTGCTTCTGAAAGGTTTTGTTGTGTCGCTTGATAAAAGTCTCAACAAAAGATTGGATATCCTCTTTACGGTCCCGCAGAGGGGGAATCGAGATGGACATGATACTTAAGCGGTAATAGATGTCCTGTCTGAGATGTCCACAGGCGATCTCGTGAATAGGATCCTGATTCAGAGCAGCAATGATTTTTACATCCGATTTTTTTACCTCTGTCGAGCCGATGCTCCGGAAGGTCCCATCTTGAAGCACTCGAAGCAATTTTGACTGTAAGTAGATCGGCATGGAATTCAATTCATCCAGAAAAAGTGTGCCGTGGTCGGCCAGCTCCAGAAGCCCCTTACTCTCCACCGCACCGGTGAAGGCGCCTTTGGCTGTGCCAAACAGGATGCTCTCCAGCAGGGTATCCGGGATCGCAGCGCAGTTTTGGGCGATAAATGGCCCATTCCGGCGCGCACTGGCATTATGGATGGCTTGCGCAAAGACATCCTTTCCGGTCCCCGTCTCACCACAAAGCATGACTGGGAGATCACAAGAGGCCACCACAGAGATATAATCCTTGGCCTGACACATTTTCTGATTGACTGCAATGATATCCTCTGTACGGAAGGCCGCAAAGTCGCTGGCAGATAACTTTCGCGTATGATCCAGGTGAAAGCTATCCCGGCTCAGTTCGATCCGGCCTTCAGAAAGATCATCTTCCTCTTCTTCTGACTCCTGCATCGACAAATCGATTGCACCCACAATTCGGTCCCCATTTTTGATTGGAAAAGAAATAGATGTGATCAAAATCCCATCCTTTCCTCGCTTTTTGAGATACTGCTTTTCCTCATAGACTGGTCTTCCAAACTGCATCGCACGGTACAGTGTGCTGCTTTGGGGTGTCAGATTTGGGTACACCTCTAAAAAATTCTGCCCGATCAACTGCTGCGCTTCATCCAAATTAGACAGCTTTTTGTTAAATTTCGCGGAAAATAGGATCTCTCCATCCAGATTCAAAATGGTAATACCGTCAATATAACCCTTTTGAAAAATTGACGCTTCCAAAAACTCCAAATGGGTTCACTCCTTTTCTGAGTACAGAGGTGGCAGGAACAGCTGAAATCGCATTTATCATATCAAACAAGGGGCAGGAAAGCAAGCGTATCTAAACATACGAAACAGAGGGGGAACACCTCCCCCTCTGTTCCGAAGTTCTAAAATTTGACTGGGTGAGATCGTTTCGTGCAGGACAATCGTTATCCCTCGTCCTCCCCCACAGCAGGACGGTTTAGTGGAAGTTTGATCCACCACCACTTCATGACCAAATTGATGATGAGACACACAGCCATAATGGCCAGCTGGATCCCGATGAAGAGCCAGTGCTGTCCATTGAGCAGCATCATTGGCCCGAAGGACCAGGTAAACAACTCACTGAATGTGGTAAAAATACAGGCAAATGCTGTATCATTGAGTGTCAGGGACTTGTTCTCCGGGTCCACGATCCGCAGAAGGATAAAACCAATGGCAAACACACCAGTAGAATATCCAAATACAAACAGCGCACGTTCAAACCAGCTGCCCTTGTTCATAGCCGGACCGAAATACATCAGGGTGATAACCACGATGAAAATGCCGAACAGCAGCAGTACCAGAAGCGGCATTGCATACTTTACGATGATGCCCAGGTTGATGGACGCAATTCCGAAGAATACCAGATAATCTGTGCAGGTACCGGAAATGCGGTTGGTAAGATCGGGGTCGATGTACTTCTCCACGCCGGTCTTTTTAAAGACTGCGAACATAACCAGCGCCACCAGGAAGGAGTACAGATAAGAGGGGCCATCAAAATTAAAAGTGTCATAGAAGAACTTATAGAGCAGACGGCCGGCACCGGCGGCGGTGAGCAGAATGGCAAAGTGCCAGGCCAGAGGATCCAGAACCACAGACGAGGTCGTCGCCTTCGCCAAGGCAGGACGGTTCTCCGGAGGGATCAGGCCTGTCTTCAGCTCACCGGAGAGATAGGAGAAGTCCTTAATGTACTTGGTCCAGCCTTTTTTGGTACCCAGCTTGATGAAGAACATTCCGCCGAATACACCAGCAAGAATACCCACAGTAGCACAGGTCTGGCCAATGTCCATAGCATCTGTAAAGCCGAGATTTGCAAAGCTGCTGCCCACAGCGGCAGCCGTACCGTGTCCGCCGGAGAAGCCGGCAGCCAACAGCAGTCCAAAGCCATAATTGATCTCGGGCCACAGATTGGAAATCACCAGAATCGAGAAGGCGGGCACCAGGCCATACTGGATCACCTGTGCTACCATCTTATAGGACAGATAGGAGCTCATGCGGGCCACATCTCCCTTTGAGCCGCCCTTGTTCATGGTAAAACCATTGATACCGACCGCAGCAAAAATGACCATGATCAGCATACCGGGATAAGAGCCAATGGAATCAGACATGGGCAGAAGGCCCGGGAACGCATAGCGGAATGCCAATCCCATAAAGCCGGCCAGCATACTAGCAGGAATGAAGAAACGCTGTATAAAGCCTACTTTTGCGCGGAGAAATTGGCCGATCATAATAAAGACAGATGCAACTGCAAAGTCCAGCAAAAAGTCATTTACTGACATGGGTGTCTCCTCCGTTTCTTCTTGTTATTATAGCTGAGATGTCAAATCAGTTCGTCTTTTCCCAGAGATTCAGTTTGGTCCCAAGGCCCATCTTCTTGGCATTTTCATAAACAGTGTATCCCCAGGCCAGATCTTCAATCGGCATCCCATCCATGATAAAGATGACTCGCTCCTTATCATCCTTGCGGCCCTCCTGCTTCCCGGCGATCACATCACCCAGATTGACGATGTCCTGCTTCAGAATCTCACCGCTCTCCACAAGATCCATCAGGTATCCACAGATCCCACTCAAATTGGCGGCATATCCGCCGGGAAGGCCGCGGAGTTCCTGAGCATACGCCTCATACATCTTCCAGTTGTCCACCACGATTCGGGAACTCTTCATGGTACCCAAACTCAGCGCTGCGCTGGCTGGCAGAGTCAGGAGCACACCTTCCTTCAGCCACTCATCATGGATCTCAGGTGACACCGCTCCAGCAGTCGCGACATTGATCACATCAGCCCCGCGAACTGCTGCCTCCACACTTTCCACTGCCACAGCCCGAACGCCATAGGTCTCACTCAGCTCTTGGCAGTACTTCTGCGCTGCCTCCTGGTTGATGTCATAGATTAGGATTTCCTCTACCTGCTTCAGCACCACCATCAAGGCAGCTACACAAGCCCGGCCAATCACACCGGCTCCAATCTCACTTAAAACCTTTGTATTGTTTTTCGCAAAATATTTGGCTCCAACAGCAGGGATGGCACCTGTCCGGGTAGAACTCAGCGCATTTGCTGAGAGGAATGCAATGGGTGCCCCGGTATCCGGATCATTCAACAGCGTGGTCAGGATCGAACGCGGAAGACCTCTGTCCCGGTTTGCTATGTTAGAACCATACCACTTTTCTCCGCATACATTGAAGCGTCCTCCCAGATAAGCGACCAAAGCCATAAAGCGGCGGTCCGGACCTTTCACCGGCATATTGGGGAAGGGCGTCTCCTTCGGAAAATAGATCTTGATTCCATGGGCATTCTGATTGGGCGTCCCCATCAGATAATCGCCCTGTCCCAGCAGGCTGAACATCTCATCCATCACTTCAATGCAGCGCGGCATATCCTTGGCTCCAGCCTGAACAGCCTCCTCCTCTGTCAAAAACAGAAAATCAAGCCTTTCATCCATTTCAAACAGTCCTTTCCTTTGTTGTCTGTGGTTTTCCCGCAAAACGGGTGTCTGTCTATTATTTAGAGCAAGAACTGTGCCAACTTGGTATTCTATTTTTTTATGATAAATATTCCTTTTTATGTCGTAAAATGAGCATCTTTTTTGCGACTTCCAAAAAAAGTATGCTCTTATTTGGGCAGCATACTGCCCAAAAAGAGGCAGTTTTCCTGATCCTGTTTCCTTCCCGACAAGCTTTAGCCACGGAAGATTCAAACACCAATTCTGTTTCACATCCGTCCGGTCCCTCAACTGTCTATTTCCCACAGACTTATGTTCAATATGTCGAGAAAAATCATACACTGCCAGGTAGGAAAAATCTCGTTGAGTAGTTGAAGGCACATACGCTTTGTGATAGAATAACACGAATTGGAATGAATCGAGGAAAGGAAGGGCCGCAATGCGACATTTGATCGACTTTGGTGATTTGACCCGTGAGGAGTGGGAGCGCCTATATGACAGGATCAGCGAGATCATTGATGCTCCGGAGCAGTTTATCGACGCCTGCCGAGGCCGTGTCTCCTGTAACCTTTTTTATGAGCCATCCACCCGCACAAATTTCTCCTTTCAGACGGCTATGATGCGTTTGGGAGGATCTGTGTTTGGTTTTGCGGATCCCAACTCCTCCTCGGTATCTAAGGGCGAGTCCATAAAGGATACCGTCAAAATGGTCTCCAACTACGCCGATGTAGTGGTCATGCGCACCCCTTGGGAGGGTTCTGCCAAGGCAGCCTCTCTGTACTCCAACGTCCCTGTGATCAACGCGGGGGATGGCGGCCATATGCATCCCACCCAGACCATGGCGGACTTGACCACCATCACCCGCCTGCGCGGCGGAGTAGATGGGCTGTGCATCGGCCTGTGCGGCGACCTGAAAAATGGGCGTACAGTTCACTCCCTCATTAAGGCTCTGGCTAAGTTCAACGACATCAAGTTCTTTTTGATCTCCCCCCGGGAATTGGCTGTCCCAGACTATATGCGCACCTTTATGCAGGAGCACCAGATGTGGTTCACTGAGGTCACTGGCCTGGAGGCAGTCATTCCCCAGCTGGATGTGCTATACATGACCCGCATTCAGAAAGAGCGCTTTGTAGACCCACTGGAGTACGAACGCAACAAAGGTATTTATGTTCTTACCCGCCGCAAGCTGGAGCGAGCTCGCTCCGATATGCTTGTCATGCATCCCCTTCCTCGTGTGGATGAGATCACAGTGGATGTTGATGACGATCCCCGTGCTGTTTACTTCCAGCAAGCCCGGTATGGTATGTTCGCTCGTATGGCGCTTCTGGAGCATCTTGCCCTCCAGCCACGGGATGAGCACCCCGCCCCGGTAGAGATTGGCACCCATCCCATCTGCCACAATCCCCGCTGCATCACTCAGACGGAACACTATCTGCCCCCTCTGATCAAAAAAATCGGCGGTGTAGATTGTTGTGGTTTTTGTGACGCAGCCCTGGACTGAGCTATCCTCCGGCGGGGCAAAACGCCCCGCCGGAGAAATTCTTTCTCTGAGAGAAAATTTTTCAAAAAAAGGATTGACAAAACTCCGTATTCTATGTTATTATTTCCTGGCCGATGTGAGAGGAACGCGCTGTCCATGCGGGTGTAGTTCAATGGTAGAATCCCAGCCTTCCAAGCTGGTCGCGTGGGTTCGATTCCCATCACCCGCTCCATACGCGCCTGTAGCTCAGGTGGATAGAGCAACTGCCTTCTAAGCAGTGGGTCAGGGGTTCGAGTCCCTTCAGGCGTGCCACTTCTCCATCTTATGAGAAGTCAGGCGCTGAAGCGGTTCCTTTCACAGTCATCCGAGATGGTGGGTGTAGCTCAGTTGGTTAGAGCACCGGATTGTGGTTCCGGGTGTCGAGGGTTCGAGTCCCTTTACCCACCCCA
>JAYCWP010000050.1:0-33957 GCA_037257225.1 Lawsonibacter sp.
TCTCTTCCTGTTACTGGAAGTATAACTCCGGGCGGCGGTTGTGCAGACCGCCCACCTGCTCCCGGCACTCTTGCTGATACTCCAGATCCAGCACACCATAAATGACGCCGGGCCGTCCCCCGGCTACCGCCACCGCAGTGCCCCAGGGATCTGTGATCCTGCTGCGCCCAAACGGATGCTGACCCGCAACTGCTCCAAACTGATTGGCGGCACACACCCAGGTCTGATTCAGCAAGGCCATGGAATCGATTAGAAGATCCCAGTGCTCTGTCCGAACAGGCAGCGGTGCGCCCAGGGGGAAGCAGGCCATAACACACAGCAGATCCGCCCCCTTCAACACCTGGGTACGAGCCAGTTCCGGAAAGCGACAGTCATAACAGATCTGGATGCCCACCCGGCCAATATCTGTGTCCAGCAGACAGATCTCATCTCCCGCCTGGACATGGTCAGATTCCCGGTAGTTCAGGGCATCAAACAGGTGCAGCTTGGAGTACCGCCCCAGGATTTTGCCCTCCCGGTTGATCCAAACTGTGGTGTTGCGCACCTTGCCCGACTCTGTCCGCTCTGTGATGCTCCCGGGCACCAGGTTGACATGGAGGTCCCGGGCCAGGCGGGACATCCGCATGGTATATGGGCCGGGGATGGGCTGTGCCTGCGCCAGCGCCTCCTCCGGGGAACGGGCCAGAAAGTCCACACATTCCGGTAACAGGATGAGGTCCAGGTCAGGCATTCCACGAGCCGCCTCCCGCACCAGCGCCTCCGCCCGATTCAGGTTTTCCTCAGGGTTAGATGATTCCGCCCCCAGTTGACACACCGCTGTACGGATCCATCGCTTCCCCATCGTCATCCTTCCTTTCTCTCTACAGCCTCGATCCTGTGGATTCGGTCATAAATCTCTCCCCGCTCCTCCAGACTTGAGAACGTCACAGTGAAAACAAACAAGGTGGGGCCCGCCACTACTTCGCCCAGCACCTGGTACAGCGGCTTTTCGGGATCGGTCCTCTGCTCCAGTTCCTTCCAACCCCAGTGGGCGCTGAACTCAGACTCCTCCTTGATTTCCACATCGGAAAAGCCAGTCAGATCGGCATTCCACTCCGCCTTCACATTTTTGCTTCGGTAGCCGCTGAAGCGCCAGAGGGGGCTGTCACTCTCTTCATCCCACCAGATGCAGCCGCCGCCACCCCGGCCATCCTCGTTCCACTCATAACGGTACACACCTGGCAACGGGAAGCGCAGGGTGTCGAACGCCTGGATCACCTCTCCCCTGTGATAGCCCGGGGAGAACTCCTCCTCCAACTCTGGGATGTCTTCCGACAGGCCAAAGCCCCGGTCGTCCAGGATGCACAGTTCTCGATAGGCCTCCACCGGCAGAGGGAGCTCCGGATCCATGTTAGCCGCCTTCTCCAACTCATCCAAAATAAAGCTGTTGAGCTGGGCATCCTCGCCGCTGCGCTCGGAAGGCGCAAAATAGCAATCCTCCCACAGCCGCTTCAAAGCGCAGTTGCGGTGGAAGAGGGCATCGTGCCCCTGTCCGTTCCATAGGAACAGCCTCTCGCTCAGTTCCCGGAGCGCGCCCTGCTCCAGACGCTGCGCCAGCCACTGCCGGGAGAAGCGGCCCACCGGCGTCACTACCGTTCCCGGGACCTTCTCCGGCCAGTACTGGTCCTCATCCCAGAACAGGCGCACCTCCCCCTCCGGGTCCCGGCCCAGTTCCTCCAGGGCCTGGTTCAGCTGCTCTGCCAGCCAGGGCTCGAAGGTCTCCCGGCAGAGGGCCTCAAAATCCGGGTCCTCCAGATAGCTGGTGCTGTCCTTCCACTCCATATCCTTGATTTCTTTCTCGCCCAACGCTTGGATCAGATCTGCTGCCGCCTGATGAAAACCGGGACCCGCAGGCACGCTGACACAGCTTCCAGTAATTTTCCATCGGCCGAAAAAACTTCTCACTGGGACCCAGGCAAAATCAACATATCCGGTGGGACATAGCACCACCCGCATCCCCTCTTTCCAGGCTCCCACCCGATAGCCCTTCTCCTTGGCCATCCGCTGTACTGCCCGAACCACGTTATCCTTGTTCCGGCACTCCCCTTGAAAGACGATCCCAAGTTTCATACTCTGTTCCTCCTGTCAGCAGCACTGCTGAATCAGCCATGTCCGATCAAACCGCCGGGACTCCAGGTCTTCTTTTCGAATGTAAAAATAAATACGCCCGCAGTCCCCAAACATCAGTTCAAATCCGTCACATTCCACAGTATCCAGCTGAAACAGCAGCTGCCAGTTCTCCACACTGGGTTTCCGAAGTTTGTCCCGTTCCTCCAGGGAAACACTTTCCCACTTGCCACCCAAGTAGTGTCCCCGGGAAACCAGCTCACACTCCAGGGTCATGTTGTTCTGGATGATGTCCGGCCAGCCCAGCAGCTTGCTTAGATTAGCCGGATAGTCCAGCCCCAGTTCCCGCCGGGCCTCATCAAAGTAGCGGTAATCATTGGCCGTCCAATCATATCCCAAGGCAGGACAGGCATCCTGAAAATCCGGAGCATCCACACCGGAAGCCAGTTCCGCCGCAAGCTCCGGCAGCCGGAACTCCTCCGGCAGGTCTTCTGGGAAATCCGCCGGAGCCAGTGGTTCCCCGTTGAACCAGTACACCCGTGCACACCCCGCATCTTTGGGATCATAGCCCCACCGCTGGGAGCCCAGCTCATAAAAGAAGGACAGCAGCCCCGTTTTAGGCAACAGGCCCTCCCGGTCCAGTGGAGCCAGGCTGGCGCAGTCGAACTGGGCCAGGAAAGCCAGGGGGCGCGGCTTAACGGTCTCATCCTCCAGGACCGCAGTCTCAAAGACAGGCCAGGTGAAGCCGGCGGGCACATCCGGCCGTCCGCCGAAGCGGCTGGCCCCCACGGGAAGCCCGCTCTCAGCGGGCACAAAGCGACTCTCAATGCGGCCGCGGCACAAGTCGGGTAAAATGCGTTTCCAATCCATAGCTGATTCCTTTCCAGAGGGCCTCGCCCTCTTGTCAAAGTGTTCTTTTTTATCCTACCACAAACTATTCTGTTTGGTCAAACCTTCTAAAATTTCATAATAGGAACAAGACAAATGCGACAAACCGATTTTTCACATTCTCTGCCATCTCAAACCCCATTTCAGCCCTGTCTTCCCCAGATATTTTGCAATTTTCCCTTCATTCTTCTATTTTTTCCTCTGTAGAATAATTCTGGTTTTTCAGTATAATGCCCAATAGATTTCCGTTTCTTCATCCCTTATCATGTGTACTATGTGGAGAAGTGTACCCGGATCTCATCCGGAATTCAAAATGCGGAGGTGTTTCCCATGTCCACTGGCATTTCTATGGATCGTGTGGATCAAATAATTGATTCCTACGGCTGCCAGCGCCATCATCTGATCGCCATCATGCAGGATATCCAGGCGGAATATAAGTATCTCAGCCCAGAGGTTCTGGAACGGATCGCTGAAAAGCTAGATCTCGGTGTGGCCAAGGTATACAGCGTTGCTACCTTTTATGAGAACTTTTCTTTGGAGGCCAAGGGCAAATATATCATCAAGGTATGTGACGGCACCGCCTGTCACGTGCGGAAGTCCCAGCCCATCTATACTGCCATTCGAGAATATTTGGAGTTGGAGGACAAACAAAAGACCTCCGCTGATGGTCTGTTTACCCTGGAGACCGTAGCCTGTCTGGGTGCCTGCGGACTGGCTCCGGTGGTCACCGTGAATGACAAGGTTCATTCCAAAATGACCCCCGAACTTGCGATTGAGCTGTTGGAGGAACTGAAGAAGGAGGAAGCCGCCCTATGATGACTGCTGCAAAACTGACCCGTGAGCAATTCAAGGTCCGCCAGCTGCGGGATAAGCGGGCCCTGGAGGCTCAAAAGAAGCAGGTTCTGATTTGTGCCGGCACCGGCTGCATCGCCGGCGGCTCTCTGGAGATCTATGACTATATTCAGGCACAGTGCCAGCGCCTTGGGATGGAGGTCCACGTCAGCCTGATCCACGAGGGAGAGCCTGAGTCCCCCGATGAGGCTCATGACCTCCATCTAAAAAAGAGCGGCTGCCACGGCTTCTGTGAAATGGGCCCCCTGCTGCAAATCGAGCCTGATGGCATCCTTTATACCCATGTCCATCTGGAGGACTGCGATGAAATCATTGAAAAGACCCTCCTTCAGGGCGAGTTGATTCCCCGCCTGCTCTATCAGCTGGATGGGGTCACCTACGCCAAGCACGAAGAGATCCCCTTCTACCACAAGCAGCAACGGGTGGTGCTGGAAAACTGCGGCACCACTGATGCGGAGGATATCGACGAATACATCGCCCGGGACGGCTACTCCGCCTTTGAACAAGCTCTGTTCGAAATGACCGATGAGGCCATTTGCAAAGAAATCTCTGACTCCGGCCTCCGGGGCCGCGGCGGCGGCGGCTTCCCCGCTGGCCGCAAGTGGGAGAGCGTACGTCAGCAGCCCAAGGGCAAGAAGTACGTGGTGTGCAACGGCGACGAGGGCGACCCCGGCGCCTTCATGGATCGCTCCATCATGGAAGGCAATCCCCACTCCATCATTGAAGGAATGCTCATTGCCGCCGTGGCTGCCGGCAGCGACGAAGGATATATTTACGTCCGCGCAGAATATCCTCTGGCAGTCTCCCGTCTCAAAACAGCCATCGCCAAGGCCGAAGAAATGGGCCTGTTGGGTGACAATATTCTGGGAACCGACTTCTGCTTCCACCTCCATGTAAACCGAGGGGCCGGCGCCTTTGTCTGTGGCGAGGGCTCTGCTCTCACCGCCTCCATCGAGGGAAACCGGGGTATGCCCCGGGTCAAGCCCCCCCGCACCGTGGAGCAGGGCCTGTGGGCCCGGCCCACTGTGCTCAACAACGTGGAGACCTTCTCTAATGTGCCCCTCATCATTCGCCGTGGTTCCGGCTGGTACCGCTCCATCGGCACCGAACGCAGCCACGGAACGAAGGCCTTCGCTCTCACGGGAAACGTGGTCAACACCGGCCTGATCGAGGTCCCCATGGGCACCACCCTGCGCCAGATCATCTTTGAAATCGGCGGCGGCATCAAGGACGGCAAGAAGTTCAAGGCAGTGCAGATCGGCGGCCCCTCCGGCGGCTGTCTCACCGAGGAGCACCTGGATATGCCTCTGGACTTTGACTCCCTGAAAAAAGTGGGAGCCATGATCGGCTCCGGCGGCCTGGTGGTCATGGATGAGGACACCTGCATGGTGGAAGTGGCCCGTTTCTTTATGAACTTCACCCAGAACGAATCCTGCGGCAAGTGCGTTCCCTGCCGGGAGGGCACACGCCGGATGCTGGAGATCCTTACCCGCATTGTGAACAACGAGGGCAGCCTTGAGGACTTGGACCTGCTGGAAGATCTGTCCAGCACCATTACAGAGACCGCCCTGTGCGGCCTGGGCCAGTCCGCCTGCAAGCCGGTGCAGAGCACCCTGAAATATTTCCGGGACGAGTATCTGGCCCATGTGGTGGATAAGCACTGCCCCCACTGCAACGGGCGGAAGAAGGAGCTCCGCATCGATCCTGAGCTGTGCAAGGGCTGCGGCAAATGTATGCGGCAGTGTCCCATGGAGGCCATCTCCGGCCAAATCCGGATGCCTCATGTCATCGATGCGGAAAAATGTATTAAGTGCGGCGCATGCTGGGGCTGTTGTCCCTTCGGCGCCATTCGGGAGGAGTGAACACTATGGCAAAGGGAATCATGTACATCGACGGCCAGCGGGTCTCCTTCGATGGGGAAACCAACGTGCTGTCCGTCATCCGCAAGGCTGGCATCGAGATGCCTACCTTCTGCTATTACTCCGACCTTTCCGTTTATGGGGCCTGCCGGATGTGTGTGGTAGAGGACGAACGGGGCAAGATCGAGACCTCCTGCTCCATGAAGCCCCGGGATGGGCTGTCCATCCGCACCAACACCGCCCGGCTGCTGAAGCACCGCCGGATGATCCTGGAATTGCTGCTGGCTTCCCACAACTGCTCCTGCACCACCTGTGAAAAGAGCGGCGACTGCCGCCTTCAGGAACTGGCCATGCGCTTTGGCGTGCGCCGGGTGCGCTTCGGGGACAGCCGTGAGGAGTCCCAGCTGGACGACAGCAGCCCTGCCGTAGTACGGGACCCCAGCAAATGCATTCTGTGTGGTGACTGCGTCCGGGTATGCGGCGAGACCATTGGCATGGGCATCATCGACTTTGCCCAGCGAGGTTATAATATGCGTGTCTCCCCCGCCTTCAACCGCACTCTGTCAGAAACTCACTGCATCAGCTGCGGACAGTGCTCCGCTGTCTGCCCCACCGGCGCAATCACGGTCTACAACCAGATCGGCAAAGCCTGGCGGGCCATTCATGACCCCAAGGTCCGTACCGTGGTCCAGATTGCACCTGCTGTCCGGGTGGCTGTGGGCGAAGCGTTCGGTCTGCCTGCCGGAGTCAATGTGCTGGACCAGTTGGTCACCGCTCTAAAATACATGGGAGTGGACGAAATCTATGATACCACTTTCGCTGCCGACTTCACTACCATTGAGGAGTCTCAGGAGTTCTTGACCCGGCTGGAAAACGGCGGTCCCTTCCCTATGTTTACCTCCTGCTGCCCCGCCTGGGTCAAGTATCTGGAGCTTGAGAACCCCAAATATCTCAAGCATATCTCCACCTGTAAATCTCCTATGGAGATGTTCGCCGCCATTATCCGGGAACATTATCAAGAAAAGGATGCCCAGGACGGGCGCACCACCTTCCATATCGCCATCATGCCCTGCACCGCCAAAAAGATGGAAGCTGCGCGCCCCCAGTTTCACCACGATGGTAAGCGCGACGTTGATTTGGTGCTTACCACACAGGAGATCATCAATATGATCAAGGAGTCCGGCATCCAGCTGCCTCAGATGGAGCTGGAGGCCCCCGATCTTCCCTTCGGATTGGGTTCCGGTTCTGCCACCATCTACGGTACCACTGGCGGTGTGGCCGAAGCTGTGGTACGCCACTGTATGCCGGACAAATCCCGGAATACCCTGCGCGCCCTGGAGTATTCTCCCCTCCGCGGAAACGAGTCGATTCGGGAAGCTACCGTCCAGGTAGGCGACCGGGAAATCCATCTTGCAGTAGTACATGGCCTGATCCACGCCCAGGAGCTGCTGAAGGAAATCGACGCAGGCAACGCCTACTACGATCTGATCGAGGTCATGACCTGTCCCGGCGGCTGTGTGGGCGGCGCGGGCCAGCCCTACGGTCTGAAGCAGAAGAAGCAGGAACGCACCGCCGGCCTGTATGCCGCAGACCGCTCCGCCCCATTCAAGCGGGCAGAATACAACCCAGTCGTCACCTCCATGCTGGACTCCTACACTCCGGAGCAGCGGCATGACCTGCTCCATGTGGACTATACCAAATAAATTCTGCCATACCATTCAGCGGCCACTCGATTCATCGGGCGGCCGCCGCATTTTTTGTCGGACTTTACATCTTTCTTTGCGTTTCTTGCGCTCTTTTCGTTTTTCCTTGCATATCGGTATGATTTTCGGTATGATGGAAAAAATATCTGCCCGTCACTCGGCGGGCTTTCTTTTTTAGGAGGTATCGTGATGGGCACAGGCAGTATTCTTGTCTCCGGCTTTGCTCTATTTGCCATGTTCTTTGGCGCAGGGAATCTGATTTTTCCTCCCTACCTTGGCATGACTGGCGGAAGTCAGTGGGTAGCCGGCTTTCTCAGCTTCTTTTTTGTGGAGATCCTTTCCTGTGTAGGCATCCACGCTATGCTCCACGGCGGCGGCAGTATTCGGGCCATGCAAAAATCAGTTGGTGCTGCTCCAGGTGCAGTACTGAATACCGCAGCGATTCTGTGCACTGGCGTATTTATCGCACCGCCCCGCACCGCCGCTACCACCTATGAAATGGCCATCCAGCCACTGACGGACAAGCTGGATCTGCTCCCCTTCTCCATTCTATTCTTTGCGGCAGTCTTTCTGTTGACTATCCGTCCCACCCGGGTGGTAGACATTGTAGGCCGGTGCTTAACTCCGGTACTGATCCTTGGTATTTTGGTGCTGATCCTGGCCGGCATCCTACACCCCATTGGTCCCATTGAAGCCCCAGTCTCTTCCAATATCGTTCAAGATGGTCTTCTGGCCGGGTATCAGGCCATGGATATTATCTCAGTAGCCGGCTTCGCTGTCATCATCCAGGATACTCTGGCTCAAGCTGGTCTGCGCACCTGGCCTCAGCAACGCCGCCATGTGGCTGGAACCGCCTGTGTTGCCGGGCTCCTGCTTGCCTTGGTGTACAGCGGCCTGACTTACCTAGGGGCCACTGCTGGCACCTTTTTGGACCGTGGACTGGATCAGGCCGGTTTGATTGTTGCCATTACCTATCAACTGCTGGGCCGCTTTGGCGTGATTGTTCTGGCCATCGTGGTTGGCTTTGCCTGTCTGACCACTTCTATCGGCCTGTTTGGCGCCACCGCCTCGTACTTTCAGCGGATCACCCGTGGCCGTCTCTCTTATCGCGCCGGCATTGTGATTCTCAGTATAATTGGCTGTGCCATCTGCAACCTTGGACTGTCCACTATTATCGAGGTAGCCTCCCCCATCCTGTCTGTCATCTGCCCCCCATTTATGACCACAGTGATCCTACTATTCTTCCAAGATCATATCCATCGCGCCGGTCTCTATAAAGGAGCAGCTCTGGGGGCCACTGCTGCTAGCCTGCTGCTCTCCCTCCATTCTTACTTTAAAATATTCCCACTTGTGGCATACCTCCCCTTCTATGACTACGGATTCGGATGGCTGATCCCTGCAAGCGTTGGCGGCGTGGTAGGCTGGCTGCTCTCCAAGCCGGACTCCGACGGGACAGAGCGGTAAGATCCTATCACCCGAGCCAAAACTTCAAAAACTCAGGCCCACATCAGAATGTGGGCCTGAGTTTTTTCTTCATCGATTCACAAAACGCTATATAACAGGACGCCCGCTGCACCAGCACCCGCCATGACCCAGATCGGGTTCACCTTCCAGCGGCGGAGAATCAGGATCGCCACAGTAAAAATTCCGATAGAAATCCAGTTGACACCACTCAGGTCAGCAGGAAGTTCTCGTGCGCCGTAGAGAGACAAAATCAGCAGGGAGATTCCGGCGGAAGCAATCATCGCCACCACCGCAGGCCTCAGTCCAGAGAGAATTCCCTGTACCATGGACAGCCCCTTATATCGGTAATAGAGGTATGCCAGCATCATCACAATAACACAAGATGGCAGGATACATCCAAGTGTAGCCACCAGTGCTCCGGGCAATCCAGCTACCTGAATACCGACAAAAGTGGCAGAGTTAATGGCGATCGGGCCGGGGGTCATCTCTGCTATGGTCATAATATCGGCAAACTGTGTCATGGTCAGCCACGGATGGAGATCCACCACCTGGTGTTGAATCAGCGGCATAGCTGCATACCCGCCGCCAATGCTGAACAAGCCGATTTGAAAAAAGCTCCACAGCAGCTCCAGATAGATCATTTCCCACATCCCCCCTTCTTTTTCTTCTCCTGACAATAAGTATCCACCGCACCGATGAGACCACATACCAGAATGATCACCATGATGTTCACATCCCAGAAACGCACCGCCGCAAAGGAGCCGACCAGAACCAGCACGGGAAGCATCCGCTTCTGCCTAATCACAGATCCACTCATAGTGAGTACCACATCGCAAATCACTGCGGCCACACCAGCCAGCATTCCATCCATCGCCATGTTGACAATGACATTATCCCGAAATGCCGCATAAAACATAGATATCACCGAGATGATGATCAATGGCGGCAGAACGGTGCCCAGTACTGTCAGCAATGCTCCCGGGATTCCTGCCACCCGATATCCCACCAAAATAGAGGCGTTCACCGCAATAGCCCCCGGTGAGGACTGTGCGATAGCCGTAAGATCCAGCATTTCCTGTTCCTCGATCCATTTCAGTTTCTCTACAAACTTTTTGCGCATCAGAGGAATGATCACAAAGCCGCCCCCAAAAGTGAATGCACTAAGCTGAAATGTGGACAAAAACAGGGTCCAGTACTTCTTCTTTTGACTCAAGTCCACTCCCTCCTTCTTTTCTTTCCCATTATAATCCTTGCAAAATAATACGAGAAATAATATTATTATATTATTTCCATTATAAAAACAATATAAGGGGTGTGCTCTATGACCCTGCGGCATATTCGGATCTTTCTCGCCCTCTGTGAGCATGACTGCAACACTACTCGGACAGCAGAGGCCCTGCACATGACTCAGCCAGCCGTAAGCCTGGCCCTTCGAGAGATAGAGGCACACTACGGTGTGGTTCTCTTTGACCGAATCGGACGGCGGCTTCGTATCACCGCGGCCGGAGAGCGATTCGCCTCCTACGCTTCCCGCATTGCTGCTTTGTTTGATGACATGGAGCGGCAAATGTATGGTTGGGATCGTTGCGGGCTGCTTCGGGTGGGGGCCAGCATCACCATTGGCTCCCAATTTCTCCCCAGCTATGTCAAACGGTTCTGTTCCCTCCACCCTGGAGCGGAAATACAGGCTATGGTAGCCCCCTCTGAACTACTGGAGCAGAAGCTTATGGATAACCTGCTGGATCTGGCCCTAATGGAGGGCATCCCTCATGTTCCAGCCCTTCGGTCTGAGGAGTATATGGAGGATCATCTGGTTGTCATCGTTCCGACAGACGGCCCCTTCTGCCCAGGTCAGCAGCTGTCCCAAGCTGAATTCCGTCAACAGAAGTTCTTATTACGGGAGCGGGGCAGCGGAACACGGGAGGAATTTGAGCGGGTGACGGAACGGGCCGGTTTCACGGTCTCACCTACCTGGGAGGCCACTAGTACCACCGCCTTAGTCAATGCAGTCATCAGCGGCCTTGGGATCGCAGTGCTGCCCTACCGCATGGTGTCCGCACCTCTGGCACGCGGACTGGTATCTGCGGTCACCGTGGATGGACTGGATTTTCGGCGGAAATTCCGGATCGTCTATCACCAGGATAAATTTTTGACCGCACAAGCCCGGGATTTTATCTCTCTGTGCCAGCACTGTGAGGAAACCACCTCTCCACCCCAGTATCCAGGGCTCTACTGATCCTGCTGCTGGAAGATAAAAGTTCTTGGGAAGCACTCGACCACTGACGGCTCCTGTGGTATAATATCTGCCATCGTAGCTGCAATGGCCCTCTGTCTGTCCCAGTCTTATTTATGGAGGGCAGGGTCTATCAAACACGCTCTCCACCCCATAGCAATAAGGCCGGGCGCATGAGACCGCAGCTGCCGGTTCATGCTAAGCACGAACCAACATGGGGAGCGCCCCGAAGAAAGGAAAACGCCGATGACTCAGGTAACACGACGGGAACTAATGCCCGGTGTGTGGCTGCGTGCCATCCACACCGATAAATTCAAAAGCTCTTATCTGGGGCTGACTATGATGGCGCCGCTGGAGTGGGAGACCGCAGCCGCCAACGCCCTGATTCCTGCGGTGCTCCGCCGGGGCACTGCCGCCCATCCGGATCTGGAAGCTCTCTCTGCCGCCCTGGACGAGCTGTATGGCGGGGCCATTGAGCCAGTGGTTCGCAGAAAAGGTGAGACCCAGTGCGTGGGCTTTGTGGCCAGCTTTCTAGACGACGCCTACGCTCTGGAGGGAGAATCCATCCTAGAGCCCGCCGCAGCCCTGCTGGGCGAGCTGCTCCTCTCTCCCCGAACCGCGGGAGAATGCTTCTTGCCCGACTATGTCCGGCAGGAGCAGAACAATTTGATTGACCGGATCCGGGCTCAGGTGAACGACAAACGCCGCTATGCCAGCGCCCGTCTGTGCCAGCTGATGTGCCAGGAGGAGTCCTTTGGCGTGGACAAACTGGGGGATGAGGCCCACGCCGCCGCCATCACCCCAGAAAGCTTATGGTCCCGGTATCAGCAGCTGCTCCGTACAGCTGAAATCGAGGTTTACTATTGCGGCTCCGCACAGCCGGAGCGGGCCGTCCAGGCACTGACTGCTGCCTTATCTGGACTTCCCCGTGCGGAAGAGCGCCTGGAACCTGAGTGTGAGGTACGTCTCCACGCCGGTCCGGAACCACATCTTGTGGAGGAACGTATGGATGTGTCCCAGGGTAAGCTGGCCCTAGGCTTCCGCACCGGCGGCATCACCTGTTGGGAGAAGGAATACCCGGCCCTGGTGATGTGCAACGCCATCTTCGGCGGAACACCTCTGTCCAAGCTGTTTTTGAATGTGCGGGAGAAGCTGTCCCTCTGCTACTATGCCAGTTCTGTGCTGGAGAAGATGAAGGGGCTGGTACTGGTGTCCTCCGGCATTGAATTTGACAAGTACCAGCAGGCCAAGGATGAGATTTTGGCCCAGCTGGAGGCCATCCGCCGTGGCGAGATCGAGGACTGGGAACTGGAGGGAGCCCGGCGGGCTCTGATCAGCGGCCACCTGTCCACTCTGGATGATCAGGGACGGCTGGAGGAGTTCTGGTTGGGTCAAGCGGCTGCCGGCCTGGACACTGGCATAGAGGAACTGGCAGAATGCTTTGTCTCCGTCACCCGGGAGCAGGTGGCCGCCGCTGCCCAGCGGCTGGAGCTGGACACCGTATATTTTCTGAAGGGACAGGAGGTCTGAGGCCATGGAGCAAATCAAATTTGAGCGGATTGGAGAGAAAATGTTCCACCAGGTCCTGGACAATGGACTGAATGTGTTCGTTTTTCCCAAGCCGGAGTTTCAAAAGAAATACGCCTTCTTCGCCACCAATTACGGCGGAATGGATCTGCGCTTCCAGCTTGATGGTGTCTGGCACGACACACCAGCTGGAGTCGCCCATTATTTGGAACACAAAATGTTCGACACAAGAGAGGGCAATGCCCTTCAGCAGCTGGCAGCCAACGGAGCCTCTCCCAATGCCTTCACCAGCAACGCTATCACCGGTTACTATTTTGAGTCCACAGAGCATTTTGATGACAATCTCCGGACCTTGCTCTCCTTCGTCTCAGTCCCCTATTTCACCCGGGAAAGCGTTGAGAAGGAGCGTGGGATCATTGGCCAGGAGATCGGCATGATCGAGGACGACCCGAACTGGAAAGTATTTGTCAACCTGCTGGGCGCCCTGTACGAGTACCATCCCATCCGCACCAGCGTGGCTGGCTCGGTGGAGTCCATCTCCCATATCACAGAGGATACTTTGTATACCTGCCACAAAGCATTCTATGATCCGGCCAATATGGTGCTGTGTGCGGCAGGGGATCTGGATCCCCAGGCGGTGTGCCGCCTGGCCCAGGAGGTCCTCCCCGCCCAGGCCGGCCCCATTGCGGAAAAGGACTATGGTCCGGAGGAGTCCCCAAAAGCGGCTCGGAACCTGGTGGAGGAGCACATGGCGGTGTCCTGCCCCATCTTCCAGCTTGGCTGCAAGGGGGACGCTCCAGAACGTGGAGAGGCCGGGCTGCGGCAAGAACTTCTGGGTGACTTAGCCTGTGAAGTCCTGTTAGGCACTTCCACCCCCCTGTACGCCCGGCTGTACCGGGACGGTCTGGTGAACCGCAGCTTCAGCTATGGCTATGACAGTGTCCCCGGCGCAGCTTTTCTTGTAGCAGGCGGCGAGTCCCGGGATCCGGAGGCCGTCCGGGACGCGGTGGCGGCGGAGGCCGCCCGCATCGCCCAAGAAGGTGTAGATCCGGCCCTGTGGGAGCGAGTAAAAAAGGGAGTTTACGGCAGCCGGGTGCGCAGCCTCAACTCCTTTGAAACCCTGTGCATCGGACAAGCCCAGAGTTTTTTCTCCGGCAGCGACTTGCTCCGTTTCCCGGAGGACTTCCGCCAGATTTCCCGTGAGGATGTGGAGGCACTGATTGCACGCTGGGTAATCCCGGAGCGTCTGGCCCTCTCGGTCATCCGTCCCGGAGAGGAGGCATCGGTATGATCAACACAATTTCCTTTCCTGGCCTGGGACTGGAGTTCACCCTGGATCGGGTGGCCTTCCACCTATTTGGTCGACCGATTTTCTGGTATGGCATCATCATTGCCTCCGGAATGCTGCTTGCAGTCTATCTCTGCTCCCGGTGGGCGCCGCGGTTCGGCATCGTACCCGATCACATTCTGGACATGATGTTTTTTGCTGTCCCGGTAGCTCTGATATCAGTCCGAGCTTATTATGTAATTTTCAATCTGGATCTGTACCGGCGAGGAGACGGCTCTCTGGACTGGGGAGCTATCCTCCGGTACAGCGACGGTGGACTTGCCATCTATGGGGCTATCATCTCCTCAGTCATCGTCCTGCTGATCTTCTGCAAGGTCCGAAAAGTCAGCTTCCTGGCCTTCGCCGACCTTGGGGTCCATGGCCTGTTTATCGGCCAACTCATTGGCCGTTGGGGCAATTTTATGAATGTAGAGGCCTTCGGAGGCACTACCACACTGCCCTGGCGGATGTGCGGAGCATCGATTGCTGAGTACCTGCTCCAGTCCGGCTATGTGGATCAGGCCGGGTACGAGGCCGTCCTCAGCGGAGCGCTGGGGGTACATCCCACATTCTTCTATGAATCCATGTGGAATCTGGCCGGCCTTTTCCTGGTCTATCAGCTTGGAAAGCGGTGGAGAAAATACGACGGGGAGTGTTTCTTATTTTATCTGTGCTGGTATGGCCTTGGCCGTGCCTGGATCGAGGGCTTGCGGACTGACAGCCTGTACTTCTTTGGCTTGGAGTTGTTTGGGATGCCTATCCGAGTATCTCAGCTGGTAGCGGCGCTCTGCTTCCTGGCCGCAGGCGCACTCCTGCTGTACCAGCGCTCCCGCCCCCATGACCCGGCACATCTGTATGTGAATCAGCTCCAGAGACAGGAAGAAGTGCAGGAGCCAAAGAACAAGGAGGAGGAGTAACGATGGCGGCAACGATCATGGACGGAAAGGCCCTGGCAGCCAAAGTCAAGAAGGAGGTCCGGGAGCAGACGGCCCAAATGGAGCGCAAGCCCGGACTAGCTGTAGTACTGGTGGGGGATGACCCTGCCTCTCGGGTCTATGTCAACGGGAAAAAGCGTGACTGCGGCGAGTGTGGTTTTTACAGCGAAGAATATGCCCTCCCGGCAGAAACCAGCCAGCAGGAACTCATGGAACTGGTGGAAACTCTCAACAAACGGGAAGATATCGACGGGATCTTGGTCCAGCTTCCTCTCCCCAAGCACCTAGACGAGAAAGCCGTCCTGCTGGCCATCCGACCGGACAAGGATGTAGACTGCTTCCATCCCTTTAATGTCGGGCAGCTGATGATTGGAGAGGCAGGCTTCCAGCCCTGTACTCCGGCGGGCGTCATGCGGATGCTGAAGGAGTACGGGATCGATCCGGCAGGGAAACACTGCGTCATCGTAGGCCGCTCCAATATCGTTGGCAAGCCCCAGGCTATGCTGATGCTGCGGGAAAATGCTACTGTGACTATATGCCACACCAAGACACAGGATCTGAAGTCGGAATGTCTCCGTGCAGATATTCTGGTGGCAGCCGCTGGCCGAGCCGGTCTGATCTCTGGTGACATGGTGAAGGAGGGGGCCGTGGTGGTGGACGTGGCCATGAACCGCAATGAGGCCGGCAAGCTGTGCGGCGACGTGGTTTATGATGAGGCGGCGGAGCGCGCTGCCTATATCACCCCGGTGCCCGGTGGAGTGGGCCCTATGACCCGGGCCATGCTGATGGAAAACACTCTCTATGCTGCCCGGCAGCACGGGAAGCAGTAAGCAGAATCCCGGTAGTCTGCCAATGCGCACAGAGATCCAAAAGCGGCCGATGGAAAATCCAGAGATGTCCTTTGTACGAAAGAAGCTGTCGTGTACGTTAACCAAACCACTATTTAGCGCAGCAATTTCAGAGAAAAGTTGGGTGTTTTTTCGAAACACCAACTTTTTCCTTGAATCATTTCAATTTCTTGAGGGCACCCGTTTTTTCCTTCCCCTCTTGCATAAACAGCCAGAGTGCTGTATAATAAGTTCAACTTCATAAGGCACGGGGAGCTTGTAAGGGCAGGCTGAGAGGAAGTCATCCAACTTCGACCCAACGGGTGTATCCGCATCGCCGTTCCTGGCAGTCCGGTTTACACCCAGCACCTGATGCGGGTAATGCCGCCGTAGGGATCTGCACTGTACTCTGTCACGGAGACGCCGATCCCAGGCGTCTCCGTTTTTTCACACAATTTCATAGCAGGGGAGCTTGTGGGCCATGTACCCGGACAGGCTGAGAGGGAGCTGGAAGCTCCGACCCTTTGACCTGATTTGGATAATGCCAACGTAGGAATCACAGCCCGCGCCGCGGGGGACTCCTATCAGGAGCCCCTGCGGTGTTTTATTTTGAGGAGGGATCATCTATGGTAAAGATCAATGGAACAGAATCCGATCTTGCCGGGCAGACAATTGCCCAATGTCTGGCCCAGGCCGGCTGGGACACCGGACGCCTGGCGGTAGAACGAAATGGTAACATCGTCCCCCGGGCCCAATATGAGCAGACCGTTCTGGAAAACGGAGATGTGCTGGAAATCGTTCGCTTCGTTGGGGGTGGTTAATATGTCCTCCATCCCATCCCAGGAAGCGATCCGGATGGCTCGGGAGGCCAGGCATGGCCCGGAGCTTCAAGAGTGCTTCTCCGCCGCCTCCGTAGCCATCTGTGGTCTAGGGGGACTGGGTTCCAATTTGGCTCTTTGTCTGGCTCGTGCTGGTGTAGGCCGGCTCCATCTCATCGACTTTGATCGGGTAGACTTATCCAATCTCCATCGGCAGCAGTACTTCACCGCCCAGCTGGGGCAGCCCAAAACTGAATCTCTGCGGGATATTCTGGAAGCTGCTGCCCCAGATGTCACTGTGACCATCCACACTGCCCGGGTGACCGATGATAACCTGGACGCCCTTCTGTCAGACAGCCAGATCGTCTGCGAAGCCTTCGACGTTCCAGAGGACAAGGCCCTCCTAGTCAATGCCGTTCTGGAACGCTTCCCCGAAAAATATGTGGTAGCTGCCTCCGGCATGGCAGGTCTTGGTCCGGCCAATGATATCCGCACTCGCCGCATTACATCCCATTTCTACCTGTGTGGTGACGGAATCAGCCAACTTACCCCTGGGGATGGACTCCTGCCCTCCCGGGTGATGCTCTGCGCCGCCCACCAGGCCCACACCGTTCTCCGCATCTTGGCTGGGGAGCTTGATGTTTAACTACAACTGAAACTTGAATCAAACAGAAAGAAGGACACACCATGAACGACACACTGATGCTTGGCGGACGAGAGTTCCACTCTCGTTTTATCCTTGGCTCCGGGAAGTACTCCCTGAAGCTCATTGAGTCTGCTGTCCGGGACGCCGGAGCAGAGCTTATCACCCTGGCGGTCCGCCGTGCCAACACCAGGGAGCAGGAAAATATCCTGGACTACATCCCCAAGGGAGTCACTCTCCTGCCCAACACTTCCGGCGCCCGGAATGCAGAGGAGGCCGTCCGCATCGCTCGGCTAGCCCGGGAACTTGGCTGTGGAGACTTTGTCAAAGTAGAGATCATGCGGGACAGTAAATACCTCCTTCCGGACAACGCCGAGACCGTCCGGGCCACGGAGCTGCTGGCCCGGGAGGGCTTTGTAGTCCTGCCCTATATGTACCCCGACCTCTACACCGCCCGGGCTCTGGCCGATGCCGGAGCTGCGGCAGTGATGCCACTGGCCTCTCCTATCGGCTCCAACAAGGGGCTGGCCACCCGGGATTTCATCCAGATCCTCATCGATGAGATCGATCTTCCCATCATTGTGGATGCTGGCATTGGCCGCCCCTCTCAGGCCTGCGAGGCAATGGAGATGGGAGCAGCGGCTATCATGGCCAACACCGCCCTGGCCACCGCAGGAGACCTGCCCCTCATGGCCTCCGCCTTCCGTCAAGCCATTGAGTCAGGCCGGAAAGCCTATCTGTCCGGCCCCGGCCGGGTACTCAGCCGTGGGGCTGCCCCCTCCGATCCTCTCACCGGCTTTCTCCGGGACTAAGGAGGCAGAACAGCATGGAAAACCGTTTTTTGGTGGACTCCGAATTTCTCTCTCCCCAGGCCCTGGCCCGAAAGCACCAGCTGGAAACCGATCCCTCCTCCCGGAAAAGCCACATGGAGTATCTGCCCGGCATGGAACAGCTCCAGTCTGACATCCGGGACAAGGTGATTGGACAGATGGACTCTTATGACCCCGCCCGCTATACTGCCCGGGATGTGCGGGCCGCTCTGGATCATGAGACCTGCTCTGTGGAAGACTTTAAGGCTCTTCTCTCCCCTGCCGCTGAGCCCTTCCTGGAAGAGATGGCTGCCCGGGCTCGTCTGGAAACCAGCCGGCACTTCGGCAATACTGTTTATCTCTTCACCCCCCTGTACATCGCCAATTACTGCGAAAACTACTGCGTCTACTGCGGATTCAACTGCTACAACCACATCCAGCGGATGAAGCTGGATATGGCACAGATCGAGCATGAGATGCAGGTCATCGCCGACAGCGGCATGGAGGAGATTCTGATCCTGACCGGCGAGAGCCGTGCTCAGAGTGATGTAGCTTACATCGGTGAGGCCTGCAAGCTGGCCCGAAAATACTTCCGTATGGTGGGGCTGGAGATCTACCCCGTCAACACGGACGAATACCGCTATCTCCACCAGTGCGGAGCCGACTATGTCACCGTTTTTCAGGAGACATACGATGCCGATAAGTACGAGACCCTGCACCTGATGGGCCATAAACGTGTATGGCCCTACCGCTTTGACGCCCAGGAGCGCGCCCTCCGGGGCGGGATGCGCGGGGTGGCCTTTTCTGCTCTGCTGGGGCTGTCAGACTTCCGAAAGGACGCCCTGGCCAGCGCCCTGCACCTCTATTATCTCCAGCGCAAATATCCCCATGCAGAAATGTCCCTGTCCTGCCCCCGCCTGCGCCCCATTGTCAACAATGACAAGATCACCCCTCTGGATGTGGGGGAGCGTCAGCTGTGCCAGGTGCTGTGCGCCTACCGTATCTTCCTTCCCTTCGCAGGGATCACCGTCTCCTCCCGGGAGAGCGAGCGTTTCCGCAATGGAATCGTCCGAATCGCCGCCACCAAGGTCTCCGCAGGCGTCTCTACCGGTATCGGGGATCATGAACGTAAATATACGGGGAAGGAGGGGGACGGCGCCCAAGGCGACGAGCAGTTTGAGATCGACGACAGCCGCAGCTTTGACCAGATGTACCGGGATATGGAGTCCGAGGGGCTCCAGCCCGTCCTCAACGACTACCTCTATGTCTAAGCTGATCTGTGTCACCAGCCGCACCCTGTGCCCCTCCCCCTTTCTCCCCCGCCTGGAGGACATCGCCCGGGCCGGAGCCGGAGCCATCCTCCTCCGTGAGAAGGACCTGACACCGGAGGAATATGCCTCCCTTGCCCGTCCAGTCTTAGCCCTGTGCCATCGGGCCGGCATCCCTTGTATCCTGCACGGCCATCCGAAGGCCGCCCTGGCCCTGGGGGCGGACGCCATCCATCTGCCCATGCCCGCCCTCCGCGGACTGAACTGGGAAGTCCGGGCCCATTTTTCCCTCCTCGGGGCCTCTTGTCACTCTTTGGAGGAGGCCCGGGAGGCTCAGAGCCTGGGCTGCACATATATCACTCTGGGCCATATCTTTTCCACCAGCTGTAAACCGGGTATCCCTCCCCGTGGGCTGGAACTGCTCCGCCAGGTCTGCGATACAGTCTCTCTTCCTGTATATGCCATCGGTGGGATCTCTCCGGAACAGTTTCCCAATGTACTTCAGGCTGGGGCCGCAGGCGCCTGTGTTATGAGCGGACCCATGACCTGTCCCGATATTCGCGCCTATTTTCAGTCCTTCCAGAACCGCGCCCCCAGCGCAGAGAGGAGCCAGATATGAAAACAGCTCTGTCCATTGCCGGCAGCGATCCCAGCGGTGGCGCCGGCATCCAGGCCGATCTCAAGACTATGACCATGCATGGTGTCTACGCCATGAGCGCCATTACGGCCCTTACCGCACAGAACACCACGGGTGTCCAGGGTGTGCTGGAGTGCTCCCCAGAATTCCTCGCCCTCCAGCTGGACTGTATCTTTTCTGACATCGTTCCGGACGCTGTGAAAACAGGGATGGTATCTTCCGCTCCCCTCATCCGGGTCATTGCGGATCGGCTGACCCACTACCAGGCTCAAAACCTGGTGGTAGACCCAGTAATGGTGTCCACCAGCGGTTCTCGCCTGCTGGAGGAGGAGGCATTGGAGGCACTGCGGGAGCGGCTGCTCCCCCTGGCCATCCTCATCACACCCAACATCCCAGAGGCGGAGGTTCTTTCTGGTCTGAGCATCCAGGATGAGCAGGGAATGGAGGAAGCCGCCCGGATCATCGGCGACTCTTGCGGCTGCGCCGTGTTGTGCAAGGGGGGGCACGCCATCCAGGACGCCGACGATGTGCTTTATAACCGGGGACAATTACGCTGGTTTCGGGGTGAGCGGATCGATAATCCCAACACCCACGGCACCGGCTGCACGCTCTCTTCCGCCATCGCCGCAAACCTTGCCTTGGGACTTCCTCTGGAGGAGGCTGTGGCCCGGGCGAAGGAGTACCTCTCCGGTGCCTTGCGCGCGATGCTGGATCTTGGCGCCGGTTCCGGTCCCTTGAACCATGCATATCACCTGACAGAATGTTGAATACCCCTTAAAATAACAAAAGGAGACTGCCACATGGAACGAAATTACACCACACAGATGGATGCCGCCCGCCGCGGCATCCTCACCCCTGAATTGGAGATTGTTGCTCGGAAGGAGCAGATGCGCCCCGAGGAGCTCATGCCCCTGGTGGCAGAGGGCAAGGTCGCCATCCCCGCAAACCGCCTGCACACCTGCCTGGATGCCCAGGGAATCGGTTCTATGCTCCGCACCAAGATCAATGTAAACCTGGGAGTCTCTCGGGACTGCAAGGACTATGATGTAGAGATGGAAAAGGTCCGCTCCGCAGTGTCTATGGGTGCAGAAGCCATCATGGACCTGTCCAGCCACGGAGACACCCAGCCCTTCCGCCGGAAACTCACCGCCGAGTGCCCCGCTATGATCGGCACTGTTCCTGTTTACGACAGCGTCATTCACTACCAGCGAGATCTGGATACCTTATCTGCCCGGGACTTTATCGATGTGATCCGCCTCCATGCTCAGGACGGTGTAGACTTCGTCACCCTCCACTGCGGCATTACACGAAAGACCATCGACCAGATTCGGAAGCATAAGCGGAAAATGAACATCGTCTCCCGAGGCGGGTCCCTGGTATTCGCCTGGATGTGTATGACCGGGGAGGAGAACCCCTTCTACGAATATTATGACGAGATCCTGGACATCTGCCGGGAATACGATGTGACCATCTCCCTGGGAGATGCCTGCCGCCCCGGCTGTTTGGCTGATGCCACCGATGTGTGCCAGATCGAGGAGCTGGTCCGGCTGGGAGAGCTGACCCGCCGTGCCTGGGACAAAGACGTACAGGTCATGGTGGAGGGCCCTGGTCATGTGCCACTGGATCAAGTCGCCGCCAACATGAAGGTCCAGCAGACCATCTGTATGGGCGCCCCCTTCTATGTGCTTGGCCCTCTGGTCACCGACATCGCCCCCGGTTACGATCATATCACTGCCGCCATCGGCGGAGCAGTAGCCGCTATGCATGGGGCCGCCTTCCTATGCTACGTCACCCCTGCCGAGCATCTGGCTCTCCCCAATCTGGATGATGTGAAACAAGGCATCATGGCCAGCAAAATCGCCGCCCATGCCGCCGACATCGCCAAGGGTGTCCGTGGCGCCCGGGAGATCGATGATAAAATGGGAGACGCCCGCCGGGCTCTGGACTGGGAGGGCCAGTGGGCCTGTGCGTTGGATCCGGAGACCGCCAAATCCATACGGGCTGATCGTTCCCCGGAGCACGACGACTCCTGCTCTATGTGCGGCAAGTTCTGTGCCGTACGCAGTATGAACAAAGCTCTCAATGGGGAGCACATTGATATTCTCTGATTTCATTCGGCAGCGCTTTTCCCACATTATATCATCAAATCAAGGGCCAGGTCACCCGACCTGGCTCTTTTTTCAATCGTTCCCCTTTTTCAAATCCTGTCATAGGATAGAGGGAATGACACTGATTTGGGAGGTACTGTTACATGGATCAGCAGCTGTCGGAACGCGGCCTTTCGCTGCGCCCCTTCGACCCAGAAGTCTTTGCACGGGTCTGGAATCGGGTCATGCCCGACCAGTCTCTCAGTCCTATCCAGCCTTTGCTCCCCGCACTCCGTTCCTCTGCACAGGCCATCCACTCCACGGAGCCTGCTCTCGCTCCCTCCTGTCTGGGTGAGCACTCAACTCAGTATGCTCCCCAGCTGGAGTCTTTCATAGACCAGCTCCACACAGATTGTGCTTCCATCCGCCACCTGGTCCGGCGAGGTGGAGGCCGTATCACACACCTTCTTAATTCTCTTGCTTCCGACCAGCAACGGCAGCTTCGCCGTCTGTCTGCTGCCTATTTTCTCATTACCGGCCAGCGCTATACCCCGAAAGGCCAGGGTACTCTCCCATCCGGATCGCTATCCACTACCCTGCGTGTCTTGTTCCAGCAGTCTCAGCAGCATGCTGCGCAGGCCGCCTGGCTGGCCCAGACAGCCTCGGATGATCCCTGCCTTAGTCACCTGTTGGAGGATATTCAAGACGAATCCCAGTCCCATGCAGCTCAGATCCGCACCTTTCTGGAGAGGGTTCTGTAAAATTCCTCTGGTCATGGTCCGCCTCCTGTGGTAAAGTTGAGACAGGTACACCCTCCGCCAAACGGAGCCTGCGTCAGAAAGGGGCTATTTCCATGATCCATACCACACACTTTCACTATCCCTCTGCCCGGGACGGCTGCTCCATCCATGCCCTGGAGTGGGTTCCGGATAGGCCGCCCCGGGGGATTGTTCAGCTGGTTCACGGAATTTCAGAGCATATTGGCCGTTATGATGAGACAGCCTGCTTTTTGGCGGAACACGGTTTTCTGGTATGCGGCGAAGACCACCTCGGCCACGGACGAACGGTGTCCGACGGCTCCTATGGCTTCTTTGCCCCCGAGAATGGCTGGACCCTGGCCGTTCAGGATGTCCGCACCCTGAGGAACCTGGAAGAGACCCGCCATCCAGGGCTCCCTTACTTTCTCTTGGGACACTCTATGGGATCCTTTCTCACCCGAACCTATCTGATCCTGTGGCCGGGCACAATATCCGGCGCTGTGCTGATGGGCACCGGGCAGGAACCCGCTCCACTGGTTGCACTGGCCAAAGTTATCTCAGCGCTCGAGTGCTGCCGACTGGGACCACACGGGTTCAGCCACCTGGTACACGCCTTGTCTCTTGGGACATATAATAGAAGGTTCCGCCCCAACCGCACCTCTTCCGACTGGCTCTCCCGGGATTCAGCAGAGGTTGATGCCTTTCTTTCTGACCCCCTCTGCCAGCCTCTTCCTACTGTCTCACTGTTCCACGATATGATGGGTGGTCTTCAGTTCATTGCACAACGGGATCAGCTGGCCCGGATGGATCCCTCTGTTCCAATCTGTTTTCTTTCCGGCCAGGAGGACCCAGTAGGGGGCATGGGCCGCGGTGTTGAGAAAGTGGCCCGGTTGTTCCGAACTGCCGGCTGCCAAAACCTCTCTGTCCACCTCTATCCTGGCGCCAGACATGAACTGCTCCATGAGCAAAACCGTTGTGAAGTATGGGCCGATCTGTTGAATTGGTTGGAAGGCCATCTTCCCATCCCCTCTCCCACTTGACGTGGGGACGCTGAACAGCTAAAATACAAAAGAATTGTATAAGGAGGGGTTTTTGTGACCTATCAAGATGTACTGTCGGCCGCCCGCACCTGCAGCGGTCCCTATTGCAAAGCCTGCCCGGTGTGCAATGGCCGGGCCTGTGGCAGCACGATGCCTGGGCCGGGTTCCAAGGGTACCGGAACTGTGGCTGTCCGCAACTACGAGGCATGGCAGGCACTCTATCTCAACATGGACACTATCTGTGGAAACAAACAGGTAGACACCCGCTTCTCTTTCTTCGGTGAGACCTACCAGCTTCCTGTCTTTGCGGGCCCTGTGGGTGCTGTGAACCTCCACTATGGGGACAAGTTCAACGATATGGAGTATAACAACATTCTGGTCCCCGCCTGTGCTGACGCAGGAATTGCGGCTTTCACCGGCGACGGCACGAATCCAGATGTATTCACCGCTGCTGCCGCCGCCATTGGTGCCGCTGGGGGGCGTGGCATCCCCACAGTGAAGCCCTGGGACAGGGACACCCTATACACCAAGCTGGACCGTGCCAAAGCTTCTGGGGCCAAAGTATTTGCCATGGATATCGATGCTGCCGGCCTGCCCTTCCTCAAGGGTCTGACACCCCCAGCCGGCTCCAAGACGGTAGAGGAACTGCGGGAGATCATTGACTATGTCAAAGTCCCCTTCCTCATCAAGGGCGTCATGACTGTTGCAGGGGCTCGGAAAGCTCTGGATGCCGGTGCTGCCGGCATCATCGTCTCCAATCACGGCGGCCGTGTCCAGGATGGCGTCCCCGCCACAGCCCAGGTTCTGCCTGCCATCGCCGATGCAGTGAAGGGACAGATGACCATTCTGGTGGACGGCGGTATCCGCACCGGCGTGGATGTGTGTAAGGCGCTGGCTCTTGGGGCCGATGGCGTTCTGTTGGCACGCCCATACGTCACCGCAGTTTACGGCGGCGGTGCAGAGGGTGTTCGCCTGCTCACCCAAAAGCTGAAAAGTGAACTTGAGGACACTATGGTCATGTGCGGCGTGCACAGCTTGTCCGAGATTTCTCGGGAATTGTTATTCTAAGCTCTTATCCGCTCGGTATTTAAGATACCGGGCGGTATTTTATTTCTCTCTATGTTTCATCCAAAAAATCCAACTCCATTTTTGTGCATTTCGCCCAACTATATTCTTTTTCGAACAAATTATCATGTGCAGATTGAAACAAGAATCCCTCTGTGATATAATACAGCCAACCATTTGGGGCGCGATTCTGGATTACCTGAAAATAGAAAAAATGTTGTATCAGGTATCCGCATCCCGCACCTCATCGGCCCTGTTTCCAGCATGAAAAAGAAAAGGAGTGTTAACATGAAATCGACCCGAACCCACCAATGGACCAGCCTGCTGCTGTCCGGAGCGCTCGTAGCCGGCATGATGATCACCCCCTCCCTTGCTGCAGGCGGAGCAGAGTTGGAATTCCAGTACCCTGATGACGTCAAGGCAGAGGATGTCACCATCACTGTACATACAGGTGTTCCTGCTGATAGTGGTGAAGATGCCGTCAAGGCTCTGCCCGAAGTGAAAAAAGACGCAGAGGGAGACTATCTCGTCAGCGAGCCCGGCACTTATAGCTATTGGGTCCGGGGTGATGGCTACTACAATGTCTGCAAGATTTTCAATGTAACCCAAAAGGATCTGGACGCTGGTTCTCTGAAATTGGAGGTAGAGACAGGAAAGATGGCCTACACAGGCTATGAACCTACCTCTCCAAATCTGAAAAATGTACCTGAAAACTATGATCAGGGATCCCGAGACTCTTTGCTGATCCTCTGGGCGGACGAGGTGCTGGACAAATATTTCTCCACCGAAACACTGAAGGATTTTAAGGAATATGACACCCCCTTCTTCACAAAGGACCGGGCCGATCATCAGTTCACAACTCAGGATGAGATGATGAGCTATCTGGCCGAGAAGGACAAAGCTGAAAAGGATATGTACCTGTACAGCCTGGGCAAGACCCCCGCTTATCAATATGATATGCCCATCGCCGTATTCACTGAGACCGATCTCTCCTCCGCAAAATCCCTGGAGGAAGCCGGAAAGCTGGTCAGCGAGAATGGTAAGCTCACAGTCTGGATCCAGTCCCAGATCCATCCGAATGAGCCCGCTGCCGGTGAAGGTGCGTTGGTCATGGTCTCCGACCTGTGCGGAAGTTACGGTGAAGAGGTCCTGGATGACGTTAATGTGATCGTCGTCCCCCGCATCAATCCCGACGGCTCCTATCTCTTCACCCGCGCCACCTATCAGGGCTTCGATATGAACCGGGATCACATGGCCCTCAAGGCCCCAGAACTGGCCTATCTGCACACCGCTTACCGGTACTTCATGCCTGAGGTGGTTATGGACGGCCACGAGTTCACCTTCTACGGCGTCACAGAGGACGGCTATATGGAGGACGCCGATGATATGCAGTCCACCCCCGCCAGCAGTCTGAACAATGATCCTCTGGTCAATCAGCTGGCTGAGGAAGCCGTGGACGGTCTGCACAAGAATGCTGCTGACTCCGGCCTACGGATCTATCACTACGGCACCACCGTGAACAACCCCATCGGCCGTGCCTACTATGGCCTGTATAACTCCATCTCCATCCTGGTAGAGACCCGCGGCATCGGCGCCGGATCCACCAACTTCGCCCGCCGGGTCTACTCCCAGCAGAACGCCGCACACTCTATTATTGATTATGCCGTGGCCAACGATGATGCCATCAATAAGGCTGTGGCCGATGCCCGTGCCCAGGTCACTACGGATGGCAAGGTCTTTGATGCTGAGGACACCGTGATCCTCCAGCAAGTTGCCTCTGGCAAGACTCAGTCCCCCACCGCCCTGACTACCTATCAGTACAGCATGGACGGCAGCGATGTCAAATCCTCCTCTGCTACCCTGTCCATGAACGATACTGTGGTGCGCAGCCGCATCCGGCCCACCGCTTACGTCATCCCCAAGGACATTCCCAATGCGGAAAAGATTCTGTATATCCTCCAGAATCAGGGTGCGGAGTACTATGAGCTGGAGGCCGGCTCTACTGCTCAGCTGAAGCAATACTACTATGTTGGTGAGTATACCTACAACGAAAAGAAGGCTGGCTTCACCGCTGATCTGCGGGACACCGCCAATGTCACTTTTGAAAAGGGCGCGTATGTCATTCCCATGGACCAGGTCTCTGGCAATGTTATCGCCATGATCATGGAGCCTGATGTGAACGATTCCAACGGTTACGATGGCACCCTGGTGCAATACGGCGTGGTCTCCTATGATGAGTCCACCAAGAACTTCCCCATCTATCGCTATGAAGGCAACGATCCCAGAAACACTCTGGTGAGCAACGCTGTCGAGCAGCCCGCAGAGCCTGAGATTCCCGAGCAGCCCACCAAGCCTGAAAAACCTGCTGAGCCCCAGCAGCCCTCCGGTTCCTACACCGTGAAGGCCGGCGATTCCCTGTGGTCCATTGCCCAGAAGTATCTGGGCACCGGCACCAAGTGGGAGGTCATCTATCAGTCCAACCAGAAGCTGATCCAGAACCCCAACCAGATCCAGATCGGCCAGGTTCTCACCATTCCTGCCGCATAAGAAACTACAAAATACGAAACATCCATGGGAGGCGGCCTTATAGGGCCGCCTCCTTTCGCCTTCTCACCGGATACTCGCCACTCTTCACCAAAGTGGCAGAGCGTGGTAAATATTTCTGAGAACAGATTCAACGTCAGGAATTTTATGATTCCTATTCAGATGAAGAACAAAGATGTGCCGCTATGCGGCACATCTTTGTTCTTCATCTATATCTTCCCACGGCGGGGATTTTGTTCTGTCCAGAAAATCTGTGGCTATTCAACGAACACAACGGGTTTATAAAAAACCGGGGCGGAAAATATCCACCCCGGTTTCATTCAGGTTTGATCTCAGGCGCAGGCCAGGATCAGGCCTCGTACATCTTCTGGAGACGCAGCAGCTTCTCGTAACGGGCCTTGGCAGTCTCCTCGTTCAGGGCGAAGAGCTCCTTGGCGCGGTCGGGGAAGGAGCGGGTCAGGCTGGAGTAACGGGCCTCGTTCATCAGGAACTCCTGATAACCGCCGGCGGGAGCCTTGCTGTCCAGGGTGAAGGGGTTCTTGCCCTCGGCCTTCAGAGCGGGGTTGAAGCGGAACAGGTTCCAGTAACCGCACTCCACAGCCTTCTTCATCTCGGACTGGCAGTTGGTCATGCCGCCCTTGATGCTGTGCATCTCACAGGGAGCATAGCCGATGATCAGAGAGGGACCATGATAAGCCTCAGCCTCAGCAATGGCCTTCAGAGTCTGGTTCATGTTGGCGCCCATAGCCACCTGGGCCACGTACACATAGCCATAGGTCATGGCGATCTCCGCCAGGCTCTTCTTGGCGATAGTCTTACCGGCAGCGGCAAACTGAGCCACCTGGCCGATGTTAGACGCCTTGGAAGCCTGTCCACCAGTGTTGGAGTACACCTCGGTGTCGAACACGAAGACGTTGACATCCTCACCGGAGGCCAGGACATGGTCCACGCCGCCGAAGCCGATGTCATAGGCCCAGCCGTCGCCGCCGAAGATCCACACGGACTTCTTGGACAGGTACTCCTTCTCAGCCAAGACGGCGGGAGCCACAGGGCAGCCCTCAGCGGCGGCCTTCTCCAGCTCGGCAATCAGAGCCTTGGCAGCGGGAGCATTGGCAGTGCTGTCGTCCTTAGTGTCCAGGAAGGCCTGGAAAGCAGCCTTGAAGGACTCGCTGGCCTTGTCAGACTCAGCCATGCCCTTGATCTGAGCGATCAGGCGCTCACGGATGGCCTTCTGGCCCAGATACATACCCAGGCCGTGCTCGGCGTTGTCCTCGAACAGGGAGTTGGCCCAGGCGGGACCCTTGCCCTCAGCCGTGGTGGCATAGGGAGAGGTCGCGGCGGGACCGCCCCAGATGGAGGAACAGCCGGTGGCGTTGGAGATATACATCCGGTCGCCGAACAGCTGGGTGATCAGGCGGGCATAAGAGGTCTCGGCGCAGCCGGCGCAGGAGCCGGAGAACTCCAGCAGAGGCTTCTTGAACTGGCTGCCCTTCACGGTCAGGTCGGCCACATCCTCCTTGGCGGCGATGTTGGCCACCATGTAGTTGAACACGTCCTGCTGGGCAGCCTCCTGCTCCTGAGGCACCATAGTCAGGGCACCCACAGGGCAGATCTTGGCGCACACGCCGCAGCCCATGCAGTCCAGGGGGCTGACAGCGATGGCAAACTTATAAACACCCTTGCCCTTGCCAGCCTTGATGTCCACGATCTTGGCGGCTTCGGGGGCGTTCTTAGCCTCCTCCTCAGTCAGAGCGTAAGGACGAATGGTGGCGTGGGGGCAGACGAAGGAACACTGGTTGCACTGGATACACTTGGTAGCATCCCAAGCGGGGACAGACACGGCCACGCCGCGCTTCTCATAGGCAGCAGCGCCCAGCTCGAAGGTACCATCCACATGGGCCTCGAAAGCGGAAACAGGCAGGCTGTCGCCGTCCATGCGGTCCACAGGATCCAGGATCTTGTTTACCATGTCCACCAGCTTGGCGGGACCAGTGTGACCGCTCTCCTTCTTTACGTCCTCGGCAGTAGCCCAGGAAGCGGGAACCTCGAACTTCTTGTAGGCAGTGGCACCAGCATCGATAGCCTTATGGTTCATATCTACCACATCCTGGCCCTTCTTCAGGTAGGAGCGGGTAGCAGCGTCCTTCATGTACTGGATAGCCTCCTCCTGGGGCATGACCTTGGCCAGGGAGAAGAAAGCAGACTGAAGGATGGTGTTGGTGCGCTTGCCCATGCCGATGCGGGCAGCCAGGTCGATGGCGTCCAGAGTGTATACCTGAATGTTGTTGGCAGCGATGTAACGCTTGGCCTCTGCAGGCATGTGCTTCTCCAGATCGGCCTCAGACCACTGGCAGTTGATCAGGAAGGTGCCGCCGGGCTTAACGTCGCGGACCATGGGGAAGCCCTTCACAATGTAGGAGGGGTTGTGGCAGGCCACGAAATCAGCCTTGTTGATGTAGTAGGGGCTGCGGATGGGGTGATCACCGAAGCGCAGGTGGCTGATGGTCACGCCGCCGGTCTTCTTGGAGTCGTACTGGAAGTACGCCTGAACATACTTGTCAGTGTGGTCGCCGATGATCTTGATGGAGTTCTTGTTAGCGCCCACGGTGCCGTCGCCGCCCAGGCCCCAGAACTTGCACTCGATGGTGCCTTCAGCAGCAGTGTTGGGGGCGTCCTTCTCCTCCAGGGAGGTGTTGGTGACGTCATCCACAATACCCATGGTGAAGTGGTTCTTGGGAGCATCCTGAGCCAGGTTCTCATACACGGCGAACACGCTCTTGGGGGGAGTGTCCTTGGAGCCCAGGCCATAGCGGCCAGCCACCACGGTCTTGTCGGTGATGCCAGCGCCAGCCAGAGCGGTGATCACGTCCAGGTACAGGGGATCGCCCAGAGCGCCGGGCTCCTTGGTACGGTCCAGAACCGCAATCTTCTTGGCGGTAGCGGGGATGGCGGCAAGCAGCTTGTCCGCGCGGAAGGGGCGGTACAGACGGACCTTTACCAGGCCGACCTTCTCACCGTGGGCGTTCAGATAGTCAATGACCTCCTCAGCCACGTCGCAGATGGAGCCCATGGCGATGATGACGCGGTCCGCGTCGGCAGCGCCGTAGTAGTTGAACAGCTGATAGTCGGTGCCCAGCTTGGCATTGACCTTGCCCATGTACTCCTCGACGATCTCAGGCAGAGCGTCGTAGTACTTGTTGGCGGCCTCGCGGTGCTGGAAGAAGATGTCGCCGTTCTCGTGGGAACCACGCATGGTGGGGTGCTCGGGATTCAGAGCGCGCTTGCGGAAAGCCTCCACAGCGTCCATATCCACCATCTCGGCCAGATCCTTGTAGTCCCAAATGGCAACCTTCTGGATCTCGTGAGAGGTACGGAAGCCGTCGAAGAAGTTGATGAAGGGGACACGGCCCTTGATGGCAGACAGATGGGCCACAGGAGCCAGATCCATAACCTCCTGCACGTTGCCCTCGGCCAGCATAGCAAAGCCAGTCTGGCGGCAGGCCATGACGTCAGAGTGGTCGCCAAAGATGTTCAGAGACTGGGCAGCCACAGTACGGGCGGAGACATGGAACACGCAGGGCAGCAGCTCGCCGGCGATCTTGTACATATTGGGGATCATCAGCAGCAGGCCCTGAGAGGCGGTATAGGTGGTGGTCAGAGCACCAGCGGCCAGGGAGCCATGAACGGTACCGGCGGCACCAGCCTCAGACTGCATCTCAATGACCTTCACGGTAGTGCCAAAAATATTCTTCTGGCCCTGGGCGGCCCACTGGTCCACATAGTCGGCCATGGGGCTGGACGGGGTAATGGGGTAGATGCCGGCTACCTCAGTAAACGCATAGCTGACGTATGCAGCAGCGTTGTTACCGTCCATGGTTTTGAACTTTCTTGCCATAGAGTTCCCTACTTTCTTCCTTAATCAATGATAATGATACTGTACAGAGGACAAGGCCCGCAGGCCCTCTCCTCTGAACGGTTCTCTGCCCTATTTTACTGTCTTCCCGTCAAAAAGCCTATGTCGGAAATGGTTATAACATCTATAAGTATTTACTTATAAAACCACATGACAGCACCGCCCCCGGGCAATTGGGAGCGGCTGGATCTTCTTGGCGTCCTTTAGTTTATCACTTTTTGTACCATTTGTAAATTCATTTGGCGTCTTTTTTTATTCTTTTTATACACAAAAATACCTGTTCCTATTGCAATAATTCTTGCAAAAGCTTACAATGGGTACAACTCTAGGCTCTGTTTCTCAACCGTTCCTATGCTTTTCCGATATCTGGTTCGGAACTTTCATCCCAAATCACTTATTGATCCCATCTGGGTGAGGAGGTGCTTCCCATGGTCTATCCTATCCAATCCCTTGGACTCCACGGTATCACGGGTTATCCGGTGTCAGTAGAATGCGATCTGTCAAGCGGCCTGCCCGCCTTCACCGTTGTCGGACTGCCGGACGCAGCAGTGAACGAGGCACGGGAGCGGGTACGTTCCGCCATTAAAAATTGTGGATTCACGTTCCCAGTCAGTCGGATCACCGTCAATCTAGCCCCTGCTCATGTGAAGAAAATCGGGACTCTGTACGACTTGCCCATTCTGGTCGGTCTGCTGGCCGCCGGTGGGCAGCTGCGCCTCCAAGAGAGTGGCTGTGCCTTTCTGGGAGAACTCTCCCTGTCGGGGCAGCTGCGCCCCTGCACAGGAATGCTGCCCATGGCCCTGGCCGCCAGGGATCTGGGCATCCGGAAACTCTTCGTCCCCCAGGAAAATGCCGCCGAAGCCACTCTGGCCGGCGGGCCGGAGATTTATCCTGTGGCCGACGTTCCCCAACTGGTGCGCCATTTCACCGGAGAAGAACCCATCCCTCCCGCTCCCCGCTGGGAGGGCGCCTTGGAACCTGAGCCAGGCCCCGACTTCGCCCAGGTGAAAGGACAGGCCCCGGTGAAGCGCGCTCTGGAAATCGCCGCCGCTGGCAGCCACAACATTTTAATGGTAGGGCCGCCAGGCTCCGGAAAATCCATGCTGGCCAAACGACTGCCCTCTATCCTACCTGATCTGACCCGCGAGGAGGCTCTGGAGGTCACTCAGATCCATTCAGTCCTTGGGCTGACTGACCCCAGGCATCCCCTGATTACACGCCGCCCCTTCCGTTCCCCTCACCACAGCATTTCCTCTGTGGGAATGTCTGGCGGTGGAGCCAACCCCCGCCCTGGCGAGATCTCCCTGGCTCACAACGGGGTCCTGTTCCTGGACGAACTTCCGGAGTTTCAAAAGGATGTGCTGGAGGTACTCCGCCAGCCTCTGGAAGATGGACAGGTGCAGATCTCCCGGGCTTCCGGCTCCGTGACCTATCCCAGCCGCTTTATGCTGGTATGTGCCATGAACCCCTGTAAATGCGGCTGGTACGGACACCCCTCCGGCCGGTGCCGCTGTACAGAAAACGAGGTTCAGAAGTACCTCTCCCGCCTGTCCGGTCCCCTTCTGGACCGCATCGACCTGTTTGTGGAGGTAGACGCCCTGGACTTTGATGAATTGGCCCAGCGGGACCCCGGCGAGTCCTCGGCCGCAGTGAAGGAGCGGGTAGACCAGGCCCGAGCAGTCCAGAACAGCCGGGATGGCTGCCGGTGCAGCGCCCAGATGGACCCGTCCGCCCTGGAGCGGTTCTGTGCCTTGGATTCTCCCTGCCAGAAAATCATGCGTGGGGCCTTCGCCAGGATGGGACTCACCGCCCGCAGTTATGACCGCATCCGCCGGGTGGCCCGGACCATCGCCGACCTGGACGGCTCCCCGGACATCCAGCCCCAGCACCTGGCCGAGGCCCTGCAATACCGCCCGCCGGAGTATTTGCGCCGCTAGCCTTCCCCCGCGGCCCAGCCGCCGGGTACTGGAGTCCCGCAGGCCAAAAAGCGCGTTTCGATCCCGGAGTCCGGAACGCCTCCGCCCTGCTCCCCGGCAAATGACAGCAAAAACCCCTTGAACCGCGGCATCCGCAGGTTCAAGGGGTTTCCTTCAATAATATATCATAGGTCGTGCCCAGCAGGTCCCGGATCCCCCGCAGCTGGCTGGCCGTGATATGCTGTGTCCCCCGTTCAATCTTTACCAAGGTCTCCCGGGTCATCTCCACACCGGCAAGCTGGAGCTTCCGGGCCATCTCCGTCTGCCCCAGTCCCCGCTCCAGCCGGAGACGGCGGATGTTCTCGCCGATCCGGATCTGGTCCTGTTTGATCTTCTGCTCCCCCACCCGCGGTCACCTGCCTCTATCCCATCAAATCTTCTCCTTTATTTTATGGAAAAGCGATGCTATAATAGGACCAGTTCTGGTCCTATTATAAAAAAAGGAGCGATTTCTCATGGAGTTTGCAGTGGAACTGCTGTCCAAGCTGCTTGAGAGGCGGCAGATTGCCGTCTCCTTTCCGGGTCTGGCGCTCACAGCCCAGGATCTGCTGGAATCAGCCAGCTATCAGGTGCTGTGCCAGATCCGTGGTATATTACAGGATGATACCCTGTCCGACCCTGAGTGCTTTCAAAAAATTGAGGCCATCGTCCAGGTGTTCGAAGATCTCGGTTCCGGCT
>JAYCWP010000051.1:0-28363 GCA_037257225.1 Lawsonibacter sp.
CTCTGATTCACTAAGTTCTACCGTGCAGGTGTCCAACTTGCACTTGCAATTTGCGGAAAAATTTTCTTGTAATGTGGCCGCAAATGTACAACTTTTTGCCGCTGCCACCCCAGGGTGAGGAGGGATAGTGTGAAGAAGATTGGAAGCCGGCTGAGCCGGGACATCCTTCTGGAGCAAATGCGGCGCTTGGCCTGCGCCAAAGTAAATGATGCGGTGAAGCTGGCCTATCTTCCGGAGGAGGAGCGGGAGTCTATCGGCCGGCTGGACTTAGCCGCCCTGACGGAATTCCGGCGGAGTGGAGCTGGGACGGTAGAGTTGAAGTTTACTGACCGGATGAAGGCACTGGAGCGCCTTCTGGAACTGAGCGGCCCCAGCGGCGAGGAGCAGCTTGAGCAGCTGTTCCGGCGAATGGAGGATCGTGAGGAGTGACACCGATGGTCTTTTCCCCAAAGCAGCGGAGGGTCCTAACCTGGTGGCGGCCCGGTTCTCCAGACTGCGGCTATCAGGCCCTGATCTGCGATGGGGCGGTACGCAGCGGAAAGACCCTGTGTGCAGGACTGTCCTTCCTGTGCTGGGCGATGCTTTCCTTTCAGGGAAGACGCTTTGCTTTGTGCGGCAAGACCATCCAATCAGTGCGGAGGAATCTCTGGTCCGAGGTACAGCCCATCCTGCGGGTGCTGGGCTTCTCCTGGACGGAACGAATCTCCCGGGGGCAGATCACTCTGCGGTTGGGGGAACGGGAGAATACATTCCTTTTGTTCGGTGGAGCAGATGAGCGGGCCGCCGGTCTGATCCAGGGCGTCACTCTGGCTGGGGCCTTGTTGGATGAGGTGGTGCTGATGCCCCGATCCTTTGTGGAACAGGTCTGCGCCCGGTGCTCAGTGGAAGGGAGCCGGCTGTGGTTCACTTGCAACCCGGAGAGCCCAGGGCACTGGTTCTATCAGGAGTGGATCCGGAAGGCGGAGAAGAAAGGAGCACTGCATCTGACCTTCACCATGGCGGATAATCCTGGGTTAGCCCCGAATGTCCTGGCACGATATGAGGCTATGTTCCGAGGAACCTTCTATCGAAGGTTTGTGCTAGGAGAATGGGCAGTGGCGGAAGGGCTGGTCTATGACTTTTTTGGCCCTGAGTTGGTGCAGCCTGTTCCAGAAGATCTGGATGGGCCGTGGTACATTTCTTGTGACTATGGGACAGTGAACCCTACCTCTATGGGGTTGTGGGGAAAGAAGGATGGCGTGTGGTATCGAACAGCGGAATTCTATTATGATTCCCGAAAAAATGGGCGGCAGCAGACCGATGGGGAATACGCCGACGATTTGGCCCGGCTGGCAGGCGGGCGGGCCATCCGGGGGGTGGTGCTGGACCCGTCGGCAGCCAGCTTCCGAGAGGAACTGCTCCGGCGTGGCTGGACCGTATATCGGGCGGAAAACGAGGTGCTCTCCGGCATCCGGCGCACCGCAGAACTGCTCCGGGCTGGTCAGCTTGTGATCTGCGCCCCCTGCGGGGACGCCATCCGGGAGTTTGGACTGTACCGGTGGGACACCGCAGCCACCGGTGACCGGGTGATCAAGGAACACGACCACGCCATGGACGATATACGGTATTTCGCGGTCACTGTGGCCGGCCGGCGGTCAGAAGGGTTCTTCGCCGGTGCGGTGGAGCGGGGCGGATGAATGGCGTGGGCGTGTTCCTGGGCCCCATCTCCGATGGGGCGGCGGGGGCCGCCGTCAATTTGAAGCGGAGCGGAAAATTGCCGCAGGGCGGATTCACTCCGCCCAAGGAAAATGAGATCCGGGGCCCCCGCCCGGCTGTGGCCGGGTGGGGAGACACGACCGCGCCATGGACGATATACGGTATTTCGCGGTCACTGTGGCCGGCCGGCGGTCAGAAGGGTTCTTCGCCGGTGCGGTGGAGCGGGGCGGCGGATGAGAGAAGCCGCCCATATCCGAACAGCGGGAATGGAGGGAAGAAATTGAAATGGTTTATGCGGAAGAAACCGGTGGTGCAGACGCCTGAGGTCCAGCTGCGGAACCAGGAGGGACATCCATTTGGTGCACTGGACCGGTATATGCCCCTGCGCCGGGGAGAACTGGAGCTGTATCGAACCATCCGGGAGGCGGTACCAATCGTTGATGCCGCTCTGATGAAGCTGGTGAGGCTGTGCGGAGGCGTACAGGTCCGGTGCGGAGCGGGGGCGGCCCAGGCGAGATTGGAGCGCTTCCTTCGGGAGGTGGACACCGGCCGCGGACAGCGGGGGATCCAGTCCTTTCTGGACCAGTATCTAGACTCGATGCTGACCTGTGGTCAGGGAGTAGGGGAGATGGTGCTGGATCGGGAGGGACGGGACATTGCTGCACTGCTGTGTGCTGACCCCGGACAGATCGAAATACGAGAGGGAGAGACGCCCTTGGAGTTCCGGCTGTGCGTCCGGGGGCGGGATGGTCAGCCGGTAGAATTGCCTTGGCAGGAACTGCTGCTTTTCACCCCATTTCAGCCGGGGACAGATAACCCATACGGGGTATCGCTGCTGCGCTCCATGCCGTTTCTGAGCGGGATCCTGCTGAAGATCTATCAGGCACTGGGGCAGAACTGGGAACGGGCGGGAAACCTGCGCTTCGCAGTGGTGTGCCGACCTGGGGAGCGGGACGGGCTTTCCGCCCAGGAACGCGGACAGCAGATTGCCCGGGAGTGGTCCGCCGCCATGCAGGCGGGCCGTCAGGGAGCAGTGCGGGACTTTGTGGCAGTTGGAGATGTGGATATCAAAGTCATCGGCGCGGACAGCCAGGTGCTGGACAGCGAGGTCCCGGTGCGGCAGATCTTGGAACAGTTGATTGCACGGACCGGGATCCCACCCTTTCTGCTGGGTCTGTCTTGGTCGTCCACAGAACGGATGAGCACCCAGCAGGCCGACCTTCTTACCAGCGAAATCACCGCTATCCGCAGGAGTCTGGAGCCCACGGTCCGGCGGGTGTGCCAGCTGTGGCTGAGGCTCCACGGCTGGCCTGAAGAGCTGGAGGTGGAGTGGGAGGACATCAATTTGCAGGATCTGGTGGAGGAGGCCCGGGCGGAGCTCTATCACGCCCAGGCGGAACAGATCGGAAAGGAGAACACATGAGGATCCAAAAAACATCCCGGCAGCCCGCCGGCAGCGGCCTGCTGCCAGGCCATCTGGAGGACATCAACCGGCTGAGCCGGGCCTCTCTGTCTGCACAGGAGGTATATGCATTCTCCCTGTGCCTATGTGACAACGAGGTGGACCGGGACCAGGAGCGGTTTCCGGAGAAAACTCTGGAGCAGCTGGCCCCTCTGTTTGTGGGTAAGAGCGGGCTGTTCGACCACAGCTGGAGTGCGCGGGGCCAGGCTGCCCGGCTCTACCGCACGGAGGTGGTGCGGGAGCCGGAGCGACTCACCCAGGCGGGGGACGGCTACTGCTGGCTGAAGGGGTGGGCCTATATGGTGCGTACCCCGGACAACCAGAGCCTGATCGCGGAGATCGAGGGGGGAATCAAGAAAGAAGTCAGCGTAGGCTGCGCTGTGGAGCGGGCGGTGTGCGCCATCTGCGGTGCGGAGCGTGGGCAGGACTGCGGGCACAAGCCCGGAGAGATCTACGACGGGGCTCGGTGTTTTTTTGAGCTGGAAGAAGCCGTGGACGCCTATGAGTTCTCCTTTGTAGCAGTACCTGCCCAGCCCAGAGCCGGCGTGGTGAAAGGGCTTTGTTCCGTTGGGGAGCCGGTACAGACCCTCAGAGAATTGGCGGCAGGCCGGGACTGGTGTATCCGAGAACTGGACGGGCTGGAGCGGGAGGCTGCCCTGGGCCGAAAGTGGCTGTCCTCCCTTCGGGAGGAGGTGGTGCGGCTGGGGGCGCTGGCCAATGGAGGTTTGGACCGGACTGTCCAGAAGCAAATTGTGAACAAGCTGGACGTCGAGGAACTTCAGGCGCTGAAAGAAGTCTATCAGGCCAGGGCCCGGGAGCATTATCCCCTGCCGGTCCAGCTGGAATATGCCCAGAAGCCGGAAGAGGATCCCCGGGAGGACGGAGCGTTTTTGATTTAAGCCAGAGAAAACCATCAAAGGAGGAGTCAGAATGAGCAAAGTATCGTTTGAGGACATCGGCATAGTGACCGCTACCTTTGCGGCCCGAGAGGACGTGAAGCCCGGTCAGGTAGTAAAAATCACCGGGAACGGCGAGGTGGGGGCCTGCACAGACGGAGACGCCTTCTGCGGGCTGGCCCTGTCGGTGCGGAGCGGGTTCGCCGGGGTACAGGTGAAGGGATTCGCCTGCGTACCTACCTCTGGCACGGTGACGCTGGGCCGGGTGAAGCTGGCCGCCGACGGGGCCGGCGGCGTGAAGCCCGCCTCCGCCGGAGGTACAGAGGTTCTTGTGGTCAGTGCGGACAACAGCGGTCACACCGCCGTGGTCTATCTGTAAGTTCAGAGAGGAGGCATTCAATATGGCAAATCATTGTGACACGATCAAACTGGAAAAGGGGATGTATCAGGAGGCGGGCCGTTCCTTTACTCAGGTGCTGGAGCGGCTGGATCCATCCGAGCAGTATCAGGGAACTGGAATGGAGGGGCTGGATGCCTTTCAGCGGCAGCTGAAGCGCTTTGACATCAAGGTGCGGGGGGCGGCCTCCGACCCGGTGGAGAAGTTCTTCCGCACTGCGGACTCCGCGGTGCTCTTTCCGGAGTACATTGCCCGCTCGGTGCGCCAGGGTATGGAGGAGGGGGACCTGCTCCCCTCCATTACAGCCGCCACTACCCGGTTCGAGGGAATGGACTACCGCTCCATCACCGCCCAGGCCGGAGGGGACAGCAAGGAGCTGAAGGCGGTGGACGAGGGCGCATCCATTCCCGCCACCACCATTCAGGTCCAGGCCAATCTGGTGAAGCTGCGCAAGCGGGGCCGGATGCTGGTGGCCAGCTATGAGGCGGTGCGCTATCAGAAGCTGGATCTGTTCTCCGTGACTCTGCGCCAGATCGGCAGCCACATTGCCCAGATGCTGCTGGCTGACGCAGTGGATGTGCTGATCCACGGGGACGGCAACGGCAACGCTGCGGCTGTCTCGGAAACCAAGGGGGCCGGTGTGCTCACCTATGACGAACTGGTGGACTTTTGGGCGGCCTTTGACCCCTATGAGATGAACACACTGCTGGTCAGCTCCGATGTACTGCTGAAGATGCTCAAGCTGGCGGAGTTCCAGAATCCCCTCACCGGCCTGAACTTCCAGGGGACCGGAAAGCTGGCCACCCCCCTGGGCGCCACCCTGCTGCGGACCTCCGTGCTGCCCAAAAACACCGCCATCGGCCTGGACAAGCGGTATGCCCTGGAACTGGTGCAGGGCAGTGATGTGATGGTGGAGTACGACAAGCTGATCGACCGGCAGCTGGAGCGTGCGGCCATCACCACCATCAGCGGCTTTGCCAAGCTGTTCCAGGGCGCCTCCCGCGTGCTGACGGTGAAGGCGTCGTGACCGGGCGGATCCAAGCCCTGGTCCGCACCCTGGGGGGCGGGATGGATCAGGAGGAACTGCTGGTCATGCTCTGCCAGGCGGCGGAGACGGAACTAGCGGGGCGGCTGCGCCCCGGCCTGATGCCGGAGGACTGTGAGAGCGCCTTTGTACCGGCGGCCGCCTGGATGGTACTGGCATGGCTCCAGGCGGGGGAGTCGGGCGTCTCTTCCTTCACTGCCGGAGACCTGACCATCCACAGAACCGGTCAGGGAGCGGCGGAACTGACCGCCCAGGCGGAGCGGCTGATGGCTCCGTATCTGGCAGATCGCGGATTTTCCTTTCGGGGGGTGGCAGGATGATGGAGCGGGAATGGGCTGCCCTGCTGGCTCGGTACGGGCAGAGCGTGGCCCTTCACCGGGGAGAGGAGACGGTACGGACACAGGCGTTCCTCCAGCCGGTCACAGAGCGGGACCGGGCCCAGGAGGCCCCCAGTCCCCTGGGCCTGCGGCGTGAGGACCGCTTTTTATATCTCGGAAAGCCGGAGGAGCCGCTGACGCCTGGGTGCTGGGTGGAGTGGAATGGGACCGGCTATGAGGTCCAGACCGCGTATCCGATTCAAGCCGGAGGCCGGACCTCCCATATGTGGGCGGTGCTCCGGCCCAGAGACCGGGAGGCGGGCGCATGAGCGGCGGGCTGGACGGGCTCCGGGAAAAGCTGGCAGCTTTTCTGCGGGAGCAGGGACTCCAAGCCATGACCGACTGGCCAGTGGAGCCCCGGGAGAGGTTGGATGGACCGGTGGCCGTGGTCTCTCTCCGGAGATGCCAGGCAGGACCCGCGGGATTTCAGCACTATCTGGGTGAACGATACGACAGGGAGCGGGAGCAGTGGGTGGAGGTATATGGTCAGAAAGTGCAGCTCACCTTCGGATTGGATCTCTATGCACCGCCCCAGCTTGGAGAAGCGGCCATGCAGGCCGCCCTGGACCAGCTGGCCGGGGCCTGCGCCGGTGCAGGCCCGGTGGGACTGGATATACGGGAGTTTTCCTGCGGTGAGACCGGGTACGACCGGGAGAGCCGTCTGCTGAAACGGCCAGCCCAGGCAGTATGCACCGCCTGCCTGTACGCCGTGACAGAACCGAGCGGTGCATTTTTGGACTTTGAGGTCAGAGGGGAGAGTCATCCATGAACGTGACCACACACGAGCGCCCGGGGGTATACTCCGTCTACGGCGCGTCCTCCCTGGTCCGCGGAAGCGGCGGGAGAAAAACGGTGGGTCTGGCGGCGGTGAACACCAAGGCGGAGGCCGGCGTGATCCAGACTATTACCAGCTATGAGGGGGCGGTGGCCGCCTTTGGAAGCCAGGCGGACAGCCAGGATATGGCGGAGCTGATCCGTGTGATCCTGCTCAACGGGGCGGCGGCAGTGGCTGCTATCCCTGTGGCAAATGCAGAGGGCTATGAGGCCGCCTTTGCGGCCCTGTCCAGCTTGGAGAACATCAGCGTGGTGGTGTGCGACAGCACGGACCAAGAGGTACAGCAGAAGCTGCGGGACAGCGTGATTGCCTCCTCCGCCGCACGGCGAGAGCGCATCGCGGTGGTGGCCGGAGGTGCGGAGGAGAGTGTCACTGCACTTACAAACCGGGCCAAGGCGCTGAACAGCGAACGGGTGGTGCTGGCTGCACCCGGCGGGGTATCGGCGGACGGTACGGCCCTGTCCGGTCTCACCGCCGCGGCGGCGGTAGCAGGAGCCATTGCAAGCCAGGGAGATCCAGCGGTCCCCCTGGGCGGCGCGGAACTTCTTGGGCTGAACGGGCTGTCCGCCCAGTACGGGGATAACGACATTGATTTGCTGGTCCGGGGCGGTGTGATGCCGTTGGACAGCACGGCAGGGACGGTCTCGGTGGTCCGGGGGATCACCACCAGGACCCGCTCTGGAGAGAGCGAGGACGCCACCTGGAGGGAACTGTCCACGGTATTGATCGTAGACGATGTGATCCCGGCCATCCGGGAGAGTCTGCGGGCACGCTTCCGACGTGCAAAAAATACAGAACAGAGCCGGGGGGCCATCCGGTCTCAGGTAGTGCTGGAACTGGAGAACAAAAAGAGCCGGGAGATCATCACCGGCTATGACGGTGTGACGGTGACCGCACTTCCGGAGAACCCCACAGTGTGCCTGGTGGAGTTTGCCTTTACGGTAGCCCACGGGCTGAACCAGATCTGGCTGACGGCCAGCATTACCATCTGAGGAGACAGGAGGGAGTACATTGAGCATCGCGGGATTTCCCACCAGCAGCGACATCTATCTGGAGGTGAACGGGGTCAAGGCGGCGGTAGTGCAGAGCTATACCGCCAGGGCCTCCAAGACCAGCCGGGCGGTGGAGGCCTTCGGCGAGGAGGAGCCGGTGGCCACTGTCCCCGGTCAGACCACCCATGTGCTGGAGCTGACCCGTCTGTACGCCACGGACGAGGCCATCCGGGATGGGATCGACTTCTACGGTTTGAGCGATTTTTCTCTTGTGATCTGCAAGCCGGACCGGAAGATCATCTATTCCAACTGCCAGTGGAGTGGGATCCAGGAGACCGGAACCCTGGGTGACATGGTACTGGAAAAGGTGACCATCGTGGCCGGGAAACGGCTGGAAACGGAGGTGTGAGCTGTGGAAACTTCTATTTTGGCACGCCGGGACTACTTGACGCTGGATAATGGCATGAGGCTGCGCCTGCTGTCCGCCCTGGAGGTCCTCCAGGCGCACCGGGAGGCGGAGGAATTGGCCCAAGCACCCAGAGAGCGTGCCCTGTGCTCCAATGCCTGCCTGCTGTCCCGGGCCCTGGAGACAGCGGAGGGCCGTCCGGTATTTTCCGGCGGCGAGGCGGTCCTGGCGGGGCTGAGGGTGGAGGAGATCGCCACCCTGGCCAAGACCTGGAGCCAGTTTAACCGGGAGGAGAATCCGGCCCTCACCATGGGACAGGAGGAGGCCGAGGAATTAAAAAAAAACTAGCTGCCGACGGAGCGGACCGGCTGCGCTGGCGGGTATTGAAAGCGTTCGGTGCGCTGCCCTCAGAGCCGAGGGTCCAGGCCATGCGGGATCGGGACTATGTGTGGTGCCTGTCCCACTTAGCGCTGGACCGGGAGGAGGAACTGGAGCGGCTGTGCCCCGCCTGCCGCATCCAGGCGGAGGAGGACCGATGTCCAGTGTGCGGGGCTCCCTCCGACCAAGGAGAGGGGGCGGTCAACCACACCTTTGACCAGGAACGCTATGAGCGGATGCGGAAAGGGGTACAGGTGTGACGGACTATTTGGAGGAACTGTTGGACCAGCTGGAGGAGGAAGAGGCGGGTGTTGCCGCCCGCTGGCCGGAGACGAGGGTTCCCACTCCAGCTGCGCTAAGCGGAGGCACGGAACTGAGGGAGACGGAATTTACAGGCCTTCGCTCTGCCGCAGAGCTGGAGGCGGACGGAATGGAACTGCCGCAGGAGGTCTGGATGGAGACGATTAGCACTCTAGGAGCGGAGGGAGTTGTTCTGAATGCTGATCTGATAGGAAACGGGGCGGCAGTCCGACTACCTGTTCTGCTAGAGGATCATACAACAGGGCTCCTCGTACCGGGAGACCGGCACGCGGCCTGGGCGGCACCGCAGCCTGCTGCGCTGGAGGAAGCGGCTGGACAAAGGGCCTCAAGGCCCGCTTTGCTGAAGCGGGCGGAGCGTTTGGAGCGAATGGTGCAACAGGCACAGCGCGAGGGAGGAGCGGTCCGCTCTACCGGGATGTCGGAGGGTGGAATGGATTTGCCCCACCGGGCAGGGCGTCAGCCCGGTGGGTGGCCGGAGCGCGGTGAGGACCACGCCGCCGCGGTGGACCGGGCCTTTCAGCGGGACAGCCGGCGCTATGATCAGGGTTTTTCCCTATACTAAGGAGGGATCTGTGGTGCATTTGTCACCTATGCGCTATAAAAGCTATACCTGGCCCCACAACCCCAGGGTGTACTCCATTGACTATGAGCGAAAGATGGCGGTCCACAAGGTGCCCTTTGGACTCTATCACCTTCAGGATCTGGGCCGGACCAGGCGTGTGATGGAGGGAGAAGGAGAATTCGTGGGGGCGGACGCCTATTCCCAGTTTGGCCAGCTGGCCAACGTGTTTTATGACAGCGGGCCGGGTCTGCTGGTCCACCCCCTCTGGCAGGTGGCCAGCGCTTATTTTGTGTCGCTGAGGCTGGCGCAGGAACCGCGGCCCGACTATGTGCGGTATTCCTTCACCTTTTGGGAGGATGTGAGCTATTACAGCGGTGAGGTGCGGACTTTCTCCCTCAATCAAGAGATGATCCATAGGGAGGTCGGAGGGAGGAAGGAGTACCATCTGGTCAAGCCAGGTGACACCTTTTGGTCCATCGCGCGGCGGTATGGACTGCCTCTGGAGGAACTGGCGGCAAGAAATCCTCAGATCCGGAACCCGAACCTGATCCGGGTGGGAGAGAAGGTGCGGATCACTTGACTGGTTATGTGACAACGGCCCAGGGGGTGACAACCGTCCTGCCCGCCCCGGTGTCCTGGTGCTTTCAATATACCTCCGGCGTCCCCTGCGACAGCTTCCGCCTGCGGTGCATTTGGGAAGGGAACAATCAGGTCCGGCCGGAGGAGTGGGCCATGTTCCAGGCACTGGAGGGCGGGGAGGTGCAGTTCACTGGGGTGGTGGACGAATGCGAGACCGTTCTGGGAGCGGAAGGGGCTTTTTTTGAGGTGAACGGCCGGGGGATGGCCGCCCGGCTGCTGGACAACGAGGCCCTCAGCCAGGACTATGAGCTGGCAACTCCGGCAGATATCCTGCGGGACCATGTGGAGCCCTATGGCATCCGGACTGAGGGCGGCGCGGCGCTGGGACCGGTGTCACGGTTCTCTGTGGCCGCCGGCAGCAGCGAGTGGGCAGTACTGTATGAGTTTGCCCGGTATCATAACGGAATCTGCCCCCGCTTCCACCGGGAGGGGCGGCTGATCCTGTCCCCCTGGGCGGACACCCGGGAGATCGCCCTGGATGACGCCGTTCCGGTGGAGCGGCTGAGCTGTCGGGTGCGGCGGTACGGCGTGCTGTCCCAGGTGGTGGTGCGGGACCGGTATCAGAACCAGACCGAGGCGGTGGACAATCCTGCCTTTCAGGCCCTGGGGGGACGCAGACGGCAGGTAGTGACCATGCCAGGTAAGAGTCAGTACCAGGCTATGCGGTACAGCGGCAAATTCCAACTGGAACGATCCGCAGCAGAGCAGCTGCGGATTCAAGTGGAGGTCCCAATTTTGTTTTTCGCTCGGCCAGGGGATCTGGTGCGTCTGGAACGGTCTAACTGGGGGCGCAACGGGCGATATCGGGTGGCAGAGGCCCAGGTGGGACAGGACGAGAACGGGGGGTGGACCAAGCTGGAACTGGCGCCCCCGGATGTGGTACTGTGAGGTGTAGGATATGTGGACATCCAATCGAAAAGCTGAGGGGCGGACGGTGGAGGCTGCGGTGGACCTGGGGGTGGTGACTCTGGGAGGCGACCCCGCCGGTGTCTATCTGGGGGGTGAGCGGCGCTGGGTGGCGGTGTGCGCTCCTGGCGGCTATCAGTGGCGGCCGCAGACAGGCGACAAGGTGCTTGTAGTCAAGGCAGGTGACCAGATGGAGATCCCGTGTCTGGCTGGGGTGCGCCAACCAGAGATCCAGGCGGAGGAACCACCCTTGGAGGCTGGGGCGGTGCGGATCACCGGGGGCAGTGGGAGGATGGACTTGAATTCTAAAGGTGTGGTGCTGGACGGTAAGGAGATGGCCCTGAAGGGCAGGGTGACTGTCAATGGGGAGCGATTGGAGGATATGATCGGACGTATTGCAGCGGATGTAGCAGCTTCTATGCTGGGATAAGGAGGGAACGATGGAACTGAAGTTGGAGCAGGGGGACTATGTTCCAAATGGTACTGGGGGCTTTCAGCGCCTGGAGGGGACGGAGGCCCTCCTCCAACGGGTGCTCTTTCGCCTGACCGCCCGGCGGGGACAGTTCCCATTTCTTCCGGAGCTGGGCAGCCGCCTATATCAGCTGGGTCGGGAAAAACCTTCCGCCCGTGAGGCGTTGGCCCTCCAGTATGTTACGGAAGCGCTGGCACAGGAGTCGGAACTGGCAGTGATAGGGGTGGAATTGACTGAGATCATGTCAGGACGGATTGCTCTGCGTACGGATCTGAATTGGCGGGGTGCGCCGCTGTCGGTGGCGGTAGAGGTGCGGACATGAAGAGGTGAGTGGATGAAAACAGTAGATGAGATCTTTGGAGAGATGCTGGTCAGCTTTGGGATACGGACCGGGATGGAGGTGGACCAGGGCTGCGATTTAGCTGTTCGCCTGTATGCGGCGGCGGCTCAGATCTATGCATTGTACCTCCAAGCTGACTGGGTGGCCCGGCAGGCATTTCCACAGACCGCAGAGGGGGACTATCTGGAACTCCACGCTCAACTGCGAGGGCTGGAGCGGAAGCAGGCATCTCATGCGGTGGGAACCCTCCGCTTCTTTACAGACGAGACGGCTGGGACGGCCAGGGAGATTCCCCTGGGCACTATATGTATGACTGCGGGACTGGTACGGTTCGAGACCACACAGGCGGCTGTCCTCGCGGCAGGAGAACTCCAGGTTGATGTCCCCGCCCGGGCCCTGCTGGCGGGCAGCTCTGGGAATGCGGCCGCTGGGACGGTGCTCTCGATGGCGGTGGCGCCGGTGGGCATTCGGCGCTGTGACAATCCGGAACCCTTTTTGGGTGGGAGCGACGGCGAGGCAGACAGCGAGCTGAGAAAACGGGTTCTGGATACCTTCCAGCGCCTGCCCAACGGGGCCAACGCCGCTTTCTATGAGCAGGGAGCCCTGTCCTTTGACGAGGTGGCTGCCGCCTCCGTCCTTCCACGGAGCCGGGGGATCGGTACGGTGGATGTGGTGGTATCCACCCACAGCGGGAAGGCGGATCCAGCCTTGCTGCAACAGATTCAAACCTATTTCCAGAGCAGGCGGGAGATTGCTGTGGATGTCAAGGTGCGTGCACCGGAGCAGGTGAAGGTGGACGTTGTTATACGGCTTCAGCCAACGGAGGGGGCAAACCGGGAGACTGTGGCTGCCGGGGCTGAGGCTGCAGTGAGAAACTGGTTTTCTGGTGAGCGTCTTGGAAAACCGGTGCTGCTGGCGCAGCTATATAGTCTGGTCTTTGCCTGCGACGGGGTGGCCAACTGCAAGCTGGCAGCACCGGCTGATGATGTGGAGATCGCGGCCCATCAGCTGCCGGTGCTGGGGACCCTGACTGTGGAGGGACTGGCATGAGCGGGGCCCAATATCTGCGTCAGCTGCTGTCCCCTCTGGGGATATATGACCTGGAGGGCCCCTTCCAGAACGGGGAGCTGGAGGCCCTGGGGGCGGCTCTGGATCAGGTGGAGACCGCGCTGGATGAGCTGCATCGGGAGTCCTGTCTGGCCACAGCCAAGGACTGGGGGCTGGAGCGTACCGCCTCCCTGTTCCATCGCAGGCCCGTCGCCGCGACGCCCAAGGCTATGCGGGAGGCCCTGGCTGCTCTGCTCCGCATTGGCGGAGACAGCTTTACGTTGGATGCCATCAACGATACCATCTCCGGCTGCGGTGTCAATGCCCTGGTACGGGAGACCGGGGAGGCCGGAACAGTGGAGGTGTCCTTCCCCAAGGTACCCGGGATCCCGTCCGGCTTTGACGAGATCCAAAAGATCGTGGAGGACATTCTCCCTGCCCATCTGCTGGTGCAGTACCACTTCTGGTATCTCACCTGGGCACAGCTGGAGACCAAATTTTCCTGCTGGAGGGAGATTGAGGACAAGGGCCTCACCTGGACCGGGCTGGAGACCTATGTGGAGCCGGAGGATGAATCCGAATAAAAAGGAGGGGGAGCCGTGCGACGGAACGCGGCTCCCCCTCCTTCTATTATTTTTCAGTCAGCAGGGTCTCCAGTGTCTGGGCCATTTCAAAGACCAGAGCATCGCAATGCTCCTTCCGGGTGACACCCGCCTCTTTGGCCCGGGTGAGAAGGGCGGCGCACTCCGTAGCCTGATGCTTCTCACGGAAGAGGCGGAGAAGCTCTCCGGCCTCCTTGCTGCTGTATCCCTTCAGGCCCAGCAGCATCAGCGCACTTGTAATTACTCCGCAAGTGGCTCCGTGATTCATTCCGGAACCAAACATGGCTCCCAGTTGATAGGCTTGCTCCTCCTCCAGCCCTGCCTCCTTGGCAAAGGGGACCAGAATAGACTGGGCGCAGTTGTAGTGGCGGTCGCCGGGATCTGTGCGCAGATGCTTGACTTGTTCCATACGATCCATAGTGGGATCCTCCTCGTTATGTTGATTAGACTAGAAAGTACGTTCCGATCCCTCACCTGCTGGAGAAATGGGTGTGAACAGGGGGGGAACGGCTTGGTTTACAAAAGAGGGGTGTGCTCTCAGTTGAAAATATCCGGGGTCTCGGCAAACAACCGACGTACCTGCTCCAGAACAGGGCGGTTTTCCGGGCGGGTGAGTTCGGGGTCGTTCTGGAGCAGGCCGCGGGCGGCGGCCTGGGCCTCCTGGAGCAGGCGAAGGTCCCCCGACAGGTCGGCCAGAGCCAGCTGGGGAAGGCCGTGCTGGCGGCTGCCGAAGAAGTCGCCGGGGCCACGAAGCTTCAGGTCCTCCTCGGCGATCCGGAAACCGTCGGTGGTGGAGGCCAGGGTGCGCAGACGGGCCAGAGAGTCTGGGCTGTGGGTATTGGTGATGAGGACGCAGTAGGACTGGTGCTTCCCACGACCAACCCGGCCGCGGAGTTGATGGAGCTGGCTGAGGCCGAAGCATTCGGCGTTCTCCACAATGATCAAGGCGGCATTTGGTACGTCCACCCCAACCTCCACTACAGTGGTAGAGACCAGAACATCAATCTCGCCTGCGGCAAAGGAGGCCATCACCGATTCCTTCTCCCGGGGGCGCATCTTTCCATGGAGAAATGCCACCCGCAGGTCTGGGAACACCTGGGTGCGGAGGGTCTCGGCATAGGTGGTTACCGCTTTTAGGTTCGGCCTGGTTTCCGACTGTGCCCACTGGGTGTTCTTTCCCTCGTCCTCTATTTTTTCCTCCACTGCAGGGCAGATGATATAGGCCTGACGACCTTCCTCCACCAGACGGCGGACAAAGTTGTACATTCGCTGTCGCTTGTCCTCGTGGACCACATAGGTCTCCACCGGCGTGCGTCCCGGAGGAAGTTGGTCGATGATGGATACATCCAGGTCTCCGTATATGATGAGGGCCAGCGTCCGTGGGATGGGGGTGGCCGACATGACCAGTACGTGGGGAGGCGGCATCCCGCCTTGCTCCGACTTGCCGGCCAGGGCGGCTCGCTGGGCCACGCCAAAGCGGTGCTGCTCATCGGCTACGATCAGGGCCAGCCGTCGGAACTCTACCTGGGGGGAGATCAGGGCATGAGTGCCGATGATCAAATCGATCTCTCCGGCGGCCAGGGCCTTCCGGGTCTCCCGCTTCTCCTTTTGGGTCAGCCCTCCGGTGAGCAGGCCAACCCGGATCCCGGCCGGGCGCAGAAGGGAGGATAGAGAACGCCAGTGCTGCTCCGCCAACACCTCAGTGGGGGCCATCAGAGCAGCTTGGTACCCCGCTCCTGCGGCGAGCCAGGCGGCGAAGGCGGCCACAACCGTTTTACCTGAGCCTACATCTCCCTGGACCAGCCGGTTCATAGGCCGTCCAGAGGCCATATCTCCAGTGATCTCCTCCATCACCCGGAGCTGGGCCTCGGTGGGCGGGAAGGGAAGCAGGGAAAGAAAATCATTCTGTGGGCGGGATGGAATGGCCTGGCCTGAGCCGCCGCCACGGCGGGTCTTCAGCATGGTCAGACCGGCGGAGAGATAGAACAGCTCTTCAAAGGTCAGCCGCCGCCGGGCAAGTTCCAGGGCCTGAAAGGTGTCGGGAAAATGGATGTTTCGATAGGCGAACTCCGCCTGGGCCAGTTCGTGCTCCAAGCGAATTGATGGGGGCAGTGTCTCTGGGATGGCTCCGGCGCAGTCCTCTACTGCCCGCTGGGTGAGGGAGAGCATCAGATGGTTGGAGATTCCAGCAGTCAGAGGATAGACAGGGATGATGCGGCCGGTTGTGTTTTGCCGATCTGCGTGTTCAAAGATGGGGTTGACCATGGTACGGCGGTTTCCCTGCTCCTCCACGATGCCGAAAAAGATATACTCCTCTCCGGCGCGGAGGGCGCGCTCTACATAGCTCTGGTTAAAAAAGGTGAGATAGAGGGTCCCCGCCTGATCGACTGCCCGCAGTTGGACCAGTTCCAGTCCCCGGCGGATCCGGGCCAGACGAGGATGCTCTGCGGCCATAGCCCGGACGCATACTTTCCGTCCTGAAGGGGCAGAACGGATGGAGTAGATCTCCCGGCGGTCCTCATAGTCCCTCGGAAAGTGGGTGAGCAAATGGATGCAGCGGGTCAGTCCAAGCTTTTCCAGCTTTTTTGACCGGGCCTCTCCCACTCCGGGAAATTGGTCCAAGGGGGTATCCAATGTGATGGTCATGGCGCACCTCCTTTTTCGCCGAATGAGATCCTGTGCGGCAGCGATATTTTACCACAAGTTTTTGGGAGCGTAAAGGGCGGGACGGCAGAAGGCCCCGGCGATCCGCCGGGGCCTTCTGCCTGTGTGTGTTGTAAAAGGAGAGAGAAAAGAAATGGAGAAAGATTGTAATCACTGAGTACGCTTATATAGTAACGGATAATTACGTCAGAATCGTGACCAACCTGTGAACGATTTGGAAACAATCACTCGCCTTTATGAATAATTTATAAAGGGGTGTTTGTTACAGCCCAGTGAGATCAAAGGGCGGCGTGTACTCCTCTTTGGCGCTTGTGCGCTCCTGGCAGAACCCGGAGAGGTCCAGGCTCCGCATATAAGCCGCGGCACTTTCCATCTCGCCCCGGCGGAGGCGGCGGTTCAGTTCTGGGAACGCGCTTAGATCTCCCCAGGGGGTGTACTGGCTCATCAAAGAGAAGAGAACTGTCCCCTTTGGGAAAGTTCGGGCCACCCAGTCCATCACTTCCTTGGCCTGGGCCGTCTGTCCCGGAAGGATCAGATGGCGGATCACTACGCCACGGGTGAGCAGCCCCGATTCGTCAAACTGACAGGGACCGGTTTGACGGAACATCTCTTCGATGGCGGCTTGGGCGACCCTAGGATAGTCCGGAGCCGCGGAATAGCGTCCGGCGGTCTCTGGATCCAGATACTTCAGATCCGGGAGATAGATGTCCACCTGGCCATCCAGGGCCCTGAGGGTCTCCACTCGATCATAGCCCCCAGTGTTCCATACTACCGGGACGGGCAGGGGATCCTCCAGCACCTGGCGCACAATGTGAGCATAGTGGGTTGGGTTGACAAAATTGATGTTGTGGGCCCCTTGGCGGATCAGTTCCAGACAGATCTCCCGCAGACGGGGGATGGTGAGTGCTTGCCCAAAGTCCCGGTGGCTGATGACCTCATTTTGACAGAATACGCATCCCAGAGAGCAGCCAGAGAAAAAAACCGTTCCGGATCCTCGGGTTCCAGAGATAGGTGGCTCCTCCCAGTGATGGAGAGCAGCACGGGCGGCCACTGGCAGGGCGGGCATCCGGCACCAGCCCTCCCCAGCTATTTCGGTGCGCAGGGCTCCGCATTGGCGGGGACAGAGGTTACAGATCATTGGACATCCTCCCTTCGGTGGTAGATACACTCCACCATGCCATTCTCAGATCGGAGGGAGATCAGCTTGAGGAGTTTTGGGCCTGACAGTCCGTTGAACAGGGGGATTCCCGCCCCCAGCAGGGTGGGGATAATGGTCAGCCGCAGTTCGTCGATCAGATCCTGTTCCAATGCCTGACGTACCAGGTCTGCTCCGCCGCACAGCCATATATCCCGTCCGGGGAGGGCCTGAAGCTGAGCTGCCAGCCGGTCCAGAGACTGAGCGGTGAAGTGAATCTCTCCCTCTGCCTCCGGCGCACTCCGGTGGGTGAGCACCCAGGTGGACAGCCCCTCATAGGGCCAGATCCCGGGAGAAAGCTGGGTGGTGATCTGGTCATAGGTCCTGCGCCCCATGATCACTGTGTCCACGGTCTGAACGAAGCTTGCGTAGCCTCCATTTCCATCCCAGGCCGGATCCTGACCGGCCAGCCAGTCCACTCCTCCAGCGGGGTCCGCCAGGTAGCCATCCAGACTCATAGCGATATAGAGCACCATGCGTCTCATCGAAAATCCCTCCAGTTAAAAATATCCCAGTCTGCTGTCCACGGTATCCTGGAAGGACTGAAATGCGTTGGGGACTGCATAGTCCAGAGCCAGGGCCTGTCGGTCGGCCCACACCCAAGACTCCGGCAGGGCTTCTGCGGGAATACGGGCGATCCAGGCCTGCATTCGCCACTCGATATGGGTGAAAATATGTCTGCCCTGTCCAGCGGGCTCCAGTTCCTCCGAGTCAAGCCCCAGAAGATCCAAGATAGAGGTCTCTCCTGCCGGCTCATTGGGATACTCCCACAGTCCGGCCAGCAATCCCCTGCTTGGCCTACGGCGCAAGGCGATCCCATGGTCTGAAAAAATCAAATAGACCTGCCTCTGTTCGACTCGCCGAGCCTTTTTCGGAGGCTTGACCGGAAGCTGGTCAATGCGGTTCTCCAGCCGGGCCCGGCAGAACTCTGCTCCAGGGCACCGCTCACATAGCGGTGCACCGTTGGGCAGGCATACGGTAGCCCCCAGCTCCATCATGGCCTGATTGAACTGGCCAGGCGCTTCGGTTGGAATGATCTGACGCAGTGCCTCGGTGATCCGCCGTTTGACTGCGGGGGCGGTGATGTCCCCAGGATCCCCAGTGATTCGGGTCACCACCCGCAGGACATTTCCGTCCACCGCCGGGACTGGAAGGCCAAAAGCAATGGAGGCGACCGCACCCGCGGTATAGTCTCCTACCCCGGCCAGGGAACGGATCTCATCATAAGTATTTGGGAATACTCCGCCGAAGTTCTCCATGATTTGCCGCGCGGCTTTTTGAAGATTGCGGGCCCGGCTATAATAACCAAGTCCCTGCCACAGCTTCATCAGGGTGTCCTCCGGCAGCACAGCCAGGTCAGCTACAGTGGGAACTGCATCTAAAAAACGTCGATAATAGTCCAATACCGCTGCTACTCGGGTCTGTTGGAGCATGATCTCTGAGATCCATACCCGGTATGGTGTGGGATCACTCCGCCAGGGCAGTACCCGGGCGTTTTCCCGGTACCACAGCAGCAATGGGATCGGGAGCAGTTCCAGTTCCTTCATTTGAGGTGTCCTCCTTGTGGATCTCTGTCCGCCGTGACGGCTATAGATATAGGTATTTGGTTATATGATCTATAATCAAATTGGGGATAGTATTTTTGTGGGAAAGGTGGTAAAGTTCTTCTTGCGAAAGGTTAAAAAATTAACGAGCCTCCGATAGCCGCTCTTGTCGGACGACTTGTCAAAAACCTTTGCAGCTCGATTTTCCATTCCTTCCTTCTCACAAAACAGTCAAAAGCGGAAGCCCGGCGGGGCTTCCGCTTTTGGCGTTTTTGAAACTCGATTTGCCTCAGCCAAGCCGGACCATATTTTCCAGAGGCTTTCCCGCCAGATAACGCATCAGATTTTCTAGTGCCATCCGGACGCAGTTCTCCCGTGTCACTGGCAGGCGCAGGCCTCCTGCCACATGGGAGGTCAGAAGCAGGTTAGGCACATCCCATAGAGGGCTGTCCTCAGGAAGAGGCTCTGGTGTAGTGACATCCAGAGCAGCGCCCCACAGATGACCTCCATTCATCAGAGATACCAGGGCGTCTTGGTCCAGAACAGTACCACGGCCTGCGCTGAGGAGAACGGCGTCTTTCTTCATGCGTGCCAGCCGCGCCCGATCCATTAGGCCGTTGGTCTCTGGGGTGTGGGGCAGGGTGAGAACCACCACATCGGACTGGGGCAGAAGGCGGTCCAGTTCGGATAGGGGGAACAGCTCATCAAAACCGGGGACGGGTGTATTGACCGAGCGCTTCAGACCGATAGTGCGCTTCGCTCCCAGAGCCTTACACAATTGGGCAAAAGCAGAGCCAACATGGCCTGCCCCGGCTACCAGAACAGTGGCGCCCACCAGGGTGCGCACCGAGCCAATGTCCTGGTCCCACTTGTGCTCCCGCTGCCGATCCCGGCACAGGGGGAGTTTGCGGTACAGGGCCAGCAGGGTGGCCAGCAGGTGCTCTGCCACCGACTGACTGTTGCTCCCGGCAGAAGAGGTGAGTACTGCGTCCGCAGGCATTACATCCACATATTCATCTGTTCCAGCGAACATAGACTGGAACCATTTTAGACGCTTTGCCTGGGCTACCATGCTTGGTCTGGGCCAGCCCAGGATCACAGTCGCTTGGGCAAACTGCTCTGGAGTGGCGGTGCGGCGGCCGGCATAGAGGTGGACGGCCTCTGGGGCGGCGGCTTCGAAGGCTGCTTTTTCCTCCTCGGTGAGGGGGAGCATATTCAGGATCGTCTCACTCATGGTGTTTCTCCTTGCTGTTCCAAATAATACACGGGGAGAGATTTGTGGAACTATTGTACCACATCCACAGGGCCTCCGCAATGAATATTGTGAGGCAGTGGGATGTGATTATGGGCTTTCCTTGAAAAATTTTCATCCATCCCAGATTCTTCTTTTGCGGGGAAAGAACGGATGGGATTGCGGAGAATCTACAAACTGTGCAGAGATCAGGAGAAAACCCTGGATGCATCGAGTCGAAGGCATCCAGGGTTCAGATTTGTCAGGCAACAGAGGGCTGTGGGGTTGGAAGAGAGATCAAGGACGTGGAGAGCTGAGGTAGTCTAGAGCAAAGCGAACCAGAACTGGAGCAGCTGTTTTCAGGCACTCATCCACAAAGATGTTTTCTGCCACATGCAGGCCTAAGCTGCTGTTGGGAAGTTGGGGATCGTGAGAGCCTACCAAAAACTGAACGCCCCGGCCGCCGCAGGCATCGATCCAACAGGCGAAGTCATCGGAACCGAGGGAAGGTTCCGGGATCACCTGGAGGTGCTCTCGGCCAAAGGTCTCTTCGACCGCTCGGGCGACCCGATCTGCGATGTCTGGGTGGTTGTGGATGGCGGGGGTGCCCACATCATGAACCAGAACCCCCTCTGCGCCCAGTGCCCGGCATCCATCCGTGGTAATGCGGCGGATGGTGTCCAGAAGCTGCTGGCGGATGGCAGGATCAAAGGCACGCATAGTTCCCCGCATCGTCACCTGGTCTGGGATGATATTGGGAGCGGTGCCGCCATGAATCTCGCCAATGGTCAGGACAGCGGGGTGTGTAGGGGAGTTCACCCGACTGATCACGGTTTGGAGTTGAGTCAAGAGATAGCCGCTGACCATGACCGGGTCCACACATTGCTGTGGATAGGCACCGTGGCCGCCCTGGCCTGTGATGTGCCAGGTGAGGATGTCAAAGCTGGCATTGCTGGGTCCGTATCGAAGTCCGACCATATCCCACGGGAGTTTTGGGTCACAATGAAATCCTACCACCGCTTCCGGGCGGTCTGGCCCTAGTGCTCCCAGGGCCAGCATTCGTTCGGCGCCGGCTCCCACCTCCTCAGCGCACTGGAAGATCAGCTTGACTGACCCATGAAGCCGGTCCCGGAGTCCACACAGGGCCTTGGCTGCCCAGAGCAGGGCGGCGGTGTGGATATCGTGTCCGCAGGCATGACAGATTCCCTCTCGGCAGGAGGAGAAAGGCAGGCCGGTATTTTCCGACATGGGCAGGGCATCGATATCCTCCCGCAGTGCAACGATGGGGCCGGGGTGTGCCCCATGGATCAGGGCGGTCAGACCAGTATCAAGCCCGGGATGATCTTCCACCACGGCACCCCAATCGGTCAAAAGCTCCCGAATCAGCTGGGTGGTCCGATGTTCCTGAAAGGGACATTCTGGTTCCTGGTGCAGCCGGTGGCGCAGGGCCTGGAATTCCGGATACCAACTTGTCATGTCTCTTTGCCATTGTTCCATAACTGCCTCATCCTCTCTGGTATTTTCTTCATCATGCCGTGAAATATCTCGGTTGTCAAGCAGGACTTATGAAAAAATAAAAATGGGCCGCCCGGGTGGCGGGCGGCCCTGAAGAATCAGTAATTTTGAAGATAGCGGTCAGGCTGGGGAAGGTCCAGATCATCGGCGGTGAGTTCCCTGGTATACGGGTTGAGCTGTGAATTCAGTGTAGGGAGGATGTCCTCTGGTTGGAACACATAGCACCACTTGGAGTTTCCTACCACGCCGTCACCCCGACCGGTGAGCTCTCCTTGAGTAATGCCGGAGGAGAAATTCACTCCCATAGCCTGCGTAGCGAAAAAGAGCATGTCTGAGGCAGTTAGGTCGGTCTTTACATAGGTCTGAAAGAGTTCCGCAAAAGCAGTGACCTTGGGGATCGAGTTCCAGGAGACTACCTTTTTGGCCAAAGCCACCAGCATTTGACGATGCATCTCAGCGCGGCCAGTGTCAGTATAGCCGCTGCCGTCATTGTTGTGCCGGAAACGGGCCACCTCAAGGGCCTGCTTGCCGGTCAAATGGTGGTTGCCCGCCTGATAGTGGATATGCAGTTCCTCACCTGGCGTGGGATCGTCATAGTTCATGTTTTCTGGGATATACACATCAACTCCATCCAGTTCATTCACCAGGGCGATAAAGCCCTTGGGATCGACCAAAATATAGTAGTCTACTGGAATGCCAAAGGTGTTCTGAATCTCCTGCTTCAGGGTTTCAGGACTAGATCCATAGAAGGCGGCGTTGATCTTGGAGTATTTGGACCAGGTGCGGTGTACTGCGGTGTCACGGGGGATAGAGACCATCCCCACCGTCTGTGCTGTGGTGTCATAGCGGGCCAGGATGATGGTGTCGGTGTTGCTGCCCTTCACATCTTTGCCCAGTAATGCAAAAGTATAGACGCCTTCTTTGCGCACCAGGGCGTTTGGATCCTCCTCAGGCGGGGCGGCGGGCTGCCCGGTCTGGCTGCCGGAGGCGGGGGGAGAGACAGGTTCCGGCTGTTGGATCTCAGGGGCGCGTATTGCCAGCTGAAGGCCGATATAAGTGGCGACGATGATAGCGGAGATCACCACCAGGATCATGTATAGGCGGAACCAGATGCTGTGCCGCCGGCGTCTGGTGTTCCGCTGTGTAGGCTGTACCCTCCGCCCACCGGTTGTACGTGTTCGGCTTCGGCTGGAAGATTCGGAATGGCCAGAGCGGCTGGAATGGCTGGATGTGTGCCGCTGGGACCGCGTATCTGTATGTGCCAGGGTGATCCCTCCTGTCTGTGGGTCATGCTCCATCAGTATATCGGATTCCCTGGAATTCGGCAAGTGGAATGGAGGCTTTTTCAGGAAAAATTAAAGGTTCCGGTCGAATTTCCCGAAACTGCCAAAAAAGGTGCGGTTTTTTCTTTTCATACCGGGGATTTTGTGCTAGACTTGACCCAGAAATTTTGCTGGGAAAGGCGGGGGTGTCCCATGTATGAGGAACAGATCCAAACCATCACAGCCCAAGTGGCGGAGGCCCTGGCAGAGCAGTCGCTGCCCTTTGCTCCGGATTACCAGGCGGCGCTGGAGCTGCTGCGTGCTCCGGGCTGGGCGGAGGAATTGGCTCAGCTTCTGCCGATTCGGCAGCGGCTGGAGTGCGGTGAGGTTCTGGAGTTGTGCTCACCCATCCTGCCAAAGCTGTCCCCAGCACCGGAGGATGGCTGGCTGTCCTTCTGTTACCGCTATATTCGCAGCATACTCTACCCGGAGGGGGGCTTTGCCCCGGACGGGGAGGAGTATGCTGATGGAGCCCGTTTTTATCTCACTGTTCTTCAGGTGCTGTTGGATCAGGAACGCAAGGATCTGCCGTTTGATCCACTGGCAGACTTCCGTTTTCTGACGCCGGAGGAGTACTCCGCCTGCGACTGTGCCCGGGAGTATGAGAGATTTTTGACCTGCTTTCGCCGAGAGTATATCTATGAACTGATGCGTTTGGGGCAGGAGGTCACCCCCTTTCGTACCCTGGGCCATATCGCTGGGGTCCACTACATCGCAATGACGGCGGCCTTGGGTCTGCGGAAGGCGGGGGTGGAGGTGGATCTGGCTTTGATTTCCGGGGCCGCAGCGGCCCATGACATTGGAAAGTTCGGCTGCCGTCCTGGGGAACGGGTACCCTATCTCCACTACTACTATACGGACCAGTGGCTGCTGGAGCGGGGAATGGAACGGATCAGCCACATTGCGGCTAACCACTCTACCTGGGATTTGGAACTGGAGTCTCTGTCGGTGGAGTCCCTGTGCCTGATCTATGCCGATTTCCGCTCCAAGCAGGACCGGGATGCTGACGGGAATGAGACTACTGTGCTCTATCCGCTGGACCAATCCTTTCAGGTCATTCTATCCAAGCTGGATAATGTGGACAGCATCAAGCGCCGCCGGTACGAGTTCGTCTATGGAAAACTCCACGATTTTGAGGACTATATGCGCTCATTGGGGGTGGATGTGGACCTGAGCGGCCATCCTGCGCCCCCGACTCCGGACAAGGATCCTGCCTTGATGGGACCGGACGAGACGGTGGAGGGGCTGACATTGCTGTCCGTGGGACACAGCATTCGATTGATGCATATGCTGTCTAATGAGCGCAAGTTTGGAAACATCATTGAGGCTGCCCGTTCCACAAAGGACTGGAAACAGCTGCGGGCTTATCTCAATGTGTTTCAGGAGTACTTCACCTATCTATCGGTGCGGCAAAAAACCCAGGCGCTCTCCTTTTTGTATGAACTATTGGTCCACCGAGAGGGGGATATCCGCCGTCAGGCTGCCGCCCTGATCGGGCAGATCATTGCCCGTTTCCACCTGGTCTACCGTAAGGAACTGCCTGCTGACGTGCCCAGCGACCCGGCGGCTGAGGTGCCGTTTACCCTTTGGGAGCAATACCTGGATCGTATCATTTATCCGGACCATAAGACGACACAGCAGCAGCGCAGCCACATCAGCTATACCCTGAAACTGGTGGTAGCCTCTGTGCTGACCCATGCCCGGTCTGCTGACATCCCACGGTTCATGGGGGCGTTGCTGCACTACTTCCGCGACCCGGAGGAGCGGGATCCGGATACTGCCTTCACACTGTTGGATGCAGTACGTTACCTGCCTCCAAAATATTATGGGAATGAGGAGCGGGAGCAGCTGATCGAATTTGCCGGTTACTGGCTCCAATCGGGGGAACTTCGGCTGGAGACTGCTGCCCTGCTTTTCCTCCGTGCAGCAGAGCGCCCGCTCAGCCAGGATCACCCCCATCTGCGGCGCATTGCAGAATTGGCGCGGTCTGTTCCATCTACCAGTTTGCCCATTACCTTTCTCCAGTACCGGATCCTGGCCCGGGCAGGAGAGGATGTGAGTAAGCACCGGAGAATCCTGTACGACCAGGATGTTACCAGCGATGTGTTTTTGGACAACCTCAAGACGGCTACGCCTTGGATGGTGAAGTCGGTGGGGGTGGAGCTGCTCCGGGATCAAGTGGAGCACGGTTTGGTGGAGCATATCCTCCACATCTGCACGCACTTCTCGAACCTCATCAAGGTGTCGGAGCGGGTAGTGGTCCGACACGACGCCGGCGGTGCGCTGGTGCGCATCCTGCCCTTGCTGCGCCGGGATCAGCGCAACGAAGTGGTAGTGGAACTGGGAAAGGGGCTGGAGATGGGCCAGTACTCCATCTCTAAGTATATCCCCCAGTATTTGGGCCAGGCCGCCCTGTATCTCTATCCCAGCGAACTGGATGAGCAGGTCCTGTGGCTAAAAAATCTGCTGGGCTCTCCCAACGACTCGGCGGTGTCTGGCGCGCTGAATACCATCGGGGTGCTGCTCCAGCACTACCCTGCCTACCGGGAGCGTTTTTCGCAGTCCAGCGCCGCGTTTGAGAACCGCCGCCAGGAACTGCTGGGACTCCTGCTTCAGGGGCTGGCCCACTACCGGCCTGCGGTGCGGCAGGAGGCGCTGCTGGTAATTGGCAAGCTGCTGTATGAGAGTCCTGTGTTACCCATGGAGGAGAAGGCTCGGCTGTTCACCCTAAGCTACCGCAAACTTCTCTTTTTGATTCACGAGGCTCCGGTACAGGATGATGGGCTTACCTTCTTTTACCGAGCTGCCGCTCTGGCCCATATCAACAGATTCATTGCTCTTTGGCGGATGGACCACGGCCCATTCTCCTTCACCTGTCCCAGGCGGGTGGCCTTCTTCCCAGGCACCTTCGATCCCTTTACCCTGTCTCACAAGGGGATCGTCCACGCCATCCGGGATCTGGGTTTCGAGGTTTATCTGGCGGTGGACGAGTTCTCCTGGTCCAAGAAAGCCCAGCCGCACCTGGTTCGAAGGCAGATCGTCAGCCTGTCGGTAGCGGGAGATTTCCATGTCCATTTGTTCCCGGATGATATCCCGGTGAATATTGCCAATCCCGCTGATTTGAAGCGCCTGAGGGAACTCTTCCCCCGCCAGGAGGTCTACTTGGTGGTGGGGAGCGACGTGGTAGCCCATGCGTCTTCGTACCAGGCAGACCCCAGGCCCTGGTCGATCCACTCTATGGATCATATTATATTCCGGCGGGCAGGGGAGCCTCCATTGCCCCCCAAGGAGGAACTTGGCATCACTGGCCGAGTGATCCAGCTTCAGCTGCCGCCTCACTTGGAGGATATCAGTTCCACCCGCATCCGGGAGAATGTAGATCTGAACCGGGATATCTCCAATCTGATTGACCCGGTGATCCAGGATTTTATCTATCAAAACGGGCTGTACCTGCGGGATGGCCAGACGAAGCCGCTGTTGGATGCAGGGACGCTCAACTTTCAGTGGGTGGACGAGCCGGAGGAGCAGTTGGTGGACGAGTTGACGGCCGGTCAGGCAGACAGAGAGATCATTCGTATGGGTATTCTCCAAGGACATGACCGAGTCCTGCTTCTGAGGAACAGAGAGGGTGGGGAACTGCTGGGCTATGTGAGCTACCGATATCTGTCGGCGACCCAGCTGTTCAGTGCCCTTCGGGATACCGGTCTGGCTGACCGGATCCGCCTGCGTTCCGCAGGATCTACTCTTCTGATCACTGCGGTGGCGGCGGACTCCAGTGATCCGCTGCGGGACTGCCTTCATCTGTTGATGACTGAGGTGCTGGCGCGTGCCCTCGGTGACGACTGCATCTATGGTTTGTACCGGCCTTACGGCGCACCGCCGGAGCCGGAGTTAGAAGAGCTTCTGCTTCGACAGGGATTTTTGTGCAGGGAAGGGGATCCGTCCCTTTGGGAAGTGGATATGAGTGCGCCTACAGTTCTGATCCAGAATCTGGAGACTGCGATTCAGGAGCCGCTATGCCATAATCCCAGGGTATTAGCGGCCATCCAGCGGGGCCATCTTCGGCTGCAGACTGCCCTTACCAAACTCTATCCCAGATTTCTGGTTCTTACCCTGTCTGCCGGTATGATCCACCAGCGGCTGCTGGAGATGATCACCGCCTATAATGAGGTCCCCTCTGTTCCCACAGAGCCCAGAAAGCTGGGAAGAAATATGTGTGTGCCGTATGGCAAAATGCTTCGGGGGAAAATCGTTCCAAACACAGTGACTAAGACAATTCACACGGACCGCGTCTATACTCCGGATCTGACACAAAGCTCTATGGAGCCGTTTCCTCACTATCCTCCGATTCAGAGCCAGATCCGAACCATCAAATCCTTCGACAGGCCAGTGATCCTGGTGGATGACCTGATGCACCCAGGCTTCCGCATCCAGGCGCTGGATCCCATCCTCCGTCAGGAAGGGGTGGATATCCGAATTGTTCTGGTTGGCCTGCTTTCCGGACATGGGCGGGATCTGATGGATGCCCAAGGGCGTCCGGTGGACAGTGCGTACTACCTTCCCCGCCTGCGGGAGTGGTTTGTGGAGTCTACCCTATACCCCTTTATCGGGGGCAATACGATTCAACGGACTACTCCCCCGGTGCCCGGCCTGCTGCCCGGCATCAACCATATCCTGCCCTATGCGTCTCCCTCTTTCCGCGGAGAGTGCAGCGAGGAGTCGGTGTTTCAGCTGTCCAGAGTTTGTCTGGAGTCTGCCCGGGATGTGATTTCGGTGCTGGAGCAGGAGTACAGAGCTCTGTATGGACGGAACCTGACCTTGAGCCGTCTGCCGGAGGCTATCATCCTCCCCCTGTGTCCGGACAAGGGCACTTGCCTGAACTACGATCCCACACTGGCGGCCTCGGTTTATCTGGAGAACGATTTGGAACAGCTGATGCGGACCCACTCCTGAGTTTCTATGTATCTTCCTGAAGAAATTCGGCGAGGAAAGATAATGAGGTGTTATATCATGTTTTATTATTACAAAAAGGATGGGAAGATCCTGGCCTCGGATCGGGGAGATCTGCCCTATCTCAAGGTTGAGCCGAATCCCGGTGCGCCGATATTCTATCTGGTGGAGGGAGACCCGGTGCTTGGCCGGGGCTCCTTCCGGGTGTCCCACCCGGGCCAGCTGAAGATCCCTCATGGGCTGGAGGTGCTGGATGCCTCCCGTCTGCCGGAAGTTCACCTGGATGCCACGCTGTCCACCGCTTTAGAGGCGGGGCGGCTCACCGCGGTGAACATCGGACGCCCTGGTTGGGAGAACGTCCTGTCTAAGGAACACGGCAGTGGGAAGAAGCGAGTCAATATTCTGGCCATCGGGGATGTGGGCTCTACCCTCCTCACCGGGCTGAAGCTGCTTGGCGGGGATGTGATTGACTCCATTGGGATCTGCGACCTCAGTGACCAGATCACCGCCCGGTGGGAGTTTGAGATGGGACAGATCAGTCTGCCCTGGGAATACGATGCTTTCCCGGAG
>JAYCWP010000052.1:0-26045 GCA_037257225.1 Lawsonibacter sp.
ATATGGAGGCATAGCTCAGCCGGTAGAGCGTCCGCCTCACACGCGGAAGGTCACAGATTCGAGTTCTGTTGTCTCCACCAAATCGCTACTTATGAGTAGCAACAAAGAAATCCCCGAAACGCCTTGACTACCAAGTGTTTCGGGGATTTTTTGTGTCTATCTTTGGCTAGCTTAAAAAACTGAAAACAGCCTATTTGGATGCATTAGGTGGTGGAAAAGGTGGTGGAACATTTTCGCCTATCTCCCTGATTGATAAGGGTTCTCGTGCTTGGTTTGCAATGAATAAATTTTCCTCATAACCCCAGCATAAACCCTCGGGTTTACGGCGTGCAGTGTATCCATTAGGTCATCTATGATAGACCACACTCCAGAAGCGTCTCGTCCAGACACCGCCTGCAGGAACTCACTGTCCCCATCTATTGGGAGTTCATAGCCAGATGACGATGCAGCAGAGCGCTCCTGCTCATAACTACCTAAATCCGGTGATTCTGCTCGATCCATCTGGTTTCGGATGGTATATAGGTCAGCCAGTTTTGCATAGGCGGGATAACTGCTCTCACCATATTCTAGGCGGGCAATCTCGATGTCTATCTCTTTGCGGTCAAGCAAAGGGGGCACCCCCTATCAGTCCCGCTCCAGCTCAGCCATAAACCGGCGGATCGCCTCACGCTCACGCTCGCTGGTCGCGCTATCCATCATACCGCGGGCCTGCTCCATCATGGCCTCTTTGGCATCATGCCGGCTATATCCGCCCATCCGCCCGTCACGGCTGTAACCACCACGCCCATCTCTGGAGTAATGGCCACGGACATAATGCTTGCCACGGTTTGCATAGCTGGAGCCACGGCCATAATCTCCCTCCCAGTCTCCGGCTTCAGAATAGCCGCCGTCCTCCTCCAGGGCGCAGATCTTGTCGATGTTCTTAATAGTGTCAGTCAGCTTGTGGACGGTCTCCAGGTCCCCAGCGGACATCTCAGGCTTGCGGGCGATCTCCTCCAGCTCCGCCGACAGCATCTCCTTCAGATCATACAGTGCTTTCATGCTATTCTCTCCTTTCAGGCCGTCCGCACGACTTCCATGTTACTGTTGGCAAAGTCAACAGCCTGGGTGCTGGTGTTCCGGGCCGCCACGGTCACGCAGCAGCCGCGGGGGACCTCCACAGATGCGGACACATAGACGTTGAAAAAGTTCTCGGCCGCCGCCGGGGTGACGGTAGCGGTAGCGGTGGTCAGCGCCTCACCATTGATGGCAAGGGCGGCGGTAATGGCCTCGATGGTGCCGCCCTCGGGGATGGCGATATTCGCGCCAAAGGCTACCCGGTACCGGGCCTTGCACTGGTTGGTATTGCCGCGCAGCGTGATGAGCCCACTGCCGCCACGATGCACGATGCCGCAGTTGCCGCCAATCACATCCAGCAGAGGGACGTTCTGGCCGGGGGTTACATTGACGATGGCGGGATTTGCATATTCAGCCATGATATCAGTCCTTTCTAAAGGGGTCGAAATCGACCCGGTTAAAATAAACGGCGAGGCTATTGCCCCGCCGCTGTTGTTGAGATCGGCACGGGGCCGAACAATTTCCAAAATGGAAATAGTCAAGCGCTATGGGATTTTAGCAGTTGCAGCCGCCGCAGGGGACCTGCACGGGGGTGGGAGGATTGACCCAGTAGGCGGGGGTGGGGCACTCAGCTCCGGTGCGGCGCAAGATCTCCGCCTTGTTGGCGTCCATAGCAGCCATCAGGACGGCGTTCTGGTTGGCCTGGGAGGCCGCCAGCTTCAGGCCCTGGTTCTCGCTCTCCAGAGAACGGATGTAGTTCTGGTTCAGCGCGTCGAGGATGGCCCGGGAGTTGGCGTTCTGGTTGTCGATGATGTCCCGGGTGGTGGTCTGGATGGTATTGCGGGTGTCGCAGGCCTGGGCGGCCATGTCGTAGCGCACGCCGTCAATGGCCCGCTGGGTGCCGCAGCAGCAATCCGCAAGTTGGGCGGACAGGTTGCAGAAGCCGCGCTCCACGCCGTTGAAGCCCTGCATCATGCCCATGTTGGTGTTGTTGAACCCGTTGGTTAGGGAGTTGGTGATGGCATAGGTGCTGTCACAAACGCCCTGGGTGATGCCGTCCAGCTTGGTCACAACGGCGGAGTGGTCAAAGCCACGCTGCACCTCGGAGCCTACACCGCCGTTCTGTCCGCCGAAGCCGCCGAAGCCGTTACCCCAGCCGCCGAACAGGCCGAAAATCAGGAACAGGATGATCCAGCTGGACCAATCGCCGCCCCACATACCGTTTCCGTTGCCCTGATAGGCGGGCTGAACGGGCATGGTCATCACAGTGCCGTCAGAAGAAAGACTCATTGCTTTATCTCCTTTGTAGATTTATTTTCAAAACCGTGGCCACGGATTTTGAGACTAACTTGCAACTTTTAGAGCAAATATTTAAAGTACACTTTGCTCATTTCCCAAACATCCCTCGGAGGGGTTCAAACATCCCCTGCATCTGCCGGGCCTTCTGCTGGGCCTGGTTCAGCTGGTCCTGCGAGAGCTTCCCGCTCTGAACCATCTCATTGATGATGGCGTTGGGGTCCTTGCCCTGCATCTGGCTCATGAACTGCTGGAACTGATGCATCATGTTGGGACGGCCACCGCCGCCCATGATGCCGAAAAAGGGATTACCCATTGTCCGGTTCCTCCTTTGCCGCCCGCTTCGCGGGCTTTTTTTCTGCGGTAAGAGCCTCCACACGGGCCGCAAGCGCCTCCAAGTCTGCTTTGGTGGCAAACTCTATGCCCTGGGGTGGTTGTTCTGCCCTCGGGACGCTGGTGCGCTCCACAAGGTCAAATACCTTGATAGACGGCTTTCCAGATGCGTCCGCCTGCTTGAGGTAGATGGTGGGGGCGTTGCTGTCCCACAGGGCTACAGCGGAGTTGGGTGCCACCAGATAGCCCATGGCCTCCTGCTCCCCGGACACCCACACCATGCTCTGCCCGCCGGCCTGCTGGGGCGGCTGCTGAGCGAATTGCTGGGGTTGGTACTGCGCCCCCCGGAGCTGGGCTAGCTGGTCCGGCATGGGCGGCTGGTAAAACTGCGGTTGCTGATAGCCGCTGTAATATGGGTAGCTCATGGGTCATTCCTCCTTACACCAGTAATAGAGAGGGACCTCCCCGCCGGAGTCCCAGGTGTCGTAATAGTCCCCGTCCATGACGCACACCACATGACCGGACAGGGACAGGATATAGGTGCCGCTGGGGTGCTCTGCGGCGAAATCCGCCACCGTGTAACAGTCCGGGCACTCGTCGGGGATAACGGCCCGCCGGAAGCCCATCTCTCGGAGGTATGCGCCCCAAACATGGTTCGCCGACGGCATATCGCCCATCAGGAAGCCTTGCAGAGACAGCCCTACATACGTTGTCTCCCAGTTCTGTTTCAGGGCCGTGGAGATGGCCCGAACAGTGCAGTCTCCCACGTTTCGCCCATCGGGGTTCTCGTTATGCCTGGCCCACATGGCTGGCCTCCAGTGCGATCACATAAGCCTCAAGGCCATCGTCATCCCCCTGGGCTTTGAACCACATAGCTGTCTCAGCGGCGCACTCCTGTGTCATTCCTGCGGCAATCAGCCGCTCGATCATGGTCATATCCACACACGTCCTTTTTCAAAAATCAAAGGAGGATCGTGGGGAGGGCGGCGACGTGTACCAACCCTATATCCCCACGTCCTCCATGGCTATATTGTCGCATAAAAATTCCCCTGCTGGGCGGCGTTTCAGCAGGGGGAGTGTGTTACTTGTGATCAATTTGTGTGATTCTTGCCGCAGCTCGACCTACCTCTTCAAAAATATGTGGGATGTGCCGCGATATGGTGGACCGTTCCCACCCAAGTTCCGCCGCAATGTCAGCCTGCGCCCACTTGTCGATCATATATCTCCGGGCAATCAGGTCATCATCCCGGTGCAAAGCAGCCTCATAAATCGCTTTCTCAAGTTCTGAACGCAAAAGAGACCTCAGAGATTCTGGTATCTTCCCTCTTGCGTTCATCACTGTCACGTCCTTTCTATCTTACTCAACCGCTTCATTGACCATCAGTGCAACTTCTTCCCGGGTCGCAAAGCCGCGTGGTCTGGTCCCGTCGGTAATGCCCTTGGCCTTGGCCTGCTCCAGGCCCTCCTGGGCCCACTGGCTGGCCGGCTCCTTGGCCAGGCGTGTCAGGTAGTTGTCCATCATCGCGTCGAACTGTTCCTGTGTCATCTTTTCCGTTCCTTCCATTGATCGGGCCACATCGGCCCGAAACGTATCCATACTCTTTCCATGGATGGGAAACCAGTGCATCACGTCAGCGTGGTTGCTGGCGATGCCCCGCCGGTAGCCTTCGCTGTGACAGATCACCACCCCATCCGCCTGTGGATCCAGACCATACACTTTGCACAGGTGGGTGGTCAGCTCAACGGCCTCCTGGTACACCGCACTAAAATAGCTGGCGTCCGTTAAGGCGTCCTCGCAGATCTCAAAGGATATATGGGTATCGTTACCACTTCCGAGTTTTCCACGCCCGCAGTGCCATCCCCGGCGGCTCCAGGGTAAGGTCTGCACCACTCCCACATCGCCATCGGCAAACCGCCCGATAAAAGCGTGGACGCAGACATCCAGCCCAGGCTGGTTCCAGTGTGTCCCAGCGGAGTTGATCCCCATCTCGTCATTTCCAGGCACATACCGGGAGACACGGGGGTTGTTAGCCCCCGTGCTGTGGATCATCACCCCGAGTGGCCGGATGGTCCGTCCCTCCTGGTAGCAGTCGTTTCGGATCAGCATCTGCTGACGTAGACGCATCAGTCAGCCGCCTCCTGGGCAGCCTCGCGATCCTCGTCCTCCTTGACGCCGGCGGCCACGGCAGCGGCGAAGGCCTCACGGTCGTGGCCCGCGAAGGCGTCCACCAGAGCCTCATAGTGGTTGCCCACAAACTCGTTGATGCCCTGCTCCGTCATGCCCTCAGGGATGGGGTGGGCCTCCTTGTGGTGGGCCAGGGCAATGGTCAGGTCGGGCAGGTCCAGATCCTCACAGGTCTGGAAAATGTCATAGATGTAATTGGCGTTCATGTTGTTTTCTCCTTTCAGTTATCAAAATAGGGCCGTTTTGTCAATGGGTACTGGTTTTGTTGGCGTTCTTCTCTGTCTGCGTCCCAAAGTAGAACGCGACGACCACGGTGAACACGGTCAGAAACTGATCCGCGCTCACCCCGCCGGAGCAGGTCAGCCAAGCGAACACCGCCGTCAGGATCAGCGTGACCATACTCTTGATGGTCAGCAGGTTCCCCAGCCGCTTATACAGCTGTTCCACATCTCTCACCTCCCTTCACGTTTACAGGAAATCATGCTTTTGTAGCCGATCATCGTACACCCTGCCGATATTTGCGATGGCATGGGTGGCCCGGCTGTTGGGATACTCTGGGTGCTCCCGGCAGAATTTTTGATAGCGGTCGATCTCCGTCAAAACCTCGATGAACTCCTCCCGGGTGTGGGGGATCTGCCGAATCAATTCCTGGTTAAACCGCAGGATCCTGGCCCGGTGCATATCCGCCGCCCGCTCATCATCGGTCTTGATGTGGTTGTCCAGCTTGATCCGGGTCCGCTCCAGCTCGGCCAGCACCTCCGCGTTGATGGCCCGCCCGATGGCCTTGGCAATAGCGGACCAGGGGTTGATTTTGACGGGGGCGACCTGGATGACCGTCAGCGCCAGGACCACCAGCCCGCCCCCGCCTGTCAATAGTTCCTGGATGCTCAACTCATGCCCTCCCCTGTGCCTCCCGGCGCAGCTGCTCTCGCTCCTCCTGGGTCAGCCGTCCGGCCTGAACCAGGGCGTCAATGCGGGCATCGTCCCACAGCCGCGGGTAGTATTTTCGGGCCATCTCATACACGTTCATAGCACCACCCCCGCCATCGCCGCCAGGAAATCCACATCCGCCCGCAGCCGCTCTGTCTCCGTGGGCTCCGGCTCCTGCTGGGGCGGGAGGGAGGATTTCCACGCCTCCCAGGCCTCGGTGTTGGGTGTCACCGTCACAGTGCTGCCCTCCATCTTCGGATCCGGCTCCGAGATGATAAGCACAAAGCCGTTGTGCCGGACCAACATATCCGACTGCTCATCTGTCAAGAAGATCGCGCCGTCAAAGGGCGTGGACTGCGGAGGACTGTATGCTCCAGACTTGTTTGGGGTAGCGTTGATATACCACATCTCGTATTCCCTCCCTTATCCAATTGCAATATAAGAATATGTTACTGACTGTGCATTGAGCTGGATATTGGGACTATCTTTAAAGCCGTAGTCACCAACACTTGCAGTTGCATACCAAGACACAGTACCGTTTGTGTCAAAAGTCACTGACCCAGCAAGTCCGTTTTTACCCAAGTTATTCCAGGCACTAACACCTGCGCAAAAGTACTTGTTTATCCCATAAGACAATATACCAGCGTATCCGTTTCCTGTAATCAGCACCATAGAAGGCTTGAACCAGAATTTCAGTGAGTTTTTATGGGCTGACCCACTAGTGCCAGTGCCAATATAAGTTCCAGTAGCTAACTTTATAATGGAACCAAGAGTTGCACCAAGCATATCAACAAACACGCCGCTTTCTGTGTACTCCTGTTTATCGTGGATATTAAAGTCCTTATCCAGATACAGTGTTGTTGAGAAGGTTTTAGGCAGCAGAAACATATATCTGTATTTACGCGATGTATTTTCTGAACCACTTGGAAGCCCGCCAGTCTTATTAACATAACCTATGCCATCCTCAACGCCTTCGTCTACCCGAATACAGTCAGATCTGGTCCAATACTCTCCAGACGAGCATTTTCGTCGATTGGCAAAGTCAGCGTCAGGGGCAACCAAATCCGAAAAATAGTCTAATACTGCCCCGTCCTCCTTATAGTACCTTTGATCCATAGTAGTATACCTACTCAGCTCTGTATAACTAGGAAGAAACAATTTACAAGAATATCCACTCTCTCCCTTATACACAACTTCGCTTTTGCCCTCAATATAGGGGATCTTTACCTGTAAGATCGCTTGGGATATTGAAGATGGATAGTTGGATGTAAGCTGCTGGAGGGTGCTCATAAACGCATTGTCCGCCCATGCATCACTGTATTTATCGGATGGGTTGTCAGACCATGGCCCTCCTACGTCCACAGTGTCAGGTAGCAGCCATACGCCATTGTTGAAGGAACTTGGATATATTGCAGAGTTTGGATTCCCGATATGTACAACCCTATGTGTCACTATGGATTTCTTGTAGGGAATGTCCACAGTATCACCTACTTTAAGTTTTGGCATATCGATTTTTATTTCTGTGTATTTTGGAATTGGATTCGTTGCACATATAGGTGCATTCGCTAGTTTTTTAAATACATCATTAGGCACAGCAGACTCTGGCAAACCATACATTTTAGTAACGAGGTCTTGGAGGAGATTTGCTTTATTTAACGGTGTCCCTTCTTGAGTTGGTTCGTCCGCGCGAACCATTGTATAAGTGTTCTCTTGGCCCAATACAGGGGTCAATTCCACCCGTCCTGGATAAGTTGAAACTCTGTCTTGCATACTCAAACCTCCCCGCACTCTACTTCTCCGCTGTAAAACCAGGCAGAGGGCATATTTTTCAGTAACTTATCAATATCCGCTAAAATCTGCTCGATCTCATTGGCGCGAATATAGTCCAGAAGTTCCATGCTCTCTGGCGTGGCCGGCGTAGAGGGCAGGACCGCAATCACGCCTCTCAGTGCCTCCACATTGGCAATATACTGAGCCATTTGCTCCACAGTGGGGTAATACTCCTCTTTCCACTCATAGGGATCTACCTCCGGCCGGATCACCTCTGATCCTGCCGCAAACGCCCCGGATCCAGCATTTTTATAAAACTGAGCCTCCACTGTGTCATATAAGCCGATCGCGCCAGCCGGGTCCTTACACGGGACCAGATCACGCACCAAACGTGTCTGCTCATAGATCTTACAGGCATACAGTATCATGCTCGTGTGCTCCTGAGCGGCAGAGGATCGGTCATTGCAAAATAGGTACAGCGGATATGCCAACTCAAATACAGCCTCACCAAGGGTCAATACCTTGGCCCCATCCAGAGAGATCGAGTTCCGGTTGAAATCCACTGTATGCGCCCCACCGTCGTTAAGCCCGGTAAAGCTCCCGTTTCTTGTTCCGTAGTGGGCAAAGTTGACACCCAAGGCAAATCCGTTTGCGGTCCACCCTACGTCTGATCCAAACACAGTCTTGCTGCCGGATTGACTTGTGGACATCCGCAGCTCCACCCGTGTATTGCTGGTTGGGTTGACCCCGGTGTTGATGTATTGGGTGCCGGAGCTTGTGATGGACTCCAGCTCCGTATATCCCTCCGGTATCCTCGGAGCCTCTTGCTCCACAGCCTTGATCCTCTGATAGCCCGCCGTGCTGTATCCGAGGACCGAAAACTGATTGGCAAGCTCCTCCATCGCCGCTGTGACGCGGTTGAGATCCGCCGCCTGATAGGTCCCCTTATCGTTCCGGGCCTCCACATCCGCTTGGGTCCGATCTGTCACCAGAGAACTAAAATCAAAACTCATGCGCCCTCCTTGTCCCAATAGATCACGACGCAGCCGGATACTCCAGCCTGCCCCGCGGTGCCCTCTCCAGGATAGTTGTCGATCTCCCAGTGTGAGCCGACCGGATTTCCGTCGGAGTCATAGCTCGGCTCTCTATGGCGGTTGCCCTTGATCCCACCCAGGCCCTTCGCACCACCATCTCCAGAGCCAGGGACAGGCTTTTGGACTCCAGTCCGCGCAAAACTGTCGCCGCTTGCAATGTCCGTATAGCCAAACGGGAAACGGCTGCCATTTGCGCTGCTGTATTGTCCAAAAACAGAGTTGTCCCCGATCTGGACGCTGAACGACTGCTGCGGATTGATGGATACCGTCCCGGCCCAGACAAGCCCTCCGATGCCATCCACTCCATCCACTCCGGCCTCATCCCATGTGCCGTCCGTTCCGGCTGTCCCATCCTCACCTTTGCCCACAAGTATGAGCCGCAGTGCAGTGACGCCCGCCGGGGCTGCCCAGGATCCGCTCTTGGTGATCACGGCCCGCGCCTGGAAGAGGAAGGACCCGTCCGCCTGGAGCAGCCGGCTCTGACAGCCCTGGAGCGCCCCGTCCTGGATCTTGAATGTCTGCATCATCCGCCGGGCAGTGGTGGCCTGACTCTCATCCAGCCAGATGGTGTCCACATCCCCGATCTCTCCGGATGGATCGCCCCGCCCTGTGGTCTCGATCAGGTTTCCGCCGTAGCAGCTGAGGATCAGCCGCGCCGCGGTCAGGGCCTGGTCAGAGGTGTGGATGAATGGGTTCTCGATGTTGATGGTCTTTTCACTGCTGGTGCTGTTTCCACTGACCACATATTGAGATCCATCCGCAAGGGTAAAGATAAGGGATGCCACACTCTTGTTGGCTTTCATGGTTGGGTAGGTAGCGAGTGCGGTCAAAAGCGTTTTGTTTCCCTGGTTCCATAGAGGCTCCGCTGTCAGGTATCCAGTTTCAGCATCCGCACGGGGAAAAGTGCCGGTCACCATACAGGCCCACCGCAGAATGTCCCCGCACTTCTTTCCGGTCACCGCCGACTTATCTTTTGCTTTTACTGGCTTTTTGGCATAGTCTGGATCGATGTGGTAGCGGCTTTTGAAATTATCCCCCAGTTGGGACACCACAGAGGAGATCCAGCCCTCCAGAGTAGTGGGTAGGGTTGTCGGCGGAAGGTAAGTGCGCTCTGCCACCAGCCCTACAATATCCACCAGAGACCAGTCAATAGACATATCATTGTTGGAGGTTTTCCAGCCGTCTCCGTACTGGTAGTACACTCCAACCTTTTTGTACTCCACTCCGCTGGAAGGCAGTTCGACACCGATCAGCGTTTCAATGCCCTGTCTGTCCTCGATGGAGGCAAATAGCCCATCTTTCTTCCGCGGCTCAAACCGCTTGTCAATGTTATTTAAAGATAGGCTCATTGTTCCATACGGCAGTGTAATGCAGGAAAAATCGGTCTGCTGTGTGGCGTTGAACTCCACCAACATTTTCTCTGTCCACTCCTCATACACGCCGGGTAATATCTCAGCCACCCGCATCCGGCGGCCCGGAAGGCTCCACTTGCTCACCGTTACTCGGATAGCGTCCGGGTTATTGACTGTGAAGCCGCTCAGGCTGACTGTCCGAGTCCTGTTCCCGGTGAACTCCTTTGAGTAGTAGGCCGTTCCACCCTGTTTGACCTCTATGGTGAAAGTATCCGGAACCCCATCCCAATCGTCACCCGGAAAGTAGACAGAACAGGCCTGGAGGATGGATAAATTAGAGAACCGCTCCTCCACCCACACAGCTGTGGGAAAACTCCCATCTGATCCGGAGAGCACATTCCCCACAAATCCAACCTGATCCGCCGCCCCCTCTGCTGGGATCAGGCTGAACTTTCCGTTGAGAACCCACCTGTGGGGCTCCAGGGTGGCGTATGGTGTTAGATCCATAACTCGGTCATACAGTTGGGCCGAATTTGAAAAGTCCGCAGAACCGCTGCTTTCCACACCGGAAAAGACCATGTCCGGGTCGCTGATGTCCACCACAGCCTTGAGGTGAGTCCGTCGGGAAGTGCCCACAATCGCAGCCCTGTACCCCTCTGTTGCGTTAATCATGGGGATCCACCTCTCTCAGAGAGACCGTAAACCCACCCCACACAGGGACGGTGGCCCCTTTATCATCCCGACTCCAATAAAACCTTGGCCGTGTGTACGCTGTCACGAAAAATGTGGAAGTCAGCATCTTATTTTCGTCCGGAATCAGGAAGTTGCAGACGATAGGTTCACGGCTTCCCTTTTTGCAGGCAGAGATCACGCGGTCCTTGTCGGTGTCATTGAAATATCCGTACTGGTAATCAATGACCCATACATCTCCCCGCAGCTCTTTGACCATGTTTCCAGCAATCATTAACAGGTTTCGGCTCAGCGGCTCCTCGTCCACCACATAGGACTCGCGGCGGGTCTCAGGAAGGACAACAGATGCGCCTCCGGAATCTAATATCAGTTGCGTCATACCATTGCCTCCTTACGCCAACTGGGGGTCCGCAATAGGCGTTCCCGCAGCGGAACCCGCCTTGATAAGATAGGGCAGCTGCCAGGTGGCAAACTTTGTGCCGTCCGGCAGAGTGAGGTTGACCGTTAACCCATCGGCAAACCCAGCGTCTGACCCCGCCGCCATACTGTTGATGATGCCGGCGGAGGACACTCCAAGCCCGGAGGAGGCGAAATCCACCGATGCTGCGCCGAAGTCCAGGCCGCGGGTGATGCCGTCCCGGACGCGCCCGAAGGAATCCTCCCAGCCATTGCCCAGCCCCAAGGCCATGTTTTTCCCGATGTCCGCAAACACCCTAGACGGGGAGTGGATACCGAGCAGGTCTTTTGCGCCATCAACGATCCCACCAAAGAAGTCTCCAATTTTCTCCGCGATCCAGGAACCCATGCTCTTGATTCCATCCCACAGGCCCATCACAATGTTTTTCCCGATCTCGAACACACCAGAAACCGCTGAACTAAAGCCACTCAAAATTGCGGCCACCACTTGGGGAAGGACGGAGACCAGATCCGGGATAGCGCTCAAAATGCCGTCAGCCAGTTTGATGAGAAGATCAAATCCAGATCGGATGATTTTCGGGTAGTTGTTCGATAGCGTTGTTGTGATGCTTTTGATGATCTCCGGCAGCCGCGCCACCATGTTGGGAATCCCGGCGATGATGCCGTCCACAAAGTTGAACAGCAGATCCATGCCCTTGTCCAGGATGACCGGCAAATTGACTGTGATAAACGTCTCGAAAGACTCAAAGATAAGTGGAAGCTGCTCCAGCAGCTGTGGGATTCCAGCGATGATTCCGTTTGCCAGTTCCGTCAGCATCTCCACGCCTTTGTCCAGCACGGCTGGAAGCTGCTCCGTAATAAAGCCAAGGAACCCATCTATGGCCGCCGGCAGCTGCGCCACCATCTGAGGTACGCCGGACTGGATCCCGCTGCCAAACATGGTCAAAAGCTGCTGACCAGCCGCCAGGATAGCTGGGAGGTTGGCAGAGATCGCCGAAACCAGCGACGTGATGATCTGTGGCGCAGCCGCCACCAGATCGGGAATGGCCGTCACGAGCCCCGTCACCAGGCCAACCAGCAGCTGCGCCCCAGCACTAACCAGGGCCGGAAGCATGGTACTGATGAGCTCAGGCAGCTCCTGAGCAATGATCGGAGCCAGTTGGGCTACTACCTCGCCCATGCCGCTGAGGATCTTCCCAATTCGCGGCACGATGTTCCCGGCGGCGGTGGACACACTATCCACCAGGTTGTCGATGAGCGTCCCGAGGTCTGCGGTGTCATCGCCTACACCGGTCAGCAGATTCTTCCACGCCGCCTTAGCCATGCTCAAGCTGCCCGAGATCGTGCTGGCCGCCTCCTTGGCCGTGGTACCGGTGATGCCCATCTCCGTTTGAACCACATGGATGGCGTCTACAATATCGGCATAGCTGGAAATGTCGTACTTTATGCCAGATAACTTTTCGGCGTCCTTGAGAAGTCGCTGCATCTCCTCTTTGGTTCCGCCGTACCCAAGCTTAAGGTTATCCAACATGGTATAGTTTTGCTTTGCAAAGCCCTGATAGGCATTCTGGATCATTTCCATGCTGGTGCCCATCTTATTGGCGTTGTCGGCCATGTCGGTAATGGCCTGGTCCGCCTTTTGGGCCGCCTTTTCCGTGTCTCCTCCAAGGCTCTTAATCAGAGAAGCAGAGAGGCTGGTCACGGTATTCATGTACTCATTGGCGCTCATGCCAGCGGTCTTATAGGCATTTGCGGCGTACTGCTGAACCTTGTCCGACGCGGTCTTAAAAAGCGTGTCCACGCCGCCCACCAACTGCTCATACTGGGCGTACTGGTCAATAGATGCCTTTGTCAACGCCGCCACGCCGGTGGCCGCAGCGGTCAGGGCAGCAGCACCCACCTTGGCCGCCGTGGCAAGGCCGCTTTTCAGTTTGGAGGCAAAGCTGGACGCCTTGCCGGACGCCTCATCCAGGCCCTTGCTGTACCCGCTGGTGTCCATTGTGATTTTTACATACAGGTCAAGTAGATTCACCCAGTTCACCTCCGATCTGGCCCAGCTTGGCCTTCATCTGCGCTATGATCTCCTCCCCCGTCCGGGTCTCCTCAGGGGGCGGGTCAATGATTTCGATGTACCGGGCCTTGATGTAACCGCCCCCGGCGTACTTGGCGGTGTTCTCCGCCACCGCTTTCAGCGCATCGGTCACATACACCCGGTATGCCGTGTCCTTCTGCTCATACAGCCATCGGGAGACGGCATACCGGGCAAACGCCTTTACGCTGAGGGGGCCTCGGTATTCTCCGGCGCAGAGCCACAGGAGGTCTCGCCCTGCGCGGAGATAAAAAGCTCGGCGAACGCCTCATCCGTCAGCAGGTCAGTGGCATCCTTAAACAGCTTGACCAGGTTCAGCGCACCCTGATACCGCTCCGGAGACACGCCCTCGATGGCGGCCAGGATGTCAATGATGTCGCCCTTGTGCTTTTTCAGCAGCACGGGCAGCGATTTCCGCGCACGGGCCAGAAGGAACTTCTTCGGCTCCATGCCCTCCGGCAGCTTCTCCCGCCGGAACATGGACATCGCCGCGTCATCCTCCGCAATATTGCAGATGGGATCAATGACTTCGGCAATGACTTCCAGGGTGCGGTCGCCCTTGATGTCAGACAGTCTCATGGGCTACCTCCTCATCCGCCCACGCCGGGCAGGGGCGGGGCAATGCTGTAAAACTCCATGGGCATGGTGTCCTGGGCCTCAATGGACACGTGCCCGGTCAGCTCCACGGAGACCTGTCCCTTGCCGTTCTTGGTGGTCTTGAGGGTGAAGCCGCCGGTGGAGAGCGCGTTTTTCAGGCAGGCAGCCACTACGCCGCCGTCCGCCCGGTCTCCTGCCCACCAGATGTCGGAAAAGTCCGCCTGCTTCAAATCGCGGTTGGGGGTTACTTTGGTGGTGGACACCGTGGCAGCGCCCAGGGCAAGTTTGATGTTTTCGGGGGACGTGCCCAGGGCGGTGAAGGACATCTTGCAGCCCCACCCATCCAGGTGCTTCAGCTCCTTGGTGTTGACCGGGCAGTTGTCCACGTCCTCGCCCAGGTCGGAATAGGTAGGCACACAGCTGATGTTGATGCCGCCGGTGGTGGCGCAGATGATGTCCTCATCCGCCGGGGCGGCCACCTTGGCCGGATCAAACTTTTTCAGCAGAACACCGGCGTCAAGCTGGAGACCGTCAAAGGTGTCCTGGGGAATCACAGTAAAAAGTCCCATGATATCGCTCCTTTCAGTTCAAAGTCAGGTATTCGGCGGTCAGGTTGATGTACCGCCGCTTGATGTTGTTGTCTTCCTCGTATTTCAGGCTCTGGCAGAATGGAGACCCCCGCTTGAGCCAGATGTACCCGCCGTCGCAGGGGATGGTCACGCCGCCGTAGCCGATGCGCTGGGAAATCTCCTGGGCCTTCTCATCCGGAACCGCCTCGCTGGTGGTGTGGAACCACAGGTTGACAGTCATGCTCACCTCACCGCCGCCCCAGGCGTCTTCGATGTACTCATAGGTGCCGTAGGGGAACAACACCCCCTCCGGCTTCTCCGGCTCAGATGGCACGGAGGAGGCCCGGTAAAACGGCATGAACTCGTTGAGCCAGGCGTACAGGGCCTTGTTCTTGGTCATGTCGGCAGCTCCTTCCGCTCTGCCATGAAGAATTTCAGGGCGAAGCTGGCGGACTTGGGGGCCACCTTCTCCTCCGGATCAGAGGTCACCCGGTAGGTCTGGCCGGTGGTCTTGTCTCGGAAGTAATCGTTGTAGTCGATGGGGAAATCGGAGCGCACCAGCGCGGAATATACGCTGGTCACGCCCTCCTTCTCCGCCCTCCGGGCCTCCATAGAGGTGTCCATGGCCTGATAGTTCACAAACTCCGCGCCCTCGGCCCACTCGACAAAGTAGCCTCCGGCTCCGTCCGGTCTCCGGGTCTTTTCCAGCACCACGCAGGTCCGGGCAAAATCATCTAATAGGCTCATAGGACAACTCCGTTTCTCCGTTTTCCAATTCCCGAGAAACAACTTTCATGTTATTTTGGTTGATATATCGTTCTACGAGCCACAAAAAGCCTTTTGCGTTTTTCCCGTCAATGCATATATCAACTCCAACGGCAATCTTAATCGTTTTGTCCTTCAAGTTACTCACCTCCAGCACGCTTTCCGGGGCGTGGGCGGCGCCCCCTTGGGGTTCGGGGCCACCATGGAGGTGTCCCGCAGCTTGCGGTAAGGGGCCAGCTGGGCGGCAAAGGCATCCTGCCAGCCGACAGCCGCGCCCTTGGCGTTGGTGGCCCGGGTGTAGCTGTACCCGCCGAAACTCTCGCTGGTGTACGCTCCCGGCTGGTTCTTTGCGGCCCACGCCTGGATCTCTTCCGCCAGGGCTATCACAGCCTTGGGAACCGCCAGCGCCCAAACAGCGCCGGTAAAGGTCTCGTCCGCCAGGTCCGTGGCCGGGTACTGGTGCAGCCCGTCGTTGAACACGCTGCCCACAATGCGGAAATGCTGTCCCTCTGCCAGATCCGGCAGCGCCAGCTTCCTCCCGGTTACCGTAAAGGTCCCGGCGTACATCTCCCAGGCGAACCAATTATTCAGATACGTCAGTACGGCTTCGAGCACGGCTTTTCACCACCTTTGCAGGTTCGGCCTGTACAGCTGCGCTGCTGACGCCCGGCCCCCCACTGGCCCGGTGGTCCGGGACAGCAGGAGCAGCGGGCGCAGGCTCACTCAACAGCGCGTTTAAGGGCCCGGCTCAGTGATGGTGGTCTTGACCACGCCGTCCAGGCGCTCGGCAAACAGGGTCATACCGTTCACCACAGTGTCGCTGGCGGTCATGTTGGTGTAGTCGGGCTCCTCATGGATGCCAATATAGCCGGTTTCGTCGCTGGTGAAAGAGAACGCCTCATTCAGGTCAGCGCCGTTGACGGGCACATAGTAGAGGACCAGGTTGTCCTGGGCGGTGGAGTAAATGGTGCCCTTGGGGACACTGGAGTTCATGAATACCTTGCCCATGCCCAGGAAGTCCTCGATATAGGTCATGCCAAAGGCGGTCTGGGTAGTGATGGTGGCGGTGGCCAGATAGCCGGCGATGTCCAGGGGGTTGATGAAGTGGACGGCCTGAATGTCGTCATCCTCAAACAGAGTCTGGAGTTTGCCCCAGGTCTGGGCAAGGGCCGCCTGAAGGCCCGCTCCGGTGGCGGTGCCAGTTCCGGTGCCCAGGAAAGTGAAGAAGTCCTTGCGAATTCCCTTCTGCACGTCCTTGAGCATCCGGGCGGTGGTCATGCCGACGGCCTGGTCATAGCCACGCTCAATGATCGCCTCGGCAGAGGTGGCCTTGCGCCACTTCTTCAAAGTGATCTCGCCATAGTTCACCGCCTCCGTGGTGTACTTGCTCAGGGGGATGGTCTCGCCCTCGGCAACAGCGCCGTCCTCCAGGGTTCCGGTGGCCTTATAGGTCTTGAGCACGGTTCCAGCCTGCTTGGCAACCTTCCTGGTCACGCCCAGGGCCTCGGTCAGCTTTCGCAGGCTCTCGGTAAACATCAGTGTAAAGTCGATCTCACGCACACGGGCGAGGTCGGCCTTTTTAATCAGCTTGGGATCAACTGCCATGATTCACTCATCCTTTCTCAAACAGTTCCATGTTGTCTCGGATGGCGGCACGGCGCTCCACGGGGTCCTGAATCTTCACGATCTCCTCCCGGGTCATCTTGCCGCCGCCATTCTTGGGGGGCGTCTGGGTTTTCAGCCCCTCCGTGGTCGTAGTGGAGACCAGCTTTGCAAAGGCCCCGCCCACCAGGGCGTCCAGCGCGGCGGCGTCCTTGATTTTGCCGCCGTCCAGTTCCAGCTTCTCGATGGCCTCGCCGCTGCCCATCATGGCGATGGTGAGGTTGTCGCCGGTGATGCCCTTGCTCTCGTAGTAGGCCTTGACAGCCGCTTCCTTGGCCGCGCGGGTCTCCTTTTTGGCGATGTCGGACTTATAGGCTTCAAAGTCCGAGTGTTCCTTCTCGTACTTTTCTTTGTAGCCGTCGTCGCCCTTCTCTTTCAGGTCATCCAATTCCTGCTGGACGGTGGGCAGCTTATCAGCGTCGGCCTTGTAGACCTTCACCTGTTCCTTCAAGCCGTCCACGGTGTCGGTGTGTGCTTCGATGATGGTGTCCACCTGTTCGTCGGTGAGGCCCATGCCCTTCAAAAGTTTGCGTGTAAGTGCCATTTCAGTCTCCTTTTCTTCGGCCCCGGTACTTCGGGGGCGACTGTGATATAAAAACCGCTGTGCTTTGCGGGATTTATCCTTCGATTACGTGAACGCCATACTCTTTCGCGCACAAATTTTCAATCTTGCAGCCTCTTGCCTTGTCCCAGCCGGGAGCAAAATAGGCCACATCAGCGGTGGCCAGCAGTTTCAGGCTTTCACCCAAATACCACAGCGGGGTTGCGTCTACCGGTGCATCTTGAAAGAAACTATCGATAACCTCGATTTCATCCTTTACAGAATCCTTTGCGGCCTGGATAGCATTGCTCCGCTCGGCCAGAATTTCAGCATCGGTCTTGCCTCTCATTGGTTGGGAAATAAACAGTTTTTTCATGAAATTACCTCCAATTCTTTGAAACAAAAAAGAGCCAACCACCGAGAAATCCTCGGTAGCTGGCTCCTATTGCCCTTTCCTGCGCCCAATTACGCAGGAGTTGTATATTTGATTGTCTTTTTGACCTCCAGGACAACGTACCCGTCGCCCTTCCGGCGGATCTCGGCGTCGTTGCCCCGCTTAATGATGGCCTCAACGGCCTGAATGGTCTTAGCGTCCATGTAATTCATCCTCAATGATATTCCGGTAGGTCTTGGTGTGGTCGGCAACCGCAGGTTTCAGATATGGACTTGCTGGATTGCCCTTCGTCCAGTGCCATTTGCCATTGGCGTCCTGGTACTTCCACGGGGTAGGCCGTCCGTCGGGGTAATGCTCGCCGGTGCCCAGTTCCACATAGGCTGCGTACTCGCTATCCGTTCCGATGTACACCGCAGGTTCCGCTGGGTCGACTTTATGGGTGATGCTGTTTCGGAGGTTTCCGGTATCCACCGGAACCAGCCTCTTGGCATACCCCTCCGCCACCAACCCACACTTTTCAAGCGCCCGTTCTGCGGCCTCCTGAAGGGCAGCAAGAACCTCGTCGGAGCGGTCGTGCAGTTCAATGTTCATTGCGCAATACCTTAACAGAGCGCTTCCACTCTTCGTATTTTTGATGTTCTGGCTTCATTTCAATCAGAACTTGTAAAAAAATATCCCATTGCTTCAAATGTTCATTATTTGTTTCCTTATTTTCTAAAAACGCTAAAGTCTGCTTCATGGGGAACAATTCTGCTCTGGTATCAAATGATTTTGCAAAGTCACGGCTGCACCCTCGTTTTTCACACTCGGAGTATACTGCTCCCATTCGGTTTTCCTCTTGCGCTCTGACTTTTTCTTTCCAATCGCTTAAACTACTCATCATTCATCACCATTTTTATAATCATCTTGCCAGAATCGGCATCCTCTTCAATGCCTTTAATCAAAAAACTTGCATTTCGCCTTATAAGGAACTCATATTCAGCGTCTTGATATTGCCCCGCAAGCTGATTTACATACGCACCTCGCCCCGTTCCGGCCGGAACTTCAATTTCAAAAATAACAGGCTTTACTGTAGCAACAGGATTTCCATGTAAAACTGTCGTACTCATATATCCGCTATCACGATATGTTTTCCCGATAAGTCCGGAAATATCATCGCCATACTGCTCAATCAAACTATCTAAGGCGTCTTCCATAACGCCACGTTGTACTTGGATATTATCTTTCAGTTTGTATCTACTGATTGCAGAATCAATATTTTTTGCTAAAAACTCTTCTTTTTCGGCATCTACACTTTTCCAATCTCCTACTTTTCTAAGATAATTATTCAGGTCATAATAGCCACCACCTGTGTAGTCGCTAATACTATCCTTTTCATCACTGGATAGACTTTTCATCCATTTGCCATGTTCGCTGTTCTTTCTAGCCGTCAAGCCCCGCTTTTCATCGTCATAATAGAAGAACTCGTTTGCTGCTTCGCCGCTCTCAAACTGCCTGTATTGCAACGGTTTCGGACTTTCTTTTATTATATCAGATTTTGTGATGCTTTCAACTGGATTCGTGCGTTTTTTCCACCCAGCCCACTCCGCATAGGACATATTCCCGATAACCTTGTTTTCGCTGGTCTCTTGGTTTCTTGCCTTGCGCAGCGCGTCCGAGGTGTCCACCCCATCCACCGCAGCAATCAGCGTACACCGGCAGTTATACACCAGATACCCCGCTGCCGTCGGGTCTCCGGGGAATCGTATCTCCTCACCGTCCACTTTGAAGGGCTTGTCCACCTCTGCCTGCTGACCGTCCAGCATGGCGTGAGCATGGCGGGTGCGGTTGTCCAAAGTAGCAAGCCACTCCTTTTTCATGCGGACGCCCATCTTCTCAGCGGCGTGGTAGCTGTCCATCCGCCCGGCGTTCTGCGCCCCAGTGACCGCCGTTCTTGCCGTCCTGATGGCGCTGGCCCGGTTCATCTCCGGGATGCGGATTTGCAGGTCATCCGCCATGCCCTTGACGCTCTTCCCCTGGAGAATGGAACTGGTGACACAGGCCGTTATCTGCTTTTTGCCCCAAGCAAGGTCAATGCCCCGGCGCAGCGCCCGCTTGGGCGGGTAATATGGCATCAGGCCCGGCTGCTCCACGATCAGGCGCTTGACTGCCTGCTCGTCCCATAGAGCAAAGCCCACGTCCCCAGCCGTCTGTTCGATGGTGTATGCCGCATAGTTCCGGTTCAATGAGTAGATACCCGGTGTAGCATCGTTGATATAGGCAGTGGCCGTCTCGTTGGCCTTGGTCATACGCTCCGCCACTTTATCCCGCAGAGCCTTAAACCGCTCCCCTCGCCCGATCTGTGCCAATCTCCAGTTGATATAGTCCTGGTCTGTCCACTCCCGCCCGTTCTGGATGGTTCCGATGAGTTTCTTCATCTCCTCATCCCGCTTGCGGAAACTCTCGAAGTAGGCCTTCACGGTCTCGTCCAGGCTGCCCCGTGCTTCCTGGTAGATGGCGGATATGCGCCGTTCCAGCTCAGCAAGCTCCTTATCAGTCGCCCGGTGGGCGTAATCAGGCTTCCTCGCCATCCTCCGTCACCTCCGGCCCCCGAAAGAGCGTGCGGTCGATCTCCTCCGCCGCCCGGCGTTTCAGCAGCTCCTCCGCCTCCTCCGGGGTCATCCAGGGAAGATGCTTGATAACCGCCTCATCGTCCAGGTAGTTGTCGGCGGCAAGGACCATCTGAGTCTCCTCCAGCTGGTTGGCGATTCGGTTCCACTGGAAAGACGGCTCGTCCTCGATGCCCACCAGATTCAGCAGATTGCCGATAAAGTCCCGGATGTGGTACTCGAAGTCCCCACACTTGTCGTCTTGGCTCTGATAGCCGATGCGGATGGCGGTGGCCGTCAGGTTTCCGGAAAGCATCTTCTCCAGGTCCACCAGCTGGAAGTCCTCATAGAGGTCACTTCGCAGGCGGGCAAGCATGGCCTCCCGGGCCTCATACGGAATATCCAGCGTGTGGGCCTCCGCCCCGCCGCCGTCGTCCGAGTCCACCGCAGACGCCCGCAGCGTCCGCAGCCGGTCCATGAACTGGGCAATCTCTGTGTCATCCATGCCTCCGGCATTTTTGAGGGTCCAGTACACCGAGGAATTGTCCTCGATGACGTTGGCAAGGCCGGACTTGATGAAGTCATAGCAGTCGATACTTTCCCGGATACCCACAAACTCAGACTGGTGCAGGTCGTTGGCGTACATGGGGATAATGGGCAGGGAAGCGTAGTTCCCACCGCCCTCGATGGTCTCAGTGCCCAGCCCGTCCCGGCGCACGTCCCGGAGATAGGGCCGTTTCTCCTGGATGACCTGCAAGTCCTCACCCTTGCGCTGGATGTACTCTGTCGCGCCGTCCGGCTCATACAGGGTGTACCGTTTGGTCTGCCCCTCCGCAGTCCCCCAGTACCGCACACCAGCCGCCAGAGCGCCGTTGTCGCCGTCGTAGAGCGGGGCAAAGCCCGCCTCGTTGCAGGTGTCCGCAAAGCCGAAGACCTCCAGGTGGTCCCGGTTCCAAAAGCCGTAGGCCACGCCGTCCACCATTGCCTTTTTCGCCAGCTTCTGGAGCTGGCTGTCAAAGGTGCCGCCCAGTTTCTTTTTCGTCTCCTGGTTCTCGAAGGTCACGCCGTTGGACAAAACATACTGGGTCTGCTGGATGACGAACCGCCGGAAGAAGAGGGTTTTCAGCCGGAAGTTGCTGCTGTAAAGGTCGGGATACGCCTGCCCGGTCGCCGTGTAGAGCATCTTCTGAAAGCGCTCGATGGTGGTGTTCCGCTTGGCGTAGTATTCCTCCGCAGCGGCGGCGATCCGGTAGTCTGCGCTGCCCAGGTGGTCCCTGACGGCGGACCGAACGAATTCCATCCGCTCCCGCTCGTTGTCCCCCAGGGCGGTCAGGTCCTGATAGGTTTTCAATCTCTCACCCCCGCTGATACAATGGCACATACACCGGGTTCTTGGCCTTGTGCCTTAAAATCGTCTGACAAAAATATCGGATATCATCCATCGCGTGGTCGTTCTCTTTGATGGGCCTGTCCTCTGCAGATTTCTCGTCCCATCGGTAAAGGACAAATTCCCGGATCGCGTCCTTGCAGGAGCGGTGAATTTTCACCGTCCCGTCCCGCAGCATCCGCGCTGTGGTCATGATACCAGGGACCACCTCGTTGTGTGCCTTGCGCACCTTAAACCGCCCGTGCCGCCGGATGGTCTCGATAAACGATGCCGCTGATGGGTCCACCACCGCCGCCCGAACAGGTAAATCACCGGCCAGAGCTTCCAGCTCGGTATAATACTCCTCGTCGGTCTTGTTCCTTTGGTTCTCCCGCCCGGAGTAGTAGTACTCCCGGATGCGGGTGGCAGTCTTACCGTCCCAGCACCACAGGCCCGCAGAGAATGGGTTCAGCGTGCCGTAGTCGCAGGAGATGTAATACTCACCCTTTTCCGGTGTCTCGTCCACGATCTGCTCCTCGCCGAAGAAGTCATAGACAAGGCCCTCAGCCAGTACCCACATACCACGGATATACCGGTCATAGAACACGCCAGTGAACATGGATTGATAGCGCTCGATGGTCTTGGCACTCAGGCCGGGGTTGTCCGTCATCTCAAAGTGCAGGTACAAGGCGTTGCGCCCCCTGTGCCGCCTGATCCACTCCGTGTAAAACCAGTGTTGCGGGCTCTCCGGGTTGCAGGAAAACCACAGCTTTGCCCCGTCCACAGAGCAGCGGGTGAGCGCCTGCTCCACGAAGCTGCGGGGCATCAGCGCCACCTCGTCCAGCAGCACCCCGGCCAGCGTCCGGCCCTGGATTAGCGCGAAACTGCTCTCGTCCTTTCCTCCGAACACCTCGAAGTAGTTGGTCACAGCCCCCCGCCGGACCTCCAGCACCTTGTCCGCCCGCCGCCAGCGCATGGTGTAACGCTCTTTGGCAAGGGACATGGAGATGAAGGGCACCACGATATTTTTTGAGGCGCTGTCCACAGTCTTGCCGCAGATGCCGAACCGCTGGCCGCTGAACTCTCTCATTGCCCAGTCCACAAACGCCCACATCATAATGGAGGTCTTACCGGAGCGCACAGCGCCGTCACAGATAAGGGCGTCGTACTTGGAGTAGGGGAAGGCGAGGATTTTTCGCTGTTTTGGGCTAATCATCGCTCTCCATCTCCTCCGCCAATTCTCTCAGGCTCTGGCTGAGCCCGTCCTCTTTCGCCGTGTCCGCAGGCCCGCCGCTGATGGCCGTCCACTTGTCGATCAGCGTGCCGATGGCCGTGGTGATCTGCGCCGGGGTGGCCTCCGCCAGCTTCTCCGGCGTGTTCAGGGCTTCCAGGCCCTTGCCGATGATCTCACACACCACACCGCGCTGCTTTTCCATGTACGCCATAATGTCAGCGGTGTTTTCATCCTTTTTTTGTGATACTTTCTGCTCAATGTCGTCACATTCCTGGATAACTCGCTTTACTGTCCCCGCAGACACCTTGTTTTTTCTTCCAGTGGCCCGATAACTGCCCAGGTCCAGATAATCAGCCACTATTTTTTTGCGCTGCTTATCCGTCAGCCGTGCAGCCATGTCACCACCCCATCATTTTATCCCCAGATCCCACCCTCCCATCTTTTCAGCGAGACGGGCTCACCCATGATTCATTTGGTTCCGCATGGAGGGCGCGATCCTCCGGCCCGTATCTTGGGCTGGTTCTACCTGCGGCATATCTGCCGCCCCTTGTGCAGATCGGGGCGGCCATTGGTTAGGAGGGCCCGTTTTTTGCCACGGAGCCGGGCAAAAGAAAGAAGGGAGTGGGTATCTCTACCCACCCCCCATTTTCTCAGATATTTTGAGGCCTGTCCCCTATATATAGGGTTTTCAAAAATTTTTTTGATTTTTTCCGGGGAGAAATCGAGCAAATGTTTCCTCTGTCTCAAACTGTGCCCCACACTTTGTACATCTCCGCCTGCGGATGATTTTTCCGTTTGGCGTTTCCCTCGTGTCATATACGGAACTATCTTCTCCGCAGATTGGGCACATCCTGGCTGCTTGTTCTGTGTCCAACATCCTTTCCCCCTCCATTCTTCTTGCGGCGGACCTTCTCTTCCTGTCTGGACCGACACTTTTCACCATCGCGTACTCTCGGCTTTCCACAGATCAGAAGATAGTGACACGCTTTTTCGGTCCCCTCTCCACAGGCTCCTAAGGATTTGTAATAGATGCACCCCTCGCACTGCTTACCCATACCGCTCGCTCCTTGGCACATAGTGCGGCCCCACCACCTGCTTCAGCCGCTCCTCAAATTTTGCAATGGTGTACTCCAGGTCCCTGGTGTCTGCGTCCATCATGTCCGCCGTCTCGTTCACCGCGGCGTTCAGGGCGTCCATAAACTTCTTGCACCGCTCCGGGCCAAATCCAAAGGCGTCGTTTAGGGCGATGGCTGCGAAATCCACCATCTCCTGCCGGGTCACATGGCGCGTCACCTCCAGTTCGATCTGGTGCTTCCGGTGCAGCTTGTCCAGCATCCCGCTCATGTCACGCCCCCCCTGGTCCGCCTGTCCCACCGCCCCAGCTTCTCAGCCTGGATCCGCGCCACCTGGCCCCGGTCCACAAAGCTGATGGCCTCCAGGGCCTCCACGCAGTTGAGCATGTCGGCCACCTCCTCATTGATAAGGACCCGCGCCTCGCTTTGCGTCAGCGGTGTGGTTCCCACCAGCACCCTGCGCATCTTGAGTACCGCCTGGGCCAGCTCAGAGCACTCCTCCGCGCACTGGCACAGGATTTCCTCCGGTCCCAGCCACTCCGCGATCCTGCGGAGCGTGTTATTGTCACTCATACAATCAGTCCTCCATGTTGATCGGCGTCCCCACCGTCCCCACGCTCTCGCCGCTCCCTGTTGCCCGGAAGAACTCCCCGGGCATGGGGAACATCCATCGGAACATCAGATAGTTGGCCGCGTCCACCAGGTGCTCGGTGTTGTGGTCCCGGTGGAAAGCGTCCAGGCACAGTTGGGCCGTCTCCAGGGCATCCACCCGCCCCTCGCCGAAATTTTTCCGGGCCGGGCCGTATTTGTGATGCGACACCTCCACACGGTTCCTGCGCAGCCGGTCAAACTCCTCGCTATAATCGTTGTTGGCGCTCATTGGAAAACTCCTCTCTCAGCGCCTCCGCGCTGTCGAAATATTGTGTGCTGTACATCCCCGGCCGCCACCGCTCCAGCCGGATCAGGTAGGGCACGGACCAGGCCCGGGTGGCGGGACAGGTGCTCACCCGCACCCGCAGCGCCCCCAGCGTCCGCTCGATCTCCATCTCACCGCAGCGGTGGTGGGCCCGGGCGATGGTGTCCAGATCCTTATCCGTCAGCAGATTATCCATCGGCGTCCATCTCCATCCTAGCCATAATCTCCGCCTTCCGCCGCATACACCAGGCAAACACTGGGAACCTAAAATCCTTTTGGGTGGAGCACTGCGACAAAAATCCGCAGGTCTCACAATGCCCGCCGACGATGGCCTGAGAGATCGCCAGTCCCTCGGCCTGCTTTTCGGGCGGATATGGCCGGTCAAACATGGTGACGTGCGTATATGATTTCCAGCTCACGTCAATCCTCCTATCCTGGCTCCGAGCCCCAGCAGCTCGTCCGCGCTCACCTCCAGGGCCTGGGCGATCAGGAACAGGGTGTCCACCCGGGGGTCATGCACCCCCCGCTCGATCTGGTACAGGTTTCCGGCGGACAGCCCCACCCAGGCTTCCAGATCGGCCATCCGGAGCCCGCGAGCCTCCCGCACCAACCGGATCCGGGGTCCGATCTTCCCCGGCTCCCATGGGATCAGCTCAGGCATCCAGATCCGCCCCTTCCATCCTTATCTGCTCCACCCCGGTCTCCCGGATCTCCACCACCCGCGTGTCTCCGTACCGCTCCAGGCACATGGCCAGGTGCTCCTTCACGCCGATGGCCTGACCAGGCGGGGCGTCTACCTGGATCACGACGGTCAGCATTGCTCTGCCTCCACCAGTTCCCCATTCATCAGCTTGTACCAGGTGTCCGCCTTTACCGTCTTACCATCCACCACAACGGCCTTCCAGTGGGCAAGATCATAGCTGTTTTCTTCCTCCTCCGCGATAACCAGGATCGCGCCCAATCCGCCACGGATCTTTACGCCGTTGCCCCGGACCAATCCAGTCCCGTTGACTCCGACGGTTACACTCCCTCTCGATGTTGCGGCTCCACAGGCCCCGGCGGTTGCGGCTCCACAGGCCCTGGCGGTTGCGGCTCCACAGGCCCCGGCGGTTGCGGCTCCACAGGCCC
>JAYCWP010000053.1:0-34562 GCA_037257225.1 Lawsonibacter sp.
AACCATGTCTCCTTTTATATACTTTTCAATTTGCGAAACTTATTGTACCTTATCATACCTTATCGAGACAAATATAAAGATAACAAAGAGTGACAAACCACCGGGAAATCGGAGGCCGTCAGTCTTTTTCTTTTGAATATAAAAACGGAGCAGAGTTACCCCCGCTCCGTTGTGCTTTTTGTTCTTAGTGTGCTTTTTTGAGACAACAAAAAAATATCGATTTTCTTGATTCGAGGCTTCAAATCTATGAAACGAGTCGCTTCAAAATACCGTATTTTTTCTTAAATTTTGAGGCTCAAATCTATGAAATTGCTTCTAAAAAAATCCCAGAAAATTTGGAGAGGAACTTAGTTCAGGAAATCCTTCAGCTTCTTGGAGCGGGAGGGGTGGCGCAGCTTTCTGAGGGCCTTAGCCTCGATCTGGCGAATGCGCTCCCGGGTGACATTGAACTCTTTGCCTACCTCCTCCAGGGTGCGGGTGCGTCCATCCTCGATGCCGAAGCGCAGTTTCAGCACCTTCTCCTCCCGGGGCGTGAGGGTGGAGAGGACCTCCACCAGCTGCTCCTTCAGCAGGGTGAAGGAGGCGGCCTCTGCGGGCTCGCTGGCATCCTCGTCGGGGATGAAGTCGCCCAGATGGCTGTCCTCCTCCTCGCCGATGGGGGTCTCCAGAGAGACGGGCTCCTGGGCGATCTTCAGGATCTCCCGCACGCGCTCCACAGGCATGGACATCTCCTCGGCGATCTCCTCGGGGGAGGGGTCGTGGCCCAGCTCCTGGAGCAGCTGGCGGGAGACGCGGATGACCTTATTGATGGTCTCCACCATGTGGACAGGGATGCGGATGGTACGGGCCTGGTCGGCGATGGCCCGGGTGATCGCCTGGCGGATCCACCAGGTAGCATAGGTGGAGAACTTATAGCCCTTGGTGTAGTCGAACTTCTCCACCGCCTTGATCAGGCCCAGGTTGCCCTCCTGGATCAGGTCCAAAAACTGCATCCCGCGGCCCACATACCGCTTGGCGATGGACACCACAAGACGCAGGTTAGCCTCGGCCAGGCGCTGCTTGGCCCGCTCACCCTTCTTAATGGCCCGGTTGAGCTCAGTCCGGACTTCATTTGGGATCTCTTCGCCAGCGGCCTCCAGTTCCTCCAGCTGGGATTTGGCGGCGTTGCCTGCGTCCATAGCCTGGGCCAGCTCGATCTCCTCCTCAGAGGACAGCAGGTTGACCTTGCCGATTTCCTTCAGATACATCCGCACCGGATCATCGGTTCCGAAGGCGTCCACCATGGAGTTGGGGTCCACCATCTCCTCCTCATTGATCTCCTCCATGGCCTCCAGAGGGGGATCTGCGTCATCGGGGAGGTCGGGGATATAGTCCTCACCCACCGTATCGATGCCCAGGTTTTCCAGGGTGTCATAGATCTTGTCCATCTGATCGGACTCAAGATCCATGTCCTCCAGTACATCCATCAGTTCGGTGGAGGAGAGGTTGCCCTTCTTTTTACCCCGCTCGATCAGCTCTCCCAGCTTTTCTGCGCCGGGGACGCCCTCTACCACCTTCATGATCTCCACTTTGCCAGCCTCCATGCGGGCCTGCATCTCCGGAGTGGGTGCCTTGTTCCCATTGGACCGTTTCTCCAGGATCATAGTCACTCCGTTGTGCTGGGTCTCGATCAGGGCGGGATTTTCTTTCTTTTTGGTACTCATGGTTTCTCCTCCATATATGCTTTCTTTTCCAAATTTCTGCGTTGTGCTGCCAGGAGAAGGTCGTTCCCGCTGGCGCCGCTCCGCTTGATGGCTTCTGTGCGGATCACGGCTATGTAATCAGCCAGGGATTGGCGGCTGTTGGCCATGGACTCTGGAGCGCTGGCCACCTGTGTCAAGTGGTCCATTTCCTCACCGGTGAGCTCGCCCGCCAGCAGGGATAGCTGCGTGGACAACCCATCCTCTGCCCGCCGGAGCAAAAGGGCGTATGCCTTGCCCAGAAGGGGAGATGAAAACTCCTCTGGCCTCAGATGGGTCAGATCCCGGTGGAGAGAGGGATCCAGAAGCAGTAACCGGAGCACCCCTTCCTCCGCACGTGCGGAGCGGATATTTTCATAGCGAAGGCCTCGGGCCTTAGGCTGAAGTTGAATGGCCGGAGTGAGGTCCCGGCGCTCCTGCTGCTTTTGTTCTTTTCTCAGGCGGCGTTGGAAGGCTTTCTTGACCTCCTGGGCCACTGCCTCTGGCGAGACTCCCACCGTCTCGGCGGCGTGCCGGCCATAGATCTCCCGCTCCACTGCACTGGGCAGGGAGGAGAGGAGCTGGGCGGCCTCCTGAAGAAAGGCAACCTTTTGACTATCGTCGCTCAGGTCGTATTTTTTTCGAATCTGCTCCAGGCGATAGTCTACCTGGTTCTCACTCTGATCCAGCAGGCGGAGAAATGCGTCACGTCCGTACTGCTTGATGAACTCGTCTGGATCCTTGGCCCCCGCCATCCTCAGCACACGTACCTTCATCCCAGCCCGCTCCATCAGGGGGATGGCGCGCTGGGCCGCCGAGACACCGGCTCCATCCCCGTCATAAGCGATGATGGCCTCGGGGAAGTAGCGGGAGAGGAGCTGGGCGTGCTCTGGGGTCAGGGAGGTGCCTAGGGAGGCCACCGCACTGTCAAAGCCCGCCTGGTGGAGGGAGATGGTATCCATATATCCCTCTGTCAGGATGACTCGGCCCGCTTTGGATTTTTTTGCGATGTTCAGGGCAAACACGTTGCGGCTCTTGTTGTACACCGGGGTGTCCGGGGAGTTGAGGTACTTGGGGGTGGAGTCGTCCATCACCCGGCCGCCGAAGCCGATGACCTCGCCCCGGATGTCGATGATAGGGAACATGACCCGGTTCCGGAAGCGGTCATAGATCCGGCCGTCCTGATTGCTCACCGCCAGACCGGCGTCCAGCAGGTCCCGCTTGTCATAGCCCTGCTGTCCCAGTTCCTGGATCAGGGCGTCCCACCGGTTGGGGGCAAAGCCCAGGCCGAAGCTGGTGAGGGTCCGGCGGGACAGGCCGCGGCGCTGCAAATAGGCCAGCCCCTCCGCCCCCTCTGGGGTGTACAGCCACCGGTGAAAGGTGCGGGCGGCCTGCTTGTTGATGGTCAGCAGCTTCTCACGGCGCTCCTTGGCCCCGGCGGAATAGCCGCTGTCCGGCACCTCCAGCCCGGCCCGCTTGGCCAGAAGGGCCACCGCGTCCCGAAAGGGGAGGTTGTCCAGCTCCATCACAAAGTTGATGGCCCCGCCCCCCTTGCCGCAACCGAAGCATTTATAAATCTGTTTGTCGGCCGACACAGAGAAGGAGGGGGTCTTTTCGCTGTGAAAGGGGCACAGGCCCCAGTAATTTCGGCCCTTTTTCGTGAGTCGGACCGACTCCGAGACCAGGTCCACGATGTCAGTGCGGGCGATCAGCTCGTCCAAAAAACGGTCCGGAATGGCCAAAAGACTTCCTCCTTTCAGGTCAGGATCACGGGGCAGGCCCCATCGCCGGCCCCTATTTCACAGACCAGGCGGTTGGGATAAACAATCTGCTGAACTGCTCGATGGCAAAAGGATCGGTCATGCCGGCGATATAGTCGCAGACAGCCCGGTCCACGCCCTCCTCCAGGCGGATCGCCTGAAAGTCGGCGGGGAGGGCATCCGGGTCGCGGCGGTAGTAGTCGAACAGGCGGCGGAGCATCTCCTGGGCTTTGCCCTCCTCCCCCTTGGCCAGGGGGTTGGTGTAGACGTTTTCAAACATGAACTCCCGCAGGACTGCCATGGCCTCGCCGACCTCCTCGGACTGCCGGATGGCGTCCTGATCCCGGCTGGCCTGGATCACATCCAGTACCAGGGAGTTGATCCGCTCTCCGTGGGTGAAGCCCAGGATGCTGGAGACCTCCAGGGGGATGTCTATGGGGTAGATGACGCCCCCGCGGAGGGCGTCCTCAATGTCGTGGTTGATATAGGCGATCTGGTCGGCCAGGCGGACCACCTGTCCCTCCAGGGTGGCAGCCTGCTGTCCCCTGGTGTGGCAGACGATGCCGTTGCGCACCTCCCAGGTCAGGTTCAGCCCGGCCCCGTCCTTCTCCAGGCGGTCTACTACACGGAGGGACTGCTGGTAGTGGGCGAAGCCGCCGGGCATCAGCTCGTTGAGCAGGCGCTCGCCGGCATGGCCGAAGGGGGTGTGGCCAAGGTCGTGGCCCAGGGCGACTGCCTCAGTCAGATCCTCGTTCAGAGCGAGGGCACGGGCGATGGTGCGGGCGATGCGGCTGACCTCCAGAGTGTGGGTCATGCGGGTGCGGTAGTGGTCCCCCTGGGGCTGGAGAAAAACCTGAGTCTTGTGCTTGAGGCGGCGGAACGCCTTGCTGTACACGATGCGGTCAGTGTCCCGCTGAAAGCAGGTGCGGATCCCGCACTCCGCCTCCTGACGGGCCCGACCTCTGGTCTGTGCAGCCCGGCAGGCGTGTGGGGAGAGAGCTGCCGCCTCCAGCTGCTCCCGCTGTTGTCGAAACTCCATGGGAAAACGCCTCCTTCCCGGATGGGTGTACGTTTCTGGTCAACCTTCCACATATACCATATACGCAAAACAGGGCGAATTTCCTTCTTCAAAAGAAAAAATTTTTTCAGGGCAGGAATTTCCGCAGCAGTTTCTCCTTCCAGGGGGCGTATGGCCGGTATCGAACGGGCAGATCAGGCCCTCTGTCCTTTTTCAGAATGCTTTTGGAATGGGAGAAGGTCTCGAAGCTGGCTCGGCCATGATAGTTCCCCATACCGCTGGAGCCGATACCTCCGAAAGGCAGATAGGGGGTTGAGAGGTGGACCACGGTATCATTGACACAGCCGCCGCCGAAGGAGATTCTTTCTAGAACTTTCTGCTCTACATTTTTGTTTTTAGTGAAGAGGTAGAGCGCAAGAGGGCGTGGCCTGTCCTGGACAAAAGAAATAGCATCCTCCAGTGTGTCAAAGGGCAGCAGGGGGAGGATTGGTCCGAAGATCTCCTCCTGCATCACTGGGGCATCAGGGGAGGGGGGGAGGACCAGGGCCGGAGCCATCCGATCACCGCCGGTCTGACCGCCGCAAAGCACCTGACAGCCCTCCAGCAGCCCCTCCAGGCGGCGGAGGTGGGTGACGTTGACAATGCGGGGGTAGTCAGGGCAAGTGAGAGGATCCGTTCCCAGTTGAGCAGTCAGCTCTGCTTGGAGCAGACGGATCAGTTCCGGAAGTACATCTCTCTGGACCAAAACATAGTCGGGAGCTACACAGGTTTGTCCACTGTTGAGCAGTTTTCCGAAAAGGATCCGCCGGGCGGCCAGAGCCAGATCTGCATCCTTGGTTACAATCACTGGGCTTTTGCCCCCCAACTCCAGGGTCACTGGGGTGAGACGGGCAGCGGCCCGCTCCATGACAATGCGGCCCACAGTGGGACTGCCGGTGAAAAAGATATAGTCGAAGGGCAAATCCAGCAGGGCCTGATTTTCTGCGCGTCCCCCCTCCACCACGTCGGCCACTTCTGGCGGCAGGTACTGGCCAATCAACTCCGCCAGTGCCCGTGAGCAAGTTGGGGCGTAGGCTGACGGCTTGAGTACCACACAGTTTCCGGCGGACAAGGCGCCGATCAGAGGCATCAGGGACAGCTGGATCGGGTAGTTCCAGGGGGACAGAATGAGCACTGAACCGTATGGCTCTGGGCGAACTGTGCTCCGGGCCGGGAAGTGTGCCAACGGGGTGGGGACACGCTGGGGACGGGCCCAGCGGGCTAGATGCTTCAGGTGAAAGCGCAGCTCCTCCCGCACCAGGCCAAGTTCTGTCATATAGCCCTCGAAGGGCGGCTTGCCCAGATCTGTCTCCAGTGCGGAGATCAGAGTGTCTTCCAAATCTGTCAGTCCCTGGAGCAGCCTTTCCAGGGTGCGCCGCCGGGCTGGAAGCGGCCGGGTGGCGCCGGAACGGAAATAGGCTTTCTGGCGGGCAGTCACATGGGACAGATCCAAAATACTTCCTCCTTTTTCCTTGTCACTGGATAGATCGGTCTCTCAGCCAGCTGGGGAGGGCCCTGGCTTTGATGCTGGATACGATGCCCATGGCGGCATATAGAGTGAGGATAGATGAGCCGCCATAGCTGACAAAAGGCAGGGTGAGTCCCATGACAGGAAAGACAAACAGGCACATCCCCACGTTGGCGGCAATTTGGATGATGAGCATTCCGGCCATCCCGATGGCTACATAGGCGTGGAAGGGGGAACTGGCATTTTGTGCTACCCAAAGGCAGCGAAGGATGATCAGCGCCAGCAGCAGGAGCAGTACCAGACAGCCTGCCATGCCAAGTTCCTCGCCGCACACGGCAAAGATAAAGTCGGTGTGCCGTGCAGGGAGGGTAGAGGCATGCTCGGACTGAGTCATACTTCCGTGGAGGTAGCCCTGGCCCAAAATCTGTCCAGAGCCTAGAGCAAGGATGGAACGGGTCTGCTGAAAACCGATTCCCTGGGGATCATAGGAGTGGTCGAATAGGACCCGAAAACGTTTGACCAAGTACAGGCTGTCCCAAGCGGCCGTGTTAGGCAGAATGAAGATCCACAGAACGGCAAAGCCGATGACCATGGCGCTGCCTGCCAGTAGAAACCAGCGTTTTTTGACTCCGGCACCCCAAGCCATAACCGCAAAAATGAACAGATAGACCACACACATCCCCATATCGCCGCAGATCACGGCAATCAGTGCCAACATGAAGGCGGCATGACTGCCGATCTGGATCAGGGAAGGGAGAGAACTGATGTCCTGGCCACGGTCCTGAATTTTGGTGATCTGAAGGGACAGGAGTAAGATGAAGGGAATCTTGATGATCTCATTGGGCTGAATTTCCAGGGGGAAGCCCGGAATGTCCAGCCAGTTCAGATTTCCAGAGTTGTGATCGTTTCCCAGTGGCGTAAGCAGCAGGAGAAGGAAGAATACGCTGCTGCCAAAGAGCCATTTCCAGTTTTTCTCTACAAACAGCTGGAAGTCCACGAAAGTGCACAGCAAATAGACTGCAATCCCTAGGAGAATAGCAATACACTGGATGGCGACCGGGCGGTTGTTCTGATTGTACCGGGTGGCAGAGAAAATCAGCGCCACACCAAAGCCACTGGTCAGCAAACAGAGGGACAGGAGCACCAGATCCCCTTTTTTCAAAAATTCATGGAGTGGAGAGAATAGGGTCCGCACAGCGTCCCCTCCTTTTCTTTTGGATACGGCCCTATATTTTATCACTTTTTTGTGGAAAGGTAAACCGGAACTGTGCTATAATTAGAGAGAATTCGGAAAACAAACTGTGAACACGGGGGAAAGATATGGAATATTATTCCAACAGCGTGGAAGAGACCGAAGCACTGGGGATGGAACTTGCCGCACGGCTGCGTCCTGGGGACATTGTGGCCTATACTGGGGATCTGGGAGCGGGAAAGACTGCCTTTACTCGAGGGATCGCCCGAGGACTGGGAATCCCAGAGGGGGTGACCAGTCCCACTTTCACCATTGTGAATGAGTATGAGGGTGGGCGGCTTCCGCTGTTCCACTTTGATATGTATCGGCTGGGCGACTCAGAGGAACTGTTCGACATCGGGTGGGAGGACTACCTGGCCCGGGGCGGCGTGTGTGCTGTGGAGTGGAGCGAGAACGTGGCCGACGCCCTGGAGGACGAGCCCATCCGAGTTGATATTCGCCGAGGGGAGCACGATGGTCAGCGTGTGATTTCCATCCGAAACGCTCCGGAGATTTGACAGGCCAGAGAGCCGATTCCCGAAAGTTCGGGTCAAAACTGTAAGAAAAGTGTGTGATAAAATCATGAAAATACTGGCGTTGGAGTCATCTGCAACAGCCTGCTCTGCGGCGCTGTGGGGGGAGGAGGGGCTCATTGCCCAAAGCTTTCAAAACAGTGGCCTGACCCACAGTCGAACCTTGCTGCCAATGGCGCGGGATCTGTTAAGCAACTGCGAAACCGATTTAGAGCAAGTAGATGTGATTGCAGTGGCGGCGGGACCGGGTTCCTTTACCGGGCTGCGCATCGGTGTAGCTACCGCCAAGGGCCTTGCCTGGGCGGAGGACAAGGACTGCGCCCCCTGCTCCACCTTGGAGTCCATGGCCTGGCCCCTGGTGTTTTTTCGGGACGCAGTTATCGTCTGCGCTATGGATGCCCGGAGAAAGCAGGTCTATAACGCCCTGTTTCAGGCCGATGGAGAGCGCCTTACCCGTCTGTCTCCTGACAGAGCCATCTCCCTGGAGGAATTAGGCGATGAATTGAAAAAAATCAAAAAGAGGAAAATAGTCGTTGGAGATGGAGCAAAGCTGTGTTATAATACACTTCGAGAACAGGACAACCAGCTGGAACTGGCCCCTGAGCCGCTACAGATGCAGAGTGCCCAGGGGGTGGCCCGGGCGGCTCTGGAGCAGATTCGAGCCGGTAGGTTGGTGAAGGGCTGGGAATTGGTTCCGGTTTATCACCGGCTGTCCCAGGCAGAGCGCGAACGGCTGGAACGTGAGCGGCAAAGCTGCGACAACCAAAACAAATAAAGGGGTTTATTGCGATGTTCGAAAACGACAACAAGGTACACATTTTGGATCACCCTCTGCTTCAGCATAAGCTGAGTATTCTCCGGGATGAGCGGACCGGGGTCAAGGAGTTCCGGGAGATCGTCTCTGAGATCGCTGCTCTGGAGTGCTATGAAGCCACCCGGGACCTGCCCACCGAGGAGGTGGAGATCAAGACCCCTGTGGCCGTCGGCACATTCCGGGTACTGGCAGGAAAGAAGCTGGCCATTGTTCCGATCCTCCGGGCTGGCCTGGGCATGGTGGACGGGATCCTGAACCTGATCCCCTCTGCAAAGGTGGGACATATCGGCCTGTACCGGGATCCTGAGACCCATCAGCCTGTGGAGTACTACTGCAAGATGCCCTCTGATATTTCCGAGCGGGATGTGATTGTGCTGGATCCCATGCTGGCCACCGGCGGCTCCGCCTCCGCAGCCATCACCTTCATCAAGGGCTACGGCTGCAAGCATATCAAGCTGATGAACGTTCTTGCCGCTCCTGAGGGAATCCAGGTGATTCGCCACGATCATCCTGATGTGGAGATTTACGTGGCCGGCGTGGATGAAAAGCTGAACGAACACGCCTATATCGTCCCCGGTCTGGGTGACGCTGGCGACCGTATTTTCGGCACCAAGTAAGCCGCTGCGGTATCCAGAACGAAAACATATATCCCCGGTGATCCGAGATCGCCGGGGATCTTTTATGACTGGGACTCTGTCAGTTGGTGCGGAATAATTCTGCAAAATTGGATGCTCCGGCTTGTCTATTGCTGGGGATTGTGATAAAATATGTGGTCAGCGTGTAAACTGTAAATATGATCCCGATCCTTGATAAAGGTGGTTTGATAACATGAAAATCGTAGTATTAGCCGGTGGTCTCAGCCCAGAGCGAAATGTTTCCCTGTCCTCCGGTGCTATGGTGTGCGAGGCCCTGCGTACGAAGGGGCATCAGGTGGCCTTAGTGGACCTGTTTTTTGGTATGGAGGGAACAGATCAGACGTTGGATCCCTTCCAAGCACCGATTCCTCAGGCGTTCAAAAAGGTAAGCCCTCAGGCTCCAGATCTGGAACAGGTGCGGGCCAGCCGCAATGACCAGAGCGCCTCCCTAATTGGACCTGGGGTGCTAGAGCTGTGCGCTGGAGCGGATGTGGTCTACCTGGCCCTTCATGGGGCCTGCGGTGAGGATGGGCGCATCCAGGCTGCCTTAGATCTGCTGGGAGTGCCCTATACCGGCTCAAATTGCCTCAGTTCCGCTATTGCAATGGATAAGGATATGACCAAGCGTTTGGTAGCTGACCAGGTATGCACCCCCTGCTGGCAGACGGTGACCGTCACGGCGGAAACGCTGGATACTTTGGTGGATGAGACCATCTTGCCTGTGGTAGTAAAGCCCATTGCCAGCGGGTCCTCCATCGGCGTAACGATTGCCCACACCAGAGAAGAACTGCGCCGGGGGCTGGAGGAGAGCATCCGCCTTGGCGGACGCACAGTCCTGGAGCAGTACATCAAGGGGCGTGAGATCCAGGTAGCAGTACTCAATGGCCGGGCACTGCCCTCAATTGAAATCATCCCCCAAGCGGATTTCTATGACTACGCCAATAAGTATCAGCCAGGCGCTGCCCGGGAGGTATGTCCTGCTGAGATCCCACCGGAGTGGGAGAAGGCTGTGGGAGAAGCGGCCCTGGCTGTGTTCCAAACAATCGGTCTGTCCGTCTATGCTCGGGCTGATTTTATCGTGACTGAGGACGGAACTCCCTATTTCCTGGAGATCAACACTCTGCCTGGCATGACTCCCACTAGTTTGGTTCCTCAAGAGGCAGCGGCTGTGGGGATCGGATATGCTGATTTGTGCCAGACCATCGTGGAGGCCTCTCTGCAGGCCCGGCGGGAAGGAGTTTAAGGGCAGATGGAAGCCATCACAGTACGGGACCTGCTCACCGCCGTGGGCGGAACACTGATCGGGCCGGAGGCAAGTCTGGAACAGACCGTCAGCAGTGTGGATACGGACAGCCGGGACATTCACCCTGGTTCTCTGTTTCTCCCTCTGGTTGGAGAGCGCTTTGACGGCCATGCTTATTTGGATTCTGCCCTGGAGTCAGGCGCCGCCGGATGCCTCACCGCCAGAGAGCCAGAGCATTACCAGGACGGACGCTTTTATATCAAGGTGGAAGACACCCAGCGCGCTCTGCGGGATCTGGCCTTTTGGTATAAGGAACAATTCCGGATCCCCTTTGTAGGGGTGACAGGCAGTGTGGGCAAGACAACAGCCAAGGATATGATCGCCTCAGTCTTGTCTGTAAAATATAAGGTTCTGAAAACGGAAGGAAACTTCAATAACAATGTGGGTCTGCCCCTGACTCTGCTCCGGCTGGACCGAAGCATCCAAATCGGCGTGGTGGAAATGGGAATGGACCGGTTTGGGGAAATTGATTACCTGGGGGACATCGTTCGCCCGGAGGTTGGGGTTATTACCAATATCGGTGATGCCCATATTGAGAGACTGGGCAGCCGTGAGAACATCTTCCGGGCCAAGTGCGAACTGCTGCCCCATATCCAAAAGGAAAACGGACTGTTGGTTCTTAATGGGGACGATGCCCTCTTGGCTACTCTTAGAGGAAAGACACCGGTGCCCACCGTATTCTGCGGAAGCGGGGAGGGTTTGGAATACCGGGCCCAGTCAGTGAGCAGTGAGGGATTAGACTCCCTGCACAGTCGAATCACTACACCGGGTATGGATCGAGAGGTGCGTATCCCGGCCTTAGGCAGCCACATGATCTATCCGACGCTCATTGCTGCTGCGGTAGGGGAGCACTTCGGCCTGACAGCCGATGAAATCGAGCAGGGGATTACCCGCTTTGTCCCAACCCGGATGCGAATGAACCTTGTGCAGCGGGGAGATGGGATCACTATTCTGGATGACACCTACAACGCCAATCCCCAGTCCATGCGGGCGGCCATCAGTGTGTTGGCGGATAGCCGCAGTGCTTGGAAGCTGGCGATTTTGGGGGATATGTTTGAGCTGGGGCCCTACTCACCCGCCCTCCACACCGGAGTTGGTGAGTACCTGGGCAAGCGAAAAATCGACTGCTTGGTGGCAGTGGGCGACCAGGCCCGCTATCTGGCGGAGGGTGCACGATCTGCTGGTATGACAGCAGTCTATCCCTGCGCCGACAAGAAGGCCGCACGGGAGATCCTCCCAGAGCTGATCCGGCCAAACAGCACCATATTGGTCAAGGCCTCCCGTGGTATGCGGATGGAAGAGCTAGTGGAACAGCTTCTAGAGCTGACACCAGAGCAATAAAAATTGCCGCCTCTCCGTTCATGGAGGGGAAACATCAATCAAACCGAAGAGGACGTTATGATCGACATATCTGTCTCCAACCTAGTGAAAGAGTTTGAGGTTGGCACAAAAATTTTAGATGGGCTCACCTTCCAGGTCGATACTGGAGAGCGGGTGGGTCTGCTGGGACCCAATGGCTGTGGAAAGACCACACTACTGCGTATCCTCACTGGCGCTATGGACTATGACGAGGGCGAAGTAATGATCGCTCCAGGGAAGCGGATGGGGCTGATCTCCCAGATCCCGGTCTATCCAGAGGGCTATACTGTGGAGGATGTGCTGGCCACCGCCTTTGAGCCCCTGCGAAAGATGGAGGAGGAATTGGCCCAGCTCACCCGTGAGATGGCCTCTGTCACAGATCCAGCCCTGATGTCCCGGTATGACAAGCTTACAGCGGCTTATGAGACGGCGGGGGGCTATGAGACGGACACCAGAATCAACAAGGTGTGCAATGGCCTGTCCATCCCACAGACCATGCGGGAGCAGTTGTTTGAAAGCCTGTCCGGCGGAGAAAAGACCCGGGTAAACCTGGCCCGTCTGATTCTGGAGGATACCGATATCCTGCTTTTGGACGAGCCAACCAACCATTTGGATCTGCGGGCCACTGAGTGGCTGGAGGAATACCTTGGAAAATTCAAGGGGACCGTGCTCACTGTCTCCCATGACCGTTATTTTCTGGATCAGGTGGTGGATCGCATCATTGAGATCCAAGAGGGGCATGCGGAATTTTATCAGGGCAGCTACAGCTTTTACGCCGTAGAGAAGGAACGCCGCTACGAAGAAAAGCTGAAGCAGTACGAGAAGGAGCAGGCCAAAATTGAGCAGTTGGAGAAGGCTGCCGAGCAGATGCGGGTGTGGGCCTATTCCGGAATGGACAAAACCTTCAAGCGGGTCAAATCTATGGAGAAGCGCATCGAACGTATGCGGGTCACCGACCGCCCCAAAAAGGATCGAAAGATGGAGGTGCGCTTTGGCGAACGGGAGTTCCGCGGGGACGAAGTTCTTACCATTAAGGGACTTACCAAGGCATTTGGTGGGCGAACCCTCTTCTCTGGCCTTGGGGTAGAGGTGGCTGGTGGTGAGCGTATTGCCTTGATCGGAGACAACGGAAGCGGCAAGACCACACTTCTGAAAATGATTTTGGGTGAGGAGGTTCCGGATGGTGGAAAAGTCCGGATGGGTCCAACTGTAAAGGTTGGCTACTTGCCACAGCACGTCCACTTTGACCACCCGGAGCGCAACCTAGTGGATACCCTGATTTATGCACAGGACTGCACTGCCCAGTCAGCACGGAACCGGCTAGCCGCATTTAAGTTCCGTGGGGAAGATGTATTCAAGCCGGTATCTGCCCTGTCCGGCGGCGAGCAGAGCCGCCTGCGCCTGTGTATGCTTATGGACGAAAAAATCAACCTGCTGGTGCTGGACGAGCCCACAAACCATCTGGACATCCAGAGTCGGGAGTGGATCGAGGAGGCGGTGGAGGAGTATGAGGGAAATTTACTTTTCGTCTCCCATGACCGGTATTTCATCGATCGCTTTGCCAGTCGGATCTGGCTGCTGGAAAACGGACAAATCATGGATTTCCGAGGGACTTATCAAGAGTTCCAGGCGGCTCGTGCCAGGGGTGCGGCAGGGCAGGCAGCCTCTGATGCTGTGTCTGCGCCGACGAAGTTGGCAGAACCAGAGCGAAAAAAAGAGAAGCCAAAGCGGCCTGGCGGAACCAAGAATCTGGAAAAAGAAGTGACCGCTGCTGAGCGGGCAGTTACGAAAGCGGAGGAGGCTATGGATGCTCTCTCGCTCCAGATTGAAGAGGCATCTGCCGACTATTTGAAGCTTCAGGAGCTGTATGAGCAGCGGGAGGCTTTGGAAGCGGAACTCCAGGGGCTCTATGACCGCTGGGAGACCTTGTCCGCCCATCTGGAAGAAGCGAGGGGGTAAAACCCTATGAAGCAGAGAAGCTATAAAGGAAAATGCCTTGCCGGGTGGATCCGGGCCCTGCTGGCCCTATTCCTGGTGGGAGCCCTGTCCTTCTGTGGCCTGTTTGCTTGTGTGATGCATGGTGCATGCGATCACATTCAGGGGGAGCCTGAGGTCATGTTGGTTCTAGGCTGTCAGGTGAGGCAGGACGGGCCCTCGGTGCTGTTGCGTGACCGATTGGATGAGGCTCTGGACTATCTGAAGGATCACCCAGATATGATTGTGGTGGTTTCCGGTGGTCAGGGGCCGGACGAACCCACCAGCGAAGCCCAAGCTATGTCGGACTATCTCACCGACCATGGAGTAGAGGCAGAGAAGGTACTTCTTGAGCCGGACTCCCACAACACCGCCCAGAATTTAAACTATTCCAAACAGCTGCTGGACCGGGAAGGAATTGATCTCTCAGATGGGGTCCTGTTGGTATCCAATGGTTTCCACCTAACCAGGGCGAGGATGCTGGCAGATCGGGCAGGCTTTGAACAGATTTCCACCTTGGCGGCTCCTGCCAGCCACTTGCCATCTCGCCTGTATATGTATATTCGGGAGCCACTGGCCCTAGTGAAGTCCTTCCTATTTGACCGCGCAGGTTAGGTGTTAAGTGTTAGAATTATGAATTAACTATTTAACTATGAGGAATTTGGCGGCCTGAAACCGCCCCTCAAATATCCAATGCTGGAGGTTCCCATGCTGGAGAAACTTGCCGCCATTGAGGCTAAATACAGTCAAATCGAAGCCCGCCTGGCTGCCCCAGAGACCTATGATGACCCTGCTGTGGTGGCCCGTTTGAATAAGGAGCAGAATGAACTGAGTCCGGTGGTGGAAACCTATCGAGGATATCTGACTGCCCGGGAGCGCCGAGCCCAGGCCGAGGAACTGCTGTCCGATCCAGAGATGAAGGAACTGGCTCAGGAGGAGCTGCTTCAGGCCAAAGCGGAGATGGAACAGCTTGAGGAGCAACTTCAGCTCCTGCTCCTGCCCAAAGACCCAAATGATAATAAAAATGTTATTGTGGAGATCCGGGCCGGAGTGGGTGGGGAAGAGGCAGCTTTGTTTGCCCACTCCCTGTACCGGATGTACTCTATGTACGCCGAACGCAGCCGATGGAAAACTGAGGTAGACAGCCTGAGTGAAACGGAGCTTGGCGGGATAAAGGAAATCTCCTTTACAATAGAGGGGGATGGAGCATGGTCCCGCCTGAAGTTTGAAAGCGGGGTTCACAGGGTTCAGCGGGTGCCTGAGACTGAGTCCGGCGGACGGGTCCACACATCCACCGCCACTGTGGCGGTGCTGCCTGAGATGGAGACTGTGGATGTTCAGCTCAACCCGGCAGATGTGGAGATGCAAGTGTTCCGTGCCTCCGGCGCAGGTGGACAGCACGTGAATAAGACCTCCTCTGCGGTGCGCCTGATCCACCGGCCCACAGGTATGGTAGTGGAGTGTCAGCAGGAGCGCAGCCAATTCCAGAACCGGGACAAGGCTATGCGCCTTCTAGCCTCCCGCCTGTATGAGGCAGAGCAGGAGAAGGTGGAGGGGGCGTATACCGCCCAGCGGCGCAGTCAGGTGGGTACTGGGATGCGGAATGAGCGAATCCGGACCTATAACTTTCCTCAAGGTCGAGTGACCGATCATAGAATTGGCTTGACCTTATACAAAATTGATACTATCATGGATGGCGACCTCAATGAGGTCATTGATGCGCTGGTAACCGCTGATCAGGCGGAACGTCTCCGCTCCCAGGGGGCGGACTAACTCTCGGCGTATCTGGCAAACAGAAAAAAGGAGAAATACCATGGAACTCTACATTCATTATCAGCAGCTGCCCCAGGACAAGGAACTTGCCGACGTTGTGGGCGAGCTGAACGAGGTCCTGGAGGACAACGGCTCCGTCTGCGGCGGCCGTCAGGGTCGGATCGACCTGGATCTGGAGGATGAGCGGGTAAACCCCAAATATGCACAGATCGCAGTGAAAGCTTACCTTCAACGGGCCGGATTTTCCAAGGAAACCGCCATTGAGATCGGCGGCATGGAAATCGGAATCTACGAGTGAGGCCGGTCCATGTATCCCTATGTGATCTTTGATCTGGACGGTACTCTGTTGAATACCATTGATGATTTGGCTGATGCGGGCAACCACGTCTGCCACCTCCATGGATGGCCGACCCACTCTGTGGATGAATTCAAACGAATGGTGGGCAATGGGATTCCCAAGCTGGTGGAGCGCTTTGCACCAGAGGGGACGGAGGCGTCTGTTCTGGAACAGGCCCTGGAAGAGTTTATGGCCTGGTACGGCATCCATAAGGAGGATAAGACTGCACCCTATCCTGGAATGCTCCAGGCGGTCCAGCGGCTGAAGGAGGCAGGCGTATCGATTGCCGTACTGTCCAACAAAGCCGATGAGATGGCAGGTCCTGTGGTCGAGGGTTATTATCCTAAAATGTTTTCTCTGGTACAAGGGGCACTCCCCAATGTTCCCACCAAGCCAGACCCAACACTGCTGCACAAGTTGATGGAACGGATGGGGGCATCCAAAGAAAACACCCTGTTCGTTGGGGATAGTAACGTAGACATCCAGACGGCCAAAAACGGTGGCCTGACCAGCTGCGGTGTTCTGTGGGGCTTCCGATCCCGTCAGGAACTAGAGCAGGAGGGAGCCGATTATCTGGTCTCCACTCCAGAGGAACTGCTGGCCCTGATCCTGGGGGAGAAGAGGGGGCGGGAGACCCGGCACTTGGGTCCGGAGGATGTGGATGATGCTGCGGCCATCCTACGCTCTGGCGGTCTTGTGGGCATCCCTACGGAGACTGTGTATGGGTTGGGGGCCAACGGTCTGAATCCAGAGGCAGTAACCCATATCTTTGAGGCTAAGGGCCGCCCCCAGGACAACCCTCTGATTTTGCATATCCCCTCTGAGGACCATTTAGAGCGGTATTGTATGGATATCCCTCAGTCTGCTTATGACCTGGCCCGAGCCTACTGGCCGGGGCCGCTGACCATGATCCTGAAGCGCAGGCCCATCGTGCCCGATGTGGTGACAGCGGGGATGGATACTGTGGGGATGCGCTGTCCTTCTCATCCAGTGTGCAGGGCAATCCTTCAGGCGGCAGAGGTGCCGGTGGCAGCCCCGTCAGGCAACACCTCTGGCCGCCCCAGTCCCACTACAGCCGCCCATATGGCGGAGGATATGGATGGCAGGATCGACGCCATTGTGGACGGCGGGCCCTGTTCTGTGGGAGTGGAGTCCACCATTGTAGACCTAACGGAGACGCCGCCCCGAATGCTGCGGCCTGGTGGTATTACACTGGAACAGCTGGAGTCCGTCCTGGGGCGGGTGGAGGTGGATCAGGCGGTCACCCGGCTGATGTCTGCGGGAGAAAAGCCAAAAGCCCCGGGGATGAAGTACCGCCACTATGCTCCAAAGGCGCCAGTGACAGTGGTGGCCGGTCCGCCGGAGCATACTGCGGAGTACATCGCCCGCAGCCTGACGCCGGGGGATGGCGTGATCTGCTTTGATGAATTTGCCGGGAAATTTTCTGGCTGTCAGATTCAACGTATGGGGCCAATGGGGGATAAATCCGCTCAGGCGCGCCATATTTTCGACGCTCTTCGGGCCTTCGACCATACAGAGGTCCCCCGGATCTGGGCCCAATGTCCCGATCCATCCGGTTTGGGGCTGGCCATCAACAACCGCTTAAACAAGGCAGCTGGATTCCATATTGTGGAAGTATATGAAAAGTAAAGGGATGTGAGTCACATATTATGATGAACTATACGATTAAACAAAACGTGGCCGTAGTTCGGCCTGACTACCCTCTGTCTGATGGACAAGATGCGGTTAAGCTGATCAACGCAGTGCGCTTTCAGACTGGATGCACCTCTATGTTGATGGACCGCAGTTCCTTCGTTCCGGAGTTGTTTACTTTGTCCAGCGGCGTGGCGGAGCAGGTTCTCAAGCCCTTTACCCAGAACAAGATGCGGCTGGCCATCGTGGGTGATTTTTACGACTGCTACCAAACCTCTATGCGGAATTTTATTTTTGGATGTAACCGGGGCGACCAGGTGGGCTTCTGGGAGAATGAGCAGGAGGGTCTGGCTTGGCTGACCCGGAAGCGCTGAGATGATCCTCATCGGTATCACCGGTCCCACTGGGGCAGGGAAAACTACCCTTCTAAGGGAAGTGGAATCCCTGGGTGGCTCGGTCATCGACTGTGATGTGGTGTACCACGAGCTGCTGGAGCATGATCCCATCCTGCAGTGTGAGTTGGAGCGGCGATTCGGCTCCCTGAGAGGGGAGGACGGCGGCATTGACCGTAAACGGCTTGGAACTATTGTTTTTGGCGACGCGGAGAAGCTGGCCCAACTTAATGCGGTGGCCCAGACGGCCACCGTGGACCGTACCCTGAAACTGGTAGAGGACTACCGGCGGCAGGGGAGAACTCTGGTCGCTATCGATGCCATTGCCCTGGTGGAGAGTGGGCTGGCCCACCGATGTTCCGCCACAGTGGCTGTCATCGCCCCTCCGGAGATACGGGTGCACCGGATCATGGCCCGGGAGGGGATCTCGGAGGACTACGCTTGGTCACGGGTACGGGCCCAGAAACCTGATGAGTATTTCCGTGCGCATTGCGGTTATGCTCTGGTGAACGACTGTGACAGCGCGGAAGAATTTTCTCGTCGGGCCAGTGCGTTGCTCCAAACGATCTTACAACAGACAACGAAGGAGGTCTGAACCATGAAGGAACAGGAGAACAGCCGTGGCGAGCAGCTGCGGAAGGCCCTGAGCTATACGAAGAAAAACGGCTATGACCGGGTGGACCGGGCGGAGCTGGAGGCCATGGATGCCTACTGCACCGGCTATAAGCAGTTTCTAGACGCAGGCAAGACAGAGCGGGAGTGTGTGGACCGGACCATCGCCCTGGCGGAGGCCGCCGGCTTCCGGGCCTACCAGCGTGGGATGGCGCTCAAGCCGGGGGATAAGGTATACCGGGCCAACCGGGGCAAGGCGGTCATGCTGGCAGTTCTGGGCCGCCAGGGACTTGCCCAGGGTGTGAACATCGCTGCGGCCCACATTGACTCCCCCCGCCTGGATCTGAAGCAGAATCCCCTGTATGAGGCGGATGAACTGGCTTTCCTCAAGACCCACTACTACGGCGGCCTGAGGAAATACCAGTGGGTCACCATCCCCCTGGAGCTCCACGGCGTGGTGGCCCTCAAGAGCGGTCAGGTGGTCCGGGTTTCCGTAGGCAACGGAGAAGGGGATCCCCTGTTCACTGTAAACGATCTCCTGCCGCACCTGGGGGCAGAACAGTCCAAAAAGCCTCTGGGAGAGGCCATTCCTGCAGAGAGCCTGAACATTCTGGTGGGCAGCCGCCCGCTGGCGGATGACGAGGGGAGCGACCGGGTCAAGCTGTCCATCCTGGAGCTGCTGAACCGGAAGTACGGCATCGTGGAGGAGGACTTCATCTCCGCGGAGCTGTCCGCTGTCCCGGCTTTCCGGGCCAGCGATGTGGGATTTGACCGCTCTCTTATCGGCGCTTACGGACACGATGACCGAGTGTGCGCTTATGCCTCCCTGGCGGCCATTCTCCAGCTGAACGACCCGGAGCGCACCGCAGTATGTATGCTGGCGGATAAGGAGGAGATCGGCTCTGAGGGTGTCACCGGCATGAAATCCGCCGCCTTTGATACCTTTATGGAGGATCTGTGCCAGAGTCAGGGCGTGCCCCTGCGTGCCTGCTATGAGCGCTCCTTCTGCCTATCCGCCGATGTGACGGCGGCCTATGACCCCAATTTTGCCGAGGTATACGAGAAACGGAACAGCGCCTTGGTAAACTGCGGTATGGGTCTGTGCAAGTACACCGGAGCCCGGGGCAAGTCCGGGGCCTCCGATGCCTCTGCGGAGCTGGTGGCGTATGTGCGCGGCGTACTGGATCGGGCGGATGTGGTCTGGCAGATGGCTGAGCTGGGCAAGGTGGATGCTGGCGGCGGCGGTACTGTGGCCATGTTTATGGCGGAGCGGAACATTGATACTCTGGATGCCGGAGTTCCGGTTCTGTCCATGCATTCCCCCTTTGAGACAGTAGGAAAGTTGGACTGCTATATGACATTTAAGGGTGTCAAAGCCATTTACGAGGCAAAATGAGGACAAAACGGGGCCGCTGAAAAGCGGCCCCGTTTTATGGGGAGGACGAGACTTTGGGAAAACAAATCTTAGGGTGGTTCCGGCGAGACACAGTGTTGACCATCTCACTATGCTTGGCTGTATCCTCCTGTCTGATTGAGCCTCCAGGGCCGAGCTATCTGAGTTACATTGATTTTAACACGCTAATCACTCTGTTCTGCCTGATGCTGCTGGTGGAGGGGCTGCGGGAGGAGAAGTTCCTACAGTATGCGGCCAACCAGGTGCTCTCCCAGGTGCGGACTGTGCGCGGCTTAATGATCACCTTGGTGTTTCTGTGCTTTGTGGGCAGTATGCTGATCACAAACGATGTAGCGCTCATCACATTTGTTCCATTAGGCATAATGATCCTGGAGATAGCCGGTCAGCGGAAACGAATGTGCTTCACTGTGGCACTAATGACCATTGCGGCCAATCTGGGCAGTATGTTCACCCCCATTGGAAATCCGCAGAACCTCTATCTGTTTTCCATGTCCGGACTGTCTCTGCCGGAGTTTTTGGGCCTCACCGCACCTTATACAGTGGGTGCGGCCCTGCTGCTCCTGCTGTGCGTCCGCTTTGGCTGCGGACACGGAACGCTGTCGATCTGTCTGGGGGAGACACCGCACCTCCGCCGGGGGCCGGTGTGCTTTTACCTGGCTCTCTTTCTGCTGTGTGTGGCGGCGGTGGGGGGGGTGGTGCCCCATTTGGTCCTGCTGGGAGTGGTGACAATTCTTCTAATGTGGAAGGACAGGAGGCTTTTTGCCCAGATCGATTACTCTCTGCTGCTTACCTTTGTGTTCTTTTTTATCTTCGTTGGCAATATCAAACACCTGGAGAGTCTCCAGGTGTGGATCCGCGGGGCTTTGGCAGGTCGGGACCGGCTGTTCGGGGTTGTCCTCAGCCAGGTCATCAGCAATGTCCCCGCCGCTATGCTCCTGTCTGGATACAGCAGCGACTTGAGAGAACTCATCATTGGGGTAGACTTAGGAGGTCTGGGGACGCTGATTGCCTCCATGGCCAGCCTAATTTCCTACAAGCAGCTGGTGGAACGGGATCCGGAGCTGCGGGGGCCCTATCTGAAGCGATTCACCCTGCTCAATTTGGGATTTTTGGCTGTGCTGTTTCTGATTTGAAAAGCCGCCGGCTTGTTTGCCGGCGGCCTTATACATTACCGGACTGCCCGGCGGTAGATCAGGATAGAGAAAAGAGCGGTGACTGCCTCAGAGAGCCAGAAGGCGTGCCAGACACCGGTGGGGCCTATCAGATGACTGAGAAGCCAGGCGGCGGGGATCATCACCAAGGTGTAGCGCAGCAGGGAAATCACCAGAGAGGGTCCCCCCTTGCCCAGCCCCTCCAGAGCACCGCCAGCAGCTACGGACACCGAGGAGACCAGAAAGCCCACACTGATGATGCGGAGCGCCTCCGCCCCCGCCTGGATGCTCTCCGGGTTCTGGGTGAACAGCCCCATCAGCTGGGTGGGGAGGGCCAGGCAGAGGACGGTCCCCGCCGCCATGATGGCGGCGCACAGCCCTAGGGTGACCCGATAGATCTCCCGTACCCGGCCTTGTTCCCCTGCTCCGTAGTTGTATCCGATGACGGGGCGCATCCCCTGGACAATACCGCTGGCAGGGAGATAGAGGAAGGTCTGGAGCTTGTAGTAGATCCCTAAAATCACCACAAAGATGGGGGAGAAGGCGGACAGAATACTGTTGAGTGCGGAGATCAGCAGGGAGGGCAGAGCCAGGCTCAGCGTCGCCGGGATGCCCACAGAGTACAGGCGGAGGTCCAGCCTCCAGTCCCAGGCCAGCTTCCTCATGCTCAGTGTGACTGGGAGGGTGCAGGAGCGCCAGGCGGCCAGGTAGACCAGAAGGGTCAGGGCCTGGCCGATGCCAGTGGCCAGGGCGGCCCCCTCGATGCCCAGCTTTGGGAAGGGACCGGGTCCGAAGATCAGCAGCGGGTCCAGTACGATGTTGCTCAGGCATCCGGTCAGCAGGGCCGCCATGGGGACCTTCATCCGGCCCACCGCCTGGAAGATCTTCTCATAGGCCAGCGCCAGGGAGAGAAGCAGGGAGAAGCAGAACACCGTCCGTCCGTACCGCACCCCCAGCGCCAGCACCTCTGGGTCCTGGGTGAACATTTCAAGGAAGGAGGGGAGCAGGGCGATGGTCAGAACGGTCAGGAGAACCCCATGGACCGCACTGAGGGCTAGCCCATGAACCGCAGCTGCGCTGGCACGGTCCCGGCGCTCCGAGCCCAAATAGAAGGAGATGGCCGCGTTCAGCCCCACTCCGAACCCGATGGCCAGGGCATTGATCAGATTCTGAATGGGATATACCAAGGAGAGAGCGGTCATGGATGCCTCGCTGATCTGGGCGACAAAAAAGCTGTCTACAATATTGTAAAGAGAGTTGACCAGCATGGACAGCACCATGGGCAGTGACATGGTGACGATCAGCGGCAGGACGGGCCGCTCCCGCATGAAAGCTTCGTTCATCGTTTTGGCATACCTCCTAAATTCCAGAAAAAAGCCACACAGCGCCCCTGCGGGCAGCTGTGTGGCGAAAAGGGACCAATGGCCGGAAAAATCCACATCGTGTTTTAAGCAGACACTATTGTACTAGAAACGGGCGGTTTGTCAAGGGGGAACGGAAAAATTTTCAGGGAGGGGCGGATTCAGGACTCAGAATCCTGCTCCCTCAGCCGCTTCTCCAGCCGCCGCACCCGGAGGGCCAAAACAAAGGATGCCAGGGCTGCCGCTGACAGAAGGAGTGGGTGAAGCCAGGACCAGAAGGAGAAGGCGGGGGTGGACGTAATGATAGCGGTGGGCCCGTCAGCGCCGCCGATGACCCCCAGCTCCGGGGCCACGACCCACCGGTTATAGAGGTTTATACAGAGGAGTGTCAAATCAGGGAGGAGGGACAGAATACACAGCACCAGGATCCCGGTGAGCAGCCACCGGAACAGCCGCAGATAGCGTTGGGTGGTGATCTGCTCAGATTGGCGCATAGCCTGGACCGCCGTCCGTCCCGCCTCCTCTTTGGTAAGGGTGGGGGAGGGGCTGCGCGCCCCCTGGAGCAGCTCTACCAAGGATACATCCAGTGCCTGAGCCAGGGGCTCCAGCAGCTTCAGGTCTGGAAACCCCTTACCAGTTTCCCATTTGCTTACCGCCTTGTCGGTGACATGGAGTCGGTCGGCCAACTCCCGCTGGGTCATTTGATGCTCTTTTCTCAGCTGAGCGATAAAAGTTCCAAATTGAATATGTTCCATACGCAACGAGGCTCCTTTCTTGTTCTACTAGTCTACCGCTCTCTGCCTCAAAAGACAACCTACGGAAAGTAGAGTCGGAAATTTGGGGTAAAATACGGATAAAATCTCATATTTCGGGCATCCTGACAGGGAGTTTTGGAACAAAGGAGGAACAACTGTTATGGAGGAACAGGAAAGACCAGAGCAGAGACCAGAGGACCCGGGGACGCAGCAGATCCTGGAGTTTGGCTCCTCGCTGATCCACTCCAAGCAGGGGGCGGTCCATGTGCTCACCATCGTGGGGCAGATCGAGGGGCATCAGGTCCTGCCCCCCAGCAGCAAGAGCACCAAATATGAACACGTCATGCCACTGCTGGCCCTGGTGGAGGAGAGCGACGAGGTGGACGGCCTGCTGGTGCTGCTGAACACGGTGGGAGGCGACATCGAGGCGGGGCTGGGAATCGCAGAGCTCATCGCCAGTATGTCCAAGCCCACGGTGTCTCTGGTGCTGGGAGGTGGGCATTCGATCGGAGTGCCCCTGGCTGTGTCGGCCAAACGGTCCTTTATCGCTCCATCTGCAGCCATGACCATCCATCCGGTGCGGCTGAACGGACTGGTCATCGGCGTCCCCCAGACCTTTTACTATTTTGAGCGCATCCAGGAGCGGATCACCCAGTTTGTCACCGCAAACAGTCGTGTAAAGCGGGAGGACTTTACTAGACTGATGCTCCAGACAGGGGAACTGGCCGCCGATGTGGGCAGTGTGATCTATGGGGAGGAGGCGGTCCAGCTGGGACTCATTGATGAGATCGGCGGCTTGTCTGCCGCTTTGGACTGTCTCCACCGCATGATCCAGGAGCGAAAGGAGTCCACGACCCCATGAAAATGGGCGGAACCGAATCCATTCGTCCCTCCCTGTGGTCCGACTGGCTCACAGGGAGGGATTTCCGAAAAAGACTGGTATTGAAGAGACATCTGTGTTAATATAGATTGTAACGCCCATGTGGCAATCTGCAAATAACGGAGGTACATAGACTGTGTCATATCTGATGGCCGCCGTCCTGGGGATCATCCAGGGCGTCGCTGAATTTTTGCCCATTTCCAGTTCCGGGCACTTGACCCTGTTCCAGCACTTTTTTGGAATGCCGGAGACGGATAACTTGTTTAATGTCCTGCTCCACTTCGCCACCCTAATTGCCGTGTTCATCTATTACTGGAGCGATATATGGGAGATGATCGTAGAGTTCTTCTTAGGGCTTCGCGCGCTGTTCGTCCCACGGTACCGCAGCCAGGGAGAGCCTCCGGCAGCCCGGCGGCTGATCCTGTTGATCATCGTGGCCACCCTGCCCCTGTTCTTGGTACTGCCCATCCAGGACTATGTGGAGCAGATCGGCAACTATCCTGTCGCGGTCAGCTGTATCCTGCTGCTCACCGGTGCAGTCCTTTTTCTGTCTGACCGGATGGCCCACGGACACAAGACCGCTCGGAGCGCCACCCTGAAGGATGCGCTTCTTATCGGTGTGGCACAAGGAGTGGCCACTCTGCCAGGCCTGTCCCGTTCGGGAAGCACCATCGCCGCAGGAATGGCCTGCGGCCTGGACCGGAAGTTTGCTGTGCGCTTTTCATTTTTGATGTCTCTGCCGGCCGTGTTCGGCGCCACCATCCTGAAGGCAGTGGACGTGGTCCAGGAGGGGGGCGTAGATCTGTCTCTCCTGCCCAAGTATCTGTTGGGCATGGCTTTCGCCGGTGTGGTGGGATATTTCTCCATTGGTCTGGTGAATCTTTTGACTGCTAAGGGAAAGTTCGGCGCATTTGCCTACTATTGCTGGGGGGCGGGCGCGATCTTCCTGGTGCTGAGCCTTACCGGCTTCACCCTGGTCCCCGCGGCCTGATCTATTCCGGTCCTGACCGGAGGACCGGTTATATTTCCTGGGAAAGGACAAGAGTTTATGGCAACGACACAAAAGAAAAAAGGGGGGAGCCGGGCCGCCTCATCCGGCGGACGGCGGACCGCCTCCTCCAGTTCCAGCTCCAAATCCAGGAGCAGTACATCCAGCAGTAGGAAAAAACAGCCGCCTCATCCTGCTCACCGGCCTTTCCGCCGGGAGATCGGGGCGGTAGTCTGCCTGCTGCTGGCCCTTTTCTCCGCCTTCGGCTATTTTCACATCGAGGCCCTCTTCATTGATTTCTTCTGCGGACTGTTGAAGGGATTGATTGGATACGGCTTCTGGCTGGTACCCCCGGCCCTTTTGCTGGCCAGCTATATCCTTGCCTTCCACCGAGGGCGTCCAGTGTGCCTCCAGGTGGTGTGCGCCCTGCTCATGCCCCTCATGATGGCCTGTACGGTTCATGGGCTGACAGTTCAGGTTCTGCCCTGGGACGGAGCTTTGCTCAAAACCCTGTGGGAGAGCGGCCGGGCCATGACCAGCGGCGGCGCAGCTGCCGGTGTGTTGGCCCAAGCGCTGGTCCAGACAGTAAGTGTGTGGGGGTCCACCGTCGTTTTTGTACTGGCCTTCCTGCTTATGGTCTTGGGAGCATTCCGTCTCACCATTCTGGATGTGGCCGACTGGATCTTCAATCGGCCTCAGTATGAGCCACAGGAGATTCCGGAGCGGCCCAGCCGAACAAGATCGGCCCACAGCCGGGCGGCAGTCCCGGAGCACACCAGCCGCCGGGCGGCAGAGATCGATATTCCGGTGGAGGACGGCCCTCTGGTAGGGAAGGAGCCGGTCGCTACAGCTCCAGTGGAAAAAAAGAAGGGCTTTTTTGACCGCAAGCCCCGAGTCCCCACTCCGGATCAGGTGCTGGCCGCAGCAGCGGCTCAGGTCAGACACCCTGAGCCTGAGTCCGCTCCTGCCCCTGCGCCAGTTCCGGAGCCAATTCCGGAGCCGATTACCCAGCCAGCTGCGCCTGTGGTATCCCCGGAGCCTGACCTTCCGGAGCCAGAGGAGAACCCAACTCCGGCCTTCCTGCGGGAGCCGGAGCCTGTCCCTGCGCCTACCCCCAAGCCCCTGACCGAGACTCCGCCGCCTCCCATGCCGGAGGTGGTACGGGAGCCCGCGGTCTCCAAAGCCGACCGGACTGCGGAGCACCAGCAGGCAGCCCAGGAGATGTCTCAGCATATCCAGGCCGGGATGGAGCAGGAGACACCGCCCTATCAGTACCCGCCTTTGGAGCTGCTTACTCAGGGAAGCGGAGAGCTTGGGGGAGAGGCTCTGGTGGAACTCAACGCCAACAAGCAGCGCCTATCCGATACCATCCACTCCTTTGGAATTGATGCCAATATTGTGAATGTCACCCGGGGGCCTTCGGTCACCCGATATGAGCTGGAGCTGGATCAGGGTGTTCGACTGAACAAGCTGACGAATTTGTCCGACGACATCGCCCTATCCCTAGGGGCCTCTGGAGTTCGTATTGCCCCCATTCCGGGCAAGATCTCCATGGTGGGCATCGAGGTGCCGAATAAGCTGGTCTCTCCAGTAAATATCCGCACAGTACTCAGCTCCTCTGAGTTCCAGGACAGCCCCTCCAAGGTGTCCTTCGCCGTGGGCAAGGACATCGGTGGTAAGTGCATCGTGGGCAACATCGCAAAGCTGCCCCATCTGCTGATCGCCGGCACCACCGGCTCCGGTAAGTCGGTGTGTACCAACTCCCTGATCATCTCCTTGCTGTACAAGGCTAGCCCAGAGGAGGTTCGCCTTATCATGGTGGACCCGAAGATGGTAGAATTGGGGATCTATAATGGCATCCCGCACCTGTTGATCCCGGTGGTCACTGACCCCAAAAAGGCGGCGGGCGCCCTTCAGTGGGCGGTGACTGAGATGATGAAGCGCTATCGGATGTTCGCCGAGGTTGGAGTCCGGGATCTGGCATCCTACAACGCCAAGGCGGCCAGGACCGAGGGCATGGAGAAGATGCCCCAGGTTGTGGTGGTCATCGACGAATTGGCCGACCTGATGCTTGTGGCCGCCAAGGAGGTGGAGGAGTCCATCTGCCGTGTGGCTCAAATGGGCCGCGCCAGCGGGATGCACCTGATTATCGCCACCCAGCGGCCCTCCGCTGATGTGATCACTGGCCTGATGAAGGCCAATATTCCAAGCCGGATCGCCTTCGCCGTGGCCTCCGCCATGGAGTCCCGAATCATTCTGGACACCCAGGGAGCCGAGAAGCTGGTGGGCAGGGGCGATATGCTCTACTTCCCACTGGGCTCCGGAAAACCAACCCGGGTACAGGGGTGTCTCATTTCCGATCAGGAAGTGGCCGCAGTAGTGGATTTTGTTAAGCAGAACAGCGGCGCCGCCCAGTATGACGATCAGATCATGCAGGAAATTGAACAACACGCTGCCGAGAAGGACAAGGCATCCAAGGGCGTTGGTGGCTCTAACCCATCGGAAAGCGGGGAGGAGTATGATGAACTCATCAACGCAGCGATTGAGGTGGTACTGGATACCGGACAGGCCTCTGTTTCCATGCTCCAGCGTCGTCTGAAGCTGGGCTATGCCCGGGCGGCCCGTCTGGTAGACCAGATGGAGGAGAAGGGAATCGTGGGGCCCTTCGAGGGCTCCAAGGCCAGGCAGCTGCTCATTACCAAGGAACAGTGGCAGGAGATCCAGTACCGGCAGGGGATCGTCTCTCAGGCCCTCGGCCAGCCGGAGACTGCCCCGGAGCCCCCAGCGGTGTCAGCTTCTCAGGAGGACGCGCCCCCCTTTGACCTGGATGCCCCTCTTGACCGGAACGAGGAGGATACGCTGTAAAAATCGCCGTGTGGCGGATATTTCAGACGCGGGCCGCTAACGGCGGCCTGCGTCCATTTTTTGATGTCAGGAGACAAAAAATCGGCCTGCTGTGTTGCGATTTTGGCAGGAGCAGGTATAATGAAGAGGAAAACAAGCCCCCAATGGGCACATAGGAAAGCGAGGAACATACCATGGATTACGCAAAGGAATCTCTCCGGCTGCACCGGGAGTGGAAGGGAAAAATCGAGGTGGTGGCCACTGTGCCCGCCGACAACAAGGAGGCTCTGTCCCTGGCCTATACCCCAGGCGTGGCCCAGCCCTGCCTGGAGATCCAGAAGGATCCTGCGGAGAGCTATGCCCTGACTCGCCGCCACAACCTGGTGGCTGTCATCACCGACGGATCCGCCGTGCTGGGTCTGGGGGACATCGGCCCGGAGGCCGGGATGCCGGTGATGGAGGGCAAGTGCGTGCTCTTCAAGTCCTTCGGCGGGGTGGACGCCTTCCCTCTGTGCGTCAAGACCAAGGACGTAGACGAGTTTGTCCAGACCGTCTACAACATCTCCGGCTCCTTCGGCGGCATCAACCTGGAGGACATCGCCGCCCCCCGCTGCTTTGAGATCGAGCGGAAGCTGAAGGAGAGGTGCGACATTCCCGTGTTCCACGACGACCAGCACGGCACCGCCATCATCGCCCTGGCCGGACTGATCAACGCCCTGCGGGTGGTGGGCAAGCGGAAGGAGGACGTGAAGGTGGTGTTCTCCGGGGCGGGCTCCGCCGCCATCTCCATCACCAAGCTGCTCCTTCAGGCCGGGTTCCGGGATATTACCCTGTGTGACAAGTTCGGCGCCCTGTACGAGGGGAACCCCAACATGAACTGGGCACAGCAGGAGATCGCCAGGCGCACCAACCTGGAAAAGAAGCAGGGGACCCTGGCCGACCTGCTGGTGGGGGCTGATGTGTTCATCGGCGTGTCCGCTCCCAACCTGGTCACGCCGGAGATGGTGTCCACCATGAACCGGGACGCCATCGTCTTTGCCTGCGCCAACCCCACGCCGGAGATCTTCCCTGACGACGCCAGGGCGGGTGGGGCCCGGGTGGTGGCCACCGGCCGCAGCGACTACCCCAACCAGATCAACAACGTGCTGGCCTTCCCCGGCATCTTCCGGGGGGCGCTGGACGTGCGGGCCAGCGACATCAACGAGGAGATGAAGATGGCAGCCGCCATGGCCCTGGCCGCCGTCATCCCGGAGGAGGAGCTGTCCGAGGAGAACATCATCCCCAAGCCCTTCGACCCCCGAGTGGTCCCCGCCGTGGCCGCCGCCGTGGCCGAGGCCGCCCGCAAGACCGGCGTCGCCCGCAAGCTTTCTTGAAAGAAAGCTTGGCAAAGAACTTCCTGCGAAGCTCCGCTTCGCCTCTGGTTTCTTGTGAAAAATTGCATAAAATGGTATGATAGGAGCGGCCCCCGGGCCGCTCCTGTTTTCTTAAAAAATCTGCACAAAAGCCGGAAAACATGGGGAGCAACTGGTAATTGCCCCCTATGTAAACCGAACGTGGTTGCATTTTATCAAAAAATCCTTATCATCAGAGGTGAACAGCAGTGGAATTGAATGAACGTCTGGCCCAGCTGCGGAAGGAACACGGCCTGTCTCAACACGACCTGGCGGAAAAGCTGAACGTCTCCCGTCAGGCCATCTCCCGGTGGGAGCAGGGATTGGCGGTGCCGTCCAGTGATAATCTGATTTATCTGAGCAAGCTGTATGGGATCACGCTGGATGAACTGATTCACGGGAAGGGACCTGTGGAGACGGAACAGGAAACACCCAGCCCGGAGGACAGAGTCCATACACTTGGGACGTGGAGAGAATGGCTCAGACAGAAGGGGAAATGGAACAGGCTGGTCTTGATGGTCGCGGCGGCAGGGGCCGCCGTCCTGATCCTTCTATCGGGCTTGCGGACAGAAAAAGATCATGTAACGCAGTTGGATGAATGGCAATCCGGGAGTCTGGATCCATCCTCGGTGGAGCATTTTCTGGTAGATTAACCAAAAAAATCAGAAGGGAAGTGTGTGTCATGGGAATGAAAAGACTGGGTGGTTTGCTGTTGGCCTGTGCAGTGTTTGTAGGTGGTGCAGGTGTGACAGCGGTAAACGCGGCAGAAGAGTCGTGTTGGGATCGCGCCGCAGTTGAGATCATAGTTGCGCGCGCGACCGGATCCGTTGATTTTACTGTCTCCGCAGAGGGGACGGCCACAGCGAGCAACAGTTTTTCCATGGAGGCAGGAGAGACTGTGACGATCAACTGCTCCTATTCTCCGGCTTCCGCCAGCATCGATTTTGGACTAATCGCTCCAGATGGTACATTTTACTACAAAACTGTTACAGGCGGCAGTATCAATGAAACAGTCGAGGTTCCGGAGCGGGGCCGCTATACCTTCGGTGTTCGGAATCATTCCTCTGTTGATGTACGAGTTGTTGGATTTGTGAACTATTAAAATTATGAGGTGTGCTATGAAAAAAATCATTGCAGTACTGTTAATCCCTACAATTATAACGGTAATGACTCCGTTGGCAGCTGCGTGCAGTACTTTTGGAACAAAAATGACCAATGAAGAAGGATATGTTTATGTAGATAAAACAAGATATGATTATAATGAATATGATTATATCGTTGGAATTCGTGAAGCTAGTCAACAAGGGATTATACCAATGAATTTATCTAATGAAGAATTTGAGGTTATCACTTCTGATGCAATTGAAACTGAACTGCTTCATCGGGCCTCTCTTCCAGTAGAGGTACTCCAATCTGGTTATGGTTACTCTGATGAGGCAATTCGCATCCTGAAGGAATACGATGGAAAACCAGTTGAAAATTCTCCTGAACTGCGTACTGTTATGGCATCATTTTATGGAGCATTAGGAGAAACTGTATGTACTAGTACTAGAATCGGCGTAATCTATACATGGGAATGGAGTAATAAACCACTTTGGTTACATAAAGATGGTGTTACATTGTCCTGGGAAGGAACTTATGAAGATGGACTCTCAAATAATATGAGATTCGATATACATAGTTCTTATGCTCGTATAAACTATATCTGTGATTCAGTGGAAGGTGCAGAACAGGAAAAAACGGTTACCTTGGATTCGACAGAGTACTTTTCCTCGGATGCTTATACAAATGGAGTGGCACTTCAGTTTGCAGCTTCTGAGGTCTTTTCTCCATTAAAGTATTGGGCGAAAAGTGGTTCAGTTTTTGTGTATGCAGATTTGGTGAACCAAGAAAGTGGCCCTGCTTTGTATGAATTGGATGTTAGAGGTGAGTATGTCCATGCAACAACAGATGATAATTGGAGCGCAAGTTTTCCTTGGGGACTTTCGGTCAGCCTTTCGGGTGAAGTAGAGACATTCGGAGAAAAGCATCTAACACTAAGTCCCTAATATGAGACTTTGAAATGATCGGCTAAACTGGTACAGGAGCGGCCCCCGGGCCGTTTCCGTTTTCTTAGAAAACCGATAAAAAGCCGGGATACACGGGGCACGATCATCAGATTCCCTGATCAGAGAGGTGAGTCCAGTGTTTCCGTAAAATCTGTGTAAGGATGGAATCACATGAAAATGAAATGGTCAAAAATTGTTCTGCTATGCGGAGCAGCCGCCACTGTACTGGTCTGGTTTCTGTTCGGCGTGGATGCCGCTATGGTGACATCTAAAGTTACATGGATCATATTCGACATAAGTGCGGCAGTTGACGCATATATTCAAAAAAATAAAGTTATGGCAGTTTTATGGATTGTACTGATACCGATTAGTCTGTACGGTATGTGCCGAACTTGAATCTACTGGTGTTATGGGAGCGGCCCTCGGGCCGCTCCCATAAAATCCGGGTCTCAAGCCCTTGACAACCTCTGAAAACTGTGGTACAGTTCCCTTACTGCGAAGAAAAGGAACTCTAGCAAGGCGCACCCTGTTCAGAGAGCCCCCGGCCGGTGAGAGGGGGAGAGGACGCCCTGTGAACCTACCCCTTGGAGCAGCCGCCTGAACAGCCGGGGACCGGCCCAGTAGGGGACAGGCCGGGTTTCGCCCGTTACCGCGTGGGAGTTTGTACGAACTCCGTGAGGTCTGCCCTGCGAGGGGCGGGCGAACCAGAGGTGGTACCGCGTTGCACTGTAATGCCCTCTGTCCGATCACCGGACAGGGGGCTTTTTGTCGTATGGGGGAGAAACAGGTGGAGAACAGAGGCAGACGGACTGGGACGCTGTGCGTCTTTCTGGCGGCTGTGCTGTACAGCATTGGCGGGCTGTGCATCAAGCTGATCCCCTGGGGGGGCATGGCCATCAACGGGGCCCGCACCGCCATTGCCCTGGTGGTGATCGGGGCCTATCTGGCGGCGGTCCGCCATCCGCTCCGGTTCAACCGCTGGATCGCGGTGGGGGCTCTGAGCATCTTCGGCACCAACGCCCTGTTCTCCGTGGCCAACAAGCTGACCACGGCGGCCAATGTGATCGTCCTTCAGTTTACCGCCCCTATATTTGTCATCCTGTTTTCCGCCCTGTTCTGGCGGAGAAAACCCGGGCGGCTGGATCTGCTGGCCTGCGGCATCGTGTTCGGCGGGGTGCTCTTCTTCTTTGCGGACAGCCTGGAGATGGGGGGCGGCCTGGGCAACGTGCTGGCCCTGCTGTCCGGCGTGGCCTACGCGGGCGTTTTCCTGATGAATGAGCTGCCGGACTCCGACGCCATCTCCTCCGTGTTCTGGGGGGACGTCCTCTCGGCAGTCACCGGACTGCCCTTCCTGCTGGGGGAGGACAGACTGGAGCCCGTCGCCCTGACCAGTCTGCTGGTGCTGGGTATCTTTCAGGTGGCGGTGGCCTATATCCTGCTGACCATCGGCCTGAAAACCACGCCTCCGGTGACCGCCAGCCTGATCTCAGGCATCGAGCCGGTGCTCAGCCCCATCCTGGTGGCAGTTTTCTACCACGAGACTGTGGGTCCCCTGGCCCTGGCCGGGGCGGCCATCGTCATCGGCGGGGTGGTGAGCTATAACGTTCTCCGGGCCCGCCAGAGCACGGAATCAAGTGTTTCATCTAATTTTTCAGAATAAAATAATAAAAGGAGTAAGATCGATGACTTGTTACGAAGAACTGAAAGCCCGCGGACTCATCGCCCAGGTGACCAATGAGGAGGAGATCTCCAAAATGATCAACGAGGGGAAGGCCGTGTTTTACATTGGCTTCGACCCCACCGCCGATTCCCTCCATGTGGGCCACTTCATGGCCCTGTGTCTGATGAAGCGGCTCCAGATGGCGGGCAACCGCCCCATCGCCCTGATCGGCGGCGGCACCGGCTACATCGGAGACCCCTCCGGCCGTACCGATATGCGCAGCATGATGACCCCGGAGACCATCCAGCACAACTGCGACTGCTTCAAGAAGCAGATGGAGCGCTTCATTGAGTTCGGCGAGGGCAAGGCCCAGATGGTGAACAACGCCGACTGGCTGCTGAAGCTGAACTACATCGAGATGCTGCGGGATGTAGGCGCCTGCTTCTCGGTGAACAATATGCTCCGGGCCAAGTGCTATGAGCAGCGCATGGAAAAGGGACTCTCCTTCCTGGAGTTCAACTACATGATCATGCAGTCCTATGACTTCTACTACCTGTTCCAGCACTACGGCTGCAATATGCAGTTCGGCGGCGACGATCAGTGGTCCAATATGCTGGGCGGCACCGAACTCATCCGCCGCAAGCTGGGCAAGGACGCCCATGCCATGACCATCACCCTTCTGCTCAACTCCGAGGGCAAGAAAATGGGCAAGACCGCCAAGGGCGCCGTCTGGCTGGATCCCAACAAGACCAGTCCCTATGAGTTCTACCAGTACTGGCGCAACGTGGGGGACGATGACGTGCTCAAGTGCCTGCGGATGCTCACCTTCCTGCCTCTGGAGCAGATCGACGAGATGGACAAGTGGGAGGGCAGCCAGCTGAACACCGCCAAGGAGATCCTGGCCTATGAGCTGACCAAGCTGGTCCACGGCCAGGAGGAGGCGGAGAAGGCTCAGTCTGCCGCCCGGGCCATCTTCGGCGGCTGCGGAGATACCGCCGATATGCCTTGCACCTGCCTGTGCCGGGAGGATGCCCAGGGGGATTCCATCGGCCTGCTGGACCTGATGGTCAAGTGCAAGCTGGCCCCCTCCAAGAAGGAGGCCCGCCGCCTGGTGGAGCAGGGCGGTGTGGAGGTCAACGGCGAGAAGGTCACCGACGTGTCCGCCGCCTTTACCTGCGCAACCTTCTGCGGCGAGGGCCTGGTCATCAAGAAGGGCAAGAAGGTGTTCCATAAGGTCACCATGGATCAGTAATTCCGTCCTGATACGTGAAAACTCCCCCGGCTATAGCCGGGGGAGTTTTCTTCGTTTGTTGTCGCTTCAGCGCAACGACAACCCCCAGCTATGCTGGGGAGAGTAAAAAGAATTAAATAGTGAAAAAACCTTCTGGTAGAATGGAGGTAGTGTCAAGAATTTTTCGCAAATTGGTTTGCAGCCCTGGCATGAATGAAGT
>JAYCWP010000054.1:0-5519 GCA_037257225.1 Lawsonibacter sp.
GAACCGGGGACAACTCGGGTATGAACCGAGTGCTCTAGCCAACTGAGCTATGCCGCCTTGTCGACCTGTCCTCTCGAACAGGGCAAGGATGAGTATACAGTATGACTAGAAAAATGTCAACACTTTTTCTGAAAAAAATTAAAAAAATTTCCCGGTCTCCGAAACAGACGGGAGACCGGGAAAATATCACTCTTGACGGCTGAAGTTTTTGCGATGGCTGATCATGATATCTGCAAAGAGCTGGCCAGTTGTGGGAGGCGTATAAGTAATGGCGTTGGCTCCAGCTTCAATGGTGCGGAGAATGTCCTCGTCCCTGGGGCCGCCGGTGGCGATGATAGGAACGGTGGGGAATTCGGCGCGGATCTTGGCTACGATCTCGGGGGTTTTGGAGGCGCCCGAAACATTGAGAATATCTGCTCCGGCGGCCAGGCGCCCAGCGATATCCATATCACCAGAGACGATGGTGGTGACCACTGGGATATCTACCACTGCCTTCATTTTTGCAATGGTCTCATTGGAGATAGGAGCATTGACCACCACACCGGAAGCACCCTGGTGTTCCGAATATTCTGCCAGGCGGACAGAACGATCACCGTTGGTCATGCCGCCTCCGACACCGACAAAGACCGGAACTTCAGATACACTGATGATGGCCTGGGTAATGGACGGCTGAGGAGTAAAGGGATAGACTGCGATGATGGCATCGGCGTTCACATTTTTGATGATGGCTACATCTGTGGAAAAGACCAGGGATTTGATCCGCCGACCAAAGATCCGGATGCCGCCGCACTCAGAGATGCACTTGGGGACGGTGAGCAGGTGGCTGCGCAGAGTGCCGCTGTACTCCGGGGTAAACTTTGTTTTCATGATATGGATCCCTCCTTTGGGCATTGAACATGAAGGCCGCCGGTCTCTGCCGGCATATCTAGCGAAACTATTATACTACGTTTTTTTGAGATTGGATAGCAGGAGTGAAAAATTTTCTGCCCAGCAGCTGATCAGGCAGTGAAAATGCCGCCCCCCGGAGTGGACCAGGGAGCGGCAGATAGAAAGGATTATTTGAAGTATTCGGCGCCGGACTCGAAGAGAGGCTGGTGCTTGCTGCCGGGGATATTGACACCTACATACTGGCCGCGGCGCTCCAGATGGGCCATCTTGCCCATCACTCGGCCATCAGGGGAGAAGATACCCTCAATGGCATTGATAGAACCGTTGGGATTGAAGGCGATGTCCATGGTGGGCTGTCCAGCGGCGTCTACATACTGGGTTGCGATCTGACCGTTGGCAATCAAGGACTCCAGCGCAGCTTTGGGAGCCACGAAGCGGCCCTCACCATGAGAGATGGGGATGGTGTGCAGGTCGCCCACCTGGCTCTTGAGCATCCAGGGGGAGTTTACGCTGGCTACGCGGGTGGTCACATAGCTGGACTGGTGCCGGCCGATGAGGTTATAGGTCAGAGTGGGACAGGTCTCATCCATATCCCGGATCTCACCGTAGGGGACCAGGCCAAGTTTCACCAGAGCCTGGAAGCCGTTGCAGATGCCCAGCATCAGGCCGTCCCGGTGCTTCAGCAGATCCATGATGGCGTCTGCCAGGGCGGGGGAGCGGAGGAAGGAGGCGATGAACTTGCCGGAGCCCTCAGGCTCGTCACCGCCGGAGAAGCCGCCGGGAATGACCACCATCTGAGCGGAGCGAATGGCCTGCTCCAGAGCCTGAGCGGACTGAGTGAGGAAATCGGTGGTCAGGTTGCGCACCACCACGATCTCCGGGTCAATGCCAGCCCGGATGCAGGCCCGGGCAGTATCATACTCACAGTTGGTGCCGGGGAATACGGGAATAACTGCCTTGGGATGTGCCACCTTGTGCTTGCAGACGGCCACGGAGCGCTTGTCCCAGGAGATGGGGGCAACGGCTTCGGTGGTGCCGGCCTTGGTGGGGTAGACGGGTTCCAGAACGGCATCGTTCAGAGCCAGCAACTCGTCGATAGAAACGGCCTCGCCAGGCAGAGCGATCATGGGGACTTCGGTGGTCTCACCGATGCGGCGGGCGCAGGGCAGATTGACATCCTCGGTCAGTTCAGCCACGATGCCGCCCACCTGGGGGACATACCAGTTGACATCCTCCATGCCGGCCTGGAAGCCAATCTGGTTGCCGAAGGACATCTTCATCACGGCCTCAGCCAGGCTGTTTTCCACGGCCCAAGCAGCCTTTACCTTCCCAGTCTGGCACAGGGTGTGGAACTCTTCCCAAGCGGCCTTCAGACTGTCAGCGGTGCAGTCGGCGGGAGCAAAGAGATAAACGGAATGTCCAGCAGCCTTAAACTCGGGGGAGAGCACCTCTCCTGCCTTCACAGGGGCGATGGCGAAGGAGATCAGAGTGGGGGGGACATCCTTGTCCAGGAAAGATCCGGACATAGAATCCTTGCCGCCGATGGCGGCCGCCCCCAGTTCCAGCTGGGCGTCCAGAGCGCCTAGCAGAGCGGAGAAGGGCTTGCCCCAGCGCTGGGGTTCGTTCCGCAGCTTCTCAAAGAACTCCTGAAGGGTCAGATAGGCCTTCTTGTAATCAGCACCGGCAGCTACGATCTTAGCCACAGAGGTATAGACGGCGTCGTGGGCCCCCTGGTAGGGATCAGCGGACAGGGCCTCCGGATCGCAGCCCCAGGACATAACGCTGGCCTGATCGGTCTCCTGGCCGGGCAGGACAGGGAACAGGGCGGCCATGGCCTGGGCGGGGGTGCGCTGGGTCTTGCCGCCGAAGGGCATCAGGACACTGCCTGCCCCGATAGAGCCGTCAAATCGCTCCGTAAGGCCGCGGCGGCTGGCGCTCTTCAGGCTGGAGGCCATCTCGCGCAGGGAAGCGGGGGCCTGAGCAGTTGTGCTCTTGTCCTTAGAGACCGAGACACCGGCGTGCTTTACCGCGCCGTTGGTATTCAAAAATTCACGGGAGAGGTCAGCCACAGTCTGGCCCTTCCAGTGCATGACCATCCGGGGGCTTTCCGTGACCACAGCCACCTGATAGGCCTCCAGGTTTTCTGCCTCAGCGGCGGCAATGAACTTGGCGGCATCCTCCGGGGCAACAACCACGGCCATGCGCTCCTGACTCTCGGAGATGGCAAGTTCGGTGCCGTCCAGACCTTCGTACTTCTTGCGTACTGCATCCAATTGGATCTCCAAGCCGTCGGCCAGTTCGCCGATGGCCACGGACACGCCGCCGGCGCCAAAGTCGTTGCAGCGCTTAATAAGACGGGTGATCTCCCCGTTCCGGAACAGGCGCTGGATCTTCCGCTCCTCGGGAGCGTTGCCCTTCTGGACCTCGGAGGCCATGGTGGTCAGGGACTTCTTGTTGTGGCTCTTGGAGGAGCCAGTGGCACCACCGATACCGTCTCGGCCAGTGCGGCCGCCCAGCAGGATGACCAGGTCTCCAGGAGCGGGACGCTCACGGCGGACGTTCTCTGCGGGGGCTGCACCGACTACGGCGCCGCACTCCAGACGTTTAGCGATATAGCCATCATGGTACACCTCGGCCACATGGCCGGTGGCCAGACCGATCTGGTTGCCATAGGAGGAGTAGCCTGCCGCCGCGGTCTGGGCCAGCTTCCGCTGGGGCAGCTTGCCCTCCAGGGTCTGGTCAAAGGGTACCCGAGGATCGCCGCCGCCGGTGAAGCGCATAGCCTGGTGGACATACACGCGGCCGGAGAGGGGATCCCGGATGCAGCCGCCGATGCAGGTGGCGGCACCGCCGAAGGGCTCGATCTCGGTGGGGTGGTTGTGGGTCTCATTTTTAAACATGAGCAGCCAGTCCTGCTCCTTGCCGTCCACAACGGCGGGGACCTTGATGGAGCAGGCATTGATCTCCTCACTCTCATCCAGTTCAGGAAGCAGACCGCGCTTTTTCAGCGTTTTGGTTCCGATGGTGGCAATATCCATCAGAGTCTGAGGACGCTTGGCAGCCTTCTCAGCCCCATAGACCTCTACCCGGGCGTCCAGATACCGCTGATAAGCAGCCTTGACCGCAGGATCGTCGATGTCCACTGTGTCCAGATGGGTGGAGAAGGTGGTATGGCGGCAGTGGTCAGACCAGTAGGTATCTACCACCCGTACCTCAGTGATGGTGGGATCACGCTTTTCCTCATCACGGAAGTAGGATTGAAGGAATTTCAAGTCATCCAGATCCATAGCCAGACCAAGTTCGGACAGAAGATTGGACAGGCCATCCCCATCCAGCGTGGTGAAGCCCTCAACTGTGGCTACGCAGTCAGGGGTGGTATGCTCACGAACCAGAGTGGCAGGCTTTTCCATAGAGGCCTCCCGGCTCTCCACCGGGTTGATGAGGTACTTGCGGATCTTCTCCAATTCGTTTTGGGACAGCTGGCCGCCCAGGAGATAGACTTTGGCGTAAGCGATGAGGGGACGATCCACGCCAGACTGGAGCTGGATGCACTGGGCGCAGGAGTCGGCCCGCTGGTCGAATTGGCCGGGGAGGGCCTCCACAGCCAGAACACTGTGTGCTGCGTCAGGGGCGGGGTAGGTCTCGTCCCAGATATCGTCCACCTGGGGCTCGGAAAATACCACTGTCTTGGCCGCCTGATAGACCGCAGGATCAATATGGTCCGCATCATAGCGGTTCAGGATCCGGACGGATTCCAGGGACTCCACCCCCAGCTGCTCCCGCAGCTGACGGCATAGGCCCTGAGCCTCTACATCAAAGCCAGGTTTTTTTTCTGAGTAGCATCGAAAAACGCTCATAACCATTCCTCCACGTTTTTTCTGTTGATTCCCGAACGTGCGCTGCGGAGATGGAGTGCAGCGCAGTGGTCCTGCTCCGCTCTGGGGAGTGGAGCAGGACCGGCCGGCCGGGATCTTTTCTTATGGAACTGTCCATTGGGACAGGTCATAAAAGACATTGTACTGGGTCGGATTCAGCTGATCCAGCCGCCCATATTGGGTGAGGACCGAGCCATTTTTAAAACAGATAGGCGCGATAGGCACCTGCTGACAGAGATATCGGTATAAAGAGGCGGCGGCAGACTGCTGTAAATCACCTTCCGCAGTGCGGAAGGCAGAGAGCAGGCCGGGGATGATATTGTCCTCCCAGCCGCCGTAGTTCAGTGCACCGCCAGGTGTGATAAGGGCAGAGAGGTCAAAGTCGGGGGTGAGATAGACCTCGCCCAGGTACAGGTCAAAATCCCGGGCAGCCAGGGCGGACGTGTATTCCTCCCAAGGAAGGCGTTCTACTGTGACCCGGAGGCCGGCTTCCTGGAGCTGACGGGCAATCTCATTGGCCGCCGAGCTTTTGGCTGTATTTTCAATATTCACCAGCAGCGTCAGGGAACGACCCTTCAGCTTCAGACTGGCAAGGATGGACGGATCATAGGACAGCCGCTTAGCCAGTTCTTCATTATAGAGGGGGGAAACGGGATGAACCGGGATGGCAGATGCTGCCGCATGCCGGGCGAAGATGGTATCAGCTAAAATACTCCGGTCGATAGCCCGGGCGACAGCCCGACGAACCTCTGGGTC
>JAYCWP010000055.1:0-7071 GCA_037257225.1 Lawsonibacter sp.
GATCTACACCTTGCTAGACACTCTTTCCCTACACGACGCTCTTCCGATCTGGGACTGACGCCGTGTTCCACTAGGATGGTCAACAGTTCGTCAATCCGAACGGCACTGGTGGTGATCCCAGGAATCGCTGCGGTATCGCCCGATTCCTCAGAGACACGGACACCGTAGTTTTCGCAGGAAAAAGTGTCGGATTCTACCGTATCTACGGTAAGGGCATAATGGAAGGTGCGGGGGTGGCCAAACTCATCTGGACAGGTCCGGGATGCGATCTTGACTTCCGTCATACTTCTTGACTCCTTCACATTTAACACATGGGTTCACTATACCGAAAGAATGCAGAAATGAAAAGGGAATCTTGTCGGAAACATACAATATTTTTATTGAGTTAAAGCGTAAAAAAGGAAAAGCGAGATAAAAAAAGCGAAAATAAGTGAAAATATAGGACTCTGAACCTATACTTTTCCCAGATGTGGAAAAATTCTGAGCAGATCTATCAGCGAATGATTTTGAGTAGTCTCTGGTTTAAAGTATGGTCAACGGACTCGAAGCTGCTTGACCAGCTCCTCATGGGGGGTGACCCAGGCGGTCTCATAGGTAGTATAGGTCACCATGCCAGGACGGGCCCCATTGGGCTTTTTTACATACTTGACCGGGGTGTAGTCCACCGGGACCCGGCTGGCTCCCCGGGCCTGGGAGAACCAGGCAGCCAGGCAGGCGGCCTCGTTGAGGCTCTGGAGGTCGGGGGCCTGCCCCTCTGTCCAGAGGATGACGTGGGAGCCATGGATCTTTTGGGTATGAAACCATACATCGCTCTTAAAGGCCTGCTTGCAGGTGAGCAGGTCGTTCTGGGTATTGTTCTTACCGACGGAGATGCGCAGCCCGGCGGAGGAGCGGAACTCCATGGGCTTGGAGACTACTCGTTTCTCACGGCCCTTCGCCTTGGAAAGACGGCGAAGATAGCCAGTGTCGGTGAGTTCCTGGCGGATCTCCTGAAGATCCTTTTCGCCCTCTGCCAGAGGGATGGTGTCCAGTACACTATTCAGATAGTCCAACTCCCGGCGGCCCTTTTCCAACTGTTGGGTGAGCATCAACTCGGCAGTTTTGGCCTTGTTGTACTCCTTATAGTACTTTGCGGCATTTTGCTGGGGAGTGAGGAGCGGATCCAGAGGAATATCGATCTCGCTGCCTTCTGGGTCATAGAAATCCATTGTGTGCAGACGGGCCATTCCCCGCTCCATCTGATAGAAGTTGGAGGTCAGGATGTCGCCCAGCTGGCGCAGACGCTCCCGGTCGTGGGTGGCGGCCAGTTCCTGCTCTTGATGGGCGAGCTTGCGGGCTGTACGATCCCGGGCGGTGGTCACAGAGCGGATCAGGTCCTGTCCCCGCTGCTTGACCCGCTCAAGGTGCTCACGCTCCTCATAGAAGCGGTCCAGCAGGGCGGAGAAAGTGGGGAAGGTGATGCGCTCCATCCGGTCCTCATACTGCTCCACCGGGAAGAAGGTAAAGTCGGAGGGGGCCCCATCTCGGGTGAGAAGGCAAGGGGAGAAGCAGCCTGCACGGACGGCGTCCAGAAGGCTCTCCAGACGGTCCAGGAGCCGTTTGCGTCCCTCGGGACCCAGGATATTGAGCCGCACATCCACGGCGCCTCCCGACCGGAAAGCCAGTTCCCGGCAGACCAGAGGGGAGAGGCCGCCGAAGGTGTCCAGCAGCCACTGGTCGGCCTGGGCCTCCTCGGGCGCAGAAGTCAGCAGGGCCTCCAGGGTGGCGCGGTCCTGAGCCATGGGGTCCAGCTTGGCCTGGGGAGGCGGGAGACGATAGAACATCCCGGGGAGCAGGGCGCGCTGGGTGCTTCCTGTCCCCAGGCTGGATTCCACCCGCCGGATGCAGTCCAGGATCCGCCCCTCTTCGTCCAGAAGGATCAGGTTAGAGCGGCGTCCGATGGCTTCCAGCACCAGCTTGCGTTCCACTCTGTCTCCCAACTCGTTAAGCGCCTCGAGCGTCAGGGTGACGACGCGTTCGAGCGGAGGCTGAGTCACCGACAGGATGCGTGCACCGGACAGGTGCTTGCGCAGGAGCATACAAAACATAGGGGGCGTATCCGGGTTCTCACGAGTTAACTGAGTCAGCTGGGGTCTGGGATGGCTGGGGTTGGCAGAGAGAAGCAGCCTCACATTGCCGTGGGACGGGGTGCGCAGGGCCAGGATCACCTCGTCACGGCCTGGCTGATAGATTTTATCAATTTTCCCACCGGTGATCGTTTGATCCAACTCATAGATCAGCCCGGACAGGCAGAGTGCATCTAATGGCATACAAACACCTCATTGTGGAAGTGGAGAGTCAATTGGTACCGGGGGCCTGAGTCTCTTCTGGCTCCATGATGAGCTGAAAGAGTTCATTGAGCCGGTCAATCCTGCCCTGGAGATAGAGCCACCCAAACAGGGCCTCCAGGCCGGTGGCGGACTGATATTGGGCGCGGCTGGCTGCCTTAGGGACAGAGTGGGGGGCGGTGTTCCGCCCGCGACGGTAGACGTCGGACTCCTCCTCCGTCAGAATGGGGAGCAGCCGCTCCATAGCCGCGGCTTGAGCGGGGGCGGCTACATACTTGACTGTGGCCCGGTGGAGATCCCGAGGGCGGGCTTTTCCGCGCAGGCAGAGCCAAGAACGTACCATCAGTTCAAATACACCGTCTCCCAAGTGAGCCAGCCCGAGGCTGCTCATGGAGAGCAGTTCATCACGGGGCATATCCAACTTGAAATAGTTCATAAAAAATCCTCTTTTGCATAAAAATACCTACCAGCATAGCTATGATATGATACCATATCCGGGCAGGAAAGACAAGGGGAGTAGAACGCAAAGAGCTCCCGGTCATCAAACCGGGAGCTCTGAGATGAAAAACGAGAAATTACTCCTCGACCTTGGGGCCGGCGGCCACCAGAGCCTTACCAGCATCGTTGCCGGTGTACTTGACGAAGTTCTTCACGAAGCGGGAAGCCAGGTCCTTGGCCTTGGTCTCCCACTCAGCGACGTCAGCGTAGGTGTCCCGGGGATCCAGGATGCCGGAGTCCACACCGGGCAGGGCGGTGGGCACTTCGAAGTTGAAGTAGGGGATGGTCTTGGTTTCAGCCTTCAGGATGGAGCCGTCCAGGATGGCGTCGATGATGCCGCGGGTGTCCTTGATGGAGATGCGCTTGCCGGTGCCGTTCCAGCCGGTGTTGACCAGATAGGCCTTGGCGCCGGACTTCTGCATCTTCTTCACCAGCTCCTCACCGTACTTGGTGGGGTGCAGCTCCAGGAAGGCCTGGCCGAAGCAGGCGGAGAAGGTGGGAGTGGGCTCGGTGATGCCCCGCTCGGTGCCGGCCAGCTTGGAGGTGAAGCCGGACAGGAAGTAGTACTGGGTCTGCTCCGGGGTCAGGATGGAAACAGGGGGCAGCACGCCAAAGGCGTCGGCGGACAGGAAGATCACATTCTTGGCGTCGGGTCCGGCGGACACGGGTCGCACGATCTTCTCAATGTGGTCGATGGGATAGGAAACGCGGGTGTTCTCAGTGACGGAGTCGTCGGCGAAGTCGCAGTGGCCGTTCTCGTCCACAGTCACGTTCTCCAGCAGGGCGTTGCGCTTGATGGCGTTGTAGATGTCGGGCTCGGCGTCCTTGTCCAGGTTGATGACCTTGGCGTAGCAGCCGCCCTCGAAGTTGAACACGCCCTCGTCGTCCCAGCCGTGCTCGTCATCGCCGATGAGCAGGCGCTTGGGGTCGGTGGACAGGGTGGTCTTGCCGGTGCCGGACAGGCCGAAGAACAGGGCGGTGTTCTCGCCGTTCATGTCGGTGTTGGCGGAGCAGTGCATGGAGGCCATACCCTTCAGGGGCAGGTAGTAGTTCATCATGGAGAACATGCCCTTCTTCATCTCGCCGCCGTACCAGGTGTTCAGAATGACCTGCTCGCGCTCGGTGAGGTTGAAGATAGCAGCGGTCTCGGAGTTCAGGCCCAGCTCCTTGTAGTTCTCCACCTTAGCCTTAGCGGCGTTATAGGAGATAAAGTCAGGCTCGAAGTTCTCCAGCTCCTCTGCAGTAGGAGCGATGAACATATTTTTAACGAAGTGGGCCTGCCATGCCACCTCCATGATGAAACGGATGGCCATGCGGCTGTCGTGGTTGGTGCCGCAGAACACGTCCATAACATACAGCTTCTTGTTGGACAGCTGCTGAACGGCCAGACGCTTGCACTCGTCCCAAGCCTCCTTGGAGGCGGGTTTGTTGTCGTTCTTGAACTCGTCAGAGGTCCACCACACGGTATCCTTGGAAACATCATCCATCACGATGAACTTGTCCTTGGGAGAACGGCCGGTGTAGATACCGGTCATCACGTTGACGGCGTCCAGCTCGGTCAGCTGACCCACGTCATAGCCTTCCAGCCCGGGCTTCATCTCTTCCTCGAACAGAGTCTCATAGGAGGGGTTGTGAAGGATCTCGGTGGTACCGGTGATACCATATTTGCTCAAATCGATGGTTGCCATTTTAATGACCTCTTTTCTAATGATCTTCCTGCCAGACAGGTGGTGACCCGACCGGCGGAGGGAGCTCCAAACCATACATAATAATACACGGAACCGGGGTCAAAGTCAATCACATTGGCCGTGCTTCTTTCGTTATGATTTGTATTGCAATTTAGCTATAAGACCGTGAGGATTTTCGGACTTACCCCAAGGGGAAGGCGGCCTCCTCGTGGCGCAGTGCTTTAGATAGGGCGGCAAAGTCGGAGATGGAAAGACGCTCACCCCGGACAGTAGGTGGCAGACCGCAGGAGTCGATGGCCCGGATCACAGCCTGCTTGCTGCAAGAACCGCCCAAAGAGGAACTGAGACTATTAGACAGGGTTTTGCGGCGTTGGGCGAAGGCGGCCCGTACTACACGAAAGAAGTGTGCCTCATCGTCCACCTCAGCAGGCGGGGCCTTGGGGACCATACGAAGTACAGAGGAGGTCACCTTAGGGGCGGGGAGGAAGCATTCTGGTGGAACGTCAAAGAGAAGCTCTGTGTGGGCGTGATATTGGCAGAATACAGAGAAGGCTCCGTAATCCGGGGAACCGGGGGCAGCGCAGATCCGCCGGGCAACCTCGCGCTGGATCATCACAGTGATGGAAGAGAAACATTTGGCCTCCAGCAGGGCGGTGATGGCGGGGGAGGTAATATTATAGGGGAGGTTGGCGCAGGCCAGGGGAGTCAGCCCCTGAAATTTTTCCCGGACCAGGGCGGGAATATCCGTTTTCAAAATATCACCGGGGCAGATCTCGGTGTTGGGGCGGTCGGACAGAGTCTCAGCCAAGATGGGGAGCAGGGAGCGGTCCAGTTCCACCGAGACCACCCGCTCTGCCCGCAGGGAGAGTTCACGGGTGAGTGGGCCGATGCCGGGACCCACCTCCAGCACCCCGCAGCCGGGGGCGGCGCCGGAGGCCTCGGCGATGTCCCGGGGCACCCAGCCCTCAATGAGAAAATTCTGTCCCATGGATTTGGAAAAGCGGAAGCCGTGTCGTGCCAGCAGGGATTTGATGTCGTTGATGTTGCAGAGATCCATTCTGTATCCTCGTTTCTCAGGGGAGAGCCGCATTCGGCCCGCCCATGTATGTGGAAGTACCTTCAATATAGAAGAAAAGGGAGCGTTCGTCAAGAGCGGCCTTGCCAATTTTTACAGTGCATGATACGATATAAATAAAGAAAGTGAGGTGCACACCATGAAAAAGCGCTGGTGTTCCATTTTGACCGCCCTGCTGCTCCTGCTGCCTCTGGCGGCGATGCCGGTCAGCGCGGACGCGGGTCCCAAGCCGTCGGTGGTGGTGGCTCTGGAGGGGCTGGAGGGCCGGACCTGCTGGGGAACGCTGCTGTCCCAGCAGGAGGGCACCGGGCCGTACGGCCGTTTTTACGAGGAAGAGGCGGCGGAGGATCCGGCGGAGGATCGGGCTCTGCGTGCCCTGCTGCCTCTGGATCAGATGGATGCGGAGGGCTTCCATTTGCTTGATTTTGTGGAGGATTGCTCTAACGGGGAACTTAGTTGGACATACTACCCACCCCACACCTATAAAATTGCCCTCTGGTTCCCAAAGGAGGATGCCCTGGTGGTGAGCGGGGTCTATCACCGGTACGCCTTCGACAGCTATTACCGGTTGGACCTGTCCGATGTGGAGCTGACGCCAGGGGGGATCGTGGAACTGGAGACGGCGCGCCTCCAGCGGGATTACCCATACGGAGCGTCTCTGCTGGCTTTGGTGGGACGGATGGCCATCACCCTGTTGGTTGAGTTGTTGCTGGCACTTGCCTTCGGTTTGAGTACTGGCCGGGCACTGAAGTGGGTGGCTGGGGTGAATCTGGCCACTCAGTTGGGACTGAACCTAGGGTTGGAGTTGTTTACCTATTGCAACGGGGCCCTGGAGGGGATGATGGCTATTCTGGCGCTGCCGGTCTATCTGGCGGCGGAGGTGGCGGTGACTCTGGTGGAGCTGCGGATCTACCGGCGGAAGCTGGTGGGTGAGCGGGGACTATCCGACCGGCGGATCACGGTGTATACCTGGACCGCCAACATAAGTTCCTTTTTGATAGGGGTGCTTCTGTCCTTCCAGATCCCGTCCCTGTTCTAGGGATCGCTGTAGGCTTTGGACGGTTGCATCTACTGGGAGGCAAATTGTCTGTTTGAAGTGCTGTCTTGGTCAATAGGGCACCCGCTCGGAAGTGTAGCGGGTGCCTGAATATCGGCGGCAGAATGGTGGGGAGAAGGAGGAAAGAAAAATAAAAAAGAAATTTCAAAAAAGTACTTGACGAATACAGAATATCTGTTATAATACATATCGCTGTCACACGAGAGCGCTTGAGCAAAACAAGTGCGGCAGTAAAATAGAATATGGAGTAGTATCGAAGTGGTCATAACGAGCACGACTGGAAATCGTGTAGCCGCTAACACGGCTCGAGGGTTCGAATCCCTCCTACTCCGCCAGAAAAATCCCGAACACATTCGTGTTCGGGATTTTTGTGTTGTTGTCGCTTCAGCGCAACGACAACCCCCAGCTATGCTGGGGAGAGTAAAA
>JAYCWP010000056.1:0-6747 GCA_037257225.1 Lawsonibacter sp.
GGAAAATCACTATGGATTTTTTCTTAGGTGTCCAACTTCATTTTACAATCGACCTTAAAGTTCAGATTTACCTTATCATATTTTTATGCCTGAATCAATAACATAGTGAAATTGATGAGATTGGAACCGATTAGTCCAAAAGAAAACAGGGACGGGAAAAGCGCGCTCTTGCCCGACAGCCCGGTTTGTGCTATGATACGAAAGACCCGGGCTTGTGGGCCCGTGATCTGCTATTGGAAAGGATCTCGAAGATTTATGATGAATTTGAAACGACTGGGCGCCCTCTCCCTGTCCGTGGTGCTGGCGCTGTCCGCCCTGAGCGGCTGCAAGAGCGGGAATGATGAGGGGCAGTCCTCCAGCTCCAGCCAGACGGATGCCTCCTCCAGCTCTGTTACCCAGGTGGAGCCGATGGACCTCACTGGGGTCACAGACCCCTATCTGGCAGCCGCCGGCCTGGCCGGAGACACGGTGGTGGCTACGGCAGGAGATGCGGAGATCACCGCCGACAGCCTGCTGTACTGGCTGACCTATGGCATTGACGGTTCCGCGCAGTATTACAGTATGTTCGGCATGGGCGAGATGCCCTGGGATACAGAGGTGGATGGAAAGACCCTGGAGGATGCCCTGATGGATTCTGCCCTTCAGACCGCAGCCCTGTATGCCCTGCTGCCCGGCCTGGCGGAGAAGGAGGGGGTATCGGCCTCACCTGATGTGAACCAGCGGGCGGAGGAGGCCCTGGCCTCCATGGCGAAGGACAGCGGCGGCGAGGAGATGCTGGATCATGCCTTGTGGGGCAGTGCGCTGACCCGGGATCTGTTCCAACAGATGATGAAGGTGAACGATATGAATGGTCATCTTCAGGATAAGCTGTATGGCGAGGGGACAGCGGGTTATCCCAGCGATGCCCAGGTTCTGTCTTATGCCCAGGATGAGAAGGGAGTCTACCGGGCAAAGCACATTCTGCTCAAAACGGTGGACACCGATAAGCCAATCACCGATGAAAGCGGAAACCCCACCGGGGAGTATGAGGCACTGGACGATGCTGTGGTGGCCGAGAAAAAGGCTTTGGCAGAGGATCTGCTGTCCCAACTCCAGGCTGCGGAGGATAAAGAGGCCTTGTTCGACCGGTTGATGAAGGATCACAGTGAGGACACAGATGCAGATGGTGAGGTGAACAGCCCTGAGGGCTACACCACCGTGAAGGGACAGATGGTAGAGCCCTTTGAGAAGGCCGCCTTGGAACTGAAGGACGGAGAAGTCAGCGGGATCGTGGAGAGTGTCTTTGGCTACCACATCATCCTGCGCCTCCCTCTGAACCCATCTGACTACCGTGCGGATTACATCGCCGACCGGATGGCAAAACTTCAGCAGGGGTGGCTGGATACTAATTCCCCCAAGCCAACAAAGGAGTTGGAGAAGATCGATCCTTCTGAGTTCTACGGAAAACTCCAGTCTCTGCGGGCTGCGGTTCAGGAGGAACTGAAGGCGCTGGCTCCGGACAGCAGTGCTTCCGGATCTGGTTCTTCCGCAGGATCTTCTGCGGGCTAAGAAAATCACCAATATATAGTTCTCAAACGGATCTGCCGCTTTGCGGTGGATCCGTTTTCTTGTCTGGGGGTTGCTTTTTCTCCAAAAAACCGGTAAAATTCACTCGTCTGTGGGCCGCAGCCGGGCTGCGGCAGAAAGGAACGGAATATGAGCGAATTTAAGGGAAGTCAAAACTATGTAGCCTCGGAGGAACTGATGCGGGCGGTGAACATCGCCATGGTGCTGGAAAAGCCTCTTTTGATCAAGGGTGAGCCGGGTACCGGTAAGACCATGCTGGCAGAAGCCATCTCCCAGGCGCTTGGAAAAAAGCTGATCATCTGGAACATCAAATCTACCACCAAGGCCCAGGACGGCTTATACGTCTATGACGTGGTGCAGCGCCTGTACGACAGTCAGTTTGGCGGCGAGGGTGTAGATAACATCGAAAAATATGTCAAGCTGGGCAAGGTGGGAGAGGCGTTTACTGCTGACGAGCAGGTGATCCTGCTCATCGATGAGATCGACAAGGCGGATCTGGAGTTCCCCAACGACCTGCTGTGGGAGCTGGACCGGATGGAGTTCCACATCCCGGAGACAGGACGCACCGTCACCGCCAAGCACCGCCCGGTGGTCATCATCACCTCCAATGCGGAGAAGGAATTGCCTGACGCATTTCTGCGCCGGTGCGTGTTCCACTACATCGAGTTCCCTGACCGGGAACTGATGGCGGAGATCGTCCGGGTCCACTTCCCTGGTCTGGACGAGGCGCTACTTACCCAGGTGCTGGAGGCCTTTTACCGCATCCGGCAGCTGCCCAGCATCAAGAAGAAGCCCTCCACCAGCGAGATCATCGACTGGATCCGGGCGCTGGTTCACGGTGGGGTAGACCCCAGCCGTGTGGTGAGGGAGGTGCCCTATCTGGGGGTGCTGCTGAAGAAGAACGAGGATATGGACGCCCTGCGGCGGAGCTGGAAGTGAGCCCATGTTTGAGGAATTTCTCTATACCCTCCGGCGGGGCGGGCTGAAGGTCTCCCTCACCGAGTGGATGGCCCTGATGGAGGCCCTGGAGAAGGGATTACATGGATCCAGCTTTACTGGGTTCTACCACCTGTGCCGGGCGCTTCTGGTGAAGAGTGAGGCGGATTTCGACCGCTTCGACCGCTGCTTTCTTCAATACTTTCGGGACGTGCCCTTTGAGCAGGAGGTATCCCAGGAGCTGCTGGACTGGCTGGACCGTCCAGATGTGCTCAGCGACTATGCCAACTGGGACGAGGAGCAGGCCAGGCTCAACGAGATGCTCTCCGAGGAGGAGATCGAGCAGATGCTCAAGGAGCGGATGGAGGAGCAGAAGGAGGAGCACAACGGCGGGAAATACTGGGTGGGAACCCACGGAATGTCCACCTTCGGCAACTCCGGGCTGTCCCCCAAGGGAATCCGGGTGGGGGGACAGGGGATGCACCGCCGGGCCTTCCGGGTGGCGGGGGAGCGCCGTTTCCGGGATTTCCGGGGGGACAACACCCTGGACACCCGGCAGTTTCAGGTGGCCCTCAAGCATCTGCGGCAGTATTCTGGGCTGGTGGATCTCCCAGCTACCGAGTTTGATGTGGACAACACCATTCAAGATACCGCTGAACATGGCGGGATGCTCACTGTGCGCTATAAAAAGCCCCGGCAGAACACGGTGAAGGTGCTGCTGATGATGGACTCCGGCGGCTCGATGGACTACTATGCTCAGTTGTGCTCCGCACTGTTCCAGGCGGTGAGCAAGGTGGGCCACTTCAAGGATCTGAAGGTATATTACTTCCACAACTGCCCCTATGGCCGGGTCTATACAGATCCAAGTTTGCTTCCTTCAGGTTCGGTGCAGACGGAGTGGCTTCTGTCCAACCTATCCTCGGAGTACAAGGTCATTTTTGTAGGGGATGCTCAGATGGCCCCCTACGAGTTGACTGGGGGCTGGTATTACAACCGGGACCGGGATCCCAGTCTGCCCCAGTGCGGTATGGACTGGCTGGAGCGGTTCCGGAACAAGTATCCCCATATCATCTGGGTCAACCCCAGCGAACGACCTTCCTGGGGCCAGTATTGGTGTGAGACCTATGACGCCATTGCCCGGGTGTTTCCCATGTTTCCGTTGACAGTAGACGGTCTGGAAGCCGGGATGAAAAAGCTGCTGGCACGATGAAAGAAGTGTACCACGCAGGGGAAAATCTGGTCAAAAATCTGGTGGCGGGATGGACGTGAGTCCACCCCGCCGCTTTCTTTTTTAGTACGACTCTGTTGGGATACAAAAGCCATGGGAAAAATGCTGGCTATACTTGAAATGATTGGATAAATATGATATATTTATGTTGAACAAATATAAATTTTTGTTCAATTTGAAGCATGTCCTCATGGATTTGCCTCTGTCAAATCAGATGAGGGGCGAGTTCGTGTGGACTGGCTGCAGACCAAATCCAATCATGTAAAGGAGTGTTTGGAAATGAAGAAACGGCTTTTGGCCATCGTTATGTCCTTGACGATGACACTGTCGCTGATTCCTGCAACCGCAATGGCGGCTGGGGAAGAACGGATAAGTGGAGATCAGTTCTTGGGCTTGGCCGATGAAGCAGGAACCATTACATTAAAGCAGGACATGGTCCTAACCTCTACCGTGGCCATTCAGGACGATTTGACCATCGCATTGAATGGACATACTCTGACCCGGGATACAACAGATGTGAAGTCTCTGAAAATTCTGATGCTGGACATCAATGCTGGAGCGGTCACCATCGAAGGTCCTGGTACGGTGACGGGCGGAGAATTTGGTGCGGTCAATCTTTTTTCTCCTGAGGGAGTGATTGACGTTGCCGGCAGCGCAAGTTTGACTGTGTGTGGCGGTGCGGAAATCAAAGGCGGCAAGATTGAGAGTAATGAGGCCATTGGTGATTTTGCTACCATCTCCTCTTATAGCAGCGGCGCCATTACCATTGAGAATGCGAAGGTAGTTGGCCTTGATTATGGAAATCGGGATGCTGGCAGTGCCGTATACGTCAGAAACAAATCTGCTCAGGTTATCATCACTGACTCTGAGTTGATTGGCGGCAGTTCTTCCAATCAGAGTGCCGGATGTGCGCTGGAGCTGTATAGCTCTGGGGGATTCCCGGCAGAGATTACAGAATTCCCGGCAGAGATTACAAACAGCACCTTAACAGGCGGCACAACAGAGCGGAACAGAGAGGGCGGCGATGCCCTGTATCTGTCCACTGGTACTTCGGCAATTGTAACCGGCGGTACCATAACTGGCGGACAGGGCAACAGCGGAGGAAAAGACGTCAATGTGGCTGGCAGCATCACTTTGAAAGATGTGACCATTGGTGGCGGTGCCTCCGTCAACTCGACTCCAGGTGTGGGTGTATACTGCACTTCGCCTGCACAGAATGTAACGATCATTGACTGTACAGTGACCGGAGGCTCTCCGCTTGAGGGTACGACCACGAACTCTGCCGGCCGGGGAATGGAAATCTATGGGCCGGTGGTCCTGTCTGTGGAGAATTCCACCATCAAGGGCGGCAACAACAACCGCAAGGGTGGAGATATTATTGGCGGAAATGCGATCTGGTTCTATGACTCGGATGCGGCTGACGCAAAGATCACTCTGACCGATGTTGTGCTGGGAGTGGGCAATGAGGCTGCTGGGGATGCCGTGATCAGCGGCAACTACAACGCTCCGGCCGGTCCGGATGCTAAGATTCCGGCGAACATCACAGCAAGCGGCAAAGTGACTGTGGAGAAAGGTGCGCTGAAAAATACGACGATCACGCCGGACAAGGGTGGTGTGACGATCGTAGAAAAGAATGACGCGCAGGCTGATGTGGGCGAAAACAATTTGGTCGTGAACAGCGGCGGTAAGGTAGAAAACCATGGCCAGATCACATATTATCCCACTGCGTCTGAGGCCATCGAGAACGCCGAACCTGGAAGTAAGATCACACTTGAGAAAGTAGAGGAGGGGGAGAAGCTGCCGGCACCCCCTGCTGGTACAACGCTGGAAAATAAGACCGGAAGTGAGATCCAGGTCGGCGACCAGGTTGTGCAGCCTGATGAAGAACTGAAGGTCTATGTTGCCCAAGTTGGCGATGTAAAGTACACATCTCTGCATGAAGCCATAAAGGCTGCTAAGGTTGGAGACACGGTGGAACTGCTGACCAATGTTACAGTGGATTCCTGGACGCAGATTTGGAATATTAAGGGTATTACGCTGGACGGAAAGGGCTGTGCGCTTAAGGTCAATTCCATTGAAAGCATGGAAAATCATGATGCAGTATTCCACTCTGCCGGTGGTAACCTGTTTCAGAATCTGACTGTCGATATGTCTGGTATCACAAAGCCTTCTCAAGCTCAGGGCAGCCGTGCATTCAGTGCTGCCCCCGGTGACAGCTTTAAGAATGTTACCATTATCGGCAATCAATATGTGAACTATGGCATTACGATCGGTGGATCTGCGGTGGAAGAAGAGACAGTGGTCGTTGACGGCTGTACCTTCAAAAATCTGGGACATGCTGTATATGATAGCGAGAGCGCGCAGGTTGAAAATCTGACGATCCAGAATTCTATCTTTACAGATTGTGACTACGCAACGATCCTGCGCGCAGAAAATGGAACATTTACTGGTAATACAGTCAGTGATGGTAAACTGAATATCATGACAGAGCATCAAACGATCACTGACAACAAATTTACCAATGGAAGCCGAATCAAGTTCTATGCAGATCCCAAGACATTTAAAAAGAATGATATTTCTTCTGACAGCAACTTGGCTGCGAATGCTGGTGTGACGGGAGTCAATGTCTCTGAAAACTACTGGGGCGGCGGTGCACCCAGTGAAGAACAGTTGGGGGGCATTGATGCCATTGGTCAGAATGTCTATTACGAAAAATCTACAATGAATCCGGAGGATCTGAATACCTATGTTCCTCCTGTGACGCCACCTGACCAGCCTTCTGGCGGCTCCTCCAACAACGAGCGTGCCTATGCCATCGTGACTGAGGACGACGGACATGGCTCTGTGGCCGTCAGTGCGGACAAGGCCTCTGCCGGTACCCGCATCACCGTCACTGTGAAGCCCGACAGCGGTTATAAGCTGGATGAGCTGACCGTCACCGACGCGAAGAACAAGGAACTCGCCGTCACCAAGCGGTCTGAGAGCACCTACACCTTCCACATGGCGGACAGCAAGGT
>JAYCWP010000057.1:0-30313 GCA_037257225.1 Lawsonibacter sp.
TGGAGTTCCCCGAGCCCGTGATCCGCGTGGCCATCGAGCCCAAGACCAAGGCCGGTCAGGAGAAGATGGGTCTGGCGTTGGTGAAGCTGGCTGAGGAGGACCCCACCTTTAAGACCTACACCGATGAGGAGACTGGCCAGACCATCATCGCCGGCATGGGCGAGCTGCATCTGGAGATCATCGTGGACCGTCTGCTCCGTGAGTTCAAGGTGGAGGCCAATGTGGGCGCTCCCCAGGTCGCCTATAAGGAGACCATCAAGAAGTCCGTGGAGCAGGACACCAAGTACGCCCGTCAGTCCGGCGGTAAGGGCCAGTATGGCCATGTCCGCATCACAGTTGAGCCTAACGAGCCCGGCAAGGGTTACGAGTTCCTCAACGAGATTACCGGCGGCGTGATCCCCAAGGAGTATATCCCTGCGGTCGATGCTGGTATTCAGGGAGCCCTGCAGGCCGGTGTGCTGGCTGGCTACCCCGTTGTGGACGTGAAGGTCCATCTGACCTTCGGCTCCTATCACGAGGTCGACTCCTCTGAGATGGCCTTTAAGATTGCTGGTTCCATGGCATTCAAGGAGGCCTGCCGCAAGGCAAGTCCCTGCCTGCTGGAGCCCATGATGAAGGTCTCTGTCATTGTTCCTGACGAGTACCTGGGCAACGTCATCGGCGACCTGAACAGCCGCCGCGGCCAGATCCAGGGTCAGGAGAGCCGTCCCGGCGCCATGCAGATCGACGCGCTGGTCCCGCTGGCCAATATGTTTGGCTATGCCACCGACCTGCGTTCTTCCACTCAGGGCCGCGGCCAATACTCCATGGAGCCCCACAGCTATGTGGAGATCCCCAAGAGCATTGCGGATAAGATCATTGCCGAGCGCGGCCGCAACCAGGACTAAGAACGGTTCGGCTGCACCTGAGTTAGAAAATAGGCTTGCATTTATGGGCGGAATAGGATAAAATAACCCTGATATGCAATACCTATCTTTTTCTCGACATCAACTGTAATATAAGGAGGAAATTCTCAATGGCTAAGCAGAAATTCGAGCGTACCAAGCCCCATGTCAACATCGGCACCATCGGCCACGTTGACCACGGCAAGACCACTCTGACCGCCGCCATCACCAAGTACCTGGCTATGCAGGGCGGCGCCGACTACACCGATTACAGCTCCATCGACAAGGCTCCCGAGGAGCGCGAGCGTGGTATCACCATCAACACCTCTCACGTGGAGTATGAGACGGCTGCCCGTCACTATGCCCACGTTGACTGCCCGGGCCACGCCGACTATATCAAGAACATGATCACCGGCGCCGCTCAGATGGACGGCGCGATCCTGGTCATCGCCGCCACCGACGGCCCCATGGCTCAGACCAAGGAGCACATCCTGCTGGCCCGTCAGGTCGGCGTGCCCGCCATCGTTGTGTTTCTGAACAAGTGCGATCAGGTCGATGACGAGGAGCTGCTGGAGCTGGTCGAGATGGAGGTCCGTGAGACCCTGTCCAACTACGAGTTCCCCGGCGACGACATCCCCATCATCAAGGGCTCCGCTCTGAACGCCCTGACCTCCGAGTCCAACGACCCCAACGCTCCCGAGTATGCCTGCATCAAGGAGCTGATGGACGCCGTTGACAGCTATATCCCCACTCCCGCCCGTAACGATGACCTGCCCTTCCTGATGCCCGTCGAGGACGTGTTCACCATCTCCGGCCGTGGCACCGTGGCCACCGGCCGTGTGGAGCGTGGTCTGATCAAGACCGGCGAGACCGTGGAGATCGTTGGCCTGTCCGACGAGAAGAAGTCCACCGTCGTCACCGGCCTGGAGATGTTCCGCAAGACCCTGGATTACGCTGAGGCCGGCGATAACGTGGGAGCTCTGCTCCGCGGCGTTGCCAAGACCGACATCGAGCGCGGCCAGGTTCTGTGTAAGCCCGGCTCCATCCACCCCCACACCAAGTTCACCGGCCAGGTGTACGTCCTGTCCAAGGACGAGGGTGGCCGTCACACCCCCTTCTTCAACAACTATCGTCCTCAGTTCTACTTCCGTACCACCGACGTGACCGGCATCATCACTCTGCCCGAGGGCACTGAGATGTGTATGCCCGGCGACAACGTGGACATGAAGGTCGAGCTGATCACCCCCATCGCCATCGAGAAGGGCCTGCGCTTCGCTATCCGCGAGGGCGGCCGTACCGTTGGTTCCGGTGTTGTCATCGACATCGAGGAGTAATTTCTGCTCTTTGGAAAACCCCCGCCATCCGGCGGGGGTTTTCTTCTTTTACATCATAGCTGCTGTGGTGTAAGTGTAAAAAAGTCCGTGGGATTTTCAGCGGCGGCGTGTATGATAAGGTAGAGAAATGTTTGGAAGGGGGGCGGCGATGTGCAGGAGCAGGAGATCACAGCGCTGTTGGCGGAGCGCAGGGAAGAGGGCATAGATGCTCTGCTGCGGCATTATGGGCCGCTGATGCGGTATGTCATCGGCGCCATTTTACAGGATCCCCGGGACCGGGAGGAGTGCCTCTCCGAGACAGCCATGCAGGTGTGGAAGCACATAGATCAGTTCAGCCGGCAGCGGGGAAGCTGGAACGCGTGGCTGACGGCGGTGGCCCGGAATACCGCTCTGAACCATGCAAGAAAAAATGCACGTCATGGGGGCGTGGAGGAACTGACAGAGCACACGGCGGCGCCGGGACTCACGCCGGAGGAGGAAGTGGTGCGGCGGGAACGGGAGCAGGAGCTGTTGGAGGCCCTGGGCCGTCTGCTGCCGGAGGAGCGGCTGCTGTTTTACCGGAAATACTACTACCTTCAGTCCACCGCCCTGATCGCCGCAGAGCTGGGCATGACGGAGCGGGCGGTGGAGGGGAAGCTGTATAGGTTAAAACGGCGGCTGCGGAAGCTGCTGGGAGGTGAGCAGGATGGATGACCGGAAATGGGACAACCTGAGTGAGGGGGAGTTTGACGCTGTGTTGGGGGCCGGCCTGCCGGACCTCCCGCCGGAGGAGATCGTGGAGGAGGTGACGCCCTGGAAAAGGGCTATGAACCGGGTGCTGGTGGGGATGGCCCTCTCCACTGTCACACTGAATTTTTGGCTTCTGGATACGATCCTCCCAGCCATCGGGGTGGTGCTCATGCTGCTGGGCTTCCGCAGCCTGCGGCTTGAGAATCGGTGGTTCCGAAGCTGCTTTGTCCTGGCGCTGATCCGGGCGATCTACTTTTTCTTGCTTTTGATCCTGAATACCACCATCTGGGTCAGTGCTGGCGCCCTCTCCGCCCTCTTGGTTCCGCTGAAATGGGCCAGTTTACTGTTCCTTTTGGCGGTGTATATCTGCTTCTGGCAGGGGCTGCGGGCGGTGCGAGAAAAAGCGGGGCTTCCGTCCCAAGCCAGGGCTGCGGGGGGGCTGGTATTCTGGTATCTCCTGATGTGTGTCCTGGGTGTGGTGGAGTATAGTGGGCTGATTTTGGTTGCCGCTCTGCTGGCTGTGTACGTCTTGATCCTACGCAGCCTGTTCCGCTGCTCCCGGGAGCTGGATGAGGCGGGGTACGGGATCCAGTCTGCCCCGCTCCGGGTCCCGGATGGATGGGTGGTCAAAGGGCTGGTTCTGCTGGTTCTAATCGGAGGAGCCTGCGGCTATCTGTTTGGGAACAGCTATCCCATGGACTGGCACCCGGTGGACGAGACAGCCCAGGACGGCTTGGAGGATGTAAGGGCTAAGCTGTTGACACTGGGCTTTCCGGAGGAGGTGCTGAATGATTTGACTCCAGAGGACCTTGAGGCATGCCGGGACGGGGTAGAGGTGGTGGTGGATGTCACCGATGAGACCTTTTCTGAGGATGGCCGGGGACCGGAGGAGCTGCGGGTCTCCGGAGTCGGTGTGAGGCTGGCGGGAGCCCGGGAACGGTGGATCCTGATCCACCATTTCCTCTGGACGGAGGATCCGGGCTTCTATGGGACGGAATCCATCCAGCTCTGGCCTGTATACCAGGACATCCCGGAGGGCTGGGCCAAGGCTGGGGAGGTGAGCGGACGGGTACTTTACAGCCGGGAAGGAAGGGAGTATGCCGCACCGTACTTCTCCCTGGGTGAGCAGATCTTTACCTCAGACAGCATCTTCTGGGGAGAGCAGCAGAGTACGGACACCTTTGCCGCATTCTCCTTCCCGGCGGGCGGAGGGCGGCAGCGAGGCTATCTCGCCTATCCTGTGGAGGAGATCCAGGACGGTTATGTCATCAGCAGCTGGGTGAATTACACCCACCAGAGCAGCTGGCTCCAGTACCCGGTGGTGACCGCTATGGAGAAGAGGATGACCAGCGCGTGGAACCGGGCGGGAGTATTTCTGACGGTCCAGGATGCGCTCCAGTTCCATCCTCTGGAAGAAGGAGCAGAGTTATTCAGCTGAGTTTTCGGAGGCCGAGCGGACATAAAGTCTCCGTTCGACCTCCGTTTTTCCCCAAACTGGTGGGCAGGCTGAGGTCACAGCAGCCTGAATGAAAGGGGGACTTTCATAAGAAAGTGGAAAAGCGGTTTGGAACTTAGAAAAAGAGGGAAAAACAACAGAGAAGCAGTTGCAATATTTCCGTCAAATAGGTATAATATTTTCGCGGCAGATTCTGCCTGCCGCACCACTGGCATGAAAGCGGGCCGGAAGGGTTCAGAGTCCCCCTGTGTAAGGAGGAACACTGTACTTCTACTGGACCCGCTATGCAAGCATACAGAAAGGAATGAAGTAAATTGGCAAAGAAGTTTGTGTACCTCTTCTCCGAGGGCAACGCCAACATGCGTGAGCTGCTGGGCGGTAAGGGCGCCAACCTGGCCGAGATGACCAACATCGGCCTGCCCGTTCCCCAGGGCTTCACTATCACCACCGAGGCCTGTACTCAGTACTATGAGGACGGACAAAAGATCAATGACGAGATCCAGGCTCAGATCATGGAGTACATCGTCAAGATGGAGGAGATCACCGGCAAGAAGTTCGGCGATCTGGAGAACCCTCTGCTGGTCTCCGTCCGCTCCGGCGCCCGCGCCTCCATGCCCGGCATGATGGACACCATCCTGAACCTGGGCCTGAATGAGGAAGTTGTGGAGGTTATGGCCAAGAAGTCCAATAACCCCCGCTGGGCCTGGGACTGCTACCGCCGCTTCATCCAGATGTACTCTGACGTGGTCATGGAGGTGGGCAAGAAGTACTTCGAGCAGCTCATCGACGAGATGAAGGAGAAGAAGGGCGTCACCCAGGACGTGGAGCTGACTGCTGAGGATCTGAAGGAGCTGGCCGGCCAGTTCAAGGCCGAGTACAAGGCCAAGATCGGTCAGGACTTCCCCTCTGACCCCAAGGAGCAGCTGATGGGCGCCATCAAGGCCGTGTTCCGCTCCTGGGACAACCCCCGCGCCAACGTGTACCGCCGCGACAACGACATCCCCTACTCCTGGGGCACCGCTGTCAACGTGCAGTCCATGGCCTTCGGCAACATGGGCGACGACTGCGGTACTGGTGTTGCCTTCACCCGTAACCCCGCCACCGGCGAGAAGAAGCTGTTCGGCGAGTTCCTGACCAATGCTCAGGGCGAGGACGTGGTAGCCGGCGTGCGTACCCCCATGCCCATCGCTGAGATGGCTGAGAAGTTCCCCGAGGCCTTTGCCCAGTTCGAGGGCGTCTGCAAGACCCTGGAGGACCACTATCGTGATATGCAGGACATGGAGTTCACCGTTGAGCACGGTAAGCTCTTCATGCTGCAGACCCGTAACGGCAAGCGTACCCCCGCCGCCGCTCTGAAGATCGCCTGCGACCTGGTGGACGAGGGCATGATCGATGAGAAGAAGGCCGTGGCCATGATCGAGCCCCGCTCTCTGGACACCCTGCTGCATCCCCAGTTCGACGCTGTGGCTCTGAAGAAGGCCGCCGTCATGGGCAAGGCTCTGGGTGCTTCCCCCGGTGCTGCCTCTGGTAAGGTTGTCTTTACCGCTGAGGACGCTAAGGCATGGGCTGAGCGCGGTGAGAAGGTCGTTCTGGTCCGCCTGGAGACCTCTCCTGAGGACATCGAGGGCATGAAGGCCGCTCAGGGCATCCTGACTGTCCGCGGCGGCATGACCTCTCACGCCGCTGTTGTGGCCCGTGGCATGGGTAAGTGCTGCGTCTCCGGCTGCGGTGAGATCAAGATGGACGAAGAGAACAAGAAGTTCGAGCTGGCTGGCAAGACCTATGTGGAGGGCGATTGGATCTCCCTGAACGGCTCCACCGGTGACATCTATGACGGTGCTGTGCCTACCACCGATGCCACCATCGGCGGTGAGTTCGGCCGTGTCATGGGCTGGTGTGACCAGTACCGCAGCCTGCAGGTCCGTACCAACGCCGATACCCCCCACGATGCCGCTCAGGCTCGTAAGTTCGGCGCTCAGGGCATCGGCCTGTGCCGCACCGAGCATATGTTCTTTGAGGGCGAGCGCATCCGCGCCATCCGCCGCATGATCTGCTCTGACACTGTGGAGCAGCGTGAGAACGCTCTGGCTGTTCTGGAGCCCATGCAGCAGGGTGACTTCGAGGGCATCTATGAGGCCATGGAGGGCTGCCCTGTCACCATCCGCTTCCTGGATCCCCCCCTGCATGAGTTCGTGCCCACCGAGGAGGCCGACATCAAGCTGCTGGCCGAGGATCTGGGCAAGAGCGTGGCTGACATCAAATCCATCATTGCCGGCCTGCACGAGTTTAACCCCATGATGGGTCACCGTGGCTGCCGTCTGGCCGTCACCTATCCTGAGATCGCTGCTATGCAGACCCGCGCCGTCATCAAGGCTGCTCTGGCTGTCCAGGACCGTCACCCCGAGTGGACTATGGTTCCCGAAATCATGATCCCCCTGGTAGGCGAGGTCAAGGAGCTGAAGTACGTCAAGAACGTGGTTGTCAGCACTGCCGATGAGATCATCAAGGACGCCGGCTCTAACATGAAGTACAAGGTCGGTACCATGATCGAGATCCCCCGTGCGGCTCTGACCGCCGACGAGATTGCCAAGGAGGCTGAGTTCTTCTCCTTCGGCACCAACGACCTGACCCAGATGACCTTCGGCTTCTCCCGCGATGACGCCGGCAAGTTCCTGGGCGCTTACTACGACAAGAAGATCTACGAGAGCGATCCCTTCGCCAAGCTGGATCAGACTGGCGTGGGCAAGCTGGTGAAGATGGCTGCTCAGCTGGGCCGTGAGACCCGTGCTGACCTGCACCTGGGCATCTGCGGCGAGCACGGCGGCGATCCCTCCTCCGTGGAGTTCTGCCACAATGTGGGACTGGACTACGTTTCCTGCTCCCCCTTCCGTGTGCCCATCGCCCGTCTGGCTGCCGCTCAGGCTGCGATTAAGAACCCCCGCAAGTAAGAGTTCTGTCATTCACCATTGGATTTGACGAAGCGCAAGGCTTCTATCATCCCAAGGGTGCGGTATAAGACCGTCAAAATGGCATGACTTGACCGTGGAGGTTACTATCTAACTTAAAACCCCCCGTACATTCCCGATTGGGTAATGTGCGGGGGGTTTTAAGACTATTTAGGGCTGATTTATACAAATCTGAGCTGGAGTATGATAAAACCGGGTTATAAAAATAAGAGAGGAAAAGGCACAACCGCTTTTCCCCTCTTATTTGATACTGGAATCATGATATAAGCAATGGTAGATATCCGAACCCTAACTGGAGATCAATTTTGGATCATTTTCAGGAAATATTCATGAACTGCCAAGTTGTCCGTTAGTTCTGGATGAAATGCGGTAACTAACATTTTGCCCTGTTTGGCTGCAACAATTTGCCCGTCTACTACGGCTAGCGTCTGGGCCTGTGAACCAACTGAACGTATATACGGAGCGCGGATAAAGGTCATTGGAACCCTGCCTAAACCACGGAATTCTTCTTCTGTGTGAAAGCTGCCAAGCTGGCGGCCATATGCGTTGCGTTTCACAGAAATATCCATGCATCCAAAACAGGGAACGCCGCCCTCCACCTCTTGTGCCAATAAAATCAAGCCTGCACAAGTGCCGAAAACAGGAAAACCATTTTTAATTTTTTTGGCCAGAGGCTCAAAGAGTTCCAAATCCCTCAGCAGCTTGCTGATAACAGTGCTTTCTCCTCCGGGAAGAATCAGGGCGTCAAATGGTTTCTCGATATCTTTCTTTTGCCGAATTTCAAAATGCTCAATTCCAAGATGATCCAACACGGCCGCATGTTCAGCAAAAGCCCCCTGGAGAGCCAATATCCCGATGTTCATTATTGTCCCCTCTCTGCCATGAGGACAGCGATTTCGCTTTCGTTGATCCCCACCATAGCTTCCCCTAGTCCTGCAGACAACTGGGCGATCAGCTTTGAATCCTTGTAGTTGGTCACAGCTTGAACAATGGCGGCAGCACGTTTGGCAGGATCACCAGATTTGAATATGCCGGAACCTACGAATACACCCTCTGCTCCAAGCTGCATCATCAAGGCTGCATCAGCAGGTGTGGCCACGCCTCCAGCGGCAAAGTTGACCACCGGCAAACGGCCATTTTCATGGACATAGCGGAGCAAATCAAGTGGAACTTGGAGCTGTTTGGCAGTCTCAAAGAGTTCATCTTCGCGAAGATTCTGAACCCGGCGTATTTCGGCATTCATGGCGCGCATATGCCGCACGGCCTGAACAATATCACCAGTACCCGGTTCGCCTTTGGTCCGAATCATAGATGCGCCCTCGGCAATACGGCGAAGTGCTTCCCCTAAATTACGGGCTCCACATACGAACGGCACCTCGAACTTGGTTTTGTCGATGTGATATACATCATCTGCGGGAGTCAGCACCTCGCTCTCGTCAATATAGTCGATTTCGATTGCCTCCAAGATCTGTGCCTCCACGAAATGACCGATGCGGCATTTTGCCATGACAGGAATGGATACGGCCTCCTGAATCCCCTTGATCATTTGTGGGTCGCTCATCCGCGATACACCGCCGGCAGCTCGAATATCCGCAGGAATACGTTCCAAAGCCATAACAGCGCAGGCGCCTGCTTCCTGTGCAATTTTTGCCTGCTCAGGCGTAGTAACGTCCATAATGACGCCGCCTTTCAGCATCTGAGCCAATTCTTTATTCAAGTCATATCTTGTTTTTTCCATCAAGAGAGCTCCTTTACAAATTGATACGGACAGTATATAATACGTCTGGGTATTAAAAAATGGTCAAATTAGAGGTGTTTTATATAACCAGATGAATGGAACAAGGAACAGCAAACTACGTATCTATCGTAAAATCTATGAGATGCTAAAAAAGGAAATCGTCATTGGCGCCTACCAATATGGCAGCCGTCTCCCATCTAAGCGCACCTTAGCAGAGGAAATGGGAATCAGCGTGATTCCTGTAGAACATGCGTATGAACTGCTGTGTGAAGAGGGCTATGCGGAAGCAAGGGCACGCAGCGGTTACTTTGTGATTTACCGGGAAGATGATTTTATTTCTAACGGGAGCGAATGGGATGTCAGGCCGCTCCCATTGAATCGCACACACGAATCAAAGAGTGAGTTTCCATATACCGTTCTTGCAAAAACCATGCGCAGGGTGCTTTTGGATTATCAAGAAAAAATTATGATAAAATCTCCGAATCACGGTTGCCCAGAACTGCGGCAAGCACTTTCGCGCTATCTGGCTCGAAGCTGTGGAATTGAAGTGCGGCCGGAGCAGATTATGATAGGTTCTGGTGCGGAGTATTTATATGGGCTTGTCGTTCAGCTATTTGGTAGTGACCGACTGTTCGGGATAGAAAACCCCTGCTATGAAAAAATCCGCAGAGTATATCAAGCTCACGGAGCAAAGTGTGACCTTCTGAAATTAGGACCTGATGGGATCCAATCAATCGAACTGGAGCAAACTGACGCTACGGTACTTCATGTTACACCATTTCACAGTTTTCCAAGTGGTATTACGGCGAGCGCCTCCAAGCGGATGGAATATTTGCGATGGGCAGAGAAACATAGTGGTTTTATCGTTGAAGATAACTACGATGCAGAGTTAACCGTATCCAGAAAAAATGAAGATACGCTTTTTTCTCTTTCCCAAAATGGATCTGTGATTTATCTAAATACATTTACCAGGACAATTGCGCCATCCATCCGTGTGGGTTACATGGTGCTGCCAGAGCGGTTATTGGCTGAGTTTGAGCGGAAGCTGAGCTTTTATTCCTGTACCGTTCCCGTTTTTGAACAATATGTCTTGGCGGAACTGCTCCAGAATGGTGACTTTGAGCGACACATTAACCGTGTTCGCCGGAAAAGAAGGCGAGAAGGTGGAGAGAACTGCTGATAGGTTATCAGTGAAGTAATGAACGGTCATTGACCATCCGCGTCACTCACATCCAGTACTTACAGAAGGACGCATTGGCTCGGATCGTCCATCGATCGTTCCCCAGCTGTGAGTGACTCAGAACTGAGGAATATGGAAATAGACTTAGGATCTTTGCTCAGCATTTCCTTTTCATCCCCGTTATCGGCATTAGTATGCGTACCTTGGTGTCCGGACTTCTCTTTGCCGTATCATATTGCTGTTTTGCATCAGAGGAGAACATTATCAAAGAAATCTACCGGTCACAGAAAAGTGAAGAGTGCTCAAACCTCTGGGGCCCAAATGGTTCCAGGGAATCGCTATATATTGTGCAAGAATTTTTGGGTACATCTATATATTGACGATGCTATAGGGGAGTGGTATAGTGGAACCATACCGCGCGCGGCAGGGAGCAGAGGGCTGCCTGCTGGCGCGGTTACATCAGGATGAGAGGAAGAGATCCATGTATCAAGTGACGAAGCGGGACGGTACTGCCGCCCGTTTTGAGATTGGGAAGATCAGCGGCGCCATTACGAAGGCGTTCCAGGCTTTGGATAAGCAGTTTCATCCCAGCGTCATTGACCTGCTGGCTCTGCGGGTGACCGCAGATTTTGAACCCAAAATCCGGGATGGCCGTATCGCAGTGGAAGATATCCAGGATAGTGTGGAGACGGTATTGTCTGAGGCTGGGTACGCCGATGTGGCTAAGGCATATATCCTGTACCGCAAGCAGCGGGAGAAGGTACGCAATGTCAATTCCGCCCTGTTGAACTATAAGGATCTGGTGGACAACTACCTCCAAATCAATGACTGGAGGGTAAAGGAGAACTCAACGGTTACTTATTCTGTGGGCGGCCTGATCCTGTCCAACTCGGGGGCCATTACCGCAAATTACTGGCTCAGCGAGATTTATGATCAGGAGGTGGCCAACGCCCACCGCAACGCAGAGATCCACATTCACGATCTGTCCATGCTCACCGGCTATTGTGCCGGCTGGTCCCTGAAGCAGCTCATTCAGGAGGGGCTGGGGGGAATTCCGGGGAAGATCACCTCATCCCCGGCTAGCCACCTGTCTACCCTATGCAACCAGATGGTAAACTTCCTGGGCATTATGCAGAATGAGTGGGCGGGAGCGCAGGCATTCTCCTCCTTCGACACCTATCTGGCCCCTTTTGTCAAGGCGGACCACCTGAGTCAGAAGGAGGTCAAGCAATGCATCCAGTCCTTCGTCTATGGAGTGAACACGCCCAGCCGCTGGGGCACTCAGGCCCCCTTCTCCAATATTACTCTGGACTGGACGGTGCCCAAGGACCTGGAAAACCTGCCTGCTATTGTGGGCGGCAAGGAGATGGACTTTACCTACGGTGACTGCAAGCAGGAGATGGATATGGTGAACAAGGCCTTCATCGAGATCATGATCGAGGGCGACGCCAATGGCCGCGGTTTCCAATATCCAATTCCTACCTACTCTATCACCAGGGACTTCGACTGGTCTGAGACAGAGAATAACAAACTCTTGTTTGAGATGACCGCCAAGTACGGCACGCCTTATTTCTCTAACTATATCAACTCCGATATGGAGCCCTCCGATGTGCGCTCCATGTGTTGCCGTCTGCGCCTGGACCTGCGGGAGCTCCGGAAAAAGTCCGGCGGCTTCTTTGGCTCCGGCGAGTCCACCGGGAGCGTGGGTGTGGTCACCATCAACCTGCCCCGCATCGCCTATCTGGCCAAGGATGAGGCCGACTTCTATCAGCGGCTGGACAAGCTGATGGATATCTCTGCCCGGTCCCTTAAGACCAAGCGCACTGTCATCACCAAGCTGCTGGAAGGTGGGTTGTACCCCTATACAAAACGTTATCTTGGGACGTTTGATAACCATTTTTCCACAATTGGACTTATTGGCATGAATGAGGTAGGGCTCAATGCCAGCTGGCTCCGGGCCGACCTGACCCAGAAAAAGACTCAGGCTTTTGCCAAAGATGTCCTCAACCACATGAGAGAGCGTCTGAGCGACTATCAGGAACAGTATGGCGACCTTTATAACTTGGAAGCTACTCCTGCAGAGTCTACCACTTACCGCTTTGCCAAACACGACAAGGAGGAGTTCCCCGACATCATTACCGCCAATGAGAACGGCACTCCCTACTACACCAACTCCTCGCACTTGCCGGTAGGTTACACAGAGGACATTTTCTCGGCGCTGGATATACAGGACGAGCTCCAGACCCTGTATACCTCCGGTACTGTATTCCATGCATTCCTGGGAGAGAAGCTGCCCTCTTGGCAGGCAGCGGCCGCTCTGGTCAGGAAAATCGCTGAGAACTATAAACTGCCCTACTACACCATGTCCCCCACATACTCTGTGTGCGCTGACCACGGTTACCTGGCCGGTGAGCAGTATATCTGTTCCATCTGTGGCCGCACCACCGAGGTGTACAGCAGAATTACCGGTTACTATCGCCCGGTACAGAACTGGAACGACGGAAAGACCCAGGAGTTCAAGGACCGGAAGGTATACGACATCTCCGCCTCCCACCTGCGGAGCGCTGGACAGGCGGCGGATCAGGTCACTATGCCGGTGGAGCCGGCTGCGGCAGATGAGATGGAGCTGATGCTCTTTACCACCTGGACCTGCCCTAACTGCCGCCAGGCAGAGAGCCTCCTAAAAAAGGCGGATATCCCTTACCGCAAGATCGTGGCAGAGGAGTCCCCGGAACTAGCCACACAGTACGGGATCCGTCAGGCCCCCACTCTGGTGCTGGAGGGGGGAGACCAGCCGGAGAAGATCACCGGGCTGGGGCCCATCAAGAAATTTGCGGAAGGCCAGCGTGCTCAGGCGGCAGTGTGAGCCTCCTTCAGTGAATAAGCGCCCGGAGCCGAACAGGGCCCCGGGCGCTCTCTTGTGTAAAGAAGTGTATCTGTGATAAAATAGAGCCCGGAAGTTCCGCCCAGAAAGGGACGGGAAGGAAGGAGCAGATCCTATGCAAAAAACGGACATTCGGTATCAGGCCTATCTGAAGATTTTAGAGGAAGAGTTACTGCCTGCCATGGGATGTACAGAGCCGATTGCGGTAGCCTATGCTGCGGCGATGGCACGGGATCTGTTGGGCAGTACACCAGTGCGGATGGAGGTCAATGTCAGCGGAAATATCCTGAAAAACGTCAAAAGCGTGGTGGTACCCAATACCGGCGGACTCCGAGGGATTCAGGCTGCCGCCGCTGCCGGTGCAGCGGTCGGACAGGCGGATCGGGAACTGGAGGTCATCGCTCAGGTCACACCGGATCAGGTAAAGGATATTCAGGATTTCATGCAGCGCTGCTCCATCCAGATAGGACTGGCTGCCACTTCCCAGATTTTTTATATTGAAGTGCTGGCATTTAGCGAAGATGGCTCCAGCAGTGAGGCGGCCATCTCGGGTTTCCACACCAATGTGATCCGGAAGCGGAAAAACGGGCAGACGCTCCTCCAACGGGAGTCAGCAGCAGAGCGGGAGAGCCCATGCGATGAGAAGAGTTTGCTGAGTATTGAGGGGGCTTTAGAGTTTGCGGATACTGTGGAACTGGATGATGTCCGGGATTTGGTCCAACGTCAGATCGACTACAACTACGCCATCGCCCAGGAGGGGATCCGAGGGAACTATGGAGCAAATATTGGCTCAGTATTATTGAAGCACGATGGGGACGATGTGAAGGTTCGGGCCAAGGCCTATGCCGCGGCTGGCTCTGATGCCCGGATGAACGGTTGTGAGTTGCCAGTAGTCATCGTCTCAGGCAGCGGAAACCAGGGGATCACCGCCTCTGTCCCGGTGGTGGTCTATGCTAAGGAACTGGGGGTCACTGAGGAGAAGATGCTGCGGGCGGTAGTGCTGTCTGATCTCATTACGATCCACCAGAAGTCCGGGATCGGCCGTCTGTCTGCCTACTGTGGGGCGATCAGCGCCGGCTGCGGAGCGGGAGCTGGGATCGCCTATCTGTATGGAGGCGGCTATGAGGAGATCGCTCACACCGTGGTGAACGCCCTGGCGGTGGTCTCCGGCGTGGTGTGCGACGGAGCCAAGGCCTCCTGTGCAGCCAAAATCGCCGCTGCCGTGGATGCTGGGATCCTGGGTTACTGGATGTACCGGGACGGGAACCAGTTCTTTGGCGGGGATGGGATCGTCTCTAAGGGGGTAGAAAATACCATCCGAAATGTAGGCCGCCTGGCCCGCGAGGGGATGAAGGAGACTGACAAAGAGATCATCAAGATCATGCTGGAGTAAATCCTGGACACCCAGATTTCGGTTTAGCTGACCATTAGAAAAACTGGCCCTGCTTTGGAAGAAGCAGGGCCAGTTTTATGCTAAGAATCAAGAAGTTGGATTTGGAACGCTTTGTTCCGGTCTGGATGGAAAGGGGACTGTTCAGTTCAGCCCTTGAGAGTCTCTGCCCAAGCGGCATACTTGGCCACCTTTTCATCACAAACGGCTTTATTTTCGCCGTTGGCCAGGATATAGACCTTTACTTTAGGCTCAGTGCCGGAGGGGCGGACAATGAGGCTGGTGCCATCGGCCATCTCATAGCGCAGCACGTTGGAGCCGGACAACTCCATGGCACTCCGGACGCCGTCGGACACTCGGACTACGCTGCCGTCCTGGTAGTCCTTCTGCTCCCTGACAGCTACGCCTGCAATCTCTACCGGAGGCTGTGCCCGCAGGCCGGCCATCAGGTCGGCCATCTTTTTCAGGCCGTCCAGGCCGGGCATGACCAGATTCAGGGTCTTTTCGCCGTAGTAGCCGTACTTCTCAAACAGGGCCTGAAGGGCATCATACAGGGTCATGCCCTGGCTGGCATACCAGGCGGCCATCTCAGTGAGCTCCACACTGGCAGAGACGGCGTCCTTGTCCCGGACATAGTCGCCCAGCATATAGCCGTAGGATTCCTCATAGGAGAAGATGACCTTCCCCTCGCCAGAGTTCTCCAGCTTGTCCTTTTTCTCTGCCAGGAATTTGAAGCCAGTGAAGGTGTCATAGCACTTCAGACCGTTGACCTCAGCCACCTTCCGGGCCATTTCAGTGGTGACGATGGTTTTGAGGGCGACAGGATTTTCAGGCATCTTGCCAGTGCGCTTCTTGGCGCCGATCAGATAGTCCAACAGCAGCACGCCGGTCTGATTGCCCGAGATGACCACAAAGTCATCGTCTTTGGTGCGTACCATAATGCCAACCCGGTCAGCATCAGGGTCAGAGCCAAGAATGAAGTCGGCATCGTTGGCCTTGGCCAGGTCCACTGCCAGATAGAAGCCCTCCGGGTTTTCAGGGTTGGGGGAGGCCACGGTGGGGAAGTTCCCATCAATGACCATCTGCTCGGGCACGCAGATGACGTGCTTCATGCCCAGCCGCTTCAGCGCTTCGGGGATGAGCTGATAGCCGGTGCCGTGGAATGGGGTGTACACCATTTTGAAGGTGTCTGCCACCTGCTCCACCACGGCTTTGTCGTTCACTTGTTCCATGACGTTGGACAGGAAGCGCTCATCGGTTTCCTCACCTAACAGGGTGATCTTTCCCTGGGATACAGCCTCGTTATAGTCCATGGTCTTGACGCTGGTGAACACATCCAGCTCCCGCATCTTCCGGGCCACCTCGTCGGCGTGCTTGGGGGGCAGCTGGGCGCCGTCCTCCCAGTAGACTTTATAGCCGTTGTACTCCTTGGGGTTGTGGCTGGCGGTGACATTGATTCCGGCAATACAGCCGTACTCCCGTACGGCAAAGGACAGCTCCGGGGTGGGGCGCAGAGCTTTGAATAGACGCACAGGGATGCCGTTGCCTGCCATGACACAGGCGGCCTCCCGGGCGAAGAGGTCAGAGTTGTTGCGGCAGTCGAAGCAGACGGCGACGCCCCGGGCGGCGGCCTCTGGCCCTTCCTCCAGGATCACCTGGGCAAAGGCCTGGGTTGCGTGGCGGATCACATGAATATTCATGCGGTACAGTCCCACGCCCATGGTGCCGCGAAGACCGGCGGTGCCGAAGGCCAGCTGGTCAAAAAAGCGGGACTCGATCTCCTTGTCGTCCCCGCGGATGGCCTCCAGTTCCGCTTTTTCCTCCTGAGAGAGGGAGGGACTGTTCAGCCAGCTCTCATAATTTTCCCGATAAGACATATCTGCAAGACCTCCTGTGTATGAAAAATCCGCTGGAAATTACCATTGTGGTAAGTGTACCACAGTCGGGCGGAAATTTCCAGCGGAACAATTTGATTTTAGAAAACATAGGCGGGGATGCCGTGAGGAGAAAAGTGGCTGTACCGTATCCTGATATCCTTCTGGTTTACTTATGATAGCTGGAGCCCTCCCGGATCTTGAAGGCACGGTAGACCTGCTCCAACAGCATGACCCGGGCCAGGTGGTGGGGGAAGGTCATGGGGGACATGGACAGCTTGACCTGGGCCTCCGCCTTGATGGAGGGGTGCAGGCCATAGGAGCCACCGATGAGAAAGACTAGGTGCTTGGCGGAACTCTGCTCCCAGGTTCCCACTAGCTGGGCAAGCTCCTCGCTGGAGCGCATCCGGCCCTCTACACACAGGGCAGTCAGCATGGCGCTGGGGGGGAGCTTGGCGCGGATGGCCGCGGCCTCCCGGGCCAGGGCCTGGTCGATCTGGCCCTGAGAGGGAGTTTGAGGCAGTTTCTCCTCAGGAAGTTCTATTAAAGTGAGTTTGCAATAAGCGGACAGCCGCTTGACGTATTCGGAACAGGCCTCCTGATAGAATTTTTCCTTCAGCTTGCCAACGCAGATGAGATAGACGCTCAGCACAGGGCGGCCTCCTCTCCGGCAGCAGGTACCCGGAGGACCCGTCCGCCTTCCAGCTGATAGGTGGGGCTCAGTCCGCTGCGGGGAGCCACGGACAGGGAGAGGTCCAGATCTGGCTCGCAGCCCATGCTGCGGAGGCGGCGGGCAACTGCCTCCCAAGCGCGGGCTGGGGTGTTGTTTTCACGGGAGAGGTGGGCCAGGACCACAGCGTGCGTTCCGCTTTCTACCGCCAGGGCAGCCAGTTCTGCCCCAGCTTCGTTCGACAGGTGACCCTGGTCGCCCAGGATGCGCTGCTTTAAGTAGTAGGGATATGGTCCGGAACGGACCCAGTCCTCGTCATGGTTGGCTTCGCAGACCAATAGATCGCAGCCCTGAACAGCGGTTTTTACTGCTGGGGTAATGTAGCCCAAGTCGGTGGCCAAGACGATCCGGCCGTCTTTTCCAGAAAGGATATAGCCCACGCTCCCCGCCGCGTCGTGGGGGGTGGGGAAGGACTGGGCCCAAAGGCTGCCCAGCTGCACCCCGGTCCCGGCCTCCATGACCCGCAGCAGGCTGGCGGCCTCGCTGCCGGAGTTCCGGTCGTACAGGCAGCGGCAGGTGGGACCGGTGGCGTAGATGGGGGCTCCGGCCCGCTTGCTGAGCACCCGCAGGCCGGAGACATGGTCGCTGTGCTCATGGGTGATGAGAATGGCGGTCAGATCCCTGGGTGCGACACCCAGGGCGGCCAGACCGGCAGTGATCTGTTTGGCTGAGATCCCCGCGTCCAGCAGGACATGGGTGTCTCCGCAGGAGACCAGGGCAGCGTTGCCGCCAGAGCCGCTGGCCAGGGTGGTAAAGGTCAACAATTTGATCGCTCCCTAAAAAATAAGATCAGAAACTGGGAGCGGCCAGAAGTGGTGAACCGCTGGCCGAAAGATCCCAATTTCTGATCGTTTGTATGATGGATAAAAGCGGCTTTAGACAGCCTGGGACTGGCTTTCCTCATCGGGGACGGTGACAACCTGAATGTCGGCGCCCACGCCGGCCAGCTTGCCTACCAGATCCTCATAGCCACGTTCGATATGGTAGATCCCGTCTACCTCGGTGATGCCCTGGGCGGCCAGACCAGCGATGACCATTGCTGCACCCGCACGAAGATCACAGGCATGAACTGGTGCACCGGTGAGGCCGGGGACCCCCTCGATGACAGCTACCTTGCCGTCTACCTGGATATGGGCGCCCATACGGCGGAACTCATCCACATAGCGGTAGCGGCTGTCCCACACGCCCTCGGTGAGGACGCTGGTGCCGGTAGCCAGGCAGAGGACGGCGGCAATCTGGGGCTGCATATCCGTGGGAAAGCCCGGGTAGGGCATTGTCTTGACGTTGGTGCGGCTGATAGGACCGCTGCGGCGAACCCGAACAGCGTCGTCCAGCTCCTCCACATCCACACCCATCTCCACCAATTTGGCGGTGATACAGTCTAAATGTTTGGGGATGACGTTCTGAATCAGGACATCTCCTCCGGCAGCGGCAACGGCGGCCATGTAGGTGCCCGCCTCGATTTGGTCAGGAATGATGGAATAGGTGCCGCCTCGCAGCTGCTTGACACCGCGAATCTTGATCACATCGGTGCCGGCGCCCATAATGTTGGCCCCCATTGAGTTGAGGAAGTTGGCCAAGTCCACGATGTGGGGTTCCTTGGCGGCGTTCTCAATGATAGTCATGCCCTCGGCCAGTACAGCAGCAAGCATGATGTTCATAGTGGCTCCAACAGAGACCATGTCCAGATAGACCTGGCCACCGGCCAGGCGTCCGCTGGCGACCTTAGCACAGATCAGGCCGTTGCGTACGTCTACGTCTGCCCCCATGGAAACGAAGCCCTTGATATGCTGATCAATGGGGCGGCCGCCCAAGTCGCAGCCGCCGGGGAGCGGAACCTCAGCCCAGCCAAAGCGGCCCAGCAGAGCGCCGACCAGATAATAGCTGGCACGGATCCGGCGGGCCAGTTCATAAGGAACCTGGCGATTGCGGATGTGGGAACAGTCGATGTCCACCGTGGTGCGGTTGATGGTGCGGACATCTGCCCCCAGTTCCTGAAGGATCTGGAGGATCAACGTTACATCGCTGATTTGAGGGATATTTTCAATGCGGCACACCCCGTCTACCAACAGTGCAGCGGGGATGATAGCGACAGCGGCGTTTTTGGCGCCGCTGATGGTGATGGTTCCGGAGAGCGGCTTTCCGCCCTGAATGTGATACTTTGTCAAAATCGGCACCCTCTCGATCTGATTTTAGATTGGGGTTTGTATGAAAAGAGATGGCAGAATCGCCAATGAATTCAGTTGGAACTGCGCTGCCGGAATGGCTACGCGTGATAATACAAATATATTATAGCATCAGTATGCCCAAAAGGCAATAAAATTTACAAAGTAGACATAAAATTGTGAAAAAAGTAAGAACAAAGTAAAAAACAGGGAAAGGCTTTGTCGAGATGCCGGAGTGTTTGGATGCGTTGAAAGTATGGGCAAACTCGAATGAATTACAGGTGCGGCTCGTGCTGAGAACGGACAATCAGATCCTCCCAGCTGGCCTGCTCCTGGCGATCCAGCAGATCTCCAATCAGCTGGTTGGAGACCAGGAAGCCCTTAGGAGTAAAGTGCCAGCGGCCATCGGGGCTTTGCTCCGTCCAGCCCTGGGCGGCAAACTGGTTCAGACGAGCCTCCAGCGGTGCAAAATCCATAAAATAGTTCCGTCGGTACTCTCCGCCGTCGATGCCCTGAGTTGTGCGCAGGCGAAGCATAAGGTATTCACCGCACCGCTCCCGGTGGGGGATGAGTTCAGAACTATCGATGACATTACCTCCATGGAGAACGCCATCGATGTAGGCATCTAAATCCCGCACAAAGGAGTAGCGCCGGCCGCCAAAATCGGAGTGGGCTCCGGGACCAAAGCCGATATAGGGCCGGGTGAGCCAGTAACGGAGATTATGCTGGGATTCGAAGCCAGGTTTTGCAAAGTTCGAAATCTCGTACTGGAGATAACCGGCACGGGCCAGGCGGCCCACTGTCCACAGATACAGGTCAGCCTGTTGATCGTCATCGGGCAGGATCTCGCCCTCAGCCACCCGGCGAGCCAGAGGTGTGCCCTCCTCCACTTTCAGGCCGTAGCAGGACAGATGCTGCGGAATGAGGGACAGAGCGTGCTCAACTGTGGCTTTCCAGCTATCCATAGTCTGGCCGGGCAGACCATAAATCAGATCCAGGGACAGATTGTTGAATTTAGCTTTTCTGGCCAGTTCTGTGGCATGGTCGCTCTGATGTGGGGTGTGGATGCGATGGATGGCGGCCAGCTCCTCCGCTTGTGCGGACTGCATTCCAAGAGACAGGCGGTTGACACCTGCCTTCCTCAGAATGCGCAGGGCACGCAGATCCACACTGTCCGGGTTGCACTCCACAGTGATTTCTGCGCCCTTTTCAATCTGAAAAAGTTTGTGGATGGCGGCCAACAGCTCCTTCAGACGTTTAGCTCCATAGAAGCTGGGTGTTCCTCCGCCAAAATAGACACTGTCTACCGGGATGCCCTGAGCCAGGGGGGCTGTCTCCTTCAGGTGGGCCAAAAGGGCCTTCTGATATTGATCCATCTTGTTTTCTTGCCCGGACAGGGAGTAGAAATCGCAGTAGTCGCACTTGCTGCGGCAGAATGGAATATGGATGTAGATACCAAGTTTGTCCCCCATGGAAGCGCACCTCGAGAAAGATCATTCAAAAGTTTCAGTGTATTATATCCCATTTGGAGACAGAGCGCAAGGGCAGAAAAATGCTCCGCCACCAGAGAACTGGGGCGGAGCGCAATATGAGTCGGAATTCAGATCTCACGGCGGCCCTCCAGGGCGCGCATGAGAGTTGCATCATCGGCGTACTCCAAGTGGCTGCCCACTGGGATGCCGTAAGCCAGGCGGGTCACTTTAACGGAGAACGGACGGAGCAGCCGGGAGAGGTACATAGCGGTGGCCTCTCCCTCGGTGTCCGGATTGGTGGCCATGATGACCTCGTCGATGCCGCCGGCGGCCACCCGCTCTACCAGAGATTTGATGTGCAAATCATCGGGGCCTACATGGCTCATGGGAGAGATCACCCCATGAAGTACATGGTACAGCCCCTGGTACTCCCGGGAGCGCTCCATGGCGGCTACATCTTTTGGGTCAGCCACTACACAGATGGTGGACTGATCCCGCTTGGGGCTGGCGCAGATGGAGCATGGACCGTCCCCGTCCGTCAGATTCTGGCAGACAGGGCAGCAGTGGATAGACGTTTTGGCATTGATGACCGCCTGGGCGAAGGCATTAGCTTCATCATCCGGCATGGAAAGGACATAGAAGGCAAGACGTTGGGCCGATTTGACGCCAACACCGGGCAGTTTGGCAAACTGCTCCACCAGATTTTCCAGAGCGGGGGGAAAGTACTGCATGGTTTTGAACCTCCGGGGAAGTTGGGAATGATAGGGAATTAAGAGTTAAGAATTAGGAATTAGGTGTACTTTGTGCCCGGGCCAGAGTGATCAGCAGATGGCAGCCGAACGCGGCGGGCCAGAATGAGGTGCTGACCACCTCCCAGCCCGCCCGGGCCATGTCGTTTATCACCTGCTCGGTGCGCTCGGGATTGTTTGCGGGAAGGAGCTTATACTCCTTCATTGCCGTTATACCCGCAGGGCGGCGATGGCGGCGGGGATATCCTCCTTGCCGTAGACAGCGGAGCCGGCCACCAGCACGTTGGCTCCCGCCTCCACCACCAGGGGTGCGGTCTTGGGGGCGACGCCGCCGTCTACCTCCAGTTCGCAGGCAGGATTGTACCGGTCGATGATGGCCCGCACCTGGCGGATGGTATCCAGCTGGGACTCCATAAAGGCCTGGCCGCCGAAGCCGGGCTCCACCGTCATCACCAGTACCATGTCCAGTTCCTCGATGTAGGGCAGGATGGCGTTGGCCGAGGTGATGGGCCGCAGGGCCACCGCCTTTTTCACACCGCACTCTCCCATGACCTTCAGAGCCTCTGCGATCCGGGTGGGGTGGTCGGCCTCCAGATGGACGGACAGCAGATCGGCGCCGGCCTTGGCAAAGTCCTCGATGTAGCGTACCGGCTTGTCGATCATCAGATGGACGTCCAGGAACATATCGGTACACTTACGGATGGACTTGACCACAGGGATCCCGATGGTCAGGTTGGGCACGAAGCAGCCGTCCATGACATCCACATGGAGATAGTCGGCGCTGGCAACTTTTTTGATATCCCGCTCCAGGTTGACGAAGTCAGCGGAGAGGATCGAAGGAGCAATTTTAATCATCATGATATCCTCGCTTTCCAAGTCTGAATTTGTTAAGTCTGAGGGAAGAGGCCAGCCTCTTCCTGGGAACCCAGGAGGAGGCGGGCGCATAGGATACTGGGCGGAGAGAGCGGAGGGCCGGCCCTCCGCCATGAGCTTCCGGACCGCAGGGGCGCTCCAGGCCGGACCCACGGCCCTACTGCCGCCTGCGGCAGCCCGAAGCCTGCCGCTTTTCAATAGCCATCCGCCCGTCGGAGCGCGCATCTCCGGCGGGCGGAGGCAGTGGGTATGTTTCAGTGGTAGAAGTCGGCGGTCATGACCTCCTGAACGGAATAGCCGTTCTGCCGCAGTTCATCCAGGATCTGACGCTTGTGGTCCTGACCGAAGGCCTCCAGAGTGACCTTTAATTCTACACCGTTCTGTCGGTTGATGTTAACAAACTGGTTATGCTCCAGTTTAATGATATTGCCGCTGTTCCGTGCCAACAGGCCGGAGACCCGCATCAGCTCGCCGGGCCGGTCTGGGAGCAGCACGGAGAAGGTGAAGATCCGGCCACGGTTGATCAGGCCGTGCTGAACCAGAGAGGCCATGGTGATCACATCCATGTTGCCCCCAGACAGGACGGAGACCACATTCTTGCCTTCCATGTCCAGGTGCTTCAGGGCAGCCACGGTGAGCAGTCCAGCATTTTCTACTACCATCTTGTGCTTTTCCATCACATCCAGGAAGGCATCTACCAGTTCTGTATCTGGGATGGACAGGATATGGTCTACATTTTGTTCTACATAGGGGAACACAAGGTCTCCGGGGGTCTTGACTGCGACACCATCGGCGATGGTATTGGCTGTGGGGAGAGTGACAACATGACCGGCTTCCAGGCTGGCTTTCATAGAGGCAGCTCCCTCCGGCTCTACGCCGATGACCGTGACATTGGGATTGAGCAGCTTGGCCAGGGTGGACACACCTGCGGCTAGACCGCCGCCGCCAATGGGAATCAGGATCACATCCACATCGGGAAGATCCTGAAAGATCTCGTATGCGATGGTGCCCTGGCCAGTGGCTACACCAAGATCATTGAAGGGGTGGACATAGGTCAGTCCATCCTCCTCGGCCAGCTGGGCAGCTTTTTCAGCGGCCTCATCAAAAACTTCGCCATGAAGGATGACCCGGGCGCCATAGTCCTTGGTGTTGTTTACCTTTACCAGAGGGGTGGTAGTGGGCATTACGATGGTGGCGGGCACTCCCGCTGCCTGGGCGGCATAGGCCAGCCCCTGCGCGTGGTTTCCAGCAGAGGCAGTAATGAGTCCCCGGGCTTTTTCTTCTTCACTGAGGGTGCTAATTTTATAGTAGGCTCCACGGATTTTGTAGGCACCGGTGACCTGCATATTTTCCGGCTTGAGATAGACCTGATTTCCGCACGCCTTGGACAGGGCGGGGGAGTGGATCAGGCTGGTGGTGCGGATCACGCCCTGCAGAGTTGCGCGGGCGGCTTTGAACTGTTCCAGGGTGAGCATGACGACTCCTCTTTTCCATTCTTTTCCATAGTTGGGCTGTCAGGGCGGTCCAGCGGAGCCGACCTGAGGGCCAATCGCTGATATGTGAAATCATACCGCACCATAGCATGGAAAGTCAATGAAAAGCTGGAAAATAGACAGGGCAGACCGATCCTATGCGTGAAGTCGGGGTTGACAAAGAAGCTAGTATGTGTTACTCTGAAGCGGAAGTTAGCAAAGACTAACTAGCGGCTGAAAGCTGCTTTTTGATTGGACGTTAGTTAGCGTGCGCTAATTTTAAGGGGAGGTTGGATAAGATGGAAGATACGTTGCGGGATTTTGAGTGTACCCTGGCCTTTCATGGAGCCCCTTCGCTGGCCGGAATTAAACCAGCAGATCTGATTGCCTGGGGCAGTCCCCAGGTGTGCATGGAAACACTGCTGGAGGATTATCGCTGCCAGTTATCCCGATGCGGCATCCAGCTGCGCCTGCTCTGTTCCTGCCGTCCCAGGTGCCTGATCTTGGTTTACCGTCCAGAACGTCTGGCCGCCCAGCTGGCTCATCCCCAGGTGCAGTCACTGCTGGCTCGGGAGGGCTATCCTGTGGACCGAGGGTTGGAAGAGATGCTGGACACACTTCAACTCCGGCTGACCTGCGGCGGCTTTCCCCATGAAATCGGCCTGTTTTTAGGCTATCCTCCGGAGGACGTGGAGGGCTTTCGGCTGCATCAGGGACGAGACTACAAGCTGTGTGGATGCTGGAAGGTATACTCCGATGTGGAAAGGGCGCAGCAGTGCTTTCGCCGGTACGAACGGTGCCGTGCAGCTTTGTGCCGGCGGGTGAAGGAGGGTGAATCTCTGCCCCGACTGTTTCGAGCCGCCTGACCAGGCCATAGTTTGGAAATATCCGCTGGCTAAATGATGTATGTGACCGCCCTCTGGGCGTTTACAGATGGATTTTCATCAAGAGATCCATTTCATATTGATCATATTTTTGAGTTTGGAGGTTCTCACAAATGAGCAGAATTGCAGTGATTTATTGGAGCATGACAGGCAATACCCAAGCCATGGCTGAGGCCATAGCACAGGGGGCGCAAGGGGCTGGTGCCCAGGTTGATGTGTTCTCTGTGGATCAGGTTGGCGTAGATCAGGCCTTGGAGTACGATGGGCTAGCTCTTGGCTGTCCCGCCATGGGGGCAGAGGTTCTGGAAGAGGCCGAGTTTGAACCCTTCTTTTCCCAGCTGGAGGGCCGCCTGAGCGGACGGGATGTGGCTCTCTTCGGCTCCTACGGCTGGGGAGACGGGCAGTGGATGCGGGACTGGGAGGAGCGGACGGACCGCGCTGGCGGCACCGTATGTCAGGGGGAAGGTTTGATCCTCCACGAGACCCCTGATGAGAGCGGTTTGGATCGGTGCCGAACCCTTGGAGCTGACCTCGCCGCCCTCTGAGACTGCTTTGCATACTTCTGGTTGAATTCCCGCCCCATCCGGCGTGTACGGCGCTGGATGGGGCGGGAATTTTCTTGACACCCCAATCTGGGAAAGGTACAATGAGCATAAAAGAATGCGGCTGGTCCGCAGAGCGTGCCATAGGAGGTAGGAGCGATGGCAAAGTATATCAAACGTTCTGTGATACCCATCTATCTGATCGGGGTGGTATGGCTGGTGTTTGCACTGTTTTTCTCGCTGCATACCCTGGCCGACTATGCACTGTGTGCTGTGGTCTCGGTGGCGGTGTTTGTTGTTGGAAAGGCGGTTTTCCCAGACCGGGTCTATCAGATGCCCGGCGAGCAGTCGAAGGAGCCGGAGAAGCCCAAACAGGAAAAAAAGAAGCAGGAGACCACTGGTGACCCGGAGCTGGACAAACTGATCCAGGAGCGGGACAGGGCGTTATCAGAGATGCGCCGCCTCAATGACAGCATTGAGGACGAGACCATCTCGGCCCAGATCGACCATCTGGAGGAGGTCACCCGAAAAATCATTGGTGAGGTGGTCAAGCAGCCCAAGAAGCTGCCTCAGATCCGCCGCTTTTTGAACTATTTCCTGCCTACCACATTAAAAATACTCAATGCCTATGACCGGATGGACGCCGCCGGGATCGCGGGGGACAACATCAGCACCACCAAGGCTAAGGTGGAAAATATGATGGGAACCATCGTCCAGGCCTTTGACAAGCAGCTGGACGCCCTCTTTGGGGCAGAGGCTATGGACATTTCTACCGACATCACTGTTATGGAGAATCTGCTGGCCCAGGAGGGGTTGTCCGGGAAGGATAAGACCGCCTCCCCGGATGGCGGGACCACTCTGGAGCTGTGACCGGGCGCATCTCCCGGCAGAGGGTTGAGATGCGGGAACGCCCGGAAATCGTACCAAAATCGATGCAAAGACAATGAGGAGGAATTGACTATGAGCGACGATTTGAATATGACCCCCCAGCTGACCCTGACCCCGGAGGCCGATGCGGCTGCAGCCACAGCTCCCGCCGCGCCGGAGGCTCCGGCTTTGACATTAGACCCAGCCCCCGAAGCTGCCGCCCAACAGGCCGCTGCGGCAGAGGCGGAGCGGCAGAAGGAGCGGGAGGCCAACGCCGTCAAGGTGGATGAGTCCATGCTCAGCGAGGCAGAGCGGAAAATGGTGGATGACTTTGCCCAAAAGATCGATGTCACCGACTCCAATGTAGTGCTCCAGTACGGCTCCGCAGCCCAGAAGAACATTGCCTCCTTCTCAGAGAACGCCCTGAACAGCGTCAAGACCAAGGACCTGGGCGAGGTGGGCGAGGCCCTGTCTGACCTGGTGGTGGAGCTGAAAAACTTCGGCAAGGATGAGGAGAAGAAGGGCGGCCTGTTCGGCTTCTTCCAGAAGAAGCGAAACGAACTGGAGGCGATGAAGGCCAGCTATGCCAAGGCCGAGGTCAATGTAGATAAGATCGTCCGGGTTCTGGAGAACCACCAGGTGGTACTGATGAAGGACATCGCCATGCTGGACCAGATGTATGAACTGAATACCAAGTACTACAAAGAACTCACCATGTATATCATCGCCGGCAAGAAGCGGCTGGAGTATCTGCGGACCCACGACCTGGAGCAGCTGCGGCAGAAGGCCGCCGCCAGCGGAGCCCAGGAGGACGCCCAGGCCTATAACGATTTCGCCAACCTGTGCAGCCGTTTCGAGAAGAAGCTCCATGACTTGGAGCTGACCCGGATGATCTCCATTCAAATGGGGCCTCAGACTCGTCTGCTGCAAAACAATGACACGCTGATGTTGGAGAAGATCCAGTCCTCTCTGGTGAATACCATTCCCCTGTGGAAGAGTCAGATGGTGCTGGCCCTGGGTCTGGAACACTCTCGTCAGGCGACCCAGGCCCAGTCCGCAGTGACGGAGATGACCAACCAGCTGCTGCAAAAGAACGCGGATATGCTGAAGATGGGGACGGTGGAGGCCGCCCGGGAGGCGGAGCGCTCCGTTGTGGATGTTAAGACCCTCCAGCACACCAATGAGCAGTTGATCTCCACCCTGGACGAGGTGATGAAGATCCAGACAGAGGGCAGCCAGAAGCGCCGCGAGGCTGAGGCTGAGCTTGGACGGATTGAGGGCGAGTTGAAGCAGAAGCTTCTGGAACTGAGGGGCTGACCAATCCGGAACGGCTGTATGGTAGAAGGTCCCGGACACCTGTCCGGGGCGGAAGATTGAGGAGAGCCTATGAAAATTTTTCAAAAGACATCGGTGGCAGTGGCGCTGACCGTGGTGATGATCGCTGCGGCCCTCGGGATCGGACAGGTACGGGGGAGTACCGATCAGGCGGTCCCTCAGGCAACTGGGCTGGATCAGTCGCTGTCTACCAGCAGCTATGCCACCTGGATCAATGACGAGGCCGAGGTGCTTTCTGACCAGGAGGAGCAGCAGATCTGTCTCTACAACGCCAACTGGGTGGCCCGGTATGACAGCCTGATCGCCGTGGCCACCGTGCGGGAGGTGTCCGGCGACATTGCCGACTACGCCTATTCCATGGGGGAGCAGATCCAGCTGGGGGCGGCGGATGGCATCCTGGTGGTGGACACCGGGACCAACAACTGCTATCTGGCGGTGGGGCCTGACTACCCCATGACGGATGAACAGGTGACCTCCCATCTGGACCGCTACCTGTATGAGAACGCCATGGCCGGACAGTTCGGCACAGGAGTGCTGAGCCTGTTTGACGGAGTCAACCAGTTTTATGTGGACAATTACGGCTTGGGCTATCTAGAGACGAGTCAGAACACCTATGGTGGCCGGAGTACCGGAGAGGTGGTCATGTCCCTGGTGGTGCTGCTGGTCATTCTGGTGGTCATCGCCAGTGTGGTGGATAGCCTGCGGTATACCTCCTATCGGCAGCGGTATTATGGGGTGCCAAATCCCCCCTATATGTTCCGGCCCATCCTGTTCTGGCACGGGCCTACCTATGGCTGGTACCGGCGCCGCTGGCGCAGGCCGCCTCCTCCGCCCCCCAGACCTCCAAGAGGTCCTGGAGGATTCGGTGGTTCGGGCGGCGGCTTCAACGGCTTCCAGGGTCCCAGAGGGGGCTCTGGCTCCGGCGGGTTTTCCAGCGGCTCCCGTGGCGGCGGTTTCTCCCGTGGCGGCGGCTTCGGAGGAGGTTTCAGCGGAGGGAGCCGCGGCGGCGGCTTCTCCAGCGGCTCCCGTGGCGGGGGCTTCTCCCGGGGTGGAGGCTTTGGCGGTGGTTCCCGTGGCGGCGGTTTTGGCCGCTGACTGCCGAAACAACAGAAAACAGTCACGGCCTCGCTCCTTTGGAAACGAGGCCGTGATATTTTTTATGCAATGAACAGGGGCGGGCGCGAACAATCCGCAATCAAGCGATAGACAGCGCCTGGCAGCTTGTGCTATGATGTTCACAATGATTGAGTTGAATCAGGAAGGCGAGGAGAACAGTCATGCACGATTACAGAAATAAATTTGTCACTCCAGAGACGGCCGCCCAAGCGGTCCGCTCCGGCGACTGGGTGGACTACGGATTTGGCGCGGGATTTCCAGAGCTGATGGACCGGGCCCTTGCCGCCCGGAAGGAGGAACTAAAGGATGTGAAGATCCGCGGTGGGCTGGTGATCCGGCCCCGGATCGAGGTGGTGGAGTGCGACCCGGAGCAGTCAGCCTTCACCTATTACAGCTGGCATATCGGCGACTATGAGCGTAAGCTGCAAAGCAGGGGGCTTGTGAAGTTCCTGCCTATGATGCTCCGGGCCCTGCCAGAGCTGTACCGCAGTTATATCCGGGTGGATGTGGCCTTTGTGCCTGTCTCCCGGCCGGACGGGGAGGGGTACTGCGGCCTGGGCATCTCTAACTATGCCTGGCGCACCATTTTTGAAAATGCCCGCACGGTGATCTTTGAGATCAACGAGCGTCTGCCCAGACTCCAGGGTGTCAATGGTTCTCACAGGGTACATCTGTCGGAGGCCGATTATATCGTCGAGGGCGTCCATGAGCCCCTGCCCCTACGTACCTATAAAGAGCCCACCCCAGTGGACATCCAGATTGCCCGGAACGTGGTGGCAGAGATCCCGGACGGTGCGGTGCTGGGTCTGGGTGTGGGCGGCGTACCTTTCACCGTGGCAAAAATGCTGGCAGAATCTGACCGGAAGGACCTGGGTTGCTGGACAGGCACCATCAGCGATGCGTTTTTGGCACTCCATAAGGCAGGGAAGCTGACCAATGCCCGGAAAGAAGTGGATACAGGGTACTCCACTTGGAACCTTGCTATGGGTTCTCAGGAACTATACGACTGGCTGGAAAATGAGCCGGAACGGTTCTATCCCGGAGATGTGGATCATGTCCACTCCCCGGAGCGCATGGGGCAGCTGAGCAGCTTCATCAGCATCAATGGCGGGGTGCAGCTGGATCTTATGGGGCAGGAGAACGCAGAGTCAGTGGGCAGCAGGCAGCTGTCCGGTATTGGCGGGCAGATGGACTTTTTGGAGGGGGCCTTCCGCTCCAAGGGAGGACGGGGATATATCTGCCTGAATTCCTCGAGACGTGACAAGGAGGGCAAGCTGAGGTCCAACATCGTCCCCACCATCCCCGGGGGCAGTACCATCTCCGTTCCCCGCACCATGATCGAGTGTGTGGCCACGGAGTACGGGGTAGCGCATCTGGCCGGTCTTTCTCTGGGGGAGCGCGCTGCCGCCATGGCATCCATTGCCCATCCGGATTTCCGGGAGGAGCTGGCCCGGTATGCCAGGGACAATTTCCGTTAAGAGGACCTGATCCGACTGGGCTTCGGGCCGCAGAAACCAGAACGCCGTCCGCACTTTTCGACAAGTGCGGACGGCGTTGTTCTGTTGTCGCTTCAGCGCAACGACAACCCCCAGCTATGCTGGGGAGAGTAAAAAGAATTAAAGGTAGTGTCAAGAATTTTTCGCAAATTGGTTTGCAGCCCTGGCATGAATGAA
>JAYCWP010000058.1:0-5997 GCA_037257225.1 Lawsonibacter sp.
TTTTATCATAGAAGACCTTCTAAATCTTTATTTACAGAAAAATTTTCATAGACTCATCAGGATGTTGTTGAGCCATTTGCATTCCATTTGGGCATCATTGGCTTATCTATCATCATTGGTCGTGCTATTGTATATGGTTTCGGCATCGTAACTGGTTATACAAGTCTACCACTATTTCCCTTTGCCATGATTGGAGGCTGGCTGATCAATATGATCGTACAGCGCACTGCTTTGAAGGACTTGTTTGATCGTCATATTTTCCAGCGCATTCAGGGTATGGCTCTGGAGATTCTGGTTGTTGCTGCCATGTCCTCAATTAAAGTACCCGTTGTGATCGAATACTTAGCTCCTATTCTAATCTGCTCTGTTGTTGTAATGGCACTGATGGTAGTCTGGTTCTTCTGGCTCAGTCCCAATATTTTCTCTGAGTGCTGGTTTGAGCAGGGTATCATTCGTTTTGGTGCTTTCTCCGGTGTAGCTGCGGTCGGTTATATGCTGTTGCGCACAGCTGATCCCAAGATGGAAACCCGTGCTGGTTCTATTTATGCACTGGGCTGTCCGCTTATGAGTCCATTTATTGGTGGTGGTCTGGTAACTTCCATGTGGCCTAATCTTATATCCAGCATGGGAGTCCTGAAATTTGGACTGCTTACCTGTGGTATTTCACTCGCTTTTCTTATTCTGCTGCGTATCTTCTGCTGGAATAAATCAGCCAAGCGGGAACAGCGCTAAAAAGATAGTTTTTTCTAAAATATATATTAAAATAGCTTTATTTTGGAGGTTTCATTTTTATGAATACAACTGTCGCAGTTATTGGTGCCGGTAATGGCGGCACCGCCATTGCCGGTTATCTTGCAAGCTGTGGAGTGAAAGTTAATCTCTGTGATCTGTTTCCACAGTACCTAGAAGGTATCCAGGCGGCAGGAGGTATTGAACTGACCTACAATGGAACCACCGGCCACTATTCTCTGAACCTCGTGACCGGCGATGTGGCCAGTGCAATTAAAGGTGTACAATTAATTATGGTTGTCACACCAGCCTTCACACATAAGATGATTGCAGAGGCCTGCTATTCTAAACTGTCTGATGGACAGGTTGTCGTTTTGAATCCTGGACGCACCGGTGGCGCCTTGGAATTTCTGAATACAATTCGCTCCAAGGGATGCCAGGCAGATATCACTGTAGCTGAGACTCAGACCTTGATTTATATGCCTGTCGTAAGACAGGAGCTGCCTCTGTTGAGATTTACAGCGTAAAAAAAGAGGTTGACCTGGGCGCTTTTCCTGCCAATAAAACAAACAAGGTGCTTGAACTTCTGCATCCATACTATCCTCAGTTCAAAGCAACCAAAAATTGTCTGCAAACCAGTCTGTCCAATATCGGTGCTCTATTCCATCCCACCCCGGTTCTGTTGAATATTGGCCGTATTGAGACTGATCCGAATGGTTTCCGCTATTATTGGGACGGAATCTCTCCCTCTGTCGCTACTCTAATTAAGGGAATTGATGCTGAACGAATCGCTGTGGCAGAGGCCTATGGGGTACATATCCTTAGTGCAGAGGAATGGCTGCGCCAATCTTATGACACCTATGGCGATGATCTATATGATTTGCTCCAACATAACAATGCCTATGGGGACATCAAAGCACCCACCACCATCAATGCCCGTTATGTTACAGAAGATGTTCCTATGAGCCTAGTCCCAATTGCTGAACTGGGTCGTATTGCTGAAGTTCCAACCCCGAATATCGATGCTGTAATCCAACTTACCAGCACCATTTATTGTACTGATTTCCGCACTCAGGGCCGCTGTGCTAAAAATATAGGACTTGACGGTATGAGTAAAGAACAGGTGGCTCATTTCTTTGAGACTGGTGAAAAAAGTATCTGACAAGAATCACCAAGACCATAAACCTTATAATATATAGATATAGAGAGGAGTGTACTTACATGAGCAAAGCTGATATTCTATTTCTAAATAATCAGGAAATGGAATCACTCGGATGCGGCGATATGGAAGCTGTTATGCACGATGTGGAGCAGGCCTATATCCTGACCGAGAAGGGTGATGTCTTGGTTCCAGGAAAGTGCGTAATGCGCTGGGGTAAGACTCCAGAAGATGAAAATATTTATGGCCGTATTAATGCAATGCCGGGCTATATCGGTGGCGAGTACAATATGGCTGGCATTAAGTGGATCGGCAGCGGGCCACAAAACTACAAAAAAGGCCTCCCCCGTGCCAGCGTCACAATGATTCTTAATGATCCTGATACAAAGCTTCCTGTCTGTATTGCTGATGGTACCACAGTCAGTGCCAAACGCACTGGGGCTTCTGGCGGTGTTGCGATGAAGCTGTTGGCCAAAGAGAATGCCTCCGTCCTCACTATCTGTGGTGCTGGCGCTCAAGGCCGAACACAATTGGAAGCAGCTCTTATTGTTCGTCCTACTATTAAAAAAGTGTATGTCTATGATATACGCTTAGAAAGCTCCCAGCGGTTTGCACAGGAAGCTATGGAGAAATATGTCGGTCTCGATGTAACTCCTGTGCAGGATCCAGAAGCAGCTGTACGGGAAAGTGATATTACTGTGTGCGCTACGCTGGCCAATAATCCCATTATCCACTCTGAGTGGCTAAAGCCGGGCTGCCTTCTGATGAATCTGGCTGACTACGAAGTGACCTATAATTGTGTTCGGAAGGCATCTAAGATTGTTGTAGATAACTGGGATACCATCAAACACCGTATGGTCAGCACAGTATCTCTAATGTGGAAAGATGGCTTGATTAAGGACAAGGATATTCATGCACAACTAGGCCAAATTCTCTGCGGAGATAAGTCTGGACGTGAAAATGATGAAGAGATTATTTATTTTAATGCTGTTGGAACTGGTATTTTGGATCTTGCTGTCACCACTAGATGTTATCGAAAAGCGCTTAAAACAGGGGTTGGCCATGTAATTCCTTACTGGGTATAATCTTCCATCTTTCTCTATGTATATCGGCAAGATAGTTATGTCAATCGCTCATTTTTATCCTTAGGTACTTCACTGTGTATTCACAGAGAAATCACCTACAGCATCATTCTTACTTGTACAGCAAAATACCGCCTCTGACCATTACTAGAGCCACTGCTGCTCTATAAAAAGAATTACTGGATGAATCCCCGGCGCTGTAGTCCTAATGGGAAATATAATACTGAGACTCACTCAAGCAATTCCTAATTGGAAATCTTCTCTGTTATATCACAAAGCACGGAGACTGTTGTCGTAAACTTAGTTCTGGCCGATTACTTCGAGAAACCCGTTGCAGAACAATTTCGTTTTGCAACGGGTTCTAATTATATAACGGAATACATCTACCAGTACCAGCTTTCAGTACTAGCTTTTGGGGTGGGTGTATTTAGCCTTTTTTACTGTGTCTCGCGCTTAACAGCAACATCCAACCAGTGTAGTATTGCATAATCTTCTCTTTGGCGGCAGATACTAAGGAAAATCAATCGCCGGAGGTCCCACCCTATGAGTCTGATTCAATGCACTGATCCCTGTGTCTATCAACTGGACGGCCGCTGCACCCTGGTCCGGGCCGCCTCCCAGGGGCAGCCCGGATACCTTGGCTGTATCAACTTCGTCCCCCGGGCTGGAGCGCACCAGGATTCAAAACTGGGATGGAACCTTAATCCCTTACAGCAGTGCGGCCAGAGCCTCCCGGATGTTAGCCACCCGGATTAGCTCCAGCCCCTCTGGAGCGGCCAACTTTCCCTGGATCCGTTTGGGAATCAGGCACTTTGTAAAGCCAAGCCGCCGCACCTCAGATAGTCTCTGCCCCAGATTGCTCACCGCACGCAGTTCTCCAGTTAGTCCTACTTCACCAATGGCAGCCAAATCACTCGGAACAGGCTTGTCCCGGAAGCTGGAAGCCAAAGCCAGCATAGCGGCTAGGTCTGCGGCAGGCTCGTCCAAAGACAGGCCGCCAATGACGTTGAGATAGGCGTCACAATTTCCCAGTAAAAGCCCGCCGCGTTTCTCCAGCACAGCCAGCAGGAGCATGGCCCGGTTGTACTCCACACCGTTGCTGACCCGGCGGGGATTGCCAAAGCTGCTGGGCACCACCAGGGCCTGGATCTCCGCCAAAACAGGGCGAACCCCCTCCATCACACAGGTGACGCAGGTCCCGGGGGCGTCCTCCGGCCGGCCGGCCAGCAGGCTTTCAGAGGGATTGGGCACCTCCGCCAGTCCTCCATCCTCCATCTCGAACACCCCGATCTCGTTGGTGGCGCCGAAGCGGTTTTTTGCCGCCCGGAGGATCCGATAGGCCATGTGGCGCTCTCCTTCAAAGTAGAGCACGCAGTCCACCATATGCTCCAGCACCTTTGGCCCGGCAATGGAGCCCTCCTTATTCACATGGCCGATGACAAAGACGGTGATCCCCTCCCCTTTTGCCAGCTGCATCAGCGCCATAGTACACTCCTTGACCTGGCTGATGCTGCCCGGAGCGGCGGTCACATCCCCGTGGTACAGGGTCTGGATGGAGTCCACCACCAGAACCCCGGGCTGGACGGTGTGGACCGCATCGATCACGTTCTCCAAATTGGTCTCTGAGAGAAGATGAAGCCCATCTCCCCTCACCCGCAGCCGCTCCGCCCGCAGCTTGATCTGGCGCTCTGACTCCTCGCCGGAGACATACAGCACAGTGGCAGACCGGCACAGCTGGTCGCAGATCTGGAGCATCAGGGTAGATTTTCCGATTCCAGGTGCGCCGCCCACCAGCACCAGCGAGCCCCGCACTGCACCGCCGCCCAGCACCCGGTCCAGTTCACCCATGCCGGTTGGGAAACGCAGCTCGTCGGTGGTCTCTACCTCCGCCATAGTTTTGGGCCGGTTGACCGCCACCCCCAAAGCGCTGCCCCGGCTGGCGGCCGGGCTCTTTCTGACCGCCTTCTCCGCTGGACGCTCCACAATGGTGTTCCACGCGCCGCAGGCCGGGCATTTCCCCTGCCACTTTGGGGTCTCGTTGCCGCATTCGGTGCAGTAAAAAAGTGTTTTTGTTTTCATATCCTGATCCTCTCCTGGCCCCAGCTGCCGGGCCGCACAATATGCCGAAGCTCCCCAGCCCCCGGACGGCGGCTGGGGAGCGCGCTTCTGCTCCTTTATACTATCGGCTCCCGGCGGCGATGTCAAGAAGGAACAGCGTCTGTGTCCATCAGGCATACCCAGGCCAGCACTGCCGCCATCTTGGTCTGATAGTCTGGATTCTGTAACAATCTCTCCTCCTCCGGATTGGAAAGAAATCCGCACTCCACCAACACTGCCCGGTTATGCACATGGTTCATCAGATAGACAGTTCCTGCGATTTGCTTGGCCGCCCGACGGTTTTCCGGCTGCAAAGTCTCCTGCACCCTCTGCTGGATGGCCTCGGCCAGCTGCCGGGAACCCTCTGTGGGAGCGAAAAACACTTGTGTTCCGTGGTACCGGGACTGTGGATAGGAGTTCTGATGGATACTCACTAAGGTGGCTCCCTCCAAGGCCTCCACCGCTGCCGCCCGGTTGTGCAGGTCGGACACCTTCTTTTCCCGCAGGGTTCCGGCCTCTGGGTCGTGAAGGGACACATCCTCCGCTCGGAGCAGGCAGGCGGGCTGTCCCCAAAGACCCAAAACTGCGTCCATTCGCCGGACGATGTCCAGATTGATACCGCTCTCCGCCACACCAGTAACCGATACCGCTCCGCCGTCCTCTCCTCCGTGGCCTGCATCCAACACCCAGCGGATGGGGTGGGACGACAGGTATGCGGCCGGCTGGGCAGTCTGCCGCAGAGCCGGCAGGAGCAGCGCACAGACACCTGCCGCGGCCAGGACAGCCAGTGCAGACACCCCGAGACGCCATCTCTTCATTGGGATCCCTCCTCTCTCCCCCATCCTATGGCGGCGGCGGCGGGAATTATGCAGATGAAGTCAGGACCCCCGGCTAAGCCGGGGGCTTGAGTAAGCCCTAGAAGGGCACAAT
>JAYCWP010000059.1:0-5965 GCA_037257225.1 Lawsonibacter sp.
TGTCAGCAGCCCGTTTCACGGTCTGCGTGTAGTTCCTTGTAAACTGACCTAAAGAGTGCTGTAAACTTTCTGTAAAAGAGGGCTTGGCAAAATGCGGCTTGTCTGGGTTTCAAAGTCCGGCACACCGCTGGTCCACTCTGAATTTCACCCTTCCCTCTCCCGTGGAAATATGGTATAGTATGTGGTATCTTTATTCCATTTTGCTTCCGCGTATTCCGCGGCAGTTATGATCAGGAGGTCCCCCTCTATGTCCATGAACAAACGTCCCCCTCTGCGCCGCTCCGCCCCTGTGGAAACGGAAAACGACGGTGTCATCGAAGGCCGCAATGCAGTCATTGAAGCCCTGCGTGCCGGTGTCGCCATTGATAAGATCTTTTTGATGAAGGGTGAGACTGACTCCGCCCTTGGCCATATCGCCTCTGCCGCCCGGGAAAAAGGCATCGTGGTGGTGGATGCCGACCGTCGCAAACTGGACGGCATGAGCCGCACCCACTCCCATCAGGGAGTCATCGCCTTGGCCGCAGTGCGGGAATATGCCACTGTAGATGATATCCTGAATGCCGCCCGGGAAAAGGGTGAGCCCCCTCTTATCGTGGTGTGCGATGAGTTATCCGATCCTCACAACCTGGGTGCGGTGATCCGCACCGCTGATGCTGCCGGCGCCCATGGCGTCATCATCCCCAAACGCCGTTCCGCCGGCCTCACTGCTGTGGTGGCTAAGACCTCCGCTGGTGCGGTGGCCCATGTACCCGTAGCCAGGGTAGCCAACCTCCCCTCTCTGCTGAAGGAGCTGAAGGACGAGGGCGTATGGGTGTTTGGCACCGCCATGAACGGATCCACTTCTCTGTATCAAGCCGATCTGAAGGGCCCTGCCGCCATCGTCATCGGCAGCGAGGGAGAAGGTATGGGCCGCCTGGTTACTGAGAACTGCGACTTCACCGTCTCCATCCCCATGTTCGGCAAGATCAACTCGCTGAACGCCTCTGCCGCTGCTGCTGTCCTGCTCTATGAGGCAGTCCGGCAGCGTACTGGCAACTGAGTCAGCATTACGTTTTGTATTTTTAATCTAGAATATTCCGCAAATTGGAATCTATACACCAAACGTAGGATACTGAGGAACCGATATGCACGACCGTGATAAGGAAACCGAACAATTAAACAACGACGAACTGGCAGAATGTAAGTCGCTGAGCCGGGATGCAGAGGCTGGTTCCTTCACGCTGGAGGATATTCTGGCGGAGTACGGGACCCGGCGGAGCACTCAGCGCTCCGCTGTTCCCGTTCCGCCTCCAACCGCTTCATCCGCCGCAGACACCGGTAAGGTAGTTGCCTTTCCAGGCCGCCCTGTCCAACCGCCCATAGAGGAGCCAGAGGACGACTGCTTTGAGGCAGACCGATCAGTTGAGGAGGATGCAGCCGACCCCGATGACAGGGAGGACAGCAAATCAACTGGCCAGGTCGTAGACTTTCCGGAGGAAGAAAGTGTGCTGTCCGCCTTTCTTAAAGACATCTCCCAAAAGGCAGACCGCTATGCCGACCAGATGTTTCAGGAGTCGGAGCGCATGGATCCCGAGGAGGTCCGCCGCCTGGAGGAACTCATTCCCGGTACCGACCAAGAGGAGCCTCCCGAAGCCCCCACACGGGTCCGCAAACCCCGAAAGCCAGAGCCGCCGCCACCCGATCTTCCGCCCCAGGCGCTGGCCCGCACCTATGGTAAGGGACTGAAAGGGATGCGCCTGCGGGCTATTCTGGTCTTTCTGTTGGCTGCTGCTTCCCTGTTCCAGCTGGCTGTCCCCGCAGCTGGTTTCTATTGGCTGCCGCCACTGGACGGCTATCAAATCCAGGTCTGGATTTCTGCCGGACTGCTGGGCCTTGGAACGATCCTCTCTCTGGATGTGCTCTGGACGGGCCTCCGGCGCTCTCTCCGTGGGCGGGTTGGGATGGACACCCTGGCCGCTTGGTCGGTTCTGTTCACTCTGGCTGATGCACTGACCCTCGCCCTATCCCAAGATCGGGAGGGACAGCTGCCCTATGCCGCTGCCGCCCTGACCGGGCTGTTTTTTCTGCTTCATGGCAGCTACCACAAGCGCTGCGGTCTGCGCCTATCCTGCCGTACCGCTGCCTCAGCGGCGGAACCCTACGTCCTCACCCTGGACGAGGGAAAATGGAACGGCCGGGACACCTACTGTAAATGGTCCGGTGTCCCAAATGGTTTTGGCAGTCAGATCCAAATGGATGACGGCGCCCAACGCATCTACCGCATCGTTTGTCCCCTGCTGCTGCTGGCCTGCCTGCTGTTCTCCCTGCTGGCCTCCTATGGACTCGACAAGCCCCAGCATTTGCTGTGGTGCCTCTCCGCCACCTTCACCGCCTCCGCCGCCTTTGGCGGGGCCTTAGTATATGGCCGTCCCTTCCACAAATTGGCCCGGCGCCTGGCCTCAAGCGGCGCTGCCCTGGCCGGCTGGCCGGGGGTGGCCCAGTCCAAAAAGGGTGACAGGATCCTCCTTACTGATGGGGACCTGTTCCCCCCTGGTTATGTAGAACTCAACGGTATCAAGATATTCGGCGACTGGTCCATTGAGCGCGTAGTAGGGTACACTGCCACCCTGATTCGGGATTCAGGCAGCGGCCTCACCAAGCTGTTTCATGATTTGCTCCGGGCACAAGGATCCATCTTCCGAAACGCTGAGCATCTGTGCTGCTATGAAGGAGGCGGTCTGTCCGCAACCATTCGCGGCGACCAAGTTCTGGTCGGCTCCGCCGCCTTTATGAATCTGATGGAAGTAGAACTTCCCCAGGGACTCCATGTCAAAAATGCAGTATTCTGCGCCATCGAGGGAGAACTGGCAGGTATCTTTGCTCTGAATTACACCCTCCCCGACATGGTCTTTCCCTCTCTGGAAGCCCTGATGCACGAAAAGGTAGGACCTGTCCTGGCTACCCGGGATTTCAACCTGATCCCTGCTATGCTCCACCAGCGCTTTAAGCTGGCGGCAGACAAGATGGACTTTCCCCCAGTGGAGCGCCGTCGGGAGCTGTCCGACCCGGAGCAGCCCCATTCCTCTACCATCACCGCTGTGCTGTGCCGGGAAGGCCTGCCGCCCTATGGAGAATCCGTAGTAGCTGCCAAACGACTGCGCTGGTCCACTCGGTTCGGCGCCGTTCTGACCTGTCTCGGCTCCTGTGTGGGGGTCCTGCTGGCCTACTACCTCACCTCCGTAGATGCTTACGGCTCCCTGTCCCCCTTGAATCTGTTGGTCTTTCTGCTGTTCTGGCTGGCCCCGATTTGGTTTTTGACCAGCTGGACAGTACGTTACTGAGTACACCATCCGATGAAAGGAGCGATCCATGATGATTCGACTCGCCCGTGATACCGATCTGGACTCCATCACCCAGATCTATGAGGAGATCCTGGACCAGGAGGATACCCGCCCTGCCTCCTATACCAACTGGCAGAGGGGCCGGTACCCCACCCGGGACACCGCCCATCAGGCCTTGAAGGAGGGGACCCTCTGGGTTCTGGAAGAGGAGGGCGCAGTCTGTGGCTGCGTCAATCTCAATGGGATCCAGCTCCCAGAATACAGCCAGATCCCCTGGTCCATCTCTGCTGCCCCAGATGAAGTGGGGGTTATCCACACCCTGGTCATCCGTCCACGCCTGTCCGGTCAAGGTCTGGCCCGGAAGCTGGTGGACTTCTGTGAGGCGGAGCTGCGCCGCCAGGGCAAGCGTGTTGTCCGTCTGGACACCTATGAGGGCAATCACCCAGCCAATGCCATGTATCCTCGGCTGGGGTACCGCTTCGCCGGAGCCACAGAATTTTTCTTCCAGAACTTGATCCACGAAGTGCTCAACTGCTACGAGAAAGCTCTGTGACTCAACCCGCTTCCTTTCGCTTAAAATTAGACCGGCCTGTTCCAGATACAGGCCAACCAAATATCAACAGAAACGGCGTGGCTGTCTGAGTCACGCCGTTTTGAGTCACATACATCATATATTCCATCGCTCTGCACTCTATCTCACTCCATCGTTCAGCAACTCGCTTGAAAACTGAAAATCTACCGGCTTGGTCAACTGTCTGTATGCACTCTCCCTCTCATTTGGAACAAACGCCTTAACTTTTCCCAAAAGGCTTCCGCATTTCTCCCTTGTTACGGGTTGCCAGCCGCAGGATTTTAGGATACAATAAAATAAATATCACCACAATCACACCAATCCAGTACAAAGGAGGGACGACCATGGAGATCACGCGATATGAGCGCCATGGCGTCCTTTTTGATTCTTGCGCCGCTATGGAAGAAGTCGGTTTTCCCAACGGCTTTTCTACCCGGCTGGGTGGGGTCTCTCCCCCTCCGTGGGACTCGCTGAATCTGGGCGCCTCCTGCGGGGATCATCCGGAGCGAGTAGCTGAGAATTTCCGCCGCTTCTGTGGTGCTGTTGGGACAGATGCAGACTCTTTGGTGAAAAATCGTCAGGTTCACGGCGACCTAGTCCGGCCAGTTACCCGAAATGATATACTTCTTTCCCCAGATGCGCCCGGAACTGTGGAAGCCGACGGTCTGGTTACCCATACCCCCGGACTGTGCCTGAGCGTCTTTTCCGCCGACTGCATCCCGGTTCTGCTGTGCGATCCCAGACAAAGGGTAGCTGCGGCAGTCCACGCCGGCTGGCGGGGTACCGCCCTGGGTATCGCTGCCAAGGCTGCAAAATCTATGATTCAGGACTTTGGCTGCCGCCCAGGCGATTTGATGGCTGCCATTGGTCCGGGCATCTCCCTGTGCTGCTTTGAGACCCATGGAGATGTTCCTGCCGGCCTGCGGGCCGGTCTGGGAGGCGCTGCCGAAGCATTCATCCACCCGATCTCCGGCACAGACCAATACCATGTAGATTTGAAGGGTGCCAATCGCCGTTGGCTGCTCCAGGCCGGGCTCTCTCCGGACCGGATAGCCCTCTGCTCTGACTGTACCGCCTGCGACCCCTCTGCCTTCTGGTCCCACCGTCGTCTGGGTACTCACCGGGGCAGCATGGCCTCTGTGATCCAGATCCGCTGAGGTGACCATGAGACAACGAATTTTCATTTTCTTTCTTTCCTGTGTTCTTCTGCTGACTGCCTGTGGCCCCAGAGGCAATTCCACCTCTTCGTCCTCCTCTCTTCCGCCGGATGGACATTCCAGTGAAGTTTCTTCCGCTCCGGAAGTGTCAGTCGTTCCCCTGACCCTGGCCGCCTATCCCGCTGTCAGCTTTCACCCGGTTCTCTCCATGAACAAGGCCAATCTTACTCTGGCCCCTCTGATATACGAGGGGCTCTTCACTGTGGATAGTCAGTTTCAGGCTGTCCCTCTTCTGTGTGATGGCTACACAGTCAGTGAGGACCGGCTCACCTGGACCTTTACGCTTCGATCCGGAGTCACGTTCTCCGACGGCACCCCTCTCACAGGGGAAACAGCGGCTCAGGCCCTCCAGACGGCACTGGACCCCGCCTCCCGGTATGCCGGCCGCCTGTCCTGTGTTCAGTCTATCCAAAGCGGTGATGGACAGGTGATTTTCACTCTGAACCAGCCGAACAGCTCTCTTCCCCTTCTGCTGGATATCCCCCTCGCCCTGGGAACCGGGCCCCGTCCAGTAGGCACCGGCCCCTATCTGCTCACCGACAGCGGAGGAAGTCTCAGCCTTACCGCCCGCTCTGACTGGTGGCAGAGTGCCTCCTCCCTCCCAGTCCAGGAGATTCGTCTGGCCTCGCTCACCAAGTCGGACGAGCTAGTCTCTGCTTTCAATTCCGGCGAGGTAAGCCTGATCGATGTGGATCTGACCGGAAACAGCGAGTTGGGCTCCTCCGGCAGCTATCAAGTCTGGGACTACCCCTCAACCGATCTTCTCTACCTGGGCTTCAATGCCTCCCAGGGGCTGTGCCGTGACCCAGAGGTTCGTCGGGCTGTCGCCCGGGCTATCGACCGGAGTATTTTAGCTG
>JAYCWP010000060.1:0-4545 GCA_037257225.1 Lawsonibacter sp.
TGTGCCCTTCTAGGGCTTACTCAAGCCCCCGGCTTAGCCGGGGGTCCTGACTCTGTGCTTTAGGGTTGCTGATGACAGCCAGTTGACTACATTGTGGGGATGTCCCCCCTCTAACATGAAGCGTACTGAGGCACACATCCTGGCGGGGGAGCGGAGGAAGGTGAAGGAGGTGATGCCACCCAGATGAGGATCGTAGACCACCCGGTCCCACACATCTGTGGGAAGGCAGTCGGCAGGGGTAGACTCTGGGGAGAGGGCATCAAGACCTGCATCTTCCGTAAGCATACTAGGTCCATCGCGTGCTATCCCAGTTCAGATTCCCCGTAGACTATCATCTCCCAACGGCTGAAGGATTGGCCGGTTTTTTCCATTGTACACGGCCTCTGGGAGTAGGCAAGCAGGCAGATGGAAAGAACGAATTAGCACTCTTATAATTAGAGTGCTAGAATTTACAGTTTAGACATAATGTTTGCGAGAAATATTCATAATCAGGCCGTATAATAAAGCCAAAGTTTAAGAGAGGTCCCGGGTGCTGGAGCCAGTGCCCAACGGACTGAAAGGAGTTTTGACTTATGTATAGCATGATCCCATTTGGACGGATGAACACTTCCTGGAATGACCTGTTTGATGATTTTGAGCGCCGTATGTTCCCTGCAAACCGTGGTGAGCTGCCTGCCTTCCGGACAGATATCCGGGATGAGGGCGACTACTTCCTTTTGGAGGCTGATCTGCCTGGTTTCCGAAAGGAGGATATCGACCTGCACCTTCAGGACGGTGTGCTGACGATTACAGCCAGACAAAAGGAGGAGCACGAGGAGAAAAAGGAGGGGAAATACCTCTGCCGGGAGCGCCGAATGGGCAGTTGTGCCCGGGCCTTTGACGTCAGCGGTATCCGGGAGGAGGATATTACAGCCGCCTTTGAGAATGGTGTACTGAAGCTGACCCTGCCAAAGCAGGGAGAGCCGGTTCCCCAGAGCCGCAGGATTGCGATTCAGTGATCCAATCCCAGAACATCAGCGGGCAGGTCCTATCGGATCTGCCCGTTTAGTGTATGATAAGATAAGAAAATTTTAGAAATTCGCAAATTTACTCTTGCAAAATAGAATGAAAAGGTATATTGTTATTTTAGCACTTAATAATAATGAGTGCTAAAACTTTCGAAGTATTTGAAACCACAAAAGGAGGTTTCTGCCATGAATATGAATCAATTTACCCAGCGGTCGCTGGCTGCAATCCAGGGGGCGCAGGAGTTGGCCGTAGAACGCGGTAACCAGCAGATCGAGCAGGAGCACCTGCTGCTGGCTCTTCTCACGGATGAGCAGGGATTTATCCCTCAGCTGCTGTCCGCCATGGGGATGACAGTGCCCAGCTTTGCTGCTGCGGTCAAGGCGGAGGTGGAGAAGCTGCCCAAGGTGTCGGGCGGCGGCCGGGAGGCGGATAAGGTCTATGTGGCCCAGGATGTGGATCGGGCCCTCAAGGCTGCCGAGTCCGCAGCCCAGTCCATGAAGGACGAGTATATCTCAGTGGAACACATCCTGCTGGGGCTGCTGGACAGCGCCAACAGCCATTTGAAGGAGCTGTTCCGCACCTATCAGGTGAACCGGGAGGCAGTCATGCAGGCCCTGGCCTCCGTCCGGGGAAATCAGCGGGTCACCTCAGACAATCCGGAGGAGACCTATGATGCGCTGAAAAAATACGGTACTGACCTGGTGGAGCGGGCCCGCCAGAACAAGCTGGACCCGGTCATCGGCCGGGATGATGAGATCCGAAACGTCATCCGTATCCTCTCCCGCAAAAGCAAGAACAACCCAGTCCTGATCGGCGAGCCTGGTGTGGGCAAGACTGCCATCGCCGAGGGACTGGCCCAGCGGATCGTGAAGGGGGATGTGCCTGGCAGCCTGAAGGACAAGACCATCTTTTCCCTGGACATGGGCAGCCTGATCGCGGGGGCCAAGTACCGGGGCGAGTTTGAGGAACGTCTGAAGGCCGTCCTAAATGAAGTGAAAAAGTCCGAGGGGCGTATCATCCTCTTCATCGATGAGCTGCACACCATCGTAGGGGCAGGTAAGACGGAAGGCTCCATGGACGCGGGCAATCTGCTCAAGCCCATGCTGGCCCGGGGTGAGCTGCACTGCATCGGTGCCACCACTCTGAACGAGTACCGGCAGTATATCGAGAAGGATGCCGCGCTGGAGCGGCGCTTCCAGCCGGTCATGGTGAACGAGCCCACAGTGGAGGATGCCATCGCCATCCTCCGGGGGCTGAAGGAGCGGTATGAGGTGTTCCACGGGGTGAAGATCACCGATGGGGCCATTATTGCCGCCGCCACTCTGAGCAACCGGTATATCACCGACCGGTTCCTCCCCGACAAGGCCATCGACCTGGTGGACGAGGCCTGCGCCATGATCCGTACGGAGATTGACTCCATGCCGACTGAGCTGGACGTGATCCGCCGCAAGATCATCCAGCACGAGATCGAGGAGGCCGCCCTGAAGAAGGAGACGGATAAGCTGTCTCAGGAGCATCTGGCAGACATCCAGAAGGAGCTGTCCGAGATGCGGGACGAGTTCAACGCCAAAAAGACCCAGTGGGAGAATGAGAAGAACGCCATTGGGAAAGTACAGAAACTGCGCTCCGACCTGGAGGAGGCCAACGCCCAGCTGGAGAAGGCCCAGCGGGAGTACGATCTCAACCGGGCAGCAGAGCTCCAGTACGGACGGATCCCCGAGCTGAAGAAGCAGCTGGAGGCGGAGGAGCAGATCGCCAACGAGGGCAAGGCCCGCTCGCTGCTCCGGGACAAGGTCACCGAGGAGGAGATCGCCCGGATCATCCAGCGCTGGACTGGAATTCCTGTGGCCCGTCTGATGGAGGGGGAGCGGGAGAAGCTGCTCCACCTGGAGGACATCCTCCACCGCCGTGTGGTGGGTCAGGACGAGGCAGTGCGTCTGGTGAGCGAGGCCATCCTGAGAAGCCGTGCCGGCATCGCCGACCCGGGAAAGCCCATTGGCTCCTTCCTGTTCCTAGGCCCCACCGGTGTGGGTAAGACCGAGCTGGCCAAGACCCTGGCTGAGGCCTTGTTTGACAGTGAGAAAAATCTGGTGCGCATCGACATGAGCGAGTATATGGAGAAGTTCTCCGTCTCCCGCCTCATCGGAGCGCCTCCCGGATATGTGGGCTATGAGGAGGGCGGACAGCTCACAGAGGCGGTGCGGAGAAAGCCCTACTCCGTTATTCTCTTTGACGAGGTGGAGAAGGCCCACCCGGATGTGTTCAATATCTTGCTGCAGGTGCTGGATGACGGGCGGATCACCGACAGTCAGGGCCGCACCGTGGACTTTAAGAACACCGTGATCATCCTGACCTCCAACCTGGGCAGCCAGTTCCTGCTGGACGGCATCGGGGCGGATGGAGAGATCAGCCAGGAGGCCCGGGACCAGGTCAATGAGCTGCTCAAGCGGTCCTTCCGCCCGGAGTTCCTCAACCGGCTGGACGAGATCGTGTTCTACAAGCCGCTGACCAGGGAGAATGTCACCCATATCATCGACTTGATGGTCACCGATCTGAACCGCCGCCTTGAGGACAAGCAGCTTACCGTGGAGCTGACCCCCGCGGCCAAGGACCACATCATCGAAGCGGCCTACGACCCCATCTATGGGGCGCGGCCCCTGCGCCGGTATCTCCAGCACACGGTGGAGACGCTGATCAGCAGAAAGATCGTCTCCGACCAGGTAGAGCCCAGCTCCCGCATCACGGTGGAGTGCCGGGACGGCGAGCTGACGGTGGACAGCCGGGAGGTGCTCACCGGCGAGGTCGTTGACGGCTGACAGGCCGGATCAAGGACAAAGGAAGAAAAGAGGCCCGGACCGCAGTGCGATCCGGGCCTCAGTTTGACGAAGTGGAGTTGTTCCTTTACGCGAACCGCCCAATAAGCTGGCATTTTTTAAAGCGGATTATTTCAGTGTTCTACAGGCCTGCCGTTCGCATCGAAAAAAGTAATGATGCCAGAGTTTATAGGTAGTACAATCGCAAATGGTTTTTTGCTATCAATATCAATCACTTGTATCGAGTTGCCATCATCTACTTCCAGTCGTGCCACTTGTTGTTGATTCATAGAAATAAATGCTCGTTCGCTATATCCCTCTACGGTAAACTCTGTGATTCCCCTATCAACTCCTGAAAGGCTTCCACCACCACGAAAGAAATATCCAAAGGAGAGTCCGGGACGATTCACATAGACAGAAAAAGTATGGTCACTCATATCTTGAGGATAGGAAATGTAGGCTGCCATCGTGTCAGAAACACTTCCGTCAATGACCCAATCGTCTTGTATCTTCTGCGAACTGCGAATATCTGCTTCCAGATTGGCTGATGTTACACCAATGTCATTACGAACATAAAGTAAACCAACAAATAAAGCGCATATCAGGCCAAGTCCCAACACTACTTTGAGCACGTGTTTCATTTGACCACACTCCGTCATTAAAGTTCAGATCGCAAATTGCAAGTGCAAGTTGGACACCTGCACGGTAGAACTTAGTGAATCAG
>JAYCWP010000061.1:0-4350 GCA_037257225.1 Lawsonibacter sp.
CCTCCGGACAGCCGAGGGGGACGGAGAGCAGGACCTGCCCCCGCCGGTCCAGCCGGAGATTCAAATTTTTCACCCGCTTTTTGACCAACAGATAGGTCTGGGGACCCTGCGGCGTGTTTACTACGCGGTACTGCTCCATACTCTCCGCCTCCTGTTCCGCATCTTTGGTATTCTACCAAAGTTTTTGCGGAACGGCAAGACACACCCCTATCCTCTCTGTGCTCCCTGTTCTGCCCAAAGCGCCTGAAGCTGCTGCCGGCCCTGGATGAGCCAGTCCGGGTCCTCCTCCGGTCCGCCTTCCACCACTGTGCCGTCATAGAACTCCGCCGACTCCATTCCGTCTGCCCGCTCCCAGATCTCAGCCCAGCCGCAGTGCTCTGGCGTTCCTCCCACGATCAGGCCGCTTCGGTTCCCCTGTCCGTCCCGCCAGGCATAGAGATACGGCGTCTCCCCATCGATTCGGTCTGTAATGTCCAGCCGCTGGCCGTCCGCAACAAACCACACACGCCCATCCTCCACGGACAGGACCTGTGCTCTGGCTTCCTTGTTCCACTCCAGAGAGGCCTGATGCTCCCCAGAGACCAGTCTGCCGCCGCACATGAACTGGTAGACCCTCTCCCCATAGGTCCAGCCCACCAGCCCCAGGCAGGCGGCCAGCACCGCCGCCGTCAGCAGGATCCGGCGCGTTCTCCCCCGGCGGACCCGGCCCATCACGGCAGTCCTGACCCTCTGGGGATCGACCAGAGCCTCCTCCTCCGGCACAAATTCTTCCTCCTCATAGGCGTCCATCATGTGGGCGATCTCAAGCTTCTTCAACATCGTATCCCGCCTTTCTCAATGCTTCCTTCAGCCGTTCCCGGCCCCTCCGCAGCCTGCTTTTGGCGGTGGACAGGTTCATCCCTATCTCCTCCGCCGCCCGTGCCACCGTCTGTCCATAGTAATAGCGGCGGACAAACAGTTCCCGGTCCTCCCGCTCCAAAGTGGACAGCGCCGCCCGTACCAGCCTGGCCGCCTCCCGGCTCTCCAATTCCTGCTGGGGGCCGTCCCCGCTCAAGACCAGAATGTCCTCCGCCAGGGGCACGGTCTCCCGCCTGCTCCGCAGAAGGTTCAGCGCCCGGTTCCGGGCGGTCACGGACAGCCAGCCCTTCAATCTGCCCGGCTGGAGCTTTTTCCGCTCCTGCCACGCGGCCCAAAAGACATCCGCCGCCACCTCCTCCCACTCCCGGGGGCAGCCGGGCAGGATCCGGGCCGCCACTGCAGAGACATAGGGCGTATAGCGGACAATCAGCGCCTCCAGTCCCGCCGGGTCGCCCCGCCGGAGCAGGCGCAGCAGCTCCGATTCCTCCACACCGCATCCTCCTCTCTGTATGATTGGTTCTGAAACGCGTCTCATCCTATATAACACCCGGAAGGGGCATTTGGTTGCAGTTCTGCGCAAAAAAAGATCCGGCCCCTCGGAAAGAGGGACCGGACATACTGGTTTTCAGAATAACAGCTTACTGTCAGACTCAGCCCAGAACGACCAACAGATCATCGGTGTTCACAGTGGCACCCACATTGACAGCCACAGACTTGACGGTGCCGTCCGCAGGAGCGGAGACCTCGATCTCCATCTTCATGGCTTCCAGCACGATCAGCACATCGCCGGCCTTCACAGCCTGGCCAGGCTTGCACTCTACCTTGAAGATGTTGCCGGGCATGGGGCTGTTCACCGGGGTCTCACCGGCAGCCACAGCGGCAGGAGCCGCAGCGGGGGCGGGAGCCGCAGGCGCGGCAGCAGGAGCGGGGGCAGGAGCCGGCGCGGCAGCGGGCGCAGCAGCCGGGGCAGCCACGGGAGCAGCAGCCACAGGGGCAGCGGCAGGAGCCGCAGCGGGGGCGTCAGCCTTTTCCACGGACACCTGGAAGGGCTTCCCGTCGATGGTGACGGTAAAGCTACCGGTGCAGTCGTCCCGGTTGCCCATCATCAGGTGGGGAGGCTGATAGCTGGCGGCAAAGGGCTGGATGGCACGGGTAGTGTAGCCGGAGCCGGACACTGCGGGGGTATTGGTATAATACACATGCCCCTGCCAAGCCGGCATGGGGGGCAGATCCTCCGCCTTGGGGGCCTTGGGGGCGGCGGGAGCAGCCTTCTTGGGCTCCTCCTTCTTGGGGAAACCAGCCTCGCGGTCCTTGAAGAACGCAGTGGCCACCTGGGGGAAGGCGATGTAGGACAGCACATCCTCATCGCACTTGGCGGTGTCGCCCAGCTCCTTCTTGGTCTTTTCAAACTCGGGCTCCAGGGAGTCGGCAAAGCGACCCTTCACCAGGGGAGTGTCGCCCAGGATCTTCTTCTGGATCTCCGCGTCGATGGGTGCGGGGGTGCGGCCGTACTCGCCGCGGCAGTAGGCCTTGATCTCCTTGCCCACAACCTTGTAGCGCTCGCCGGCCAGCACGTTCTGCACAGCCTGGGAGCCCACCATCTGGCTGGTGGGGGTAACCAGGGGAGGATAGCCCAGGTCAGCACGGACCTTGGGAGTCTCGGCCAGGGCCTCGTCCAGCTTGTCCATAGCGTTCATCATCTTCAGCTGGGAAATCAGGTTGGACAGCATTCCGCCGGGGATCTGATAGTTCAGGCACTGGGTATCGGTAGCCATGGAGATGGGATCCAGGGTGCCGTCCTTCAGGAAGTCAGCCCGGACGCCCTTGAAGAAGTCGGCCATCTGAATCAGAGCCTTATCGTCCAGATCCACCTGATAGCCAAGCTGGCGCAGAGCATAGGCCAGAGTCTCGGTGGCGGGCTGTGCAGTGCCGCCAGACATGGGGGAGATAGCGGTGTCCAGCACATCGGCGCCAGCCTCCACCGACTTCAGGCAGGTCATGAAGGCCAGGCCAGTGGTGCAGTGGGTGTGGATGACCAAGGGCAGCTCGGGCACTGCATCCTTGATGGCAGAGACCAAGTCATAGGCATCCTTGGGGCCCATGATGCCGGCCATATCCTTAATGCAGATGGAGGAGACCCCCATCTTCTTCAGATCCTTCACCATTTGGACATTCTTCTCCAGCGTATGGACCGGACTGGTGGTGAAGCAGATGGTACCGGAGGCATGAGCCCCCTGCTTTACGGTCTCATCAATGGCGACCTCAAGATTGCGCACATCGTTCAGCGCATCAAAAATGCGGATGATATCGATACCGTTCTTCACAGAGTACTCCACAAACTTGCGGACCACATCGTCAGGGTAGTGTTTGTAGCCCAGGATGTTCTGGCCCCGCAGGAGCATCTGGAGCTTGGTGTTGGGCATCTTGGCGCGGATCTTGCGCAGCCGGTCCCAGGGATCCTCCCGCAGATAGCGCAGGCAGACGTCAAAAGTGGCGCCGCCCCACACTTCGGCGGAATAGAAGCCGGCCTGATCCATAGTCTCCAAGATGGGCTCGAACTTGTCATAGGGGAGCCGCGTGGCAATCAGCGATTGATTTGCGTCACGCAGTACCGTCTCCGTGAATTGTACCTTTCTCATGTTGAATCGACCTCCAAATATTGCTGTGGTGCTCTCACAAAACTTCGGATCTGCTCCACTCTCAGCATTCCGGTCCGTGAAGCCGGCTCACTTTTCCGGAAAACTCACTTGTAGTTATTGTAGTATATCTTGCGCCGCAAAGCAACCCCTTTTGGTAGAAATACTTTGCTTTTTCCACCTAAAAAACTCTGGATTTCTAGGCTCTCACGGCTGATTGGAAAATATAGAAAAAAACACCGCAGGCAGTTGGGAAGGTAACTGCTGCGGTGTTCAAGTTCGGGATAAATCGGGCTGTCCGTCAAAACGGCTGCTCACCGTTCACTGCACGGCTGAGACTTCTCACGATAACCGGAGAACTCCTCTCCGAAGATCAGATCGTCCACATCCCTGTCTTCCCGTACGTAGTTCCAGATGCTGTCTGGCTCACGCTTCATCATCGTCATGCTGATTCACCTCCTATTGGGTTTGATTTGTCCGGATGCAAGGGCACATAAATTTCTCCTTGTATGCATGGATCATTCAAGATTTTGCAAGAATAAATTACCATTCTTTCGACTTCGATATTTTAGCTTCTGCGGAACCGTCTGCGCGCTCTTAACCTAATACAAAATTATCTTGAACCCATCCAGCCGTTCATTGCAACGTTTCAGCGTTTTATTTTTTATTCTTTTTGAATTGAGCTGATTTTTGCAATATTTTTCATTCTTTAAGTTCTATATCAGAACAGAAGCACAGCTGTTCTTTCAACACATCCCCTGCCGGACTTTTGTTATTGTAAGCCTCTCCTCCAAATTTGTCAAGAACTTTTTCTTTCGAAATGAAATATTTATTTTTTATTCCTGCATTTTTTCTT
>JAYCWP010000062.1:0-18139 GCA_037257225.1 Lawsonibacter sp.
TATTGTGCCCTTCTAGGGCTTACTCAAGCCCCCGGCTTAGCCGGGGGTCCTGACTACGGCAGAACAAGTTGCAGATTTAGAATATGATCTGGATAAACTGCGGATAGAAAAACGAATGGATGGAAGATCCAGCGGGAGGTGTTACACATCGCTATTGTAAACAATTCTGTCCGATTTGACCTTGTTTCTAAAAACTTTAGAGCAAGGATTTCTAACGCAAAACCTTGCTCTAAAGTTGTGCAAAGGACGGTCAAACCCGATATTTCTGCCAGAAATAAAAAATAGCCGCCCGCCGGGCGGCCCACCAACTGCGAGCCCAGCAAAGCGGGTCGCAGTTGGAAAGGAGGAGCAGCGGCGTGAGCGCGCTCTGACTTATAAAATAAGTCGGAGCAAGCGATATAAAGCTTGCTCCGACGTGGTGCGCCTGAAGGGACTCGAACCCACACGCATCGCTGCACGAGAACCTAAATCTCGCATGTCTACCAATTCCATCACAGGCGCATATTCAGTTTGAAAGATCGCGGGCATCGGAAATGAATAGGAAGTATCTAAATAGCTGAACACCATGATACACAAAAGGTGAAAAAAAGTCAATTACTAATGGGAAATAAATCGTGAGTTAGCTATTGACAACATTGGTTAGCTATGGTAAACTCTAGGGCGATCGGAAGTTAGCGAGTGCAAACCTGCGATATTCAGTAGGTATGCAAGATGGAAGGGGAAGATCACAATTATGCCATTGTCTTTGTCACCGGCCGGCAGCGAGGTCAGTATTAAAGCAATTAAGGGGAAGGATGAGACGCGCCGCTTTTTAGAGAGTCTAGGGTTTGTTGTAGGCGGAAGTGTGCGTGTGATCTCGGAGCTGAACGGGAATCTTATCGTTAACATCAAGGAAAGTAGGGTGGCGATCAGCAGAGGGATGGCCAACCGTATCATGGTTTGACCGATTTGGATAGAAACAGGAAGGGAGAACATCGGAAATGGGTAGAACACTTAAGCAGGTCAAGTGTGGTGAGACCGTCACTGTACAGAAGCTTCAGGGCGAGGGGCCGATCAAGCGCCGGATTATGGATATGGGGATCACGAAGGGAACCTCTGTCTATGTGCGCAAGGTAGCACCTCTGGGAGATCCAGTGGAGGTTACAGTTCGGGGATATGAACTCTCTCTGCGTAAGGGAGATGCAGATATGATCCTGGTGGAATGACAGATCTTCCTGGCCCTGGGTGGATCTTGAGAACATAGAGCAGATGTTTGCTGTGTGCTTCGTGTGAGCGAATGAAGAATAAAGGAGGAGAAGGAGCCATGTCGATTAAAATGGCGCTGGTGGGAAATCCAAACTGTGGTAAGACCACCATGTTCAACGCCATGACGGGTGCAAACCAGTATGTAGGTAACTGGCCCGGTGTAACGGTGGAGAAGAAGGAAGGAAAGCTGAAAGGGTATTCTGATGTGGTAGTCACCGACTTGCCAGGGATTTATTCCCTTTCGCCCTATACTTTGGAAGAAGTGGTCAGTCGGGACTATCTCATCAACGAGCATCCCGACGCTATCCTCAATCTGGTGGATGCTACCAATCTGGAGCGCAATCTATACCTGACTACACAGGTCTTAGAGATGGGAATCCCGGTGGTGGTGGCCCTGAATATGATGGATCTGGTAAGGAAAAACGGAGATCAGATCAGTGCAGTGAAGTTGTCGGAGAAGCTAGGCTGCCCTGTGGTAGAGGTGTCTGCCCTAAAAGGGACTGGATTGAAGGAGCTGTATGCCAAAGCGGTAGAGATGGCTACGGCCAGGACTTGGAAGGGCTGCCAGCACCGATTCCATAGCCGGGTAGAGGAAGCTTTGGAGCAGATCGGCGGCCTGATTGCCGGGATAGTTCCTAAGGAGCAGCTGCGCTGGTATGAGGTGAAGTTGTTTGAACGGGATAAAAAGGTGTTGGACAAACTGGCAGGTGAGGGCCTGACTGGGCCGCTGGAGGAGATCATTACCGCTTGCGAGCAGGAGTTAGATGACGACAGCGAATCCATCATTACTAATGAGCGCTACGAGTATATCACCTCCAGCTTGAAGGGCGCCTATCAGAAGAACCGCAGCGGAATGACTGTCTCGGACCGGATTGATCAAATCGTGACCAACCGGATCCTTGCGCTGCCGATCTTCGTGGTGGTGATGGGTTTGGTCTATGCGATTGCTATGGGAACCTCTCCTGCCGCTCTGTTTGACGGCAGTGGAGATCCCTGGGGGATCGGAATTGGTACATTTGGTACGGACTGGGCCAACGATGTGCTCTTCGGTGAAATCGTTCCGGGCTGGTTCGACACTGTACTGGGAGCCTTGAATGTGGTAGAAGGGTCTGTGCTCTATGGCCTAGTGCAGGATGGAATTGTAGCGGGTGTTGGCGCTGTGCTGGGCTTTGTGCCTCAGATGCTGGTGCTCTTCCTGTTGCTGTCGGTGCTGGAGGACTGCGGCTATATGGCTCGCATCGCCTTTATCATGGACCGGATCTTCCGCCGCTTTGGCCTGTCCGGCAAGTCCTTTATCCCCATGCTGGTGGCCACCGGATGCGGCGTCCCCGGTATTATGGCTTCCCGTACTATCGAGCAGGAACGGGATCGCAAGATGACCATTATGACCACTGGCTTTATTCCCTGCGGTGCCAAAATGCCAATCATCGGCCTGTTTGCAGGTGCTCTGTTCGGGGGCTCTGCCTGGGTGGCCACCTCCGCCTATTTCATCGGCGTGGCAGCCGTGATCCTTTCTGGTGTCATGCTGAAAAAGACGAAGCCCTTTGCGGGTGAGCCGGCTCCCTTCGTGATGGAGCTGCCGGCCTACCATGCTCCCACTCTGGGCAATGTGCTCCGGGCTACATGGGAGCGGGGCTGGTCCTTCATCAAACGGGCTGGTACGGTCATCCTGCTCTCCGCTATTCTGATGTGGTTCCTCCAGGGCTTCGGTTTTACAGAGGCTGGTTTCGGCATGGTGGAGGACAGCAATCAGTCTCTGCTGGCCGCCATCGGCAGTGCCATTGCGGTGATCTTTGCTCCTCTGGGCTTTGGAGACTGGCGCTCTACTGTGGCTACGTTCACCGGTCTGATCGCCAAAGAGAACGTAGTAGCTACCTTTGGTGTACTCTTCCAGTATACTGGTGAACTCTCAGAGGCAGGGGAGGAGATCTGGCCTCAGATCCACGCGGCCTTCACCCCCATTGCTGCGTATAGCTTCATGATTTTCAACCTTCTGTGTGCCCCATGCTTTGCGGCCATGGGTGCGATCAAGCGTGAGATGAACAACACAAAATGGACCCTGGCTGCGATTGGCTATATGTGCGGCTTTGCCTATGTAGTATCGCTGATTGTTTATCAGCTGGGCGGTCTGATGCTGGGCGAGGTGGCCTTTGGTGCGGGTACCATAGCCGCTGGGATTGCTTTGGTCACTCTGATCTATCTGGCGGTGCGCAGAGGTTATCAGCCTGGGGCAGACGAGCGTCTGAACGTTCGCTCTGTGGCCAATGGATAAAATAGTATGAAGCGGACGGTCCGCAGAGGCGGGCCACTGGATAGGAAGGAGTTTCAAAATGGGTACTTGGATCGTAGCCTTGTGTGTTGCAGGTGCAGCGGGTCTGGCGATCCGCTCTCTGTGGAAGGATCATAAGGCAGGCAAAAAATGCGGTGGCTGCGGCGGTGATTGTGGCAGCTGCCAAGGATGTGGACACTCCCTGTAAAACAAGACACTCGCCCCTCCGATCATTCGGAGGGGCGAGTTTTTGCAAAAACGGGGAAATTAAATGATATACTTGCTTTTTGGTGTGATATTTTGTACAATATGCAGGAAGAAATTGTGAGGCACTCCCTGTGGCTGCATGCTGCATGGGGGAGAAGCTTCAACCAAGGAGTGAAATCAGTATGAAAAAACTCTGGTGTTCTATGCTCTGCGGCGGCGCCCTGGCTGCACTGCTGTGTACCCCCGCTCTGGCGGCGGAGGAAGGGGACTTCTCCCTGGTGGTCAATGGAGAACCAGTCACCTTTACCGATGCGCTGCCACAGCTGAGGAGCGACCGATCCTTCCTGCCTATGGCGGCTACATTCCAAGCACTGGGCTATGGAGAGAAGGATATCACATGGGATAACGATGCCCGTGCGGTGACTGCGGTAAAGGATGGCGTGACACTGTTGCTGACCATTGGAAAAAACGAGATCCGGGTCACCGGACCGGAGGGAGAGAAAGTCCTGACCACCGATGTGGCCCCCTATATTGATCCCGCCTCTGACCGCACCTATATCCCAGTTGGGCTGGTGGCTGACGCCCTGGACTACAACGTGGGCTGGGATGGGAGTACCGCCACCGTAATGATTGACGATGTGGATGCCATTCTGGCAGCCAACACCGCCACCTATCAGTGGATGGACCGCTATATGGAATATGGGCGGAAGTACACCCAGGATGCCTGCCAGGTGACCGGTGACTATCAGATGGATCTCACGGCAGAGGGTGCTGCGGAGAATGGTGCGCCAGAGGAAAGTCGTTTTAGCTGGAAGGGCGACTATACCATGCTCCAGTCCCAGAAGGCAATCCAGTTTGATACGGATATGGTGCTCAGCACCAGTGCTCCTATCCAGGGGGGGACCATGTCCTTGAATGTGGATGCGGCGATGCGCATGGATCTGGAGACGGGGAAACTCTATTTCCAGTCCAAGGCCCTGTCTGGGATGCTCGGGGCGGAAAAAACCGATAGCTGGTATTTCCTGGACCTGAAAAGCGCGATGGATAGCTTGTACAGCTCCGGCTACTACCAGGAGCTGATGGCCCTGGCTTACCAACAGAACGACGGCGGCTTTGGCGAGGTTCTGGCGCTGTCCCTTCGGGAGTTTACCCCTGCCAGTCCGGATATGACCACAAAGGATATGCTTCAGTTCTATAATGCGCTGTTCAGCGATCAGGCGTTCAAAAAGTCTGGCTCCTCCTATGTGTCCTCCTTCCAGTGGGAGGGGATGGACCTGGCCTTCACTCTGTTCACCAACGGCGGCAGACAGGTCAACGGCTATGCCATGGAACTGTCGGCAAACGATCCCAGCAGCCTGAGCATGACCATGACTGCCTCCATGAAGAACGACAAGATGGATATGAACATGGAGATTCATGACGTAGGGATGGATATGACCATGAACATGGACGGCATGTACCGCCGGTCCAGCGCCAAGCCAGCGGGAGCGCCTCCCGCCGGGGCCGAGGTGGTGGACGTGATGGACTTGATGCTCAGTATGCTTGCCGACAGCAGTGTCTGATCGAGTCCAAAGCTTTGGCAGATATGAAACTGAAAAAAGGGGCATGGCCATACGGCCATGCCCCTTTTTCGATGTACTTATGAAAGAACCCCCAAGTGTTCCAGAAGGATCTTACATCCCATGAGCACCAGGACCAAGCCGCCGGCCAGTTCTGCCCAGGACTTGCCCCGGGCGCCTACGGCCGCCCCGGCCCTGACGCCCACGGCGGAAAGCAGGAAGGTGGTCAGACCAATCAGGCTGACTGCGGGAAGAATATCCACCTGAAGAAAGGCGAAGGTGATGCCAACTGTGAGGGCATCAATGCTGGTGGCAACCGCCAACGGGAGCATGGCCCGGGGGGCGAAAGAAGTTCCCAGGCTCTCCTCCTCACGGTTGCGTGACTCACGAATCATGTTCAGGCCGATGAGACCTAAAAGCAGAAAGGCAATCCAGTGGTCAATGCTGGCGATCAGACCCTGGAAGCGGCTGCCCAGAAGCCAGCCCAGAAAGGGCATGAGGCCCTGAAATCCGCCGAACCACAGTCCCACGGTGATGGCATGGGTCAGGGTGACACGCCCGGCAGAAAGCCCCTTACAGACAGAGACTGCAAAAGCATCCATAGACAGGCCTACAGCCAGGAGGAGCAGTTCAACAATGCCCATAACAGTCTATTAGCCCCCTTTTTCCAGACGGAGATACTCCTGCCGGGCATTCTCTGTGACCCGGAGCAGAAGTGCATCCAGCTGTGCCCGCTCCTGGGAGGAAAAGCCCTGTCCCAGCGTCTGGAAGAAGGCGCGCTGATTGGCCTGGCCATCCGCCACCACGGGCGCGGCCTCTGGAAGAAGGGAGAGATGGATCAGCTTTCGGTTGTCCGGACGGCGGATCCGCAGCAGGTACCCCTTCTTGGAAAGACCATCGACCGCAGCGGAGACGTGGGATTTGGTCAATCGGCGAATTTCCACAATGTCCTTTGCGGTGTCCAGTCCAGGGTGATTGGCGAGAAATAGTAGGACGTCCAGTTCAATTTGGGTCATTTGATAACGCTCTAAAACTGGGCTTTGCAGCTTGTGATAGAGCAGCTCCAGCGTTCTGGCGTGGATGAAGTAATCCCAGGACACAGTGCAGCCTCCTTGTCTTGTCATGAAATCAGCTGCGGCTGGTGTGTCCGCGGCAAGTCATTAGCAGGGTCAGGATAGAAAATCATGTAGGGTGAATATAACAGCGGGCGGCCCCTTTGTCAAGGGGGCGCCCGCCGATTTTTCTGAACGAGTCAGGTCAGGGTTGTTCAGCCATGAGTGACTCCACAGTGGAGGCTGGGATGGGAAATTCCAATACCCCTTCTGCAGCGGCAGCCACAGAAGCCTCATCAAAGACCAGTACCAGTCCGCCTTCTGGGGTCCAATAGAAGTCTTGATTGGGAGCGATGGACTGAAATTCGCTGGGGAAGTAAGAACGGTCCTCCTCCTCCATCTGCCGGCGCACCTCATCAGACAGCACCGATGCATAATTTGAATCGGCGGGGAAGAGATCGGATAGAGTAACCATTTTTCCGACGGTCCTGTCGATGTGGTAGTAGCGCAGAATCTGGTGTCCACTGGCTTGGGTCTGAAGAGCGGACACACGGAGGGTGAACCAACGGTCTGTATCAGCGGTGACCTCATAGCTTACATCCAGACTTTGATAGCCACCCTGAGCAAGGACCTCCGCATCCTGTTGAAACTGGTCGAGTAGTTGGTCAATGTCTGCCTGTACCACCTCGTTGACAGAGTCTCCCGCTTGGCCGCCCTCCAGCACATGAGGAATCGAGACATCGGCGGAGCTGTGTCCGTCATGGTAGAGATAGTTCCGCAGGGTGACGACTTGCACCAGGGAGCCTAAGACTGGGATTTGCTCCATTGCTTCGGCCGCAGAGGCGGACACATTGGGAAGGACCACGAATAGAGAAGCTGCGGCAGCGGCAAACCAGGCGCCCCAGTGGGAGAGATGCCGCCGCTCCGACTCCTGTTGGGGCGATTCCTCAAGACTGTCGCAGGTCTCACGCAGCCGCTGGACAAAAGAGTCTGGCAGAGAAAATGGCTCTTCCTTGGCGCGCCGCTTCAAATCTTGATCAAATGGATCCATGTTTACACCTCATTTCTCCGTGAATGTCTGTCGAAGCCGGTCTCTCGCCCGGCTGAGGCGGGTTTTGACCGCCCCTTGGGAGATCTTTAAAATCTGGGCAGTTTCGGCCACTGTGCAGTCCTCATAGTAAAACAGAGTGACTGCTGCCCGCATAGGCTCAGGCAGTTGAAGAACTGCGTCCCACAATGTCAGATGCTCCGCGAGATCTGGCTCCGGCGTGGTCAGGGATTCCGCCATCTGGTCGAAGTCCACGGTTCTCCGCTGCCGGCGGCAGAGGCTGTAGCACTCGTTGACCAGAATCCGCAGGAGCCAGGCTTTGAATTTGTCAGGCTCCCGCAGGCGGTCCAGATGGGAGTAAGCCGAAAAGATGGCTTCCTGCACCGCATCTTCTGCATCCTGCTGGTTGGACAAGATGGAACGGGCCGTACGGTAGAGTGTGTTTTGGTGCTCCTCTACAAGGCGGCAGAATGTTTCTTTGTCCAGGACGGCTTTGGTCATGGATGGGTGCGCTCCTTTCCGGGATCGATCGGCCGATCTGTCTATTTAGACGGAACAGGGGAGAAAAAGGTTACAAGGGACAGGTATGAGACCTGTGTTTCACTACTATAATATCTACGGGGGCATACGTCAATGTCTGACCAATGGTGGGAGCAGGAAAATTTTTCACAGAGACTGGGACTTTGTGACTTCCCTTTCTCTCAGAAATGTTGTATGATAGAATAAATAAGGACTGCTGACTTTTTAAATGTACAGGCGGTCCGGAAGCAAGTGAGGGCTGAATGATGGAAGCTGCCAATGTACACAACAAGCTGATCCTGGCTGTGGTGCAGGAAGATGACTATGACACCACAGTAAGCGAACTAAATCAGAACGGATTTTTTGTCACCATGCTCAGTTCTACTGGCGGGTTCTGGAAAAAGAAGAACATCACCATCATGCTGGGTGTGGAGGAGACCAGGCTGGAGGATGCGCTGTCCATTTTAAAGCAGTGCGCCGGAAAGCGGAAACAGACCATTTATTCCAATGTCACCATGCCAACTGGGAGCCAGTACGCTGTGGCCATGCCCTCCGTGCCGGTGAATGTAGAACTGGGCGGCGTCACTGTGTTTGTTATGGACCTGGAGCGGCTGGAGAAGCTGTAAGCCAGTGAGCACTCGTTACCTTATCTGCGCTCTGTCGGCCTTTTGGCCGGCAGAGCGCATTTTTTAGAGGCGTCTGTGCAAAAATCTGAACGAAATCTTTATCCTTAGCACATTTTCTTTCAGAAAAAATGATTTGTTCTATGTTATAATGGATTTCATATCCTGGTCTGCTCCTGGTTGATCTGGAGCGGTACCTGCCGTGGAGGTTTTGCTGCGCTATGACGGAGGCCCTGCTGCTGATTGGCTGTGTGATTGCCCTGTGCACTTTGATGGGACGGTTTCTGGACCGCCTGGCAGTTCCATCCCTGTTGATCTTTATTGCGTTAGGGATGTGCTTTGGAGAAAATGGACTGCTGCATATCTATTTTAATGATTACTATGCTGTCAATCTGATCTGTTCGGTCAGTTTGATTTTCATCATGTTTTATGGCGGCTTCGGTACCAATTTATCCGCTGCTCGTCCAGTAGCGGTTCAGTCTGTGGTCCTATCCACACTGGGAGTGGCGGGGACGGCAGCACTGGTGGCCGCCTTTGCGCACTGGGCGCTGAAGCTGCCTTGGCTGGAGAGTTTTCTGATTGGTTCAGTCATTTCCTCTACTGATGCAGCTTCGGTATTCAATATCCTGCGGTCTAAAAAGCTGGCCCTGAAGGAGCATACCGATTCCCTGCTGGAGATTGAATCGGGCTCTAACGATCCCATCTCCTATATGCTGACCACTGTAGCGGTAGGAATTATGTCTGGGGAGGAGATTGTGGTTCCGTTGCTGCTGCTCCAGCAGCTGGCGGTTGGGATTTTGTGTGGTATACTGCTGGGTAAGCTGGCCATCTGGGCTCTGCGGCGAGGTGCCTTTCCATCGGGGCAGAGTCAGACCATTTTTATTTTCTCGGTGGTTCTCTTGTCCTATGCATTGCCTGCCGCTCTGGGAGGCAACGGGTATCTCAGCGCCTATCTCTGCGGCATTTGGATGGGAAATACAAAGCTGCCGCAGAAGCGCTATCTGGTCCACTTCTTTGATGTGGTCACTGATGTGGCCCAAGTGCTTATTTTTTTCCTGCTGGGCCTGCTGGTAACGCCGGTGGAATTGCCTGCTGTTCTGATGCCGGCCTTGGCTGTGATGGTTTTTCTTACCCTGGTGGGTCGCCCCCTGGTGGCAGCCCTGCTCCTATTGCCCTTTCGGCCTTCCCTGGGTCAGGTGGGGGTAGTATCATGGGCTGGTCTTCGGGGCGTGGCCTCGATCGTATTTGCCATCATGGCGGTACTGGGCGGCGTGGAGATGAAATACGATCTGTTTAATCTGGTGTTCTGTATTGTTCTGCTATCGATCTCTGTTCAGGGGACGCTGCTGCCGTGGGTGGCAGATCGACTGGGGATGATTGACCAGGCAGGCGATGTGAGCAAGACTTTTAATGATTACCAAGAGGAGAGCGACATCGATTTTATCAAAGTCCACCTGGGGGAGGGACATCCCTGGAGCGGAGGGACTCTGCAGGAAGTGCCGATTCCATCGGATCTATTGGTGGTGATGATTGCACGCGGACAGGATACCATCGTCCCACATGGAGGAACTATTTTGCAGACAGGTGACCTTCTGGTGATGGCTGCCAGAGCGTTTGAAGACCGGGAGAACATTTCGCTCCAAGAAGTGGTGGTGGAGCGGAGCCATAAGTGGTGTGGGCGCTCGCTCAGTGAGATTTCCGTGCCGCGGAATTTCCTGATCGTGATGATCAAAAGGGGACTAGATACCATCATTCCGGATGGGAGCACCCGTCTGGAGGCGGGAGATGTTTTAGTAGCGGCACAATCCAATACGGCGGCATCTGCTGCTCAGATGCGGGAATGATGACCTCATTCCCGCCATTTTTCTGCCGCTCTTCTGTGATTTTGAGGATTGATAAATCTTTGATTCTGTTGTATCTTATAGGTACATCAAGTTAAAAAACTGTAAATTTTCCGGCAGTCCGGCGCATGGATCCAAAGTTGCGTATCCGGCCGGGATCCGGTGAGAAAGGATGGTCCGATCTGATATGATCCGCACCAAAAAGCGCCACCAGATGGATATGTGTCACGGCTCCCTGGCAGATAAGATCCTGTTGTTTGCCATTCCGTTGATGGCCTCCAGTATGCTGCAGCTTCTGTTTAATGCTGCTGATGTCATTGTAGTGGGGCGGTTTGCCGGGAAAGAGTCACTGGCTGCGGTGGGTTCCACCGCATCTCTGATCAACCTTCTGGTGGCCCTGTTTGTGGGGCTTTCTGTGGGATCCAATGTAGTAGTGGCCCGCAATCTGGGAGGAAAACGGCATGATATGGTGAACCGTGCAGTTCATACCTCTATTCTGATGGCTCTGATCAGCGGTGCGATCTTGGCAGTATTCGGATTCTTTGCGGCACGCCAGCTTCTGGTATGGATGTCTTCTCCCGCTGATGTGATCGGCAAGTCGACTGTGTATCTGCGGATCTATTTTCTGGGGATGCCCGCCACTATGGCCTATAACTTTGGAGCCGCCATTTTGCGGGCTCAGGGAGATACCAAACGTCCGTTATACTTTTTGATGATAGCGGGCGTGGTCAATGTGATCCTGAATCTGATCTCTGTTATCCTGCTTCGAATGGATGTAGCGGGAGTAGCCTTGGCCACCACAATTTCTCAGTATGTGTCTGCTGGGCTGGTCATTCTCTGTCTGACAAAGGAGGAAGGCCCTCTGCGCCTGAATCTGAAAACCATGAAGCTGGATAGGCATATTTTAGGACAGATTTTGGAGATTGGCTTGCCTGCCGGTTTCCAGGGGATCGTATTTTCTCTATCTAATGTTCTGATCCAGTCCTCTATCAATTCCTTTGGTTCTACTGTGGTGGCTGGCTCTGCTGCAGCTGGCAACATCGAGAATTTTGTTTATCAGGCAATGAATGCGTTCTACCAGACCAACCTGACCTTCACGGGACAGAACTATGGAGCCGGGGAGTGCCGCCGTGTGGATAAGACTTTACTGTACTGTCAGGGGTTTGTGATCATAACAGGGCTGGTCCTGGGAAACTTGGTATACTATTTTGGCCATCCGCTAATCAGTATTTACGCCCCTGGAGAAGAAGATGTGATCCGACAGGGCATCATCCGTCTTGGCTATGTGGCTTGTCCCTATGCCCTGTGTGGCATTATGGATACCATGGTTGGAAGTTTGCGTGGTCTTGGTTACTCTATTGGTCCTATGATCGTTTCCCTCATTGGCGCCTGTGGTCTGCGGATCGTGTGGATTTTTACCATCTTTCAAATCGACCGCACACCAGAGAACCTGTACATCTCCTACCCCATTTCCTGGCTGGTTACCGGTGCAGTTCACATTCTGTTCTTCCTCTATGTGCGGAAAAAGGCGTTTGCCCGGGTGCGGGCCGAATCCGATGGAGATTCAGGGGGAGAGCAAGCTGTGACTGGGGAGAAGTAAGCAATCTTTCAGCAAGCTCGATTTATCGATTGGATGCGGCGATCCGAAGAGGCTGCCGTATCACATGATTGCCAAAGAAATGGTGATTTTGGCATGCATCTCCGAAAAAACTGAAAATCTGTTTCTGGATTTTGGTTTTGCCCTAGACAAAGGAATCTACATTGTGATAAGATACCCACAGCAGAGTGGGAGAAGCGCTCTGCAAAGAGAGGAAGCGCACCGGTTTCCGCCGAGGCCGGCTCCGGGTTGAGCGCCCGCGCATCCCCATTATGGATGAAAAGAAGGAGATCAAAATGGAAATCCGCAAAATTTTTGTCGTCGGTTCTGGTCTGATGGGCAGTGGTATCGCACAGACTGCCATCCAGGCTGGCTATGAGGTCATTCTGAACGATCAGAGCAAGGCAGCCCTTGAGCGGGGGCAGGCCGGCATCGGCAAGCGTCTGGAGCGTCTGGTTGAGAAGGGACGTATGACTGCGGAGGAGAAGGACGCCTGCATGGGCCGTCTGACCACCTCTGTCAGCGTGCATGTGGCCTCTAATGTTGATATGGTTATCGAGGCTATCTATGAGAACCTGGAGGCCAAGCAGGCTATCTTCCAGCAGCTGGACAAGATTTGTGACAGCCGCACCATCTTTGCCTCCAACACCTCCTCCATCTCTATGACCAGCCTGGCTGCTGCTACCAGCCGTCCGGAGAAGGTGGTGGGTATGCACTTCTTCTCCCCTGTGCCTGTAATGAGTCTGGTGGAGATCGTCTATGGCCTGCGTACCTCCAAAGAGACCATTGATATTGTGGACGAACTGGGCAAGAGCATGGGCAAGCGCACCATTCTGGCCAAGGATAAGCCCGGCTTCATTGTGAACCGTATGCTTCTGCCCATGCTGAACGAAGCCGTTCAGGTTTTGGACGAGGATATCGGCAGCGTGGAGGATGTGGATGAGGGCATGATGCGGGGCTGTAACCACCCCATGGGCCCCCTGGCTCTGGCGGACATGATTGGTCTGGACATCCTGCTGGAGGTTATGGAGACTTTCTATCTGGATTTGGGCGACACGAAGTATCGTCCTGCCCATCTGCTGCGTAAGATGGTAGCTGCCGGTTATCTGGGCCGTAAGTCTGGTGCTGGCTTCTATGTCTATGACGAGGGCAAGAAGATCGGCGTGAACCCGGTCCTGGTCAAGGCCTGAGTACACACACCATAAAATCTGATAAGCACCCCGGGGCTCTAGTGAGCTCCGGGGTGCTTTGTTTGATATCGGAGAGGAAAAAATTGATGGAAGCTGAGATAATACCGCATCTCCGATTGCCTGGAAGTAGCGAGCTGTTCCATGACACGGTACATGCTGTCTGTGTCAAAGACTGCACAGCGGAGCAGCTGGATGCCTGGGCGGGTGGATGTCCGGATCTGGAGGCCAAATCAGGGACGGGGGATCGCCTCTGCCTTGTGCGCTGTGATGGAGCGTCGCTGTCCCGCTTCAGCATTCACACGCATCACGGATCATTTTGTCCTTTTTCTGAACTGGGGGTACCAGGCAGTGTAAAAGCAGTAGGTGGAGATGTGAAGAAAAGTAAGAGATAATTTAGTAGAAATGAAAATAAAGTGAAAGATTAACTTTAATAAAATTAAACGATATAATGGAAACAGAGAGGAGGAGAGAGAATGCCCAGCGAGACGGTCCCTGAGTGGATGGCCGGACTGGAGGAGGAGGACATAGCCTTCATTCGGCGCTTTGTGTTGGCCTCTGGGTCCCTGAAAGAGGTGGCGGGGGTCTACGGTGTGACCTATCCCACTGTACGCCTGCGGCTGGACCGGCTGATCCAGAAGATCCGCCTGAGCGAGGACACCGCTGCCGACCCGTATATTGGGCTGATCAAGCGGCTGGCAGTGAACGAGAAGCTAGACTTCGACACCGCCAAGGTGCTGATTTCCGCCTATAAAAAAACGAAAGGAGAATAATACCATGTTGATGGCTTCATTGGTCAGTCTGATTGCCTGGCCGTTGATGATCCTGTTCCTGCTGCTGCCCGTGGCCCTGGTGGTGGCCCTCCAGGTGTGGCTGTGCAAGCGGAGGAGTCGCTGGCTGGGCCTGATCTTGCCGGGGTTGACCCTATTGGTCAGCCTTCTGATCCTGTTGTCGATGGCTGCCTTCACCCAGGTGGGTGCATCGGAACTGGTCCATGATGAGCACGGCGCTGTGGTGGAGGAGCACCACACAGAGCATTGGGAGACTCTCGCTGGAATGGAGTTGGCGGAGGTAGGGGGAGCTTTCTTGGTGGCCAACATTCCTACCGTGGTGCTGGGAGGTATCTGGCTCCATTACAAGAACCGCCGGGATCTCCGGGAAGAGATGAAGCGGATGGACCTTCAGGATCTGGAGTAGAGTGGAAGTATGCTGGGCGGCTGGGAAACTGTTTCGGATCAAATTGACTTTTTTCAGAAAATCATATATAATTAAAAGAGTTTGCTGAAAAAACATTCCTATTTCGCGGATTTTCCGCTGAATTTGGATATTCCCACAAAAGACCGCGGGGCTTCCGTGAAAAATTCGGAGGATCCTTTTCTCTGGCCTTGCATCGATCCATCGCTCCACGGTCCTGTTTTGGAGGTTTCTGTATGAGTTTTTCCATGCCCCGGTATCGGGAACCGGATTTTGCAGCTCTTGGTCTGGACTGTGCCCCTGACGTGAAGCTGGCCCCTGCGGAACAGGATGGCGTGATGCCCAGAGGATACCATGCTACCACATTGTTTCCCGAGTATTACCACATTGACGGCCGATGGCTCCTGGCGGAGGAGAGCCGTATGGACTGTGTGGCCGTAGTGCGGGATGGGACAGTGTCTATTGTGGAGTTCCGCAATGTTAAGGCGGGGGAAATGGTAGTTGTCGGCCGCACAGAGGATGGTTCTGAGGGAATCTATATCCACCCAAACTGTTTTGTGGATCAGAGGGGTGAGGCGGAGGCATTTGCCTTCCGCACTGGCCGTAGCCGGGAGACGGCCTATTCGATCGATTATGATGGGCTGTACGATCTGCTCCGACATGAGCGTGAACACGGAAATATTCTGTGGGTCATGGGGCCGGCATGTTCCTTTGATGCTGATGCCCGGGCAGCCTTTGCTGCCTTGGTGCGGTCTGGCTTTGTCAATGGATTGATGGCCGGAAATGCATTGGCCACCCATGACTTGGAGGCGGGCTATCTGGGGACTGCCCTGGGACAGGATGTGTACACCCAGCAGCCACACTTTAATGGCCACTATAACCACATCGATACGATCAATGAGGTGCGCCGTCTGGGTTCTATCCAAGCGTTTGTGGAGTCTGGACAGGTTCGTGATGGTATCATGTATGAGTGTGTGCATCATCAGGTTCCCTTTGTATTGGTGGGTTCTGTCCGGGATGATGGCCCGCTGCCTGAGGTGTATGGGAATGTCTATCAGGGACAGGATGCCATGCGTGATTTGGTGCGGAAAGCTACTACGATTATCTGTATGGCCTCTACCCTCCATACAGTGGCAACCGGAAATATGACACCGTGCTATCGGGTGGTGGATGGGCAGGTGCGTCCCCTATTTTTCTACTCGGTGGATATCTCGGAGTTTGCGGTGAACAAGCTGCGGGACCGGGGGAGCCTGTCGGTCAAGACCATCGTGACTAACGTACAGGATTTTATTGTCCATGTCCGGAAGGGTGTCTGTCCTCCGGAGGACTGAGCCATAAGGAATACAAAAATACGCCTCCGCCGGCCGGCCAGCGGAGGCGTATTTTTGTGCTGTTTAGGTCTTTGGGTCGTTCCGATCCTCTCGAAAAACATCGGCAGCAGCGCGCAGGAGTTTTTTCAAAGTGTGGAAAATGTGGCTCCGGGTGTCCTCGTCCAGTTGGACCAGACCCTGAATCAGGGCGTATAGCCGCTTGGGCTGTGCCAGATCCTCCAGCTCCTGAGCCTGAGTGTCCTCGAAGGCCTGATACAGGCTGTCTAGGAAGCGCTCACGGTCCTGAGGAGTAAGACTGGCCAGCCAGTTTTTCAGTGTAAGATCCAGATTCCGGCTGCCGTTGCTGAGTTCCTCAAGGCAGATAAAGTTACCTCCCTGAACCGCCCAGGTGTATGGATCGTGCTGAAAAATGCCAAGATGGCGGCTTTTGACCACCGTGTAGGGTTCTTCGTGTTCCAACAGCATCCCAACCACAGAAGATTGAGGGACATAGCTGCGGATACGGGGGAGCAGTTCCTGATAACCCGGGGCAGAGAGTACTCGCTGGGTGAAACCGGGGCTATCATAGCTATATACTGTTCCGATTCGGTCCCTCAGTTCCGGAGGAGAGAGGGAGGCAGAAAAAACAGCCAGGTTGCCCCCTTTAGAGTGGCCGGCAAGCAGCAGAGGACAAGGATGAGCGGCAGCCAGCTGCGCTGTATAGTCAAGGGCTGCGGATTGGGCGGGAACCACCTCCAGAAAGCTCAGATTGAAATCCTCTTTCCAGCCTACTAAGGTATTGTCTGTTCCACGAAAAACCAGCAGTGCCTCTCCGGTGTCCAGCAGTACAGTGAGGGCGGAAAACTGCATCTCATGTTCGGGATCCAGGCGATCCTGATAGAATGTGAGGAGCAGGGAAGAGAATCTGGGTGCGGAGAGGAGAGCCTTCAGCAGAGGAATATCATGTCTGCACCGCACCCGGTCCTCTGCTTCCTGCTCCGGAAGGGAGAGGAAGGACTCCACCGCCTGCCGCAGGGGGACGGAGCGAGAGGGAGAATTCGGGACCAGTTCCTGGAACCGGACATAGGACAAGGTGGAGAGGATTAGGCCGTCTACAGGGCCGAAAGGGACCTGGGACAGGGGAATATCTCCCCGCCAGGCGAGGTAATCAAACAAATCTGACATAGAAGCAGACCGCCTTTCAAAGTTCCTGTGAGCTGCATCCTGAAAGATGGATGCGCTCTATGGATTAAGAATGGCCGCCCGGGCGGGCGGCCATTCGAAGCGATGCGGATCAGTCGGCGGGTTGGGCCAGAATCTCCTCCTTGCGCTGAAGCAGCTCGTCGGACAGCAGCATGGCCTGGACCTTGTCGAAGCCCAGACGGGTGATGGTGTCGGCAAAGCGCTCCTTGGGCTGACCGTAGGCGCGGAAGAGCAGCAGACACTTTTCAATCAGGGTCAGAACTTCTTCCTGATCGGTGAAGATCGTGCTCAGGGGACGGCCCATAGCGGTGCGCTTGCCCCAGCGGCCGCCAATGTAGACTTGATAGCCAGTAGCCTGGGCCTCAATGGCGTGGAAGGGGCACTTTGGGATACAGCGGCCGCAGTTGTTGCATTGGGAGGGGTCGATAACAGCCTTACCATCCACTACCTTGGCAACATGGAGAGGACAGGATTTTTCACACAGCTTGCAGCCTTTACACAGTTCAGGGATGACGCGGGGGATGCGCTGTCCCACAATACCAACGTCATTCAGGTCAGGCTTGACACAGTTGTTGGGGCAACCACCCACAGCAATCTTAAACTTGTGGGGCAGCTTGACAGCAGAGTAGCCCTTAAAGAAGCGCTCGTGGATCGCCAGGGACAGAGCATAAGTGTCAATCAGACCGTATTGGCAGGTAGTACCTTTACAGGAGACAACCGGGCGGACCTTTGCACCGGTTCCGCCGGTCTCAAGACCGGCCTGTTCCCGAAGAAACTCTCGCAGGGGCTCGATATTTTCGAAGGGGACGCCCTGAATCTCCATGGTCAGGCGGGTGGTCATAGTCACCTCGCCGCTGCCGAAACGCTTGGCGGCCTCCGCAATGACACGGCACTCCTCGGCTGTGATCTTTCCGTTGCGGGTGATGACACGGCCATTGAATCGATCTGGAGTGCGCTTGTCCCAGAGGAATCCCAGGGCCTTGACCCGGGTAACCTCGCTTTGCGGGATGGGGGTCGCTTTGGTATTGGGCTCGTTCATAACATTACCTCCCTAGATGACTAGTTCACGAAGGCTCCGCAGGATGGATACCTTCCGCATGCGACACTTTCTTTCCACACTTACCATAGCAGAAGAGGAGAACTTCGTCAATTAAAATGTGCTGAAATTTACGGTGTGTTCCGCATTTATGATGCCTGGATCAGAGCGGAGGGAAAGTGGTTCTACAGGTGGATAAGGTATAATAATTTTCGCAAATTGAAAAGTATATAAAAGGAGACATGGTTT
>JAYCWP010000063.1:0-3809 GCA_037257225.1 Lawsonibacter sp.
CTTCATCCATCCCAGAGACTGCAAACCAATTTGCGAAAAACTCTTGACACTACCTACAGGTGTGGAGAGGCCCCAAGATAGAGGAGCAGAGCGAAAATGCGGTCCCAGTCCAAATTGGACCGGGACCGCATTTTGATATAAGATCGGGATCAGATTACACCAGCTTGGCGCCGTTGACCTTGACGCCGGGGCCCATAGTAGAAGCCACCACGCAGCTCTTGATATACTGACCCTTGGCAGCAGCGGGCTTGGCCTTGACAATAGCGCCCATGATGGCGTTGAAGTTCTCAGCCAGCTTCTCGGCGCCGAAGGAGACCTTGCCGATGGGGCAGTGGATGATGTTGGTCTTATCCAGACGGTACTCCACCTTACCGGCCTTGATCTCGTTGATGGCCTTGGTCACGTCCATGGTGACGGTGCCGGCCTTGGGGGAGGGCATCAGACCCTTGGGGCCCAGGACCTTACCCAGACGGCCTACAACGCCCATCATGTCGGGGGTAGCCACAACCACATCGAAGTCGAACCAGTTTTCCTTCTGGATCTTCTCCACCAGGTCCATATCGCCAACGAAATCGGCACCAGCGGCACGAGCCTCGTCAGCCTTAGCGGCCTTAGCAAAAACCAGAACGCGCTGGGTCTTACCAGTGCCGTGAGGGAGAACGATGGCACCGCGGACCTGCTGATCAGCGTGACGGGAGTCAACGCCCAGCTTCACGTGGAGCTCAACAGTCTCATCGAACTTGGCGGGAGCGGTCTTGACCAGCAGCTCCATGGCCTCGTTGGTATCGTACAGAGCGTTCTTGTCGATCTGCTTGGCGCTCTCCTGATATTTCTTGCCTCTAAACATTGTTTACACCCTCCTTACTCGCCCACGACGATGCCCATGGAGCGGGCAGTACCGGCGATCATGCTCATAGCGGCCTCAACGCTGGCGGCGTTCAGATCGGGCATCTTAGTCTCCGCGATCTTGCGCACATCCTCCTTGCTGATGGTGGCCACCTTGGTCTTGTTGGGGACACCAGAGCCGGACTCGATGTTGCAGGCCTTCTTGATCAGCACAGCGGCGGGAGGGGTCTTGGTGATGAAGGTGAAGGAGCGGTCAGCGTACACAGTGATGATGACGGGGATGATCATGCCCACGTCGTTCTTGGTGCGCTCATTGAACTCCTTGGTGAAGGCGGCGATGTTCACGCCGTGCTGACCCAGAGCGGGGCCAACAGGGGGGGCGGGAGTCGCCTTACCGGCGGGGATCTGCAGTTTTACGTATCCAGTTACTTTCTGTGCCACGAAAGAGCACCTCCATAATGAAAAATGTGGTTGTGTTGGGCGGTCTGCGCCCATTTGGCGGGACGGACTGAACCGTCCCTCCCACGTTCTGCGGCTCGATGCCGCAGAGAAAACGTCTGTTGTTGGCGGCGGGAGATCACTGGCTTATGGGCTCGACCTGCTCCAGTTCCAGTTCTACAGGGGTTTCCCGTCCGAACATGGACACCATCACGCGAACTTTGCCGCGCTCCAGGTCCAACTCTTCCACGGTGCCCAGGAAGGACTCCAAGGCGCCGTCAGTGATCTTGACACTGTCGCCTACCTGATAGCCCACCACGATTTCGTGCTTCTCGACACCGAGGGCGGCGACATCGTCCTCAGACAGAGGGATGGGCTTGTTGCCTTCGCCCAGGAAACCAGTAACGCCGCGGATATTCCGCACTACATGCCAAGTTTCGTCATTCATGACCATCTTGACCAGCACATAGCCGGGGAACACCTTGCGCTCCACATCCTTGGGGCCGTTGTCTGTGATCTCGGTGACAGTTTCCAGCGGGATGCTGATCTCGTGGATCACATCCTGCAGGTGACGGTTTTCGACATACTTTTCAATGGTGGCCTTGACGGTGTTCTCATACCCAGAATAGGTATGGACTACATACCAATTCACATTGTCAGCCATGCCGATCACCCATTCACGAGGTGGAACAGGGCCTGGATCAGGCCGCCGGCCACCGCGTCAAACAGCCAGATGAAAATGCCCACGACGATAACACAGGCGATGACGATCAGGGTGTTGTTGACGGTCTGCTTGCCGGTGGGCCACACGACCTTCTTCAACTCGATCTTCAGTTCCCGGAACCAACGGCCGATGCGGGCAAAGATGCCGGGCTTGGACTTTTTCTCGGACTTTTTAGGGTCCTTTTTGGCCTTCTCGGCCTTAGGAGCAGAGGAAACGTTCTGCTCCACCTTTTCGTTCTCAGCCATCTTAGTTACCCTTCTTTCCTTTCAGCCATTCCAGAGGAATTACTTCGTCTCATTGTGGACGGTGTGCTTTCTGCAGAAGGGGCAGTACTTGTTGAGCTCCAGACGGTCAGGGGTATTCTTCTTATTCTTCATGGTGTTGTAGTTTCTCTGCTTGCACTCAGAGCACCGCAGGGTGATCTTGATGCGCGCGCCGGCTTTGCTTGCCATAGGTTCGGCACCTCCTTAGTGTTTTGCGAAGAAAGTTCTCCGCTTTGAATCCCGCATAAGACGAAAAACGCCGGATGCGGTCTGATGCCGAATCCAGCGACGTACAGGCACAGATATCACTGTACCAAAACGTTACGGTGGGATCCGGCGATTGCCTCCCTGTGTTCCAAAGGTGTTGGAGGAGGGGGTCGGGCGGCATTACACCGTAAAAATGCGCACGACAAAAGCCCCTTTTCACAGGTACCTGTTAATATAACATAAACAGGTGAGTGAGTCAAGTGAAATTTTAAATTTTTTAAGTGAGCTTGGCCGTATCTGAGAATCAGGGCAGTTAATTTACGCTTTGATGTGTTGACAGAAAAACGGGAATCCATTATCCTGTTGTTAGAGAGATGTTTGAAAATATAAAATACGCAGACAGATAATCACTTTGAGGGGAAAAGCGAGGTGGAGAGTGGAACGTCGGGATGAAAAGCGGGAGGAAACTCTCCTGCGTGATTTTGGCGTACAGCTGCGGTGGCTCAGAGAGCAGCGCAGAATGACGCTGGAGGAGGCGGAGGCACGTTCCGGGGTCTCCACCAGCAGTCTCTCCGCGTATGAGCGAGGCGAGGGAAATCCCACCCTGCGCACGGTGATGCTTCTGGCGGAGAGTTACCAGGTACCGCTGTCTGGTCTACTGCGGGAACAGGATAGAGAGACGGACTGCGAGCAGGCTGCCTCTGCCTGCCTGCTCCAATGCATTGAGGCCATGTCGGGAGTCCTTCGACGGGGAGCCACACAGCCGGAACTGAAACGGTGTGCAGCCGAATGTATCAGCTGGTTGGAAGAAATCCTAAGATAGGACCGAATGGGCAGCGGGCAGGAGAACGCAGTCTAAGATATGGGCAGGAAAAAGGAACTGTTCAGAAATGGGAAAATAAGAGATAATCACCATATTTTGGGCTGTATTCAGGCGAACTTCAAGGCATCAGAAATCAGCCTGCCTTGATATAAAGTATGAACTCCACACAAATATGGATAAAATTGGAAAGCGGAAGCATCTTAACAAACAAGGTGCTTCCGCTTCTGAGTTATATATTTGATAATTTGGTTTATCTGTATAATATGTAAAGAACAGTTAAGATGGAACGTATTCTCGCTATGCACTGTAAAGTGGAATTGGCTTTGACTCTAAGAATCAAAAAGGGAAAGGCGGATAAATGATATTCTTTCAATTTGCTGAAAAAAGAACGTCGGAGCAAAGAGTACTTTGCTCCGACGTTGGTGCGCGAGGCGGGAGTCGAACCCGCACGCCCTTGCGAGCACTGGCACCTGAAGCCAGCGAGTCTACCAATTCCACCACTCGCGCA
>JAYCWP010000064.1:0-6452 GCA_037257225.1 Lawsonibacter sp.
TTGTGCCCTTCTAGGGCTTACTCAAGCCCCCGGCTTAGCCGGGGGTCCTGACTTGCGAAATGAACCAAAATTCAGAGAACAACACCTTGGGAACTGATTTCTGCATGAAAAAACCGGCCTGAGAATCAGACCGGAGAAATTTTGGTCTGCCACCCGGAGCAGACCGGTGTCCGGGCCGGGTGGCAGTGAAGCGCAAAGCGCCAAAATGTCAGGTGGACCGGACCCTGTACGGGACCGGAACCTGCGGGTGCCGGCGTGCGGGACCGGGAACCCGGTAGGGGGATCTGGAGGAGATCTCCAATCAGAAAAGGGGGGAAAACATTGTGGATCCTTGATCCGAGTATAGAATACCACATTGGGCGGAAAAGTTATCACGAAATTTCGGCTAAAGAGTGAACAATTTGTAAATCTAAAGAAAGGATAGGTTTCTGATCTTTGGATGGTGAACAAGAGAAAAACAGCCCCAGGACATTGATCCCGGGGCTGTTGAACGATAAATTTGTCGTTTTAAATGCAGTGACCAGTTAGGCCAGAATACCTAAATCAGTCCACAGATCGTTGTAGAGGGTGCGGGTCGCTGCAGGGCGGACCAAATAGGATTCGCAGTTCTTCAGAACCTCTTGGGGGGCGGCCATGATCTCATAAAGCGCAGGATCTAACTCCTCGCCGTAAGTCTCCTCATAGTAGTCAGGATAGCGCTCCAGGGCTTCCTTGTTGGGGGAGGCGTAGCCGATATAGTCCATGTTCTTCAGAGAGGCATCAGTGGAGGAGAGGAAATTGATCCACTCTTCGGCCTCATCCTTGTTCTCAGCATCCTTCAGCACGCACATGGCGTCCACAAACCAGTTGGAACCTTCCTCGGGAACCACATATTTCAGATCGGGGTTGGTTTCCAGCATCGTGAGATAGTCGCCGGCATAGTAGGCGGAGATAGCGGCCTCGCCGGTCTCCATCTTGTCAAACACTTCATCCATAACAAAGGCCTGGTAGACACCAGCCTCTTTGGCTTGGGCAAGAAGGTCATAAGCGGCCCGCAGCTCGTCTTCGCTGTCGGTGTTCACGGAATAGTTCAGATCCATCAGGGCGATTCCCAAGGCGTCCCGGGAGTTATTGATCATCAGAACCTGGTCGGCGTACTGGGGATCAAACATGGCGTCCCAGCTGGTAATGGGCTCCTTCACCATGGCGCTGTTGTAGATGATGCCCAGGGTACCCCAAGCATAAGGAACCGTGTACTTGTTCTCCGGGTCGTAGGACAGGTTTTTGAACCGATCGTCGATCAGTGAGAAGTTGGGGATGTTATCGTAGTTCAGCTCGGCCAGCATTCCCTCTTCGATCAGCTGGGAGATCATATAGTCAGAGGGAACCACAACGTCATAGTTGGCGCCGCCGGTCTTGAGCATGGAATAGAGTTCTTCGTTGCTGGGGACAGTCTGGTAGTTGACTTCAATCCCGGTCTCGTGCTCAAATTCATCGATCAAACTCTCATCAATATATTCGCCCCAGCTGCACACGTTGACCACGCGCTTTTCAGAGTTGCCGGAGTCGGCAGGATCGCTGCCGCCGGAGCAGCCGGCCAGCAGGCCGGCGGAGAGGGCCAGAGCCAGAGTCAGGGAAACTGTTTTTTTCAATTGATCATTCCTCCAATAACGTTCAGAATTTTATTTTTACGGTGAATCCACCATAAAAATCAGGTGTGGCGCTGCCTGGCGGCGGCACGCTCCTGGCGGGCTTCACGCACATTGATGATGACAAGAAGGATCAGAACAGTGATAAACAACAGAGTGGATACTGCGTTGACCTCTGGGCTGATGCGCTTCTTGGTCATGGCGTAGATACGCATGGCCAGGTTGGCAGTGCTGGAGCCGGCGGTGAAGTAGCTGATAACAAAGTCGTCCACCGACATGGTGAAGGCGATGAGCAGGCCGTTGATGATGCCCGGCTTGATTTCCGGGACGACTACCTTCCAGAACGCCTGCATCCAAGTGCAGCCCAGATCCTGGGCCGCATCCACCAGGTTCTTGTCCATCTGCCGCAGCTTAGGCATGATAGACAGAATCACATAGGGGATATTGAAGGTGATGTGAGCAATGAGCATAGTACCGAAGCCAAGATACAGCTGCTCGGGCAGCTGGAGCCCAAAGGACCCGTTAGCCCAGTGAGCGAAGTCGCCCCACAGATTGAAGAAGGCCACAAAGAATAGGCAGAGTGAGACACCAGTGACGATCTCCGCATTGACCATGGGGATGTTGTTCACCGTCATCAGCGGGGTGCGCCAGCGCTTTCTCATGTTGTAGAAGCCAATGGCGGCAAAGGTGCCCGCAATGGTGGCGATGACTGCCGCCAGAACCGAGACAGCCAAGGTGGTATACAAAGCATCCAGAATCATTTGATCGTGGAATAGTTTGTCATACCAATCCAGGGTAAAACCGGCCCATACAGAACGGCTTTTGGAGTCGTTGAAGGAAAAGACGATGAGTACAAAGATGGGGGCATAGAGAAAGAGAAAAATCAGGCCGGTCATCAGGCGGCTGAACAGAGAAGGTTTCCGATTCATAGCATCACCGCCTGTTCCTCGCCTTCACCGAAGCGATTCATCACAGTCATACAGACAACGACTACCAGCATCATCACCAGCGCAACAGCAGAGCCAAGCTGAGGGTTATAGGCTGTGCCCTTGAACTGCATTTCGATGAGATTGCCCAGCAGGAGCTGCTTACCTCCGCCTAACAGCTGGGAGATGGCAAAGGTGGAGACTGCGGGGACAAACACCATAGTGATGCCGGAAAGAACACCGGGGAGAGACAGGGGCAAAGTGACCCGCCGGAACACGGTAGCTGAGTTGGCGCCCAGATCCCGGGCGGCTTCAATAAGCCGGTGGTCGAGTTTAACGATCACCGAGTAGATGGGCAGGATCATAAAGGGAAGAAAATTGTAGACCATACCCAGCACCACAGCCCCCTGGGTGTTAATCATCTTAAAATATTCCAGATTGGTGCCGAATATACCGTTGATCAGGTTGAACAGACCAATGGCCTCAAAGAAACGGTTTAAGAGACCTGTATTCTCCAGAAGGGACATCCAGGCGTAGGTCCGCAGCAGAAAGTTCATCCACATGGGCAACATGATGAGCATCATGGCGATGCGCTGGAACCGGGGGCCTTCGCGGGCCAGGAAGCACGAGACGGGGTAGCCCAGCAGCAGGCAGATAGCGGTGGCGATAAAGGCCAGCTTAAAAGAACGGGTGAATACCACCATGTAGTCGCCGATCCGGGCGAAGTTGTCCAGCGTAAACCCGCCCTCCACGGAGGAGAAGGCATATACAACGATCATCAGGATCGGAATGACCACGAAGACAGCCATCCACAGTACATAAGGGGCGGAGAATAGTGCCAGTTTATTCTTCTTCATGTTCCGCCTCCTGATCCTCCGCCTCTGGATCGAAGTCGGCATCGCTGATCTCTTCATACTCCTCACTATAAGAGGAATAGTCTCCGAACATCCCGGAGTAGTGGCTCTTTTTCATTACATGGATACCATCGGGGTCGATTTTGATCCCAATGCGGGAGCCCACAGGGGACAGGTCGGTAGTCTGGATCAGCCACTTGAAGCCGTAGAAGTCTACGATGATATCATACTGCATCCCTTTGAAGGTCACAGAGGTGACGGTGCCTTTCAGCTGGCCCTGGCCCTCCGGGACAATATCTACGTCCTCCGGGCGGATGACCACATCCACCGGCTCGTCCTTGGCGAAGCCCTTGTCCAGGCACTGGAAGCGGCGGTTGAAGATTTCTACCACGCCGTCGGCCCGCATGATGCCGTCGATGATGTTGGACTCGCCGATAAAGTCGGCTACGAAAGCGTTTTTGGGTTCATTATAAATGTCTTCAGGGGTTCCGATCTGCTGGATCTTGCCCTCGTCCATGACGACTACAGTGTCGGACATAGCCAGGGCCTCCTCCTGGTCGTGGGTAACATAGATGAAGGTGATGCCCATGGCCTGCTGAATACGCTTAAGCTCGATCTGCATATCCTTGCGCAGACGCAGATCCAGTGCGCCCAGAGGCTCATCCAACAGCAGCACCTTCGGCCGATTTACCAGAGCACGGGCAATGGCCACGCGCTGCTGCTGGCCGCCAGACAACGAGGAGACGGCCCGCTTCTCAAAGCCCCGCAGGTTCACTACATTCAGCATTTCTGTGACCCGCTCTTGGATCTCGGACTCCGGAAGTTTGACCTTGCGATGGGTATCCGGGTCGGTCTTTGGAATGCGAAGGCCAAAGGCGATATTTTCAAACACATTCAGATGGGGAAAAAGGGCGTACCGCTGGAATACAGTATTGATAGCCCGCTTATGGGGCGGAATATCATTGATCCTCACGCCGTCAAAAAAAATGTCCCCCTGAGTGGGCGTCTGAAAACCGCCGATGATACGAAGAGTGGTGGTTTTGCCGCACCCACTGGGACCCAGCAGCGTGAGGAATTCCTGATCGTTGATGTATAGATTGATGTTGTCCAGCACGACCTCGCCGTCAAACGCCATGGTACAGTTGGCCAGACGGATCAGCTCTTTCGGCATAGATCCTCCCCCATTTCTATGAATTAAAAAATGTCAGCTCCCTCGGTTTAGTTCCCGCCGGAGTCCGCCCTGGAGGGACAGAGGACTACCTGCGCGGGGATTCACGGATAGCGCAATCAACTATATCTGTTTACCTTAGAAATGTCAATGGATTTTGTCGAAAATATAGGGGGAATTTTGCGGAGAAAACAGGGAAAAACGCCTGATAGGACAGGGGAAAACACCGAGGTGTCATCCCTCTGTTTGCGGAAGGGAGAAATCGGGAAAATACTCCTGCACAAAATCCACCTCATCCACCTGCCAGCTGTGGCCGTTGAGGGGCTCCAGGGGACCGGCATCTGTGGTGAAATGGAAGGAGAGACGGTAGGAGTACAGGGCCTGCCCGTGGCGTCCGTACTTCCGGTTGTCCCGCTCACTGCCGTACTTTCCGTCTCCAAGCAGCGGGTGACCGGCGGCAGAGAACTGTGCGCGGATCTGATGGGTGCGGCCGGTGATCAGTTCGCACTCCACCAGGGAGAGACCATTCCGGACAGCTAGGGTGCGGTAAAGGGTGATGGCGGTCTTGGCGCCCGGGACGGGCTTGGAGCGGACATAGACCTGCTTTTTTACTTCATCTTTCCAGAGATATCCCTCCAGCTTGCCCTCCCGCTGTGGCATTGTTCCGTGGATGACACAGAGGTATCGCTTTTCCAGTTCTCGATCCTTGATCTTCTGGTTCATGATACGCAGGCCTTCGGCGGTTTTAGCAGCGATGACGATGCCGCCGGTATTACGGTCAATGCGGTTGCACAGGGCGGGGGCAAAGGAATTCTCCCAATAGGGGGACCACTCTTTCTTTTGATAGAGGTAGGCCTGGATGTGGGTGAGCAGGGTGTTGACCCGCTCGCTCTCATCGGGATGAACTACCAGCCCAGGGCGTTTGTCCACCAAAAGGATGTGCTCATCCTCATATAAAATATTCAGCTTGGGCTGATAGAGGGAGAGAAATGCGTTCTCCGGTGTGGGGCGGTCAAAAAACTCGTCATTGATATATAATTGAAGAAGGTCGCCAACAGCAAGACGTACGTCCCGTTTAGCCCCCTTCCCGTTGACCTTGACCCGCTTGAGCCGGATGTACTTCTGGGCCAGAGGGGCGGGGAGAAGAGGCAGGGTCTTGGCGAGCCAGCGGTCCAGCCGCTGACCGGCGTCGTTCTTTCCAATGGTGAATTCTTTCATGGAGCACCGATCCTTTTGTCTGATTTGAGCATTCTACTGCAATTCCAGCATAAAAAAATATATTTGTCAACCACAAAAAAAGGTTTGACATTTCTGTGGAGAATCAGTATAATATCTTCCGTACCATTATGCGAGTAAGGGGTCTGTATCCCCGGAGGAGGGTAAGCGATGCGGCTGGATCTGCGAGACGTCATCCATAGGCCGGACGCGGAGAAGCCCTTCCGGTACCAGTTGGATCTGTCCCAGCTGGACTTTTATGGGAGAAAGCCGATTACCCGGCCTGTTGTGGCAGAGGGCAGCGTGAGCAATCATGCGGGCGCCTTGGTGCTGAACGGAACGGCCCGCTCGGAGTTGGATTTGGTCTGTGACCGCTGTGGGAAAGAATTTTCCCGAGAGAAGGTCGTCCCACTGGATAGTCTGCTGGCTGCAGAGCTGGAGAACGAGGACAGTGAGGACGAGATTTTTCTGCTGGACGGAAACGAGCTGGATCTGGACGAGGTGGTCACCACGGCCTTCGTCCTCGCGATGGATACAACGAACCTTTGCTCAGAAGACTGCAAAGGGCTGTGTGCCAAGTGCGGTGCCGATCTGAACCTCGGCCCCTGCGGGTGCAGACCTGAAGTGGATCCACGATTGGCGGCGCTTGCGCAGCTGTTGG
>JAYCWP010000065.1:0-3612 GCA_037257225.1 Lawsonibacter sp.
ACCATGTCTCCTTTTATATACTTTTCAATTTGCGAAACTTATTGTACCTTATCCCCGGATCAGCTGGGCCAGTTTTTCTTCACATTCTTCCTCGGTGGTGGCGTAGATATTGCGGGCCATGCGCTTTCCATTGACGATAGGGGAGTATCGGCCCTCCCACAGGTGGTCATTGATTGGGCTGACACAGCCGGTGCCGGGCTTGCGGCGCTGGCCCTTGTAGGGCTGGAAGGTGGAGGGAGGCGGATTTCTTGGCGCCGTGTCAACCTCTTGAGCGGTTTCGCTTTTGACGATCCCACGGTCGATCTTGGCTGCGGCAGTCCTCTGCATCTCGCCCGTCACATGGGCGTAGATATTCAGGGTAGTGCTGCTGGACACATGGCCGATGATGGTCGAAAGGGTCTTGACGTCCATACCGTGCTCCAGGGACGCTGTGGCGAAAGTATGGCGTAAATCATGGAAGCGGAGTCTTTTGCAGTCGGCCCGTTTCAGCACAGTGGACAGCCGCTTTCACACTGCCGCGGGGTCCATGGAGGAGTCCTCCTTGACTGGCGAGGGGAACATCCAACGGGAGGTAGAGACAGTTTTGAGTACATTCAGGACAGGAGATGGAAGGAGCACAGTCCTCCGGCCTGCCTTGGTTTTGGGTGGAGATACCACCAATTCACCTCGTACCCGGTGGACCTGCCGTTCTACTTGGAGCGCTCCCGTTTTAAGATTCAGGTCATTCCACTGGAGGGCACAGATTTCGCCACGGCGCAGACCGGTGGACAGCTCCAGTAGGAGCAGCTCGTAGCAGCCATCCTCTCTGGCCTGGATCAGTAACCGCTGGATCTCCTCTGGCGTCAGCACCTTCATTTCTCTGGGCCTGGCAGAGGGAAGCTTACATCCATCTGAAGGATTTCGGAAAATCAGATTTTCTTCCACGGCCTTGTCCAGCGCGGCGTGGAGGGTGGTGTGGATGCCCCGGACCGTCTGGTCGGAGAGACCTTCGCCATAGAGTTCGGTGCGAAGCAACCTTCCATTTTTCTTGAGATTGGCATAGAATTCCTGGATGTCTGCGGTGGTCAGCTTGTTGAGCTGGATGCGACCAAGGGTTGGGATGATATGCTGATAGATTCGCCGCTCATAGGACATTTGGGTGTTGGGGCGGAGGTTTGGCTTTTTATATCCTTGATACCAAAAATCCAGCCAATCGGCCAGCAAGATTCCGGGTTTAGGCTGGTCCGGTGCAGGCTCTTTCAGCGTATCCCGGAGCTGCGCCAGCTTTGCCGCACACTCTGCCTTAGTTTTGGCGAGAACATTTTTGGTCATGGGTAGGCCCTTGTCATCGTAGCCCACTACATACCGGCCTTCCCAGCGTCCGTCTTTTCTCAGGTGGAGACTGCCGTCGCCGCGGTTTCTGTGCTTTGCCATGGTCTCCTAAGCAGTCCGTCAGGAAGCCGTCTACGATCTCAGCGGCCTTTTTGTGCATATCTGTTGTGGTGTGGGTGTAGGTGTCCACCGTGAAGCTGGTCTTGGTATGGCCCAGGATTCCGGACAGGGTCTTGGCATCCACTCCGTTGGCCAGCGCGTGGGTGGCAAAGGTGTGGCGCAAATCATGGAATCGAAGGCCAGGCAGGGCATTTTCTTCAAGCAACTTTTTCAGATGGTGATAAGCGATGCTGGGGTTCATAGGTGCTTCGGGTTTGAGCGGGTTGGGAAAGATCCAGACGGAGTAGGAACATTTTTTGCGGTTTCGTAATCGCTCTGCGGTACTGTCAGGCAGGACGATTTTTCTGGTTCCGGCGTAAGTCTTGGTATCGCCCGTCACCAGACGCCCACCCTTTTCCTTGTGGATGGTTCGGTTGACACTCAGGGTCCCTTTCCTGGCATCGAAGTCAGACCACATCAGTCCGCAGATCTCGCCCAGCCGCAGGCCGGTGGTCAGCTCTGTGTAGAAGAAGTCCTTCCAGATGGGGTCCTGCTCTACTGCCGCCAGAAAGGTGTTCAGATGCTCCTCATTCAGGATGGTCATGGATTTGTGGGCCACCTTGGGTGGCTCTACGTGGTCAGCAGGATTGTGAGGCAGTAGCCGTTGGTCTGCCGCGGACTTTAGCGCATGGTGTAGGGTGGTATGGATGCCGTGGACAGTGGTGGATAGCCCGCGGCTCTGGCCGGGGCGGGGATGGACACTGCCATGCTGTTTCAAGGTGTCGTAGAGCTTCCGCAGGTCTGCCGGTGTGATTTGCGTGAGCTTCTTTTGTCCCAGATACGGTTCGACATGGTGCTCCATATCCCTGCAGTAGTGTTCCAGTGTGCTGGGTCGGAGGACGGAGGCCATCTGCTCCAGCCATCTGTCCAGCCACTCCGAGAGTGTCATCTTGCACTCCTCCGTCAGATCTACGCCCTGATAGGCGGTGATATTCTGCCGGAGCTTGGCAGTCAGTTCTTTTTGGGTGTTGGCGTAGATGTAGTGGAAGATGGGATCGCCGTTCTCCTTGTGGCCGATAACGATGCGGCCCTCCCAGCGGCCATCCTCCCGTTTTCGTACCATACCGTCGCCGGACGGCCTTCGCTTTGCCATGTTTTTTTACCTCCGAGGTTTTTATCTTTGATTTGCGTAGCAGGACTTGCGTGGCCTACTGGATGGGTAGTTGCTTTGTTTCCCTCTCCATTCATCTCTGCGAAGCAGTTCCACCAGACTGCCGTCGTCTTCGTCCAGCCCTTCCAGGATCAGCCGTGTCCCCAGACGGAAGCCCAGGATAAAATTCTCCAGAGCCAGCGTACTGCCGATCTCGTTCTCCGCGTTGATGAGCCGCAGCAGCAGACTGTGGGCTTCGCCCTCCAGCGGTTTGGCGAGTTGCTCCTCGCTCTCCTGCGACTGTTCCATCGCTTTCATTAGGGATGTGCCGGAACGGATCTGGCGGTCGTATGGCGTGATGTTCCCGTAGTACAGGTCTTCCAGTGTCTCTCGCATGGTGTGCCACCTCCTTATCAGCAACACACCATACCACAGAAACGGAAAATAGCCACTGGAACCGCGTTTTGTTATCAGAACATTCACAATTTTAGACAGCGCTCAAATCGGCTCAAAAACGGGCCAATATCCCCAAAGTGACCCCCGCAGGTGCACCTCTGAACTCCTTGATTTCAGCGGGCTTGCGGGATTTCGTCCTCCATTCCGGCCACCTGTGATGCCCGAATTGATCCAAACCGACCACCTAAGACCCCCGCTGCCGAAAGCCCACAAACCCTTGGCTTAACAGTGATAAGGAACTAAATCACTTATCAACTGTTAGCTGACGGTTTTCGGGTGCATACGAAACTCCCGTCTGATTCCTAACAGGAATTAGGCGGGAGTTTTTCTTCTTAACAGAGCCAATATTGGAGGATAGCATTATGAAAACATTACTTTCCTGTGAATTTAACATGGATACCGGCTGCGTTGAACTAAGATATTCTGACGGTAGCATGATTTCTATTAACTGTACCGCTGTTGAGGATGAGGTGGCAAATAGTCGTTTCCAGCGGTCTGAACTGGACTGGCTCATCTACAACGATCCGCTGTCCTATGCGGAATGGTAGTGTCAAGAATTTTTCGCAAATTGGTTTGCAGCCCTGGCATGAATGAAG